>DASVAJ010000075.1:0-97528 GCA_036376415.1 Terriglobales bacterium
GGATTCCCGTGCCCGATGAACAACGCTGGCATCCGCTCCGCCATAGTTTGTGCGTCCTTACGCTTTTCCGAAAAGTAGGTTGCTGGTTTACCGAGGGCGAAAACGCTCAAGCACTGACAGCAGGTGATCTCTCACACGTGTGCCAACAGTGCAAATATACCCCCAATGCGTCACTATTGGTCCAGCGTCGCACGGCCGCGAAGCAGAGCCTATGCCAGTGACGCAAGATGCTCTACCGGTAGTACGATGAGGCGGTAAGGAATCGTGGCTGCACTATTCGAACGGCTGGCAATCCCAATTGTGAGTAGCTGTACCGACGGTCTGAAGTATGGCTGAAATCGCACCGCAAATACCGGCCTCTCGCGTGTCCATGCGTAGAGTACTGGCTGCGACTGACTTCTCGACACTTTCTGAAAAGGCGCTCCGACAGGCGATATCCATTGCTCGTCGCTACCATTCTAAGTTTTATATCGTGCACGTCATCTCATCGTGGGGATTCAATGTCGCAGGGTACGACGCCGCAGTCGAGGCCGCTAAATTGGCTCAGACCGACCTGGAGACATTAGTTTCTGATTTGATCAAAAGCGGTGCGTTGAAGGACATCGATCACGAAATTGTTGTTGCGATCGGCGATTTCTGGGAGGAGCTAAGGCACATCGCAACAAGCTTCGAGGTTGATCTAATTGTGATCGGCACGCACGGGCGGGTCGGGATGGAGAAGATGGTTATGGGATCAGTTGCCGAAAGCGTCTTCAGGTATGCGAGGAGGCCGGTGCTGACGGTGGGACCCTGTGTACCCGATTTAGAGTCCTTCACTTCCACTCGAGGCGGCATATTGTTCCCGACAGATTTCTCAATGGCGTCGGTAGCCGCATTGCCCTATGCCATCTCAATAGCGAACGAACATGGTGCTGAGCTAACGTTGCTTCATGTTGTCGAGAAAGAAGGGGACGAATCCCTTTCAGGAATGGATTCGTCAGGCAGTCCCAAAGACAGACTGCGAAAACTCGCCCCCGAGAATCTGGAATTCGGGAAAGCTGTTCGGGTTGAGGTGGTTTTTGGCGAGGTGGTCGGAAAGGTTGTTGAATTTTCACGTGACCAGAAAAGTGACCTGATCGTTATGGGCCTGAAATCCCCGCCGGCTTTCTTTGCAGACCGAAGGCCGTGGTTGCACGCCTCTGAAATTATTTCGGATGCATGCTGCCCAGTTCTCACCGTCCGCTACGTAACCTGACAAGAAGGGACGGCTATCTGAGACTCAGGAACGAGTTTTTCCACGCGGTAGCGATCGACTTAACTATGATCTCGTCCGTTGGCATTCATCGTGATAATGTGATCTCAGAAGGAGTCGATTACGCCGCTTATTTTGTACCGTTTTTGTACCGTGGGTCGCCAGTTGAGGCTTTTCGGCCCTTTCCGCCTGACGGAGAATCAATAACTTACATGTTTACAGCACTCCTTAGCAGTTCGATCCCGACTAGCTCCACCATGTTTTCAAAGACTTGCGGCGCACTAACTGTGAAGTCTTGTCCCAATTTGTCCCCAAAAACTTTGAAGGCCTGCGCGGGAAGGTTGCGCTCAAACACGTAATCTGCTTCCACAACCATAGCGCTCGTAGGAAATGGGTTCCCAACTAGGGAACCCATTGACTTGGGATCTGATCTACCGCTGACAACCGAAGGATGAGATCGTTACTTGGCGACGCTTTCTGAGTTCAGCGCGAATGCTCAAACTGAACTTGATCGGCCAGGCGCGGTCTATTCGATGCCCGGGCAGAGCCAATCGCCCCGTTTTGAGCAGCCGGTGACGGGGTGCCACACTCTGTCAGCCTATTCAATTTCTCCGATCGTAGCAAAAATTGGATGAAAACTGGTTAGAGCCAGCGGAAGACATTATGCTCGATAGATCGATCTTGCCGGCCATTGCTTCCTTTTTCTCGCGTTCTTCGGAGTCTCAGCTTCGAGCGGCTTGAAATTCATGGTCGGCAGTGTTACTCCTGACCCTGTTGGGCCTTTTTGAAGGCCGCGGCTGCGTCCTGTTTACGACCAAGTTTCTGGTACGCCCGCGCCAGCAGGAAGTACCCGCGATTCATATGAGGGTCGAGCTGTACGGCTCGCTCGAGCTCGGGGACCGCCGCCTCGAGTTTTCCGTTCTGAAGCCACGCACTGCCAAGGGCTAGCCGGGCGTCAGGCGACACAGGATCGATGCGAATCGACTCTTTCAAGTAATGGACCGCGCGGTCATATTCTTGGGTGAAGGTGTAGCAGACGCCCAGCCCATAGGCGGTGTCGTAGTTGAGTGGCCCTGCGTGTTCCGCTTTAGTATAGAAGCCGATCGCTTCATCGTACTTCGATTGTGAGCGTTTCAGGTTCCCAAGTTCCACGAGCACTTCAAGGGAGTTGGGATTCGCATCCAAGGCTGCGCGGAATTCATTTTCTGCCTCCGTCGGCCGGTAGGCGGCAACCGCCGCTTCGCCCATAAGCTGGTGAACCCGGTAGTAGCCAGGGGCCATCGCAAAGAGCTTTTGGTATTCTCCCTGCGCCAGCGTTTTTGTGGTCAGCCAAAGATAGTAGTGTGCATCGACATTACGCGGATCGGCAGCCAGCGCCTTTCGCAATTCCACGATCGCCTGGTCAGGGTGGTTGGCGGTGAGTTCTGCGCGAGCCAGCATCACATGCATTGCTGCGCTGCCGGGATGGAGCTTCAAGTACTTCCGCGCGATCTCCGAAGCGCGATCGTATTCACCGCGATACAGCGCGTGGGATGCCTCCACCATTTCCCGGGACTGCGCGCTGGCTTCGCCGTACAGAATCGCCACCTGCAGAAGCAAGGTGCCAATCAGCTTCACTGTCAACCTCTGGCGCATCTCCGATCCTAGTTTCCTGTATTATCCAACGGCCTGATTGCGATAATACGGGACATTTCCTGGCTCTTCTCTTCGGCCGCTTTCTTAAGTTCTTCGACGCGTCGCGATTGGGAATCGCGGCGCGCATCTCCGATCTTGGTGTATAGCAATAGAAGATCAAGGTTCGCCTGATAATGGTCTGGACTGAGTGCAAGCGCGCGATCCAGTTCCGACTGTGCTTGCCGATACTCCTTCTTCGTCAAAAGAGAGCGTGCCAGTTCAGCGAGGGCGTCGGGGTAATCGGGATTCAATTTCAATGACAGCTTTAATTCCTGGATCGCTCCCTGCGGGTTGCCTTCTTCGTTCAAAATACGCCCCAGATAATAATGAGCCGTGGATGCTGTTTCGGCATGGCTCGCGCTCTCGCGAAGCAGCGGCAGCCCAGCGTCGTAATTCTTAGCTCTGACATAGGCCGCGCCCAGGGCCAAGTTCCCTCGCGGGTCTTGCGGCTTGAGTCTTAGATACTTCTGGAAATATGGGATGGCCTGCTCCGGACCCTCCGAGAAAACGGAGACTGCTCCCATGGAGTAGTTATACGAAGGGTTATCAGGATCGAGAGCAAGAGCCTTGCCCATTGCCCTGTGGGCTTCCGCGAGAAGATTCAGTTGCAGGCACACGACAGCAAAATCGTACGGAATCGTGGCGTCCTTTGGGTTCAAGTCCTCAGCATGCGCCAAGTAACCGAGTGACCCTTTGTAATCCTTTTGTTCTTGCCCAATGCGCGCGAGGTCAAGAAGGATCCCGGTCGAGGAAGAACCGAGACTGGAGAAGGCCTGTTCCAAGGTGCTGCGCGCCTCTGAGAGTTGTCCAGTCTTCTCGTAGGCCAGCCCTAGCGTACGCAGAGATTGGCCAGAGAGCGTCCGGCGCTTCGCCAGAGCTTCTTCCAGTCCAACAATGAGGTCCTCGCGTTTAGCCGAGGCCAGCGCTGGCGCAATGGTTTGCGCATCGGCTTCAGAAAAATCGGGACGGGAGCGCAAGCCAGCCGCACAGTGATCCGCGCGCACCCGGTCGCCAAGACCAGCCAGGTTTGCACAACGCACCGCTAGCGCTTGGCTGATGTGTTGGCTCTCAGCCGGGAGGTGAGACAAATATTGCTGCGATTTTTCGTACCGGCGTTGCTCCATCGAGAGCACAGCGGCCTGGTAGTTCGCTTCCGTGTTGGCGGGATCGAACCTCAGCAATTGCTCATATGTGGCAAGCGCTTTCGCCCTTGCTTTCGGGTCACGGTTAGCGTTCTCTTGATAAAGGCGTGCCAGATTCAGATAAGGGGCAGCGAAGGTTGGGGCACGGCGTATAGCGACCGTGAAACTTCGTTCCGCAGCGGTGTAGTCTCCTGTCTTAGCATTAATGACTCCAAGCAGGTTATCTAGGCCAGCATCGGTCATGCGTTTCTGCGCCTCATAAACCCTCTGCCTGGCTGCATCCAGACGATTCTGGTCGATAAGGTCTTGGATCGCGGTAATGACCCTCTCCCGCTCGGTTGGGAAACTCGATTGGCAAAGGGCTGAACTGCTAAAGAGTGCGAGGCCGCAAAAAACAAGCAAACGCAGCGCCAGATTTGACCAGTAGGAATTCATACTGAACAGGATCAGGGGACGCAGGAAGTTCAGTTGATTTTATATCGCTGCCGCCGAGCGGAGAAGTAAAATGTCCCTTGCGATGAATCGAGCCCGGATCCTTGCTGCGCTGGTGCCCGTCCTTGTATACGCTGGTCTGTCTATGGGCCAGAACGCGGCGTCACCGGTTCAGGAGCAACTTGCTAAAGGGGTTGCAGCGCTGCGGGCGGGTGACCTGGATTCCGCCGAGAAAGTTTTCACTCTGGCCTTGCAGCAAGGCGTGAGATCCCCGCTCGTCTATCACAATCTGGGCGTTATTGCGCAGGAGCGCGGGCAACACGAGCAGGCGGTTGCAAGATTCCGTGAGACCCTACGGTTGCAGCCGGAGTTTGGTCCGGCACACCTGCTGTTGGGCGTCAGTTGGCTGGCGCTCGGCAAGAATGCCGACGCCGCCCATGAGCTAAAGATTGCGGAGAAATTAATGCCAGCCGAGCCGCAGGTACATTTGCAGCTGGCGCGTGCCTATGATGCGCTGGGAGAGCATTTTGCTTCAATCGATCAGTATCAGCAACTCACCAGGCTGGCGCCTCGAAATCCCGAATACGTGTACCTGTTGGCTAGAAGCTGGGCCGATCTTTCTCAATCCTCATTGAAGGAGATCGCTAAGCTTGATTCTAACTCTGTGCGTCTGCACCAGGCGCTCTCCCTGGAACTTTGGAACCAAGGAAAGTATGACGAGGCATTATCTTCTTTCCAAAAAGCGGCGGACGTTGACCCCAAGCTTCCCGAAATTCATTTGTCACGCGCCCTCATCTATTTGGAACAGAAGAAATACGATGAGGCGCTGGCGGAGATCGAGCGCGAGTTGTCCCTGGTTCCTGACAGTCAGGCGGCGCTGGCAACGAAAGCGAAAATTGTTGCGGCAATGCAAGCATCTGCCCCCTAGGAAACGCAATGCTTAGTACTTCCGGGCCGGCAAAGCGGGTGCGTGCAGCAATATTTGGGGTCCTGCTCACCCCATGGCTTTCGTTTCCGCTGTTTGCACAAGATGTCCCAGAGCCCCAGGCGTTACCAATGCACGGCACTCCGATATCGCTCGCGGGGCTTCAGCTTGAACCCTCCCGAAGCGCTGAATTGGAGAGCGCTTTGAATCGGCGTGACTACAAAAGCGCTGAAACCATTTTGCTGGAAGAGACGAAACGCGAACCAACCTCAGCCCGCGCCGCCAAGCTCTTTACCGTGATGGGACATATACTTTTCCTGGACGGCCAGTACCTCAATTCGGCAATCGCGTGGGAGAAGGCCGACGCGATCGCTTCGATTGACGATCCGACCAGATTTTCGCTGGCCATGGCCTACCTCCGGCTTAACCGCCCGGACTGGGGGCGAGGCGAACTGCAGAGACTTTCCCAGGGCGATCCCCAGAACCCTCTCTACCTGTACTGGTTGGCCAAGCTAGACTACGATGCGCGGGCATACACCCCGGCCATAAGCAAGCTGCGCCGTGTGATTGAACTCGATCCAAACATGATGCGTGCCTACAACAATCTGGGGCTCTGCTATGACTCTCTAGGCCAGTTCGATGAAGCTATCCAGAGCTTCACCCGCGCAATCGAGCTCAACCGTAAGCAGGAGCACCCTTCCGCTTGGCCGCCCTTGAACCTTGCCGTCTCCCTCATATCGCTGAATCGGCTCGATGAAGCTCTAGCACGCCTGCACGAAGCGTTGAGCTACAATCCCCAATTTCCTCAAGCTCAGTACCGGTTGGGTTTCGTGTTAGAAAAGCAGCGGAAATTCGAAGAAGCTATCGCTCCCCTGCAACGGGCCGTGGAGTTAGACCCTTCGTATCCCGAGCCGCATTACACCTTGGCTAGAATCTATCAGCGCCAAGGGAAACGGGAAGAAGCGCAACAAGAGATCGAGAAATTCAAGAAGTTAAGAAAAGAACCTTCCCCTTTACCGAGCCCAGCGGTAAACCAGATTATGCCGTCTGCAGGCGTGCCCGTTCAAGACGCGCCAGCTACCGTACTGAAGCCTTAGGTTCTTCGGCAAATGCATGTCAGCGCATGATCCAGCATGCGCTCGCCGGTGCCCACAGAGGAACGTCGGTTACCGGCAGCGTCGCGCAGCTTGATTTGAAATCGACACAGCCCCGCCCTGAATTCCGACAACACGCTCTGAATGTCGAAGGAGAGCTCAGCCGGAACTCGGTTTCGGCACAGGCAAACCAAAATCGCTGGGGACTAGTGAGTGGACGGGATACACCCGACATGAAGAACGGCCACTCACGATTCCGTGAGTGGCCGGATTCACGCAAAAGCTGACCGGCTTAGAACTCAATTCTCCCGGCCAGCTGTATGGTTCGTGGCTGGCTGACCGCTCCATTCCAGGTGCCGAACGGCGCGTCCGAGGGGCTGCTTATATCGGTGTAAAAGGCCGTATCGCCTCCGAAGTTCTGACTCTCGTCATTGACAAAGTAATGGGCGTTGAACGCATTGAAGAAATTCGCGCTGACCTTGAAGGTCACCCGTTCAGTGATCTTCGTGCTCTTGGTCAAGGAAAAGTCCAAATCCTTGAAGTTGGGCCCGCGAACATTGCTGACCCGGCGCCCGTAGCCCGAATAGCCCGGTGTGTCGAAGTTACTGTACGGCTCGAAGGCATTGACATTGAGCAACGGGCCTTTGAAGGGATCAAAGTCATTTGGGTTTTGCAGGAATGGATTCACTCCAGGGATCAGCCCAGGTATGCAGGCTCCAACGTACGACTTGCAGACCCCGTTATCGCGGAAAAAGAATGGGATGCCGCGAGAGAAGCGATAAATTGGGCTGAACTGCCACCCCCCCACAACCTTGTCCAGCGCTCGGTTCGTATTCAGGAACGGTTTGCTGTGGCCGAAGGGAAGATCATAGACAAAGGCGGCCGACACGACTTGCGGCACGTCGTCGGACGCCAAAGTCCGGGCGCGACGGCGCTCGTAGGGCGAGATGACACCACTCGAACCCGACCACGTGAGGGCCTGGGTCTGCGTGTTTGAGGATGCATCTTCAATGGTCTTGGAGTTGGTGTAGGACAAGAGCATGTAGATGCCGTGGTCAAGGCGTCGCTCCACTCGCGCCTGGAAAGAATGGTAGATGGAGTTACCCACGTTCTCGTTGAGTCCAGGCAGACTGCTGCAATACTGAGGGTAAGGCAGCAGCGCTTGTCCCAATGTGGGACAAGACACCGATGAGGCCCATCCTGGGTAAGGCTCGGGAACACCGCTCGAGGGATCCCAAGTGTTTTGCAGGTTTGCTCCGTTCGCGATCACACGGGGATCATTCGGATTGAGGACATTGAGCGGCTGAAGTTCGGAGAGAAGGTGGGTGCCATGCGCTCCCACGTAACCGGCGCTGACGACCGTCTTCCAAGGCAACTGGCGCTCGATTGTCAAATTCCACTGTTGTGAACGCCCCCGTTGGTTGGCGTTAAAGGGGCGGTAGAGCGGGTCTAATGCCAATCCGTTGTCAACACCAGGTGTCAGATTTGGGGCAAGACTGGGGGGCGTGGGGTAGCCGTTCGCCGGAATCCCCATCGCCACGCAGAACGCATTGCCGGGGGTCAGACACATAGCGGGAATGAGTTGTCCTGAACCGGTGAGGCCGGGACTACCGACGCCGGAGTTGACGTTATAGCCGTCCAGGCTGTTTCCCCCATTCCAGCCCGGATAGAAGGCCTGGCCAAAGAAGATACCGTATCCGGCACGAATGACAGTGTTTTGTTTCAATGCGTACGCTACACCCAGGCGAGGCGCTACGCCTGCATGATCCACCTTCTCTGGGTATGGCCTGCGGGAGGTGGCGAAAGCCATGGCTCCGAGAAGTCCGCCCGCGTCGGGATTGGGCAGAGTGGGGTCGAAAAATGAAGCGTGGTTGTATTTTTCCCGGGTCGGAGTTTCCATGTCCCAGCGAAGACCATAAGCCAGTGTCAACTTGGGAGTAGCACGCCAGGTATCGCCAAAATGGACCGCCCACGCTGTCTGCCGTACATAGATCGCCGGGATATTGTAATAACTGACGCTGGCGGTGTCGGCTGCACCGATAAAGAAATCAGCATTGGGACTGCCGCTTGCGGTGCCCACATTGTTATTGGCAGTGACGCCGCCAAAGCCGAACGTGCCGCCTTGATTGACCCCGGCATAGGCATTTCCTTGAGCGGAGCGCCACTCGAGCCCACCCACCAGCGTGTGGCTTCCCACCACCCGGCTGATAATATCGTTGATCGCCCAGGTCGGACGAGTGCTGATGTTGTGCCCCGGCGGTCCGCTAGGTTCACCCAATTGCAAGCTGCCAATATTGAAAAAGGGAAGGTACGTGGTCGTGTTGGCCACACCCGGCACTGTGGGCAGATTCGCTTTGGCTTGAGTATCGGCCGACAAGATGTCCTCGTAGAGGTCCAGATAACCCAGCGTAAAGTGATTGATCGTCTTCGCTGAAAATGTATGCACCCAATTGAACCGATAGACGCCGGAATGACCGGGCTGCCCTTGGGCGCTTGAAATGGCAGTGGGTAGGGCGGATGCGAGGTTGGAGTTGTTATACCTGCGATAGAACGAGAAGGAGAAGCGATCGAAGTCGCCCCAATTATCGTCGATACGGAACAGATAGGCATCCGATCCGGTATATAAAGAATTTGGAACTGCGTGAGGCGCCAAGTAATTGTTAGAGGTTCCGGGGCTGGTCGGCTGCGGCAGTTGCGCCAGCCACGCTTGCGCAATTGGGTCTTCAAGGCTCGGACAAATCACGTTGAGCACGCCATTACAACTGAACTGCTGACCGGTGCGCGGGTCGTAGATTGGAATCAGATTCCCATTGGAATCTAGGTTGTCAGTAAAGTCGCCCGCTCGCTCCTTCAGGGTGGGGATTGTGAGTAACGGCCGCGTGGCTCCACCGTTTAGCCTGTAGGGCTCCCAGTTGAAGAAGAAAAAAGCCTTGTTCTTCCCGCTATTGATTCCGGGCAACTTTATAGGACCGCCGATGTTGGCACCGGCGTCCATCTCATGGTCAAAGGTTCTGGGCGAGCCTGCTGGCACCCCCCACTGTCTAGCATTTAATCCGTCATTACGCAGGTAAACGTAGCCGGAGCCGTGGAAACTGGTGCCCCCACTCTTGGTCTCGGCAACGATCTGACCGGAGGTGGTAAACCCGTATTGCGGCTCATAGGTCGAGGTCACCACCTTCAACTCCGAAATCATGTCAGGAGAAACCGGAAAATCAGTGTGGATGGCTACCATCCCGCTCTGGCTCAGGTATCCTTCCGACAGAGTGGCGCCATCGAGGATAGCTTCGTCGCCACTTTGCTGGCCACCATTAATGCGGGCATTGTATGCGTCGCCTCCACTCGAGGTCGTCACCCCGGGCAGCAGGACCGCGAGTTGTGCGGAGGACCGCTGGTTTCCATCGGCAATCGCGATAGGAAGGGCACTCAGGGTTTGCGGTTCTATGCCACCCTGGACAGTCGCGTTGTCATAGTTGACCAGGGATGTGCCCGAAAGCACTTCCACGGTCTGGGCCGCTGGACCCACCTTCAATTCGATGTCGTTGTGAGCAGAAGCATTTATTGTCAGTACAAGGCCAGTCTGCATAGCGGTCTGGAAGCCTGTTTTGACCACCTGCAAGGTGTACGTGCCGGGCTCCACGTCGCGAAACACATATCGCCCTCCAGCGTCCGACTGGTAGGTCAATATAGATCGTTTGGCCGTGTTGCTCAGCGTCAATTGCGCGCCGGCAATCACCGCACCAGAACTGTCTGTGACAGTGCCGCTCAGATTGGCGTTGCTGCTCTGCGCATCTGCCAGATTGGCTTCGATCACCAGGCCGGCGCAAAACAGGAGAAGGATGACGGAGGATCTAGCTGCAAGTCTTGAGCTTGACACGAGGTTTGCCTCCACTAGCAGAAAACGCTTCGAGCCGCGATCACTTGCAAACTGCGGAAAGGCCTTGTGTAAAAGCGGAAAAAGTTATTAAAACAAGGTACCCGTAACAATTCGAAAGACTATTCGCAACAAATCAACACTGTCAAGAACTAAGTAGTAGTTTAGTATTATCGTCCGGTCCGGTACTGGAATCGGTTTTCGCCCCCAACGGCGAGTTTTCGGTCGGAACCGCAATAACCGCCGCTTTATCAGGCGGCAGCATTTTTGAGTACTGGCGCCATTTGCCGTAGAGAGGTTGGGTGCGAGTGGCGTGGTTCTTGGCAGAAAGCGACAAAGGAGGAGGAAAGCGGTATTGGACGGGCGACTGGGCTTTTCTCAGGGAACATTGGGCTCGGTTGGATTTCGTCTGACGGGTGGCGCCAATGCAGAATGGCCCGCGTTTCGCGCTTTGTTCGTGCTGATGTGCGTACTCTTGCTGTGCGCTGTGGTATCAGCACAGGACGATCAGTCGGGGATGTCAAGGCATCCCATCACCCAGGACCAAGGCGGCGCTGCCACCGGCAAGCCTCACCCTCCTGTGCGCGACAAGCAGAACCGTGTCATCACTGCCGGCGATTTCGTGGATGGCGCTCCCGTGGTGTTCGAAGACTTAACTGCCGAATCCCGGTTGGATCGTTTCTTGCATCAGTCTGGCACGCCGCAAAAGAAGTTCATTCTCGAGACACTGGGTTCCGGGGTAGCCATTCTGGATTACGACAACGACGGCTGGCCGGACATTTATCTCGTCAATGGCGGGACTCTCGACAGCCTTAAGGGGAAGAGTCCAATCCCGCACGCTGCTTTGTTCCATAACAATCAAGACGGGACTTTTACCGATGTCACGGGCAAGGCCGGTGTGGCCAACGATCGATGGGGATTCGGCGTCGCGGTAGGCGATTTCGACAACGATGGCTGGCCGGACATTTATGTCGCCAATTTTGGCAAGAACCGCTTGTACCATAACAACCACGACGGAACTTTTACGGATATGGGCGAAGGAGCCGGCGTCGCTCTGGGAGGCTGGTCTGCGGGCGCAACATTCGGCGACTACGACGGTGATGGCCGCCTCGATCTTTTCGTCACCGGTTATGTAAAGTTTGATCCTGATCATCCTCCCATACCAGGCGGTCCGCAAATGAAGGGCAAGTACTGCGGGTACCGAGGACAGACCGTGATGTGCGGTCCGCGGGGTCTGGGCGGAGAGCAAGACCATCTTTTCCATAACAACGGGGATGGAACCTTCACCGACGTGAGTGTGAAAGCAGGTGTCTCTGATCCCAGCCTCAATTACGGACTCGGGACGGCGTTCGCCGATATGGATAACGATGGTCGGATCGATGTGATTGTAGCCAACGACTCCACGCCGCGGTATCTCTACCGCAATCGCGGCGATGGGACGTTCGAAGACGTCAGCTATGTCTCGGGATTTGCCTTGAACGAGGAAGGGCGTGCCCAAGCGTCCATGGGAATCGCCATCGGCGATTACAACAACGACGGCTTATTGGATTTATTCGTCACCGATTTCTCTGACGACAACTTCACGTTGTACAGGAACGATGGCGACGATAGCTTTACGGATGTGTCGTTTCAGGCAGGCATCGGTGAATTCACTATTCCCTTTCTCGGCTGGGGAACCGTCTTTCTCGATTATGACAATGATGGCTGGCTTGACCTTTTCATGGCCAACGGCCATACCTATCCGGAAGCGGACCATTACGATTGGGGGACTACGTATAAACAGCGGCCATTGCTGTTTAGGAATCTTCACGGCTCGCGCTTCGAACTCATGCCCGCCGCTACGGGCAGCGGCCTGGCGGAGATCCTTTCCGGGCGGGGCGTCGCATGCGCTGATCTCTTCAACGACGGCCATGTGGATATTGTGATAAATAACATTGATTCGCCGCCTACCTTATTGCGCAACGTAGTGAAGAACGAGAATCACTGGTTGGGGTTGAAACTGATCGGTGGACGCGGGAGTCCGCGTGATGCCATTGGCGCCAAGGCTCTCCTCACCGCGAGGGGAATGAGAATTCGCCAGGACGTAATCAGCGGTGGTAGTTATGATTCCAGTTCTGACTTAAGGCTGCATTTTGGTTTGGGCGCCACTACAACTGTACAGAAATTGGAGATCCGGTGGCCGAGCGGGAAGAAGGAAGAGTTTAAGATTCCCGCGGTCGACAGGTTTTACACCTTGGCAGAAGGACAGGGCCGTGTGCAAGAAAAATGAATAGGCCAGAACTGCACGGACTTCCAACAGAGGCGTTGCACAAGAGCAATGGGAAACTTTACCCGCAGGGAATTTTTTGCTGCACTAAGCGCATTTCCGCTACTTCTCCCCAAGCGATTGGAACCCTGCCGCCCTGCGTTCCGTCACCCGCTCGATGGGGCGGGCCAGTTGCCAACTCACCCATTATTCGAGCCGTTGTCTGCCAGCACGACCGGAATCACCTGGCATCATGTAAACGGCCGTTCGCCGGAGTACTACCTGCCTGAGACGACGGGAGCCGGCTGCGCCTTCCTGGACTACGACAACGACGGCTGGATGGACATCTATTTGGTCAACAGCGGGCGTTGCGATTTCTTCGACCCAACCCCCCCGCTTCGCAACGCGCTGTATCGCAACAACCGCGATGGTACGTTTACCGACGTAACGGAGAAGGCTGGCGTTCCTGGTGGGGGCTATGGAATGGGCGTTGCTGTAGCCGACTATAACCTTGATGGCTTTCCCGATCTCTACGTTACACAGTACGGCCGCAGCATTCTGTACCGCAACAATGGCGATGGCACCTTCACTGACGTAACCGAAAAGGCAGGTGTGGCTGCGCCGGGTTGGGCTTCCAGTGCAGTCTGGTTCGACTATGACAATGATGGCAAAGTCGATCTTTTTGTGTGCCGTTTCGTCGATTTTGACAAATCAAAGAACAAGTTTTGCGGCGACGCGCGTACCGGCGAACGCTACTACTGCCTTCCCCGGGTGTATGAGCCGATGCCGAGCTACTTGTTTCATAACAACGGCGACGGCACATTCCGTGATGTCTCGGAGGAAACCGGCATCGCGAAGGCGCGGGGGAAGGCATGGGGAGCGGTTGCGACCGACATTAATAACGACAACTGGATGGATCTCTTCGTCGCCAATGACACTGTTCCCAATTTTCTCTTTGTGAATCGTAAAGGCAAGTTCGAAGAAATCGGCCTCGCGGCCGGGGTGGCTTACAGTCAAGATGGTCGCGCCCGCTCCGGCATGGGTGTCGATTCCGCCGACTATGACCAGGACGGCTGGCCGGATCTGTTTGTCTCGAATGTCGATCACGAGATGTACTCCATCTACCACAACAACCACGATCTCACCTTTGACGACTTGGCATTTCCTTTAGGCATCAGCTCCGCCACACGACTCATGAGCGGCTGGGGTCTGAAGTTTTTTGATTACGACAATGACGGAAGGATGGATCTGTTCGTTGCCAATGGGCACCCGGATGACAGGATCGAGCAGCACTCCACCCAGGTAACCTACCAGGAGCCGTTTCTGCTGTTTCATAACAATGGCAAAGGTCTAGAGAATGTCAGCTCCAATGCCGGCCCTGTTTTCAACCAGGTATTTGCCGCGCGCGGATTAGCGGTGGGCGATTTCGATAATAATGGCGCGGTCGATGTTCTTGTCACCGTCAACAATGGAAGACCGATCCTGCTGAAGAACCTGGCGGCTGAACACAACCATTGGCTGGGCTTGCACCTGGTGGGAAAGGATTGTAATCCCGATGCCATTGGCGCGCGCATCACCTGGCAGACGGGCGACCGAAAGCGAACCTGCCTGAAGACGGGCGGGGGAAGTTATCTCTCTTCTCACGATCCGCGCGTAGTGTTGGGGCTGGGAACGCGGTCTAAGATCGAGAAACTTGAGATCCGCTGGCCATTGCCTAGTGGCCGCATCGAGACATTTGCGGAGGTAGCAGTGGATCGTTATGTGACGGTAGTGGAGGGCAAGGGCCTCAAATAAGCTCATGGACAATCCCAAGAGTAGTTGGTGGATTTCGATTTTTCGATTGGAGGGCTGAGTTGATATCCCAAACTTCGAAGCGGACGTTGCCGTTCCTGGCTAGCTTTCTGCTGACCCTCGCAATACTGGTCGCCTGGGTGCAGGGCTGGGGTTCATCCTACGGAAGCAAACCGTCCCTGCCGGCAGCGGCCGACCTCGCGGGCTTCTCTGCTCTGGCACCAATTGACGCGCACGTTCATCTTTACAAGGATGACCCGGCCTTCGGGACTCTTCTCAAGCGCCTGAACCTGCGCGTTCTCGACATTCTTGTCATCGATGACCGCGATCCCTACGGCAAAGGCTTGGAGCCGCAGCGGAGCGACGTGCTCAAGGTCGTCCACGTCACGGCGGGCCGGGCGCTCTTCTGTACCACCTTTAGTCCTTACGACTTCGAAGATCCGGGATTCGCCCAGCGAACGATCCGCCAGCTCGATGCCGACTTCGGTAAGGGAGCCATTGCGGTGAAGATCTATAAAGTTATGGGCATGGAGATGAAATCGAAAGCGGGAAAATACGTGATGCCCGACGATCCTGCCTTCGAACCCATCTACCAGTCGATTGCCGCCCACCATCACACCGTGGTCGCCCACATCGCGGAGCCGGATTCTTGCTGGCAGCCCCCAAACCCGGCCAGTCCTGACTATGAGTATTACCAGCAGCATCCCGAGGAATACGCTTACGCTCATCCCGAGTGGCCGTCGAAAGCCGCTATCCTTGCAGCGCGCGATCATTTTCTCGCCGAAAATCCCAAGCTCCGGGTCGTGGGCGCGCATCTGGGCAGCATGGAAACGAACGTTGATGACATTGCGAAGCGTTTCGATCGCTATCCAAACTTTGCCGTCGATACGGCGGCCCGAATTGTGTACTTGATGATGCAGCCGCGCGAAAAAGTACGGGCATTCCTGATCAAGTACCAGGACCGCGTCCTCTACGGGACCGATCTGGTAGTCATGCCGAAAGACGATTCGGCAAAGGCGCTCGCAGAATGGAACGACACCTACGCCCGCGATTGGAAGTTCTTTGCCACGAATGAAACCTTCGAGGTCCACGGCCGCAAGGTGCAGGGTCTGGAGTTGCCGGAGCCTATCCTGCGGAAGCTCTACCACGATAACGCGGTGCGGTGGATTCCAGGAGTTGATGCAAGGGCAGAGCGGTGATCCGGTGAACCGCGGGCTCCGCCATCGCACCGCCACAGCGGTGTCTTCGCAGCGATCGCTGGCGAACGCTATGCGCGGACCTCTGATGCCAGGGCTGTCGTTTCAAATTCGCAGAAAGAGCTTTCGCCGGTACATCCAGTAGAGAATTAGCCAAAAAGTCAGCATGACTCCAAAACCATATGCGATTGGCTGAAAGGTTGGGCTGGTCACGGAAGAAATGAGCCATCCCAAATGGCGGTCGAGTGCCGACCGCACGAAAGGCTCCATCGTCCAGTTCATTACATAGATGGCAATGGAGTTCATACCGACGACAATCAGCGGAAACGCCCACGCCCGCCACCCTTTGCATTCGATGAGTGCGTAGAACACCGCCAGTAACAGCACCACCAGTCCGCCGCTATATAAGGTGTAAGACGACGTCCACACTCGTTTGACGATCGGGCAAATCCCAAGCCATTGGCAAGTCAGGCCCAATAACACGAGCCCCACGCCTGCGATCACAAGCCCGCGCAATTTTTGTGCTTTCAGGCGATCACCCTTGAGCCACTCTCCGGTCAGGAGTCCAAGGATCATCGTAGCCAGCGTAGGAATGAAACTCAGGGTGGACCAGCCTCCGTCGTTGAAAATAAAAGGATGCTCGCGCGGAAACAGATTGAGGAACCAGACATCGAACGCCCAAGATAAGTTGGAGTTTTTGTTGAAATGAGAAAGGAATCCCGTGTAGTTGTGTTCCCAGTTCTGCGGCACTCCCACTCGAGGGTAGTCGAAGTTAGCTGTGGGGGCGGGGTAAAGCACGAACGTTGCCCAGAAGCAAACCAGGATCAGTATCATCACGATGACCTGAGTTCGAACCCTGGCAAATCCGAGTAAGAACAGAAAGACGTAACCCAATCCGATTTGCGTAAGCGTGTCTTCAAACGTCCAGTAGGTCTGGCCGTACCTTAGCGAGCGAAGAAAGATGCCTAGAAAGATCAGCAGGAGCGCCCGCCAGACGGAATGTCCCAGCATGTACCTGAAAGTCTGCCCCTTCATCTTGCGGCTTTCGATGGAGAAGGGGAGGGCGGCGCCCACGAGAAAGGAAAATGCCGGTTGAATCAGATCATGCAGCGAGCAGCCTTGCCATGGCACGTGGTCGGTATTGAATGCGATCGCCCTCCAAAACCAGCTGTGGGGAAACGACTGCGCCACTCTTGGAAGCTGCGTTGCCTCGTTCAACATCAACATCATCACTGTGCCGCGCAGCACGTCCAGGGAAACCACGCGTCCGGTAGCCGGTTTTCCGATCGGGGAACTCTTTAGTGTCTCTTGCGGACGCTCGGCTAGCGCGATTTGTGCCATAGGAGACCTTTTCTGTCACCACAGAATAACCCTTTGGCCGACCACGTTAAGCCGCGAAGCGTGCTGAGTCGGGGCGGCTTTGCCACTGGCCGCGGGTGAAGTCAGGAAATTTTTGTGGCTGTCCGTTTTCCGCCACCGACTTCTCGCTCAATGGCGTGGGGGCACTCCATGCCGCCGCATCGTAGACGTCGATGTCGGGAGGCAATCCCCGCTTGATGCAGTCCATTAGCCGGAAATTCATCACATAATCCATTCCGCCGTGGCCGCCTGTCTTTCGCGCCATCTCGCCGTTCGCTCTCCACAGCGGGTGCTCGTACTTTTCGCGAAATCCATCGATCTTCTGCCAATCCTCGTCCTTTTGTCCATCCACAAAAACGCGTGGAGGATAATCTGCAAACATCCCTTTAGTTCCAGAAATGTGGTTGAGCCTGCTATACGGGCGGGGATTTACCACATCATGCTGCAAAAGGATCGACCGCCCCCGCTGGGTTTTAATAATGCTGCTGTTCATGTCCCCGCACATGTATTTTTCCGACCGCTTAGCATCGCTCTCAGGAAACTTCGCCTTGACGTAGGCACTCAAGGATGCCTCCGCCGAGCTTACCGATACCATATAGTCGAAGCGATCGCCGCGGTGAATGTCCATATAATGCGCCACCGGGCCCAGCCCGTGGGTGGGATAAAGATTCCCATTGCGCTGCATGTGCGGAATTCGGCGCCATAGTCCTTCGCCTTCATCTGCCGTCACAATGCTGCGCAAATCATGCAGGTACGCCGCCTCGCCGTGTGTAATCTCGCCGAACAATCCGTCTCGCACCATTTGTAGGACCATCATCTCGTTCTGGCCGTAGCAGCAGTTCTCGAGAATGACGCAATGCTTGCGCGCAGCCTCCGACGCATTCACCAGGTCCCAGCATTCCTGCAATGTCGAGGCCGCCGGAACTTCAGTGGCCGCGTGTTTGCCGTTTTTCATCGCATCGACTGCCATCGGCACATGCCAGTTCCAGGGAGTCGCAACATAGACAATATCCAAGTCGAACTGGTTGAGCTTCTTAAAATCCCAATCGCCTTTGTTGAAGGCGGCGGGTTTGGGCTGGCCCGCGTCGGTCACCATTTTCTGCGCGCGTTCCACTTTTTCTGGGACTATGTCGCAAATCGCCTTGATCTCGACGTTTTCGACCGCCAGCAGATCTCGCAACAAGCTGGTGCCCCGTCCCCCGACCCCGATAATACCCAGGCGCACCCGCTCCTTCGCTTCGAATGGCACACCCATCATGGTTGCGGCTGCAGCATTGGCGCTGGCGCTGCGAGGCGGACTAGCCATCTCCGTCGCGAGCACAAGTCCCGCGCCACCGATTGCGGTATGCACAATGAAATTGCGACGTGAAATGTTTCCTGGTCTTTTATCTTTTGGCATAGTCCTGGCTTCTCCACCAATTTGATCAGTTTTGCAGCGAAGTATACCTTGCGAATAACCAAATGGGCGTGGACAAGTATAAGCTTTGCCCCCAAACGACATTGAGCGGATGATCTCCGAGTCCCCGGTATTCGCCGGGATGAAGCGACACACGTTGGCACACTGTTTTTGTGCGTGAATATGGTCTCGCGGTGGAATGAATCTGTGAAGGACGTTTGCTTGATAATTTTGAAACGATCATATCCAAGTTCGTGCAAATGCTTAAGCATCCAGGAATTTCATCACCTCTCAGGAACATCGAGTTCGACAGTTTTCTCGACCGCTTCGAGCATAAGCGCTTTTGAACGCGACATGGGGGAAGTGGGTCACCTCAGACTCAAGCATCACTTGTAGAGGCAACCCGGCGGTCGCGTTGGGCTGTCTGGGTTCAGCTTGGACGCCCAAGCTGAACCTTGATCCGCCATGCGCGGTCTATTCGAGCCGGGCAGCGCCAATCGCGCCACGCCCATTCAATTCCGTCGCTGCCGTGTATTTCTCCCATCGTAGGAAAATCTGGATGGAAACTGGTTAGAGCCCGCCAAAAACGAGCTGAGAGTTGCGAACTTTTCCCCGGACAGAATGCGCTGCTGGCTCTCCCGCGCCAACGCGGTCAGTCGAGCATTGGCGAGCATGCCGTCTTCCCAGTAAGGACCGCCGTCGCCGCGCACTACGGGAATCGAGTCGCCCATCTCGCAGGCGATTCGCTCCATGGCCGCAGGCAATCCCGCATACTCCATTCTGGGATAGGCATAGCTCTGCTTCCATTCGCGCGCCAGTTCCGCCTGCTCTGGAAACAAATCCGTGTTTCCCACCTGGGTTCCGAACAGCAGCACGGTATGGGGTTTGTACTCCGGCCGATCAAAGGCTTGCAGAAACCGCGGCAGGGAATCGTGGCCGTTGGCAACACTCGGGGGCACGCTGAACATGGAGGTGCTCCTGGGTATGATTCTTGCCTCAGCGGTCGGTCTGGTTTACCTGTTTACGCGAAGGTAGCAGGCGTTCACTTGGCGCTTTCCACCGGCTTCTTCACCTTCAGCAAGTCTGAGATTCTGTCGTATTTCTTTCTTGAGAGGATGTGTCGGGTGACAAGATCGTCCGGTCTGTTGTAAGGTCGTGCCGCGATGATGCGGTTTGCATCTGCCTCATTGATCCCCGGCAGCGTCAGTAGCTGTTCTTTGGTCGCGCTGTTCAAATCCTCGGTTTTGTATTTACCCCAACCCTCACGTACTCCAGATGCAACGGCTTTGGCATCTCGCTTCAGTTCCGCCGTTGCCTGGGCTGATTTCTCCTTCAAATCCTGTGGGTTCTGGCGTGAGCAGCTGGTACAAGCGAGCGCGATGACTAGCAATATGCAAAGTTGCTGAAGGGCATTCATTTTGCTTCCATTCCCATGCTCTTTGATGTTGCAAAGGTGGCGGAAAGATTGATCGTTTCTGGTTCCAGGTGCCCCGATGACAAGCGCACTCCTTATATTGGATGAATCGAAGCTGGGTCCGTTGCCGAAGGCAAAGCCCGCGGACGAAGAATATGCCAAGAACAATCTGCCAGATGCCCGGGCTCGCTGGAAAGATGGTGACGGCAAGGCACGCGGTTCAGCTCATCCCAGAGCCGTACTCGACGGCGGTTTACGTTTGCGTCTGGACTGGGCTGCGTGTCAGCGAAGTGCTTGGACTGAAGTGGCGTTGCGTTCGTGCGGACTCAATCACAATTGAGGAAGGTTCTGCCGGGGCAAAACTGTAACCTATGTGTCCGGTACGATCTGTTACCTATGTCCCAGGTCGGTCATCTTCTATTTTCAAGCGTTCATCGCGGCGTCCTCTCCACAATTTGTAACGTTTTTGTACCGCCGCTTGGCCGAGTGCTCATTCTCGCTTACGTTCGCACCGGCGGTTTCGTATACACGCATGGGCACCACCGCCCCTTGCAGCGCTAACTCGTTCCAGGCAAAACCCCCGAGCAGCTCGCAAGATGGCCAACGCCCGTATAAGCGACGAGGCGCTTGAAATCCGTTTGCCCGAAGGCCAAAACACCGCCGTACCGTAGTCCGATCACAGCCGGGATCATCGCAATCGGCGCGAACGCATGCGCGGCATCGGGGAAAAGCGGAGCCACAAACCTTAAGAGTCCATAAGCTCCTGTCTTTAGCAGCAGTCCGGCCAAAATTACGCCTGCCCGCGGTGGGTGCTTCCGGTGGCCAAAATGCCGGCGCGCAAACCATTCATGCACAGAGCGCGTGACATAAGTCATCGTGCTTCGGGGCAATGCACCCCATGATGGTTATGGATATCAGGAAAGCGGTGGAACTATGAAATCAAAATACTTCAAAGGCCTACATAGCAGAGTATTTCTTGCCTTCCTATTGTCTCTGCTTTTTATAGGGGCGAGCGATGGAATGGCGCAAACGTCTAAACACCAGAGTCCTGGCACAAGAACCGTCGACATCGCTCGTGACCCAACCGATATTCCGCCGCCAATCGGAAGGCGGGGTCCCAGCGTGGTTCATGTCACACTCACAGCCGCAGAGGTCGTCGGCACCCTCGATGCCTCTGCCGGCACGACCTATCGTTATTGGACCTTCAATGGCAAAGTTCCCGGCCCGATGATTCGCGTCCGCCAGGGCGACACGGTGCAGGTCACCCTTCACAACGATGCAAGCAGCCACATGACGCATTCCATCGATTTTCACGCCGCGTTGGGACCCGGCGGCGGGGCTGCGCTTACGCAGGCTGCGCCGGGACAATCGAAAACGTTCACTTTCCAGGCCACTACTGCCGGTTTGTTTGTGTATCACTGCGGAACGCCCATGATTGCCGAGCACATGGCAAACGGCATGTACGGATTGATTCTGGTCGAGCCGGAGGCTGGCCTTTCACCGGTTGAGCACGAGTATTACGTCATGCAGGGCGAAATCTATAGCGCTGCACCAATGGGAAAACAGGGTTTCCAGCAGTTCAGCGCAGCCAAACTCATGGCTGAGACGCCTGAGTATTTTGTGCTGAATGGCGCGGTGGGCGCTCTCGTCTCCGAGCACCCAATGCCGGCCAAAGTGGGCGAGACGGTCCGCATGTTTTTCGGCAACGCTGGTCCGAATGAGACGGCCTCAATGCATGTCGTCGGTGAGATTTTCACCAAGGTCTATGAATTGGGATCGCTGGCCTCGTCGCCCCTGGCAGGGGTGCAGACCGCCGGCGTGCCACCAGGTGCGGCGGCCGTCATGGAATTCGTGGCCAGGCAGCCCGGCAAGTTCGGGCTGATGGATCACGCTATCTCACGCATGGCAAGAGGCGATATGGCGGTGTTCGATGTGACCGGCCCGGAGAATGCCGAGCTCATGCATCCAGGTCCCGCAAGCCCCGGGTCTGGTCCCGCCAATGCTTCCCTTGACGGGATCACGCCGGCGGATGAAGCTGCGAATCTCAACATAGCAGCAGCGGCGAGCGCCGACACTACGAGCCAGGGTGCTGCTCCTGCTGATGATATGAGTGGCACGATGCAAATGGAGCACCACGCCACCAAGGCTGCGGTACAGAGAGCGGTCCAGACTCCGCACGCAAAGAACGCAAATGACAAAGCAGAAACAATCCTGAACGGATGCCTGGTGTTGGCATCGGATGGCAAGGCCCTGCTTCGCAGCTTCCCCTCGGGGAAAATGTATCGCCTGGAAGCCCAGCCTCTGCTGTTCTCCGAAAATGCCAACCGCTTCGTGCATGTGAGCGGCCAGTTCGGCAGCGTTATGCAAGTCGAGGACCCGCGCCGCCCGAGCTTCGTGGTGAGCACCCTTGACGAGATTGCACCCACATGTGGCGGCAACATCACGGCCGCAGGAATCGAGAAGGTGCTGGCAAAACGCCTGCAAGCCACACGAGGACTCGTTGGCATGAGCGACATGGGCTTTCTGCCACCGACGATTGTGGTCAATGCGGGCGAAACTGTCGTTTGGAGAAATTCGTCGGAGGTCACCCATAATGTGGTTGCCGATCCCGGCAGGGCCGTGTACGCCATCGATGTAAAGCTCCCGTCGGGAGTGAACCCGTTCGGATCCCGATTGCTGCAGCCCGGACAAGCGTTCAGCCACACCTTTAGCGTTCCCGGGATTTACCGCTATGTTTGCACCTTGCACGAGACTTCCGGCATGAAAGGCGTGGTCATCGTGAAAGGACCTCAGGTACTCAGGGCGAGCAAGCAGGCTGGCCGGGAGTTGAATCGATGAACTGTGTAAATGAAAACACCAGCGTTGCCGACAGGGTGAAGGCGTGTCCCGGCGCTCGTCGCATCTTTAATCGAGATGGCCTGAAAGGTTTGTAGAGGTACGGTTCGGCGCACGGGCGTGATCGAGCTTGTTGAAAAGAAATCAACGCACAGAGGGAGTTTCAAATCAATTGCGGAGGCGTTCATTGGGCTGCTGGATGATTATTGCATATATTCGCATTTTCGAATATAGTTAAACTTAACCGTGAGCGATGCATTGCGGCAATTTAAGAGCGATATCTTTCAGGGGCTCGCCAATCCCACCCGCATCGCCATGGTTGAGCTCTTGCGCGATCGCGAGCTTTCCGCTGGAAGCCTGATTGAAAAGCTGGGAATCGAACAGGCCAACGCCTCGCAACATCTGGCAGTTCTCCGCGTCAAACAGATCGTGGTAAGCCGGAAGGCAGGCAATCAAGTCTACTATTCGATTCGCGATCGAGCCTTGATCGAGATCCTCGATATTCTGCGGCAATATTTCTATTCTCAGCTCAACACGACCGTGAACATGCTGAAGGAAGTCGCGAGGGAGACGCCAAAACCCCGTCTTGCCGGGCGTCGATGAGTGCTCCTGGGCGGCCGGGATGGCGCTTGGACCAATTGCGCTCCGCAGTCGAACACTGCGCGCATCTGCTTCCGAAACAAGGACCGATTGGAGTCTTTGTCCACCACAACCCGCTGCACGCCTTCGAACATCTCCCCTTCGAAGAAGCGGTGATGCAGGCGGCGCAACTGTTCGGGGCCGAACCCTACATGAGCGAAACGGGTTACCGGGCCGAGTTGGCTTCTGGCCGGATCCAGCTTGTGGATGTCGATGCAGCTCTCGATTGCGAGGCGGATGCCCTCATCTTTGCGGGACTCAGCCGAAGCTCATTGCGGCGGGCGATGATTACGCCAGGAGTCAGGGAGTTCGATGCGGCAACCGTTGTCTGGCGCACTGAGCAAGGTGATCTGGCCAAAGATTTTCGTCGCGCTGCCCTGCGCGCGTTGTTCGGGGCCTGCTTTGTGCGTACCGTGGCTCACGAAGAAGAACCTATCCCGCCTCGTCCTGTGGACGACGTGATTCACCCTTGGTTGATCCGGCTTTGCTCGGTATTTCTGGATCAAGGCACAGCCTATTGGCCGATGCCCAATCGCGAGAAGGGCTTTTATGAGAGCGCTCGGATGTTGCTCGCCCGGCGGGGCGGAATTCTCCCCAGGCATTTAGTCGGATTGGACGAGGAGTTTCAACGGCAGGAGCGACTTTGTTTTTCGGCTGCGGATGCGGTCTTAGATTACCTGGACAGCCATTCCTTCCAAGAGGCTGAATGGTCCGAGATTCTGCAGGCCGAACTATTGGCACTGCCGGGCTGGGCTGGGTTGATGCGCAGGCTTGAGGAAGATCCGGCTCTGGCACCCCACAAAATCCTGCCTTGCTCGCTGATGGACTTTCTCGCCGTGCGACTGACCATGTCGCGAGTGGCAGCGCCCCGACAAGCCGCCGAACCGATTCCCGAAGAACCCCCGCTGAAAACCCAGGAGAGGAGGCGGTTGAGCCGCGCGGCGCGCCTTTACGACGCAGCCCGCGTGGTAAGACTTTCCGCCGAGGAAATAGAAGCCCTTTCCGAGTCCGAATGGGCGATGTTTTCAAAGGAAGTCAAAACCTTCAACGGGCTGGAGCGGCGTCGAATCCTTCACCTGGCCTACGAAAGGGCTCACGAACGCGAGATCCTCCGTGGCTTGGCGAGTCACAGAAAATACCGTGGCTTGTTCGATCGAAAGCAGAGACCTCCCGCGCAAGTGTTCTTTTGCCTCGACGAGCGCGAGGAATCCATGCGCCGAGCGCTGGAGGAAGCCGCGCCATCGGTGGAAACCTACAGTGCCGCCGGCTACTTCGGCGTAGCGGTCGATTACAAGGGAATCGATGATCCCCATGCGGCCGCGCTCTGCCCAGTGGTGGTCAGGCCTGAGCACGCGGTCGTGGAACGGCCAAAACTCGAAGACAGCTCATTGCTTGAAAGCCGTCGTTGGCGCCGGCGGGTGCTGGGATTGTTCATGCGTAATTCCTTGGTCTCTTCCAAAACGCTGCTGCGGGGTTGGCTTTCGACCTCCGCCCTCGGCTTGCTCTCCGCCGTGCCTCTGGTCGGCCATCTTCTGGCGCCGCGGCGTTACGCACTCCTGCGCGATTGGCTGAACGACGCATTTCTGCCCGAACCGCGGACCGAACTCACCTTCATGCGAAACACAAAACAATCGCAAGGCGCAGTATCCGGCCTGTTAATGGGTTTCAACCCGGAAGAAAAAGCAGAGCGAGTGGCCAGCGTGCTCGGTCCGGCTGGCTTGGTGCGCGGGTTCGCGCGGCTAGTGATAATCCTGGGCCACGGCTCGAGTAGCCTCAACAATCCGCACGAATCGGCTCATGATTGTGGCGCCTGTGGTGGCCGCCGCGGCGGGCCGAATGCACGACTGTTTGCCGCAATGGCTAACCGGCAGGAGGTCCGCGAACGCTTGCGGGACAAAGGAATCGACATTCCCTCCGACACCTGGTTCATCGGGGGCTACCACGACACTTGCAGCGACGACGTCGAACTCTTCGATCTCGACGCGGTCCCCTCTACCCATCAGCCCGATCTGCAGTCCATTCGTAAATCCCTGGATCATGCCAGAGCGCAGAACGCGCTTGAGCGCGCCCGGCGATTTGAATCGTGTCCGGCGAACGCGGACGCGGCGGGCGCTCTCCGCCACGTGGAGGAACGCAGCGAGCATCTTGGACAGCCGCGGCCAGAGTATGGGCATTGCACCAATGCCGTCTGTATTGTCGGCCGTCGCAGCCTGACGCGGGGCCTCTTCCTCGACCGGCGGGCATTCCTGGTTTCCTATGACGCCAAGCTCGATCCTGACGATGACGGCCTTTCCGCACTGCTCGCCGCTGCCATCCCGGTGTGCGCCGGCATCAGCCTCGAATACTACTTTTCATTTGTGGATAACGACCGTTATGGATGCGGGACGAAACTGCCACACAACGTGACCAGCCTGGTGGGGGTCAT
Source organism: Terriglobales bacterium (assembly GCA_036376415.1). Classification (GTDB taxonomy): domain Bacteria; phylum Acidobacteriota; class Terriglobia; order Terriglobales; family Acidobacteriaceae; genus Gp1-AA145. The sequence goes on from DASVAJ010000075.1 coordinate 25,670, forward strand.
GGACGGACACGCCAGCGACTTGCGCACGGGATTGCCCTGGCAGATGGTTGAAATTCACGAACCGGTCCGCGTCCTTTTTGTTGTCGAGACCGCTCCCGAGAGGCTGCAGAAAGTAATCGACGCTAGCGCCGCACTAAAGCAGTTGGTCACGAATCGCTGGATTCGGCTCGCAACGATAGACCCCGCCACGGGGCGCGTCCAAGTGCGGCGGGATGGCGGCTTTGAAGAATTCCACGAGGCTCTGGAACGGCTTCCGGTAGCGCTGTCTTCTCACGAATGGTACGCCGGAAAACTTCAGCATCTGGCGATGGCTTCGATTCGGCCGCCGCGAACCGCCCCGGGGGAACGCTTGCGGTGAATCCTTTTCAGGCCATTCTGGTTCTCGTCGTCCTGGCGCCTGGCGTCGTTTTTGCCGTCTTTGCGTTGCTTTGGTTGCTGCTTGCATGGACTCCCGGCGAACGCCTCTTATCCTGGATTACGGGCCTGACATTCTCCGCCTGCGCCTCTGGAATTGCACTACTGATTTGGAAGCTGGCGTCGGTTCCAAATGTCACCGTCAGTCTCGGCAGCTGGTTTACGGTTGGAACCTACCACTTTCCATTGATGTTAATGGCGGATCGCCTATCCACTCCCTTCCTGGCGTTAGCGGCGGTGTTATCAGGGCTCGTCGGACAGTTCTCGGCTACCTATCTTCATCGCGAATCAGGGTTCCTAAGATTTTTCCTATTGCTGCACCTGTTCGCCTTCGGATCTCTGCTCGCGTTCGCCGCGGGTTCATTTGATCTGTTGGCCGCTGGATGGGAGATCGTTGGCATCACATCGGTGTTGCTGATCGGTTTTTTCCACCGCAGGCGCGCTCCCGTGGAAAACGGTCTTTATGTGTTCGCCATATACCGCGCGTGTGACATTGGCTTGCTCGTGGGTGTCTTCGCCATGCACCATTGGTCCGGCACAGCATCCTTTGCGGGGGGATTTCCAACTCTAAGCGGCGCGCAGGCTGTAATGGTTTGCCTGCTCCTTTTGTTTGCCGCATCCGGGAAAGCTGCTCAAGTGCCTTTTTCGGGCTGGCTTCCCCGGGCCATGGAGGGACCCACTCCGTCGAGCGCCATCTTTTATGGAGCGATATCGATCCACGCGGGAGCATACCTTTTACTGCGCGCGCAACCCTTCCTGGCGCAATCCCTGCTCGCCTCCACCCTTGTAATCGTGATCGGAGCGATCACGGCAATCCACGGGACGATCGTTGGCCGCGCCAGCGCCGACGTCAAGACGTCCCTCTCCTATGCCACATTGACGCAAGTGGGCATCATCTTCATAGAAATCGGGCTCGGCTGGCGCTGGCTTGCGGTCGTGCACACCCTGGGAAATGCCACGGTTCGCACCATGCAGTACCTGCGCGCGCCATCCATGCTTCACGACTATCACCAGATGCACTCTGCCGTTGGCGGAGAACTTTCGGCAACGGGGGCACAAATTGAGGAGATGCTGCCTGGGAGTGTTCAGTTATGGCTCTATCGTTGGGCGCTCGATCGCGGCCATCTCGATACGATTCTCGAGCGCTGGGTGATTGCGCCGCTGTTGCACATCTCGGCGTATCTTTCCCGGAGTGACCGCGCCCGTACGCCCTCTACGACAGTGCGTCCCAAGCTTGCTGCGCCGGTACCGGTCGCGCGGGCAGCTAAGAGGGGTGAGTAATGGCACTGCCGGGGTGGGTTTTCCGTACTCCTGTTCTGACCGGTGCATCGGTTGCGGTCCCGTGGCTGGCGGCGGTGGTCGTAGCAAGTTATCGCCGACAAGCCCGCCTCATCGGTTGTATTGCGGCTCTTTTGTCTGCGATTGCAAGTGCAGCGCTTGTTTGGAAGGCTCCCCACGGGGAGTCGTTATACGAGACATTAATGTTGCTGTTTTCCGGCCTCACTTTTGGAGCAATTGTTCTGCTCCCCCGCCGCGATTCGGAGGCCGGCACAATCGCGGGAATTCTCGCGCTCGCAGGTTCGACGCTCCTGGCTTACTCGACCGGTAACTTGCTCGTTTTGCTTTGCGCCTGGATTCTTTCCCTTGTCCCATTCTTATGGGCGAGCGGCTTTCGCCCTGGCCAATGGCGTCCTCTGGTCAGCCTGCTCTCTTCGAGCCTCGCCATCGCTACGGCTATCGGTCTGATGGCCGCCAGGACGGGCGCCTTTTCAATTACTCATCTGGATGTCTTTTCGATTTCTCATCTGAAGGGGCAGAGCCCCGGCGGATTTATGGCATTTGCACTTCTGATCGTCGCCGCGATCTTTCGCAAGGGAATTATCCCCGCACAAGCCTGGATAGCCGATGCAACTGAGAGCGGGCAGTTGGTCGCGACTGCACTTCTGCTCAACGGCCATTTCGGAGCACTTTTGGTGGTTAAGGTGATTGTCCCGTTATTTCCAGAGATGGACCATCTGTTCCCGATCCTTACCTATCTCGCGATCGCCACTGCCGTCTTGGTTGCCATTCGGGCGCTTGCCGAGAATTCGCCGCGGCGGTTGCTCGCGTTTCTGGCTCTCAGCCAGTCGGCTTGTATTTTGAGCGGCCTGGAGAGCCGGACAGCGGAAGGTATTACTGGAGCTCTGGTGCACTGGGTTGTGGTCACGGTGTCTACGGTCGGTCTATTCGGAATTCTGCGACTGCTGGAAGTTCGTTTCGGCGAAAATCTGAGCGCAAGCAAGCATCTGGGCCTGGCCGAACACGCCCCCCGTCTTGCCGTGTCGTTCGCCATCCTGGGGCTGGCCCTCGTGGGTCTACCGGGCACATTGGGTTTCTGCTCTCTGGACTTACTGATCTCCGGAACATTAACGACTCACCCGTTAACAGGACTGCTGCTGCCCATTGCTACTGCCATGAATGCCGTCAGTTTCTTCCGGTTGTTCTCGCGCCTCTTCTTGGGCAAGCGGCGAACCGGATTTACCGTGATGGCGGATGCATTGCCGCGGGAGCGCTGGATACTGGCTGGCATTGTGTTGTTCCTGGTTTTGGGAGGTCTGTTCCCAAACGCGACAGTCATCGAGCATTCGTCGGGGGTTGACGTCGGCGAGGCCATCCGCAGCTTCGACAACCTTCATCGAGGCACAGGCGATTCAAGAACTATTCTTTCGTACGATGCACGGGATGCTGATTTCGCTAATCGTGCCGGCGCTGACGATTCTGGTTCTCGGTGCTGCATCTTTCAGCATGGTCGCTGCCCGGGTTCCCAACGGTGAACAGTACTTCGACATGGGGGCGTGATTCAGCTCTTAGCGGATACTACGTTTGCAGCGCATGGCAATAATAAAATGTTCACAAAGCGAAAAACCGTTCACGAAAGGCGAGCCGTGATCGATTCTTTATGCAGCGTCCATGAATCAAGAAAGTGCCTGCCGTAGCTCGCAATCAACCCACTCGCAAAGCAAGCATCGATACGGAGCCGCCGTCGACGCCTTCAACCGGGAACGTCAGCGGCTCCGACGACGTGCGCGTAGCGGCAACGTAGAGGAGTGGCAAGTAGTGATCGGGCGTGGGTACTGCCAGTTCCGCTTCCGTCCCGAGTTGATGCTCGTAGTTCACCAGTGGCTTGTATTCGCCGGAGAGCAGCAAGTCGCGGACGCGAGCCTCAAACGAAATCGCCCACTCGTAAGGTTCGGGGGCGTGGCGGCCCCAGGCGTAGGCATGCAGATTGTGCACGATGTTGCCGCTACCAAGGATGAGAATGCCTTCCTCTCGTAATGGTGCCAAGCGCCAGCCGATGTCGTAGTGGAATGAGGGTGGTTGCGTTTCATCAATGCTCAGTTGAACCACCGGAATATCGGCTTGTGGGCGGAGATGGAGCAGAACCGACCAGGTACCGTGATCGAGTCCCCAGCTATCGTCACGCCTGACCGGCAACGGTGCGAGGAGTTGCTGCACGCGAGCAGCAAGATCAGGATCGCCGGGAGCCGGATATTGCACCTGGTACAGTTCACGCGGAAAGCCGCCGAAGTCATGAATCGTCCTCGGCGCGGTGCTCACGGTAACGGCGGCATCTTCGATGTACCAGTGTGCGGACACCGAAAGTATAGCTTTGGGTTTGGGAAGAGCGGCGCCGATGGTTGCCCACTGCCGCGTATACGAATTCACGAGCAAGGCGTTCATGGGATTCCCGTGCCCGATGAACAACGCCGGCATCCGCTCTGCCATTGTTCGCGCTTCCTTATGCCGCCGTTTGTGAGTGATCCGCGATCACGCCGATCTGCCCCAGCATGCCCATGAGATCGTAAAACAGATTCTCTTCCACGATCTGGTTGTCGGCCCCCTGGCGCAAACCCCATCGCGCCAGAGAAAGCACGGCTCAGGCGCTAGCAAATACAGGCGCAGATGATTGCCGGCTATTCCTTCCAAGTCACCGGTGTTTTGCGAAAACGCGGAAGGATTCACCGCTATAATCTGAAACTACCCACCTGTCGCGACTTTCCATTTTTCGTTGTGATCCTGTGACAGGCAAAGGCGGCGTGATTTGCTTGCATGATTGTACCGTTTTTGTTCCGGCTACATCGGGCGTTGGGTTCTTTAGGCCGATTTGGCTTGCTGGAGAATCAATTACTTGTATGCTTTCAGCACTCCTTCACGGTTCGAACCCGATTAGCTAGACAGTTGGTCATCCGCTGCGCTCAGGATTTCGGCGCTGGCGGCGCGCATACCCTCAAGTTCGACCCGGCACTGCCTCCCCCAAACCTGCCTTCCAACGCGCCTGCCCCATTCACCCCTGCATTTTCCCCTCCCGCTGTTAATTCCTGACGGTTCTTGGGGTTACATTGACCTGGGTGTCGCTTTCCAAGTACCCTTTATACAACCGAGTCGTGGGAAATCTGTATCCTTAAGATCAGGAGAAATAGTGCCGGAAAGCCAGAAGAACCTTCTTTTGCTGAAACCCCGCGGGTTTTGCGCGGGAGTGGTGCGGGCCATTGACATCGTGCGGATCGCCCTCGAAGCTTTTGGTCCGCCCATCTATGTGCGCAAGGAGATTGTGCACAACCGCTTTGTGGTCGAGGAACTCCAGGGTAAGGGCGCGATCTTTGTTGACTCGGTCGACGAGGTGCCCGAAGGGGAACGCGTCATTTACAGCGCCCACGGCGTCTCGCCCGAGGTCCGCGAGGCCAGCAAGCAGCGGGGCCTGCGGGTGATCGATGCCACCTGCCCGCTGGTGACCAAGGTTCACGTGGAGGCGGTCAAGTTTGCCAAGGAGGGATACTCGCTCATTCTCATTGGCCATCGCGATCACGACGAGATTATCGGCACGCTGGGAGAGGCGCCTTCCGCGACCCAGGTCGTGGGTTCTCCCAAGCAGGTGGAAGCGTTAAGCGTTCCCGATCCCAATCGAGTCGCCTATCTCACCCAGACCACCTTGAGCCTTGACGAGGCCAAAGACATTATCGAAGCGCTGCGGCGGAAGTTCCCCAACATCAAGGGGCCGCACGCCCAGGACATCTGTTACGCCACCGAAAATCGGCAAGTCGCGGTGAAGCATGTTGCGTCGGAAGCCGGGCTGCTGCTGGTGGTGGGTTCAGAGAATAGTTCGAATTCCAACCGGCTGGTGGAAGTGGCCCGCAACCTGGGTACTGCGTCGCACTTGATTGACAATTGCCAGGACATTCAGCCCGAGTGGCTGGAAGGCGTAAACACCATTGCGCTGACCGCCGGCGCTTCCGCCCCAGAGTGCCTGGTGGAGGAAGTTGTCGAGTTCCTCCGCTGTAAAGGGTTCAACAATCTCCGCGAGGTGGAGGTCATGCCGGAAAACGTGCGCTTTGGATTGCCGGCTGAGATCGTGGAGGCAATTTCGGCGGCGCCTTCCGCTGGCGTTTCGGCCGACTAGCTTATGGAAGATTCTTCCCCGACAGTGCCGGCGTCTTCGGCTCCGCAGCTCCGCTTCGGAAAGATCGATGATCTTGCCAGCCGCGTTGCCGCTGCCATCGACGGCGCGCGCAAGTGGCTGTTTTCGCAGCAGCACGAGGACGGTTATTGGTGCGGCGAACTCGAGGCCGACACCACTCTCGAATCGGATTACATCCTGATGCACACACTCCTGGGAACAGGCAGCCAGGAGCGCTTCCAGAAATGCGCCAACTATATTCTTCGCCACCAGAATGAAGATGGCGGCTGGCCGATTTACAACGGCGGACCCTCGAACATCAGCGCGTCGGTGAAGGCGTATTTTGCTCTGAAGCTCACGGGTTATAAAGCCTGCCATCCGGCGCTGGAAAGAGCGCGGAAGAAGATTCTGGAACTCGGCGGCGTGACCAAGGTCAATACCTTCACCAAGATCTATCTCTGCTTCCTCGGGCAATACGACTATTACGCCGTGCCCGCGATTCCGCCGGAAATCGTGCTGTTCCCCAACTGGTTCTGGTTCAACATCTACGAAATCTCGTCGTGGTCGCGCGCCATTCTCGTTCCGCTCTCCATCGTGTACGCGAAAAAGCCGTTCAAGAAAATCCCCGACGAAATGGGCATCGACGAGCTTTTTGTGAGCGGCCGGGATCCCAAGCGGATGCACCTCGAGTGGAGCCGAAACCTTATTTCCTGGCGCAATTTCTTCCTGCTATTGGACCGCTCGGTGCACTGGTTTGAGGCCGTGCATATTCGCCCGCTACGCTCCATTGCTCTCAAGAAGGCGGAGAAATGGATGCTGGAGCGGTTTGAAATGTCCGATGGCCTGGGTGCGATCTACCCGTCCATGCTGAATTCCATTCTCGCCATGCGCTGCCTCGGCTATTCCATGGACGATCCGCAGATGATTCGGGCGCTGGACGAGTTCGAGAAGCTTGGCATTGAAGAAGGCGACACCTTCCGCATGCAGCCCTGCAAGTCGCCGGTCTGGGACACAGCCTATGCCCTCTATGCGCTGGGCGAGGCGGGAGTTTCCCCCAACGATCCGCGCATGGTGAAGGCCGCCGACTGGATTTTGCAGAAGCAGGTCCGCAAGCCCGGCGATTGGGCGATCAAGAACAAGCAGGGCAAGCCGGCCGGCTGGTACTTCGAATTCAACAACGAGTTTTACCCGGACGTGGACGACTCTGCGATGGTCGCACTTGGTCTCTCCAAGGTTGAGCACCCCAATGGCCGGTACCAGATCGAGTCGGTCGAACGCGCCATCGACTGGATTCTCTCCATGCAATGCAAGGATGGTGGCTGGGCATCGTTTGACAAAGACAACGACCGCATGGTCTTCCAGCACATTCCTTTCGCCGATCATAATGCGATGCTCGATCCTGCTAGCGTCGACATCACCGGCCGCATTCTGGAAATGCTTTCCACCTACGGATACGACGCGAATCATCGCGCGGTAAAGAAGGCATTCAAGTTCCTGCGCTCCCAGCAGGAGAGCGACGGCTCCTGGTTCGGGCGCTGGGGAGTGAACTACATCTATGGAACCATGCTCGTACTGCGCGGCCTCGAGAGCATGGGGGTGGACCATCACGAGCCGTATGTGCAGCAGGCGGCGGAGTGGCTGCGGATGGTGCAAAATCCCGACGGCGGCTGGGGCGAGACCTGTGACTCCTACGATGATCCGAATGTCAAAGGCATCGGTCCGAGCACGCCTTCGCAGACCGCGTGGGCCATCATGGGACTGCTGGCGGCGAAGGACGACCGCAGCGACTCAGTGGCCCGCGGCATTGCCTACCTGCTCAAGACACAGCGAAAAGATGGCTCCTGGGACGAGCCGCTCTTCACCGGCACCGGCTTCCCGCGTGTCTTCTACCTGATGTATCACCTGTATCGTGATTACTTCCCGCTGATCGCGCTGACGACTTACAAGAAAGTGATGAGCGAGAAGAACTGAGCTCATCGCCGGGTAGCTGCTCACTACACCAGAAAAGCGAAAGCCCCGGTGAGCAGCCGGGGCGGAACTTCGACAGGCACAGTTTGCCAGACCAGCGCGTCATCACTTCGGGAAATTCCTAAATCCTGGCATTCGCGGTTACCATCTATCCTAAGAAGAACGGCTCCCGGAACACACATGACGCAAACCACAACGTTGCTCCCCACCCTCGCCGAAATTGGCGAAGGCCAGAAGCTGATCTACTCCGTAATGCAACCTACTCCGCAGATTTCCTGGCCGCTGCTCAATCAGCGGCTTGACGCCGAAGTCTGGGTGAAGCACGAGAACCACACGCCCATTGGCGCGTTCAAGGCGCGGACCGCCGTCGTGTATGCGGCCGAGTTGTTCCGGCAGAACAGGGGAATTAGAGGCTTGATCACGGCCACTCGCGGAAATCATGGCCAGTCGGTGGCCCTCGCGGGACAGCGATTCCATATTCCGGTGACGATTGTCGTTCCTTTTGGCAACAGCACGGAGAAGAACGCGGCCATGCGCGCCCAGGGCGCGGATGTGATCGAGTACGGCAACGACTATCAGGAGTCGCGGGAACACGCCCAGAAACTGGCCAGCGAACATGGCCTCCACATGGTCCCGCCGTACCATCGCGACATTGTGAAAGGCGTCGCCAGCTACTGGATGGAGCTGTTTTCGGCTAAGCCGGACCTGGATGTGGTTTATGTCCCCATCGGCATGGGCTCGGGCATTTGCGCCGGATGCGCGGTGCGCAACGGCATGGAGCTGAGAACCAAAATCATTGGAGTTGTCTCCGAGGGCGCTCCCGCTTACGCGCTTTCGTTCGAGGCGGGCCGCAAGATCGATGCTCCCGTGACCACGGTGATCGCCGACGGCATGGCATGCCGCGTGCCCGACGAGGAGGCGCTCGAGATCATCGGGCAAAATGTGGAGCGCATCATCCGGGTGAGCGACGACGAAATCCGTCAGGCGATGAAGATCTATTTCACCGATACCCACAATACCGTCGAAGGCGCGGGCGCAGCTTCGCTGGCGGCAGCGCTCGAGGAGAAAAACACCTTGCGCGGAAAACATGTTGGCCTGATCGCAACCGGCGGCAATGTCGACCACGAGACGTTTGCGCAAGTGCTTACTGGTTCCCATGAATTGACTGGGCCGCTAAAATAAAGGTGGATGGAACAGGATCTCCCTTCGATCCCGGAGGTGCGTATGCGTAACTGGATTCTAGGCGCCCTTCTAGCCGTGATCTCGTGCTCGGCAAGCGCTTTCGCCCAGGCCGCTGCCGAAGGCGCGCTTACCCATGCACTGTCGTCCGGCATGGGCTCGAGTATTGGGAGTACCTTGGGCCGCGCCACGAATCAGATGGCCGGAAAGCTCGGGCAGCAGGTTTCGAACCCAGGCAAGCTTCAGAAGGTTCCCTCGACAAAAACCGCGGAGCGAAAGCCAGTTGCTCCGCCCGCAGGTTCCCCGACCAGTGCCCCTGGCGGCTCGCTGATCGCATCTATTCAGGGTGGCGAGGCGGCCAATGCCGACTGTGCTTCCAGCAGCAAGACCGCGCAAAATCCTGCGCAAAAACAGGACCCCAAACCGCAGGCCGACGCCTGTTCTCCAGCCACTGATAATCATCCCTCGGTAATCAATCTGCCGGCACCGAAATAGTGGCAAGTTCCTGAACCCGCTGAAACGCACCCGTTACAAGAGAGATTCGCCGGCCTGAAATCGCGCCTACAGCTTCGCGATTGATGGGATCATTTCAGGAATGAAGGTCCTTGTGGTGGTCGGGGCGCGGCCCAACTTCATGAAGGCGGCGCCGATCCTCAAAGCAATCCGCGCGTTCAACTCCGCCCACGAGTGGAGTGAGCCGATGGAACCCATCCTGGTGCACACCGGCCAGCACTATGACGCGCAAATGTCGGACGCATTCTTCGCCGACCTGGAGATGCCGCAGCCGGATGTTTTTCTCGGCGCCGGTTCGGGTTCCCACGCCGAGCAGACGGCTGAGATCATGAAACGTTTCGAGCGGGTTCTGCTGGAACAAAAACCGCAAGCGCTGCTGGTAGTTGGCGATGTCAATTCCACGCTCGCCTGCGCACTGGCTGCGGCGAAACTGCCGCCGAGGCTGAAGCCCCTAATCGCTCATGTCGAGGCCGGGCTGCGTTCCTTCGACCGCGCCATGCCGGAGGAGATCAATCGCATCCTTACGGATCAGATCTCCGATGTATTGTTCGTCACGGAAGAAAGCGGCCTGCGGCATCTGCAGACCGAGGGAATTCCGCGAGCGAAGATTCACTTCGTAGGCAACACCATGATCGATACGCTGCGTGCCTGTGAAACGCGGGCAGATTTATCGACGGTTTTACCGCGTCTCGGAGTCACCAAGCGTGAATACGCGTTGCTGACCTTGCATCGCGCCGCCAACGTGGATGACCGGGACAGCTTTGTCGAGATTCTGTCCGGCCTGCGCGACCTCGCGGCAACGCAGCGCGTGATCTTTCCGGCGCACCCGAGAACGCAAAAGCAGATTCGGGATCTTGGCTTGGAAAGCTTCTTCGCCCCCGCGCAAGGCGGGGGTATTGCGATGGTCGCGCCGCAGCCCTATCTGGATTTTCTTTGCCTCATGAAGAATGCGCGCCTGGTGATCACCGACTCTGGCGGCATTCAGGAAGAGACAACCGCACTTGGGGTTCCTTGCGTAACCGTGCGCGACAACACCGAGCGGCCGGTCACGATCGAACTGGGCAGCAACGTGCTCGCAGGAACGCGCTGCGAGACCATCCGGCAAGGCATCCGGCTGCAACTTGCTTCACGCCTCAAGAATGCCATGCCGCCGCTCTGGGACGGCCGCGCCGCGGGGCGAATCATTGCGGTTTTAGCGAATCATCTTTTGCCTCTTGTGCCCGTCCATCTGGAAGACGCCGCCGGACAAATGCAGGAAAATGCAAGATAATTGTGGTCAGTGGCCGGTGACCAGTGTCGGCCCAACCTTATAAACGGTTGGCCATTTGCTGAACACTGACCACTGACGACTGCTATGGCGACAGAGACCATTCTCGTCACCGGAGGCGCCGGATTTATCGGCTCCAATTTTGTTCTGCACTGGCTGCGGGAAGAGTCCGCCAGCGTCCTGAATCTCGACAAACTGACCTACGCGGGAAATCCGGCGAACCTGGCCTCAGTGGGGCAGGATGCGCGCTATAAGTTCTTGCAGGGCGACATTTGCGATCGCGATTTTGTTTCCGAGTTGCTCATTACCCGCCGTCCGCGGGTCCTCGTGCACTTCGCCGCGGAAAGCCACGTGGACCGCTCCATTCACGGTCCCGACGATTTCATCCGCACCAACGTCAACGGCACTTTCAGTTTGCTGGAAGAGGCGCGGGAGTACTGGTCGGGGTTAAGCGGCGACGAGAAAGAGGCTTTCCGCTTTCTTCATGTTTCGACCGATGAGGTTTACGGCTCGCTGGGGCCCGATGAACCTGCCTTCACGGAAACCACTCGCTATGCTCCGAACAGCCCCTATTCGGCCTCCAAGGCCGCATCCGATCACCTGGTTCGCGCGTATTTTCATACCTACGGATTGCCTGTCCTGACGACCAACTGCTCAAACAACTATGGGCCGTTTCAGTTCCCGGAGAAACTGATCCCTCTGGTCATCCTGCACGCGGTTGGCGGCAAGCCGATCCCGGTTTACGGAGACGGGCAGAACGTGCGCGACTGGCTGTTTGTCGCGGATCATTGCGAGGCCATCAGGCGGGTGCTGACGCAAGGGAGGGTCGGTGAAACCTATAACATCGGCGGCAACAACGAGGTTAAGAACTTGGATGTGGTGAACACGATCTGCTCGGTATTGGATGAGTTGAGGCCGGGCGATCCGGTTGTGCCACACGCCAAACTCATCAAGTTTGTTACCGACCGTCCGGGCCACGACCGCCGTTATGCCATGAATACGGCTAAAATCGAGGCCGAACTCGGCTGGAAACCGCGCGAGACCTTTGCCACCGGCATTCGCAAAACCGTGGAGTGGTATCTGGAAAACGAGTTGTGGATTCAAGGCGTGACCAGCGGCAGCTATCGCCAGTGGATGGCGAAACAGTATTCGATGTGAAAGCTGGCCAGTGGCAGGGTTCAGAGTTTGAGGTTTCAAAGTTTCGCCTCGTGCTGCGACTTTTGTTGAAGCTTGCAACCTTCTCCAATGACTGATCGGTCCTCAAAATACAAGGGCATCATTCTCGCGGGCGGGTCTGGTACGCGGCTCTATCCGGTGACGCACGCCGTCGGCAAGAGCCTGCTTCCCGTGTATGACAAGCCCATGGTCTACTACCCGCTTTCGACGCTCATGCTGGCGGGGATTCGCGAAATTCTGGTGATTTCAACGCCTGACGATCTTCCGAAATTTCAGCAATTACTGGGCGACGGGTCGCATTTCGGTGTGCGTTTCTCCTACTCGCCGCAAGCGCGTCCGGAAGGAATTGCCCAGGCCTTCCTCATTGCGGAGAGATTCATCGATGGTTCCTGCTGCGCCCTGGTCTTAGGCGACAACATCTTTTACGGCCATGACCTGGTGAAAAGCGTCAGGTCGGCTGCGGAATGCGAGCGTGGCGCGCAGATTTTTGCTTATCCGGTACACGATCCGGAGCGCTACGGGGTGGTGGAATTCGATGCCAGCGGCCGCGCGCTCAGCCTGGAGGAAAAACCTCGGGCGCCCAAGTCGCGGTACGCGGTGACCGGGTTGTATTTCTACGACGCGCAAGTGGTCGAGATCGCGAAAGCCTTGAAACCGTCGGCACGCGGCGAGTTGGAAATAACCGACGTCAACCGCGAGTACCTGAAGCGCGGCATGCTCGATGTAGTGGTAATGGGCCGAGGCATGGCCTGGCTCGATACCGGCACCCATGAGGCCATGCTCGAAGCTTCGCTGTTTATCCAGACTATCGAAACTCGCCAGGGCTTGATGGTGGCCTGTCCCGAGGAAATTGCCTACCGCAACGGGTATATCAGCGCCGGGCAGGTGGAGCGTGCCGCAGCTTCGATGAAGAACAACCGCTACGGGCAGTATCTTCTGCAAATGTTAAAAGAGAGAGTGTTCTGAGCTGCCGCGATCGCCGCAGACGAAGAGGCGAACTCAGTCGTGCTGTCCCACCAGCAGTGATTCGGCAACCCGGCGATCGGACTGGCGTTCCGGTTTTTGTTTGCGAGGCCGCTTGCGGAACTTGGCCTGCAGTCTATCCAGGTAGACGTAATATACCGGGGTGATGTAAAGCGTCACGATCTGGGAGAAGACCAGGCCTCCCACCACGGCCAGACCCAGCCCGCGCCGCGAATCCGCGCCCGCGCCGAACCCGATGGCGATGGGCAGCGTTCCCATCAGCGCCGACATGGTGGTCATCATGATGGGGCGGAAGCGCACCAGGGCGCCTTCGTGAATCGACGCTTCCGGATCCTTGCCTTCCGTGCGCTCCGCTTCCAGCGCGAAATCGATCATCATGATGGCGTTCTTCTTCACGATCCCGATCAGCATGATCACGCCGACGAAAGAATAAAGGTTAAGTTCCTGGTGGAAGATCACCAGAGTGGCCAAGGCGCCGACACCTGCCGAAGGCAAGCCGGAGAGAATCGTCAGCGGATGGATGAAGCTCTCATACAAAATTCCCAGAATGATGTAGATGACGAGAATCGCGGCCAGCAGCAGCAGGCCCATGCCCGCGAAAGAATTCTGGAAGGCTTGCGCGCTGCCCTGGAACGTGCCCTGAATGTCAGCGGGCAGCACGCGCATGGCCTCGTGCTCAACCAGTTTGGTGGCATCGCCCAACGATGTCCCCGGCTTGAGATTAAAGCTGATGGTCACGGCCGGGAGTTGTCCCAGGTGATTGACCATCAGCGGGCCCACCGAGGGCACAAGTTTGGCGACCGTGTCGAGCGGCACCAGTTTGCCCGTATTCGAGCGGACATAGAGCAGCGACAGCTTTTCCGGGTTGTTCTGGTCCTGCGGCAGCAGTTCAACGATCACGTAATACTCATTGTTGGGCGCATAGATCGTGCTGATCTGGCGCGTGCCGTAGGCGGAGTAGAGCGCTTCCGAAACCTGCGCCGGGGTCAAGCCGAGCGCATAGGCTTTGTCGTGATCCACCTGCACCGTGAGTTGCGGGTTTTTGATTTGCAGGTCGCTGGTAACGTCCTGTAGTTGCGGGAGAGCCCGCAAGGCAGCTTCCAGCTTGGGCGCAGCCTCATAGAGTTCCGTGGTATCCGGGCTCTGCAACGTGTACTGATACTGCGACTTGGTCAGGGTTCCGCCGATGCGAATGGTCGGCGGAATCTGCATAAAGGCGTTGATTCCCGGGATTTGCGAAACCTTGGGCCGAAGCTCCTGGATGATTTCGGTCGCGCTCATGTGATTGACGCGATCTTTTTTATCTTTCAAGCGGAAAAAGAGGCGGCCCTGGTTGATAGGGTTGCCGATCGCAGACATCACGTTCATCACGTTGGGGTCATCGCGCACGACCTTGGCCACTTTTTGCTGGAGCTGCAACATGTCATTGAACGCGATGCCTTGTTGCGCTTCGGTGAAGGTAAATACCAGGCCCTGGTCTTCGTCGGGAATGAAGCCGGTCTTCGAGATGCTGTAGAGATAGAAGGTCAGACCGATCACGATGAACGAGACGAAGAGGGTCGCGAGTTTGTGCCGCAGCACGACGGTGAGGCTGCGGTCATAGCCGTTCCGCCAGGCATCGAAGGCGCGCTCGCTCAAATTGAACAGCCGGCCGTGGCTGGAGCTCTCCTGATGGCGCAGGAAGCGGCTGCACAGCATGGGGGTCAGGGTCAAAGATACGAATCCGGAAACCAGAATGGCCGCGCCAATGGTGACCGCGAACTCGTGCAGCAGCCGGCCCACGATTCCACCCATGAAGAGCAAGGGAATGAATACGGCGGCGAGCGACATCGTCATGGACAGAATGGTGAACCCGATCTGGGCGGACCCTTCCCGGGCTGCCTGCATCGGCGTCTTGCCCTGTTCCATGTGGCGGACGATGTTCTCCAGCATGACAATCGCGTCATCCACCACGAAGCCGACCGAGAGCGTGAGCGCCATCAGCGAAAGATTGTCGACGCTGTAGCCGAGCAGGTACATCACCGAGAACGTCCCGACAATCGACATGGGCAAAGCGAGCGACGGAATGATGGTCGCCGAGACGTTGCGCAGGAAGATGAAAATCACCATGATCACCAGCGCGATGGTGAGCAGGAGGGTGAATTTCACGTCATTCACAGACGCGCGAATCGAGGCGGAGCGGTCGTACAGCGTATCAATGCGGACGGCTGCGGGAATGTGTTCCTGAAGCCTGGGCAGGAGCTTGCGAATGGAATCGACGACCGCAACCGTGTTTGTTCCCGGCTGCTTCTGAATCGCGAGCACGATGGCGCGCACGCCGTTGTACCAGCTCGCGGTCTTATCGTTCTGCACGCTGTCGACGACTCTACCCAGTTGATTCAGGCGGACCGGCGCGCCGTTACGGTAGGCCACGATCATGGGCCCGAACTGGGCGGCGTTCATGCGCTGCCCGTTCGAGAGAATGGTGAACGTGTGGCTATCGCCGTAAAGCGTTCCGGTCGGAAGGTTGGTGTTGCCGCTCTGCAGCGCAGTGCTGACTTCGTCAATTCCGATCTGCCGGGCCGCCAGCGCGCTGGGATCCAGTTGCGCGCGAACCGCGAACTTCTGCGCGCCGTAGACCTGCACCTGCGCCACGCCGCTGACCATAGAGACGTTCTGCGCGATCGTGGTCTCGGCAGCTTCATCGACGTCGGACAGCTTCATGGTCGGCGAACTCAGGGCCAGGTAGAGGATCGGCGAGTCGGCGGGATTGACCTTCTGAAATGTCGGCGGCGTGGGCATCTGCGGCGGCAACTGCCCGCCGGCCGCGGTGATGGCCGCTTGCACATCCAGCGCGGCGCCGTCGAGATTGCGGCTGAGGTTGAACTGGATGGTGATGTTGGTCGAGCCGAGCGAGTTCGTCGAGGTCATCGAATCGATGCCGGCGATGGTCGAGAACTGTTTCTCCAGAGGGGTGGCCACCGAGGATGCCATGGTTTCCGGGCTGGCCCCCGGCAGGGAAGCGCTCACCAGAATGGTAGGGAAGTCGACGTTCGGTAGATCGCTGACCGGCAGCAAGCGATACGCGAAGATGCCGAAGATCAGAATCGCGCCCATGACCAGCGTGGTCATAATGGGGCGCTTGATGAAAAGCGCGGACAGACTCACTGAACGCCCCCGGACGCTTTCGCAGGAGCACTTGGCTGAACCGCATTGAGCGCACTCTGCACGGTGACTTTGGCGTTTGGCGCAACCCGCAACTGGCCATCCACGATGACGCGCTCTCCAGGCCGCAATCCATCCGAAATTACGGTCAGATTCTGGTAAACCCCAGCCGCTTTGATCGGCCGCGGTTCCGCGGTGTTGTCCTGGGTGACAACGTAGACGTAATCGCCTTGCTGTCCGCTCTGAACCGCCTTGGTGGGCACTACCAGCGCGTTCTTTTGGGTGGAGAGTTCCAGGGCCACATCGACGAATTCGCCCGGCCAAAGACGCCGATCTTTGTTCTGAAAGGTGCCTTTCAATTTGAAGGTTCCGGTCGTGGTGTCTACTTCGTTGTCAATAAAGCTCAATCGCCCAACCGCGGGATCCCCTGCATCACCCTTGGGATAGGCCAGGATCTTGAGCTGTTGCCCCGACGCAAAGCGATGCCGAACCTCATCCAGGTTGGCTTCGGGGGCGGAGAAAGTCACGTAAATGGGTGTGATCTGGTTCAGTTGCACCAGGTACGGCGTGTCGTTGGCCTTGACCAGATTGCCGAGGTTAATCAGCAAAGCACCGGCGCGAGCGTTGATGGGCGCACTGATGTCCGTGTACTGCAATTGGACGCGGGCGGCGTTGATCGCAGCCGCGTCGGCGGCGACCGCGGCGGCGTCGGCTTTGGCCTGGGCGCGCATCTGGTCCCCCTGTTCGTGCGAGACGATGCCCTGCTTTTCCAGCCGGGTATAACGTTCCGCCTCGATCTTGGAGTTCTCCGCTGCGGCGCGGTCATGCTGCTCTTGCGCACTCGCCTTTTCCAGGTCGGCCTGGAATGGACGCTTGTCCAGTTGGAACAGCAATTGTCCCTTGCGGACATCTTCTCCTTCGTGGAAGGAAATCCTCTGGATTTGCCCATTTACCTGCGACCGTATCTGAACGGTCTGATAAGCCTCGACATTGCCGATGGTACGAACCTGAATTGGAATATCGCGTTGTTCAACATTGGCCACCACAACCGGAGCGGCGGGACGGCCTCGGGGAGTGGCTGCGGCCACGACTTGGTCTTTCTTTGCACAACCGGGCAGGATAAGAACGGCAGCAAAAAGCAGAAAAACGAAAGCGGAGCGCAATGGCTCAATCAAGAGAGTAACTCCCAAGAAACAAGGTGCCTATCCATTCTATACTGCAGCACGAAAACGACCTTGGGCTGTGATTCGGGTCACAGCGCTGGTCCACCTTCTCGCCGTCATGTGTCCTGACGTACGACAATTCAGGCGGTTAGCGGCGAGCGCACCCTTTGCCAACTGTGATTTAAGTCATTGCTCTTGGTATGCCATGCGCCCAAGATGACGCCAGCGGTTATGGAGAGGCGGGAAAAATCCCGGGTGAACGTTCCTCTGCACCCCAAGCATCCAGAGCGGATCTGCTGGGGATGCGACAAGTTTTGCCCGGCCGACGACATGCGCTGCGGAAACGGAACCATCCGAGCGCCCCATCCGGTAGAACTCTTTGGGGACGATTGGAATGAGTGGGAAACCGTTGAAGCTTCAGGAACCTGAGGGAGCTATTGCTGCGATCTCCGGGCCGCCGATTCGATCCCTACAATCTTGCGCGCGCTTTCATCCAACTGCAGCAATGGAGATTGCCGCGTCTTTCTCTGGCTGCTGCGAACGTAGGCCGCCAGCGCGGTTCGCGTAATCACACCACGTTCTGCAGCCTCGAACTGCACGCGCTGCAGGGAATCGCTGGAACTTGCCAGCAAACGCTGGATCCTGGCCAGCCCCCGCTCAACCACGCGGGCTAACTCGGCGCCGTCTTCGGGCGTGCGTTGCTTCCGGAGAGAGGACTGCGTGTGTTGCGGGGAAAACCAGGTTGGCGTTCGATGGGTTTCCTGGGGCTGCTCCAACCTCAGAACCTCGCAAAGATGCGCATGGGTGGCAGCCGGCGTGGAAGTGCCACGTTTGCGGAGAATGTAGCTGGTGAAGGAACTCTCTTCGATGCGTCCGTGGACGCCGGCTTCTTCGAAGGCTTCGAGCGCGGCCGATTGCGCATGCGTCAGTCCGTTAATCACGCCGCCTTTGGGAAAGGTCCAGCGTCCTTTGCGGGTGCGAACCAGCAGGAACTCGATCGTGGGCTTGCGGACGCGGTAACAAACCGCCGCCACTTGCTGTCGCGATTCTCCCGCTTCGGCTCGCCACGATTTGCGAAATTCCGTGCGGATCAGATGCAGCTTTGTCGCCACCAGATCAGAGTGCCGCAACCAGTTTCCGCTGGCTATAGCCCAGCTTGGTTCGCCAGAGGCGCGCAAGCACCAATTTCTAGTCGCCAATGAACTGCATGAATGCTGAACGTCGGTGTTTTCTAGCCGGCCGAGGGATGGCCCGAGAGGCAGTGAGCGCGGGCAGTTGGCAGCAACCGCCCGAGCCTGCATCCTTCTACACACTTGCTCCATCTTTTGGTGGCGACCATACTGCTGGTGAGTTGGTGCTGCTGAGGGAGCGGCTTTGGAGCATCTCTACTGCCTGCGATGTAATCGAGAGCTGGAGCCGGGACAAAAATCGGTCGCCGTGTACGTGTTTGCGCAAACCGTCGGCATTCGCCCGCGGCAGAAATCCGCGGCCCAGCGGATATGCTTCTGCCCCCAGTGCTCCGTTTCCCTGGCTATGGGACCGCCGCCGGAAGGAGCCCTCAACATTGCCGCCTGGCACATGATGAGGGAACTGGTGAGCTCCGATCCTGCCTTGACCGCTGCTGCCTGGGACGCCCTTCACGGAATTGATAATCTGCTGCCAGCCAATGGAACGGACGGAGTGCCTCGACGCGCCGCCGCCGGCTATCTCGAGTTCTAATCTTTCCATTCCTCGGGCGAATCCGGATTTTCACACGGTATTCTTTGCGGTATTGATAAGCTTTCCATCATGGCGGGATCGCTTTCCGAAACGCGTTCCGGGCTCAGCTACTGGATGGAGCAGGTGCTCGAGGAGTGCGACAAAGCCTTCCCCGAGATGGGAACCGACCCGGTGCATGACCTGCGCACCGCGCTCCGGCGCTGCCGGTCCATGGCGGAAGGCATCCGCGTCTTGGATCGCGACCCTGCGTGGAAAAAGATGCGCCGGGCAGGGAAGCAGCTTTTCAGCAGGCTGGGCGATCTCCGCGATACCCACGTCATGCGGGAATGGGTGCAGAAACTGGCTCCAGAAAATGATGCGAGCGGCCGAATTCTGGCCGCACATCTCAGCGCTCAAGAGCAGAAGCTGAAGCAGACCGCGGCATCGGCGCTGCAGGTGTTCGACCGCAAGCAGTGGAAAGCGTGGGCGGGCAAACTGCCGGATCGCGCCGCCCGCATACCGCTCAACAGCCCCATTTTTGCCCATCTCGCGCTGGAGCGCTGGCAGGAAGCTCGGGTCTTGCACCACCGCGCGCTGCGGAATCGTACCCATGGGGCTTTCCACGAACTGCGCATCGGTCTGAAGCGGTTTCGCTACATCGTCGAGAATTTTCTGCCCAGCCTATATGAGCGCTGGGGTAACGCCCTCAAGAACATACAGGACGTGCTGGGCGAAGTGCATGATCTGGGTGTGCTGTGGCAAACGGCGGTCCAGATTCAGGCGTTTCCGGATGGCATCGCAAGAAACCATTGGCGTGGTTGTATCGAGCAAGAACGCCGGGAACGGCTGGACTCGTATCGCGCAACTATGACCGGAGAGAAGGCGTTATGGGCGGTTTGGCGAGGAGCGCTGCCCGAGGCGGAGGAGCTGCGAGCCATCGGATTAGAGCGGGTAAAAATCTGGGCCTCATTCCTCGACGGCGACGCTGTGCATTCGAAACACGTCACGCGCCTCGCCTTGCAGCTTTACGACGACTTGCGCGATGACCTGCGACTGCGAGCGGGCAATCGTGAAAGCGGGCGATCCATTCTTCAGGTTGCGGCACTCGCGCATGAGGTTGGACGATCGAGGGTGGACCACGGCCACCATAAAGCATCGGCAAGGCTGCTGCGGAAACTGCAGCCGCCTCTCGGCTGGACCTCGAGCGAACTCCGGTTGGCGTCTCTCATCGCGCGCTACCATCGCGGCGCTTTGCCGAGGCTGGCGCAGAAGCGATTTCGCGTGCTTTCCCCAACCCGGCAACGCGTCGTGCGGTTTCTGGCGGGTATTCTGCGCCTGGCTTGCGCGTGCGATTGGCAGCACGACCGGTCGATCCGCCGCCTCCGGGTTCAGACGCTGGATTCCGCGCTGGTGCTCCGCGCGACCGGGTACGTCGAATCCACGGCGCTAGCGGAGCATCTTGCGGCGGCGAGGTATCTGCTCGAACTCGCGTGTGGGCAAGCGATCCTGATCCTGCCTGCCGAAGAAAAGGCCGGCGCCACCGCGGCTTAGAATAGCGGCGCTATGCTCGTTTTTTGAGCTGTTGAAGTTAGGCAACCATGGCGGAGCCTGAATGCCACGAAGCAAAACTGAGCGGCCGCGTTCTCGCGGCAGCGATGATCTAACTGGACTTGCGACCCGCGCCTGCCTGGTGGCCAGCGATGCGGCCTTTAATGCCAGGGATTTTCTGGCGAACTCTTCGCGCATGGCGTTCCTTGCGGTCAGGGACTGCGAAAAGGAGTTAGATCGCTTCGAGCAGCAGATTGACCAGGAGCTGCCTGCCGCCATCACGCAGGTTACCGAACCGGAAGCGCGTGAACTGCTCGCCTGTTTGCGTTTCAGCACAGATCTCGAACGCATTGGTGATCTGCTCTGGGGAGTCGCGCAGCGCGCGCACAGTCTGCAGCAGGCATTGCCGAAAGCTGACGCTCAAAACCTGGTGCAAATGCTGGACGTTTTGCAAAAGATGCTGCAGAACGTGCGGCACGGATTTACGAACCGCGACCTTCAACCTGCGCACGCCGTGCTTCGCGCCGACCGCGAAATCGACCGCATCTACAAGGCGCTTTTTCTGCGGCATGTCCGAAGCGCAGCTGAAAACGTGCAACACAGCGCCAGCACCGTGCTGATGGCGCAAGCCCTGGAACGCGCCGGCGATCACGCCACCAATCTTGCCGAGGAATTGTTCCGCCTCATCGAGGGCCGCAGCTTGCGTCATATGCCCAAGCGGCAACTTAAGGACTAGCTGACCATTGCTCTTCATTCGGTCCCTCGGGCGGATCCCGTATAAATCCTGAGCAGGCAACGCTAAAGCCCATTCGCGAGTCGAAGCATGTGCGCCCACAAAGGAGTTATTTGTATGCAGCTGACGAGCGCGGCGTTTCAGGCCGGCGCGGAAATTCCCAGCTTCTATACCAGTGATGGTGACGACGCCTCACCCGAGCTTTCCTGGAAGGATGCTCCGGCGGAAACCAAGTCCTTTGTCCTGGTGGTGCACGATCCGGACGCGCCTCGCCGCGGCGGATTCACGCATTGGGTCGTCTACAACATTTCTCCCGAAACCGGGCACATCGAAGAGAAGGTACCTCAAGAAGAACAGATTTCGGGTGTTGGCATTCAAGGCAGAAACGATGCCGGCAGTCTTGGCTATGTTGGGCCGGCGCCGCCGTCCGGGGTGCATCGCTATTTTTTCCGGTTATTCGCGCTGGACGATACTCTCGACCTTGGCCCGGGAGCCACGCACTCCGAAGTTAGCGCGAAGATGAAAGGGCACATCCTCGCGCAAGCGGAGTTGATGGGAACCTACGAGAAAAAGGAACAGCGGGTCGCTTAACGGCAGAAGCAACGCGGAAATCCAAGGCGCGGCTGATGGCCGCGCCTTTGCTGTTGATACTCGGTCTCAGAAGACATCAGCCATGCCGGGCGCACTACTGGCCGCTCCCGGGAAACTGTTCAGTCCAAGAGCCTGCATCAGCGTTTTGAGGGCGCTCTGGTGCTGGTACAGCTTGGTCGACTTGTACCCAGCCTTCACTTTGGGGCCGATCACGATTGTGGCCACGTGTCCGCCGCCGTGCGCCGTGTCGGTATCCACGCTCTCGTCGAAGACGATGATCAGGATTCCATCCTTTTGAAATATCGAGCTGGCGATCAGCGGAGCGATGTGGTTCTTCAGCCAGCTGTCAGCCGCGCTTAACGTGCCATCATGGGCGTCGTCCAAAAGGTTCGGCACGATGAAGGAAAACGCGGGCAAACGATTGTTCGCGAGGTCTCCGGCGAACTGGCTGAAGGGGACCAGGTTGTATTTCTCGCTGCTGTTGGCCACGTCGGAGAAGAATGCCAGCGGGTTGTGCTTTTTGGCATAGGGATAAACGCCGCAGCCCGTGTACCCGGCCGAGGGCAGGCTCTCGACATAGGCTTTCCAGGTTTTGCCCGCGGTCAGCAGGTGCCGCACCACATTGTCGTTCGTGATGGTGCTGCAGAAACTGTCGTTGTTGGTGATGATCTGCCCCGTCGTGAGCATGAAGTAGTTGCCGATCGAGGGATGGGTGTTGGCGTAGTACTGCGTGGCCAGCCCATACTTCGAAGCCAGGCTGTTCAGATAGGGCATGGCGGAGTTACCGATCACGCTCGCGTAGCTGTGGTTTTCTTCGACGACCACGAAAACATGGCTGCTGGGAGGAATCGAACTGGTTGTCGTCCCGCCAGAGACGGTGACCGTGATGGGGGTCTTGGCCGCTCCTCCGCAGTTATCCCACGCTTGAACTTCGGTGTTGTAGGTTCCAGCCGCGAGCGTGAGATAGGTGTTGAGGCTCGCGCCGTTTACCTTGTACGCCAAAACATACGGCGCGGTGTAAATGCCGATGGAGGCGACTCCCTTGGCGCATGAGGTGGTCGCGCTGGCTACGAAGTGAACCGGGGAAGCGCTGGTGCTGTTATTGCCCGGCGACGAAACTGAGACCCCAGCGTAGGCGCACACAGATAGCACAAGCGTGCAAAGCAACGGTTTCATTGGCACTCCAGAGGTACTGATTCACGATCCGCGCATGCCAACCTGGGCGCGGCGGAATGGCCCGTTTGCGCACAAACCGTGAATGGAATTTGCTGGAGACTTTAGAGGCGCATCAACTTACGTGCAATACGTGCGGGGAATAGTTAGTGCACGCCTTTACGTGCCCAGCGCGCCCGAGGGTACGTAGTTCATGGGCTTTTCGTGGAGGAGGAGTTCCGTGGCCTGTACTCGCGGATGGGAATGAAACCATTCGTGCACCATGCCATCGGCCAGGAAGTTTGCGATTGCCAGCAAGCTCATGCCCTGGTGGTGCGCCATCCAGCAGCGGACCAGTTCAAAGGGATGCCGCCAGCGGTGATCGCGGGAAGCGGTGAAGTCCGCCGATTCATAGAAGCCGTAAGCCGCAAACCAGCCATCATGCGCCATCTTGCGGAGATTCTGCAGCGCCTCTCTCGGGGCGGTGGTCAATGCCAGGAAAGTCGAGTAGGGGGAGATCACCAATGCATCCACTTCCCCGTGATGCAGCGCAAGTTGCGGAACTCCAAAGGCGTAATAGCCGTAGTTGCCGGCGGCATCGCGGGTCGCGTACGAAGACTCGGAGATCCCCCAGGGAATCCGCTTGGCGGCTGTGAACTCCTGCTGCGCATGCACTGCCGCATGCCGTGACCGGTCCAGCAGGGTGCCGAAGTAGGTGTGCATCCATAGCGCGGGCATCAGGTACTCGAACATGGTTCCCGTCCATGAGAGCAGAACCGGGCGGCCGCCATCCATGGTGTGGGTACGCGCCAGTAAGAACCACGTTTCCTGGGGAATCTCATCCTTCGCGATCGCGACGAAGGCTGCAATGCGGGCCTCGGAAGCGAGCAGGTCATAGCACGCGGAGTGGAGTTCATTCTTCTCCGCTTCGAATCCGATCGAGAGCATCTTTCGCCGCGGATTCCACAGAAAGCCAAATTCCATCTGCTCGGCAAGGCGCTCGGCGTCGGCCGCCAGCGCCTGCAGTTCTTGAATCAAGCGAACGGAATCCATGCGCGCCCCCGACACCATTGGCAGAAATCTCTTCAGGAGCGCGGTGCGCGTGTCATCGGCGGACTCGTTCGCCTTAACCTCCAGCGCCGCTTGCAGCCGCAGCGTCAACTTGTCCAACGCCTCGGGAAGATCCTTCAAAGGAATATCGGCCGGAGGAATCCTGAGGCCTTGGTCTTGCCGCAGTTCGGCGAAATCGGGCAGCATCCACGGCAGGAAGCGAACAATCGTGTGCCGAATCTGCTGCAAGCGTTCGCCGGCTTGCTCGGCGAACCAGGTGATGTCGGCGGCGTGCCTGGGCTCGTGCTCTTTTTCCGCCAACGACGCCAGGGCGGAAATTGGAAAGCGCAGCAAGGACTTCAACCACTGCTCGCTCCCGGACTTCCTTTCCAAACGATCGAGCAGGCGCTTGGGAAAGACACGGAGATCAGACAAGATCCGTACGTGATCGATGAAGCCTTCCGACAATTCGCGCCGCAGGACCGGTTGGTTCAGCAGATATTCGCAGCCTTGCTGCAGGGTCCACAGCGAAGCCACCAGATTGCCGTTGTCCACGGTCGATACAAATCGCGGCGGCAACGGTTCCAGCGTGCGCGTGTCGTACCAGTTGAAAATGTGGCCGCGATGACGCTTCATACGGCGCATCGTCGCCAGCGTCTTGGCGGTTAAGTCGGTGAACTCCGGAAGTGTCAGGTACCCGAATTCGCAGGCGACTTGCCGCGTGTTCAGAAGCAAACCGATATTGGTGGGCGAAACCCTGGCCGCGACCACAAACGGCTCTTCCTGCACGTTGTCGGGAATGAGCCAGTTGTGTTCCTCGGTGCTGAATTCCGCGAAATAGCGCCAGGTGCGAATGGCCGCCCGGCGCAGAAACAGGCGGTCCTTCTCCGAAGCTTCTTTCTGCGAGGCGCGGGGCGGCAGGTTCAGCCAGATGGAAACCAGCTTGCTGCATCCCCACAGCACCAGGATGGTCGCAGCCGGCACAATGGCGGGGCGGCGACTGTAGTAAACAATCAGCGCCAGAATTGCTGCCAGCACCGGCATCCAATTGAGATAGATATCGACGGGAGTGCGCTTCTCGCCGCCCACCTCGGCTTCCGCGGCCGTTTCCCACTCCAGCAGGCGTTGCCGCGTGAATAAGCGGCGCACCAGGGTGCGCACCACCGCGTCCAGCGAGACTAGCGTCTGATGCGGCAGAAAAATGATGGTCAGCAGAACGCTGATGTTGCCGGTAAGCAAGGCGCCGACTGCCTCGCGCGCCACGTTCTTCTTTTGTTCCGCCACCGCGCGCACCAGCGTGAACAGGAACTCGAACCACACCGGAACAAAAAGGATGGCCAGCGCAGCAATGGTCCAGTTCGCCGCCGAACCCGGCAGGACCAGCCATCCCAGGATGAACAGCAACAGGGTGGCGGGTTCTACCAGGCTGCGGCGCAGGTTGTCGAGGATCTTCCATTGCGAGACCAGCGCGATGGGGTTGGGAACCAGCTTTCCGGTTTCATCCGGCACCCGCGAGAACAGCCAGCTGGTAATTTGCCAATCTCCTCGCAGCCAGCGGTGTTTGCGCCGGTTGTAGGCGCTGAAGTGCGAGGGGTAGTCCTCGATCACTTCGACGTCCGTCACCAGGCCGACGCGCGCGTATGCCCCCTCGATGAGATCGTGACTGAGCAACGCATTCTGCGGAAAGCGGCGGTCTAGAACGCTGTGAACCGTCTCCGCCTCATAAATTCCTTTACCCGCGAAGATCCCCTCCCCGTAAAGGTCCTGATAAACGTCAGAAACGGCGCGCGTGTAGATATCAAAGCCCGTCTGTCCGGAATAAATGTTGGCCAGGCGAGAGCGGGAAGCGCTGGAAACGCTCACTCGAACCCGCGGCTGAAGGATACCGTAGCCGGCGGTGACGATGTTTTTCTCGGGATCGATGATTGCCTGATTGAGCGGATGCGCCAGGGTTCCGATCAGCCGCTGCGCGGAGCCGCGGGGAAGTTCCGTATCCGCATCCAGCGTAATCACAAACCGCACGTCTGGAAGAACCGAAGTGTCTCCGGCTTTGACCGGGAAGCTGTCGTAATTGCCCTTGAGCAGTTTGTTCAGATCGAGCAGCTTGCCGCGTTTCCGCTCCCAACCCATCCATACTTTCTCGCGCGGGTTGTACACGCGATGGCGGTGCAGCATCAGAAATTGCCCCTGCTGCCGCCCCGAGTACTTTTCGTTCAGCTCTTTGATCAGGCGGGCGCATAAATCCACCAGCGGGTCATCTTCGTGCGAGGGAACCGCCGAGTCGGGCAAATCGCTCAACAATGCGAAATGAAGATTCGGATCATGATTCCCCAGAAATCGGACTTCCAGGTCCTGAACCAGGCGCCGCACCTGTTTTTCGTTGAGCAGCAAAGCGGGAACGGCCACCAGCGAGGTGCACTCCCTGGGAATGCCCTTGGAAAAATCGAGCTTCGGCAGGATCTCGGGCCGCAGCAGGGCGGTGGTGAGATAGTTCATCAACTGCACGGCGCTCTGCGAGGACGGAATCAACAACACCAGCATCGAGAACAGGATGAGGGCGGGCGACGTAAACCGGCTGGTCAGCAGGAGCACGATCGCCGACATAATTGCGAAGGTGAGCACTTCGATGCCGGGAAGGTAAAACTCATCCGGATGATTGCGCAGGAAGGTGCGGATCCGGTACATCAGGGGTGCCCGGAAGCGGACTCGTTCCAGCAGTTGCGCCACGCCCTGCCCCACGAGGTAGTAACCGATGTGCGATTCGCGAGCGGCAAGGCGGGGATTCTCGAGCTTCAGCGACTCCGCACGCCTTGCCAAGGCCAGCGCCTCGAACGCCACTTCCATTTCGGTCGAGTCGGACTGATCCGCAATTCTCACCACCTTTTCACGGTAAAGATTGCGGGTTTCAAAATCCGTTCGGGGATAAGCGCCAACCGGATCCTGTCGCAGCACCTGGTCAAAGGCGATCTGCGGCTCGAGCACTTCCTTCCAGTGCGCCTGATTCATCTCGCGCAAGCTGCGAATGCAGACGCCGACGGTTGCAGGCGCGTCGTCGCTCAGGTGTTTTCTGGCGCGAATCGCGACCTGCTCGAGCAATACCAGTTCCATCGCCGGCAGCAGCGCCCACAGTTCGCGGAACTTCAGCACCGTGGTTTTCTGGAATGCTCCCAGGTAGGCGAGAAAGGAAGCCTCGCTGAAGTTGAATTCCACCGCATGCAGATAAGCTTCGGCAACCGCCGCGGCGCGCGGGATGGTGGCCCCGCTGGGGGTGCGCACATGGGGAATTTTCTTGTGCAGCTTAAAAGCGTTGCGCGTGTTCCACACTTCCGCCCACAGCAGCGCCATGTTGTCGCGCAGCCAGCGGCGGTCGTCCGACTCGTCCGGGGTTCGCGGCGTGCGGTTCACTTTTTCGAGAGCAGGGCGAAGCGCTGATTCCATGGCGCTCCAACGCGCCGCGAAGAAGTGGGAAGTATGTACGCTCGGATTCCACGCCAGCAGCTTGGAAAGCTCTTCGGCGTTGCGGGCAAGCTGCTCGAGATCGGGCGGCGTTTCCATCGCCTGCTGCGGAGCCCGTTCGGCCACGCTTTCAATGATCCCGATATGCGTGTTGTCCGGCATGAGTGAGTCTTGGGCCTAAGTTGTGATGCATTTCTTCGCGAACTTAGCGGCCCTTGTTTGCGCTTTCTGCGATCAAAAGCTTTTAACCGCAAAATTCGCGAAGAAAAGCCGCAAAGCGCGCAAAGAGAACACCGCTAACGATAACTGGCGGCCTGCAGTTCGAACATTTCCGCGTACCGCCCGCCGGCTCGGGTCAGTTGGTCGTGTGTGCCTTCTTCCGCGATGACTCCATCCGCCAGCACCACGATCCGGTCTGCCATGCGCACGGTGGAAAAGCGGTGCGAGATGAACAGCGCCATCTTTCCCATGGTCAATTCCGCGAAGCGCTGAAAGACCTGATATTCGCTCCGCGCATCCAGCGCCGCCGTGGGCTCGTCCAGGATCAACAATTGCGCGTCGCGCAAGTAGGCCCGGGCCAACGCCAGCTTTTGCCATTCTCCGCCGGAGAGGTCCACGCCGCTTTCAAAACGCCGGCCCAGCATCTGCTCGTATCCGGCGCCCAGCCGGGCGACGACCTCATCCGCCAGGCTCTTCTGGGCGGCGGACTTCACCGCCGGCAGATCTTCAATCTCTTCGATCTTGCCGACCGCAATGTTCTCCCGCGCGGTCATCTCGTAGCGCATGAAGTCCTGAAAAATAACGCCGATCTCACGATACAGGTCTTCCAGGTCGTACTCGCGAAGGTCGACGCCGTCGAGCAGGATCTCTCCCTCACTAGGGTCGTACAGTCTTGTGATGAGTTTCACCAGCGTGGTTTTGCCCTGCCCGTTCTCTCCGATGAGCGCAACCCGTTCCCCTGGCTCCAGGCGAAAATTCAAACCTTTAATAACAACCCGCTCCGTCCCGGGATAGACGAACGAAACGTTGCGGAACTCGAACCCTTGGCGGATAGGCCGCGGAGCCGGCAACGAATTCGGCTTCGACTGGATGGTCGGCTTCATTTCGAAGAAGGCCAGCAGGTCGGTCAGGAACAGAGCCTGATCGGCAATTCCTGAGAGCGTGGAAAGTACCTGTTGAATGTTGCTGCTCGCATTCAGAATGGCGGCGGTGAGGAAATAAAAGGTACCGATGCCCCACTTGCCCGAGAGCGTACGCCAGATCACGTAGGTGTACGCGCCGTAATACCCGCCGGTACTGATCACCGACAGGATCGAGCCGATCCCCAGGCGCGTTTTTGCCAGATCGACGTCCTGCTCATAAACGATGTCGGACAGTTTCGCGAAGCGCCCGGTGAAGAACCCACTGAGGTTGAAAAGCTTCAGTTCCTTCGCCGCTTCTTTTGTAGCCCCGGCTTGGCGCAGGTAGTCGAGTTGCCTCTTGATCGGGGTCTGGCGGAAATTCTTGGCATATCCAAGGAATGCGAAGTGGGTTTCGCCGATGAATGCCGGTAGCACCGCGGCAATGAGGAGCAGCATCAGCCAAGGCGAGTACAGCATGACCGCCACCGACCAGCCCACGGCGGTAATGAACTGCAGTTCCAGCCTGCCGATCGACTGGATCATGACCAGCCGGTCGGTGGCTTGCACCCGTGCACGTTCCAGGCGGTCATAGAAGATTGGATCTTCGTAGGCGGTCAGGTCAAGTTGGGAGGCGTGCTTCATCACCTGGATGCTGACGTGGCGCGTGTATTTGTTGGCGAGAAGCGCGTCGGAATAATCTATGGCGCGGGTGATCAGGCTGCTCACCACCGCGAGGCCGAACTCAGCTCCGACCAGCCACCACAGCCTCTGCGGCACAGGCCCGTGATACTTGATGAGCTGATCGAGAATGTCGATGATCAGCTTGGGAATGTAACCGATGGCGACGGGCAGCAGCGCAGCAACAATGCGCGCGCCAATTCCGAACGCGACCACGCCCGGCCCCGACTCCCAGACGATCTTCAGGATGGGCGGCACGTTGCGCAGCGCCGAGAGACGCTCCTGCCAGCTGCTCCAGAAGTTTTCCTGTTGTGACATTTGCCCGAGGTCTCGCCTAACACCCCGCCCGTCTCGTTGATCGTGCTCGCGGAGTTTCCTGGTCCGGTTCGAATCTCTCAGTTATTCGTCAATCCCGCCGCCGCTGGTACCACCAGAGATGCCGAAATGCCCAGCTGAGGTTTCACGAAGGTGGCGCGTGCCGGATCCGGGGCGGCTCAACCGGCCCTGCCCGACGGCGGCCCCATTATAGCTGGGCAACTAAGGCCTTTCTCTTATTACCGCAGTCATGCCGCCGTTTCAGAAAACGTTTGTGGGGTGGCGCCAAGAGAGACACAATGCTGGCGAGCAGTTTTGCTCGTGCCAGGGCGTGACTTCGAGCAAAATTTTCCTGATTTCGGGCAAAAGGTCCGCGGTTTCCTGAGCAGGCTATTGTTTCCGGGCAGCTACTCTGCCCATAATAAGGTTGTAAAGTTTCGATGAGTTCTACCCGACGTCAATTCCTTCGCGTGGCCTTGACCGGGGCTGCAGTTCTTCCCTTCGGCGTGAAGCGGCTGTTGGCCCAGGGCGGCCCGGCCCCGCAGCTTTCCGACAGCGACATTAGCCTGCTCGATGACCTCGAGCGCGCTGCCTTCGAATTTTTCTGGCATGAGTCCAATCCGCGTACCGGCTTCGTAATGGATCGCGCGCACGCCAACGGCGGCAATGGGCTAGGGCTGGCCAGCATCGCGGCAACCGGTTTCGGCTTGAGCGCCCTCTGCATTGGCCACGAGCGCCACTACCATTCGCGATCGGAAATCGAGCAGCGTGTCGCCAGGACGATCAATTTTATCGCCCAGCACGCGCCTTCCGAGAACGGGTTCCTGTATCACTTTCTCGATCCCAATACCGGCCAGCGCGCCGTCAACTCCGAAGTCTCTCCCATCGATACCGCCATCCTGCTGTGCGGTTTGCTGACTTGCCGCGAGCAGTTTGCCAACTCGCAGATTCATCACGACGTCACACTGATCTACGACCGCATTGATTGGCCCTGGATGCTGGATGGCGGCGACACCTTCTCGATGCACTGGACGCCGGAAAAGGGCTTCAGCCGCCTGCGCTGGGATTCCTATTGCGAGTCGATGATGATGTACCTGCTGGCCATTGGTTCGCCCAACCATCCCATCCCACCGGAGTCCTGGCATGCGATCCGGCGTCCCAAGATGGTTTATGGCGGGCACGAGTACATATCCAGCCCCGCGCCTCTTTTCGTGCACCAGTTCTCTCATGCCTGGTTCGATTTCCGCGACCGCCACGATGACTACGCGAACTATTTCGACAATTCGGTAATCGCCACCCGCGCTCACCGCGAGTTCTGCGAAGATTTGAGCGACCGATTTTCCTGCTACTCGAAAAATGTGTGGGGTATTACCGCCTCGGATTCCAGCCGAGGCTACGTGGCCTGGGGCGGTCCCCCTTTGCTTGGGCCCATCGATGGCAGCATCGTTCCGGCAGCATCGGCCGGGTCGCTGCCCTTCCTTTTCTCCGAGTCCATGTCCGTGTTGCGCAATCTGCGCAAGGTTTATGGCAAGCAGATTTGGCGGAAGTACGGCTTCGTTGACGCTTTCAATCCGCTGACTGGATGGGCGAGCAAAGACGTGCTCGGCATCGATGTCGGCATCAGCATGCTGATGGCGGAGAACGCCCGTTCTCAATTCGTCTGGAACACCTTCATGCGCAACCGCGAGCCCCAACTCGCGATGGACCGCGCCGGCTTCCTGCCCGACGGATTTGAAGTGCCGGCCATGGCCTGAGGTGAAGCCGCCTCAGCGTATTCCGGCAACTGTCCGCGTAGAGTGCCGCTTAGATCACAAGGCCTGTGACTTCGCCGCGCAAAACAGTGATGGAAGCTTTCGGGAGCGCGAATATAGTTCCGGGGGACGCGTCCACCGACGAAACTGCCGGCGGCAGGTTTGGATCGGCATGAGCAGTGGCGTCCTCGCCATGCCACACGTATTGTTCGCTGCCAAAGGTGGCCATGCGAGTTGCTCCGGAAAAATGTCCGCTCCGGCCATGGTTTTCAAACGCGATTCGAACGGGATGTGCATTCTCCTGATCTTTGTTGATGAGCAGCAAGGCCCATTGACCGTCTGGACGCCGCACGGCATAGCTTGTGATTAGAGCGTTTCCGGCGGTGTCTTCGATTCCGCCATCCACGGGGTAGAGGTGATGCATGCCGCTGCGATGCGTCACCCATTCGTTATTGATCATCTGGCTGGCATAGTAAAAAGCGGTGTAGCCAGTGATCTTGGCATCGTGGTCCCAAAGGGCGTTGCCCCAGATCGCCCACCCTTGGCAGCCATGCTCAATGACGCTGGGTTCGATGGGCGAATGAATGTAAAGCGCGCCCCCCTCGGCAAAGAAGCTGCCGACATTATCCGCAAGCCATAGGGCGGAAAAAATGTCCGACATGTAACCGGAAAGCGAACCGGAGAGGTTGCTTTCGGTGTTCATGAGCGGAATGGAAGCTGGTAAGCCATCATCGCGAAACGCCTGCAGGGTCTTGCGCGTCAGTTCACGGTTACGGTACAAGTCCTCCCACTTCATGGTGCAGGCGTCGTAGGGATAAATCTCAAAAGAGGCGAACGTGAGGTCTGCCTCGCGATGCTGGGATCTCAGATAATCGTAAAAGCGGCCGAACCAGGACTTATTTCCGCGAGCATCGGGCCAGACCGAGACGTCCTGGTTGATGCCCTGAAACACCGGCCCACCCAACTTGAGCGTGGGATCGACCTTGTGGATTGCGTCGGCAAATTGAATGTAGAGCGAGGCGTAATCCTCCGGCATGTAGTATTGCCCATCGGCTTCTTCGTCCATTTCCACCCAGCTGACGGGATAGCCGCGCTTTTTCAGATATGCGACCATGGCGGCAGCATCTTCGGGAATGCTGTAAATCAGGGGGACGGTTATCAGCGCGGGCAGGCCGTTGGTGATACCGCTGGTGAAGAAGAGGTCCCATCCGGTCTGGTCGCCATGCGGGCTCAGGTCTTGGGCGGTGTGCCACGGGTCTGTAGAAGAGCAATAGGTCGCGCTCTGTTGGCGGCCATCCGGCGCGTGTTTTACGAAATCGGCAAACTTACCATCGGCCGCTAATCTGCCCACGTAAACTTCATAAATAGCGTAGCCCACTCGGTGACGCACATCGTCGGTGCCGTGCAGCCCGGGCTGATTGGACGATTGCGTCATCACCACGCGAACCCAACGAGTTGAAATCAGATTGTCCGCAAGCTTCAAGGTAGTGGTCCCGCCTTTGCCATCGCGAACCACCCCCTTGGGGAAACGACGCCAGTTGCCCATGGCTTGATTGGCAACAGGAAGGTACTCGCCGCCCTGGCCCGTAGCGTCCATCGCGGGCTCTTCCCAGTTCATGGGATCGGCCCCGACCCAATACTGCACCTCGTACTCGCGGGCGCTTGGTTCGCACCAGTCGATGCGGATGGCGTTCACGTCGTAGTATTCGCCCAGGTCAACGATGATCCATTGCGGATGCAATGAGTCATTTTCGTGCGTAAAAGCTTTGGTGAGGTAGGGATTGCTCTTCCAAAAAGTCTTGGGATCACCGTCAGTCAGTCGAGAGTAGCCGCGGTCAGTACCGCCATTATGCGTACAGCCGCGGTGGGGGAGGCTGAAGCCGAATGAATCACGAATGGGTTCACCCAACTCAGAGCTGCCCACGAAGTATCCGCGTTGGTTGGCTTCATCGGTCCAGCGGCCATGGGGATTCCAATGCCAGTAATCAATGGTCTCTGGAGTATGCAGGCGATAGCTGATTGGCCCCCAGCCCGCAGACAGGCACACCTTCACGGTTTCGGGCGTGTAGATCTTATTGATGGACTCGCGTGACTGGATGTCCATCGATGTTGCGAGTGCCTGATCGGGATCGAAGGAGTTCACGACCTGGGCTGCGTGTACCCGTAGCACGGCTGGAGCCGCTGAACTGGAACTGGCATTTTGATCTGAGTCAACCAGCGCGCGAGCTAGAGGCCGAACCATGGTCAACGCCGCCGCGCCGGCGCCGGTTCCTAAGAAAGTACGTCGCGATGTAGTCATAGGAGTTCTCGATCGAGCATAGGGCCGGAAGAACGCTGGATATTCGGCCTCCACGAATGAAACCCTGTCGCCGTAGTCGTGAGTTGCGGAGTGAGTGGTGGCAGGCAACAGCGTTATCAATCATCGACCAGTCAGCCAGCGAAAACATTTTCAAGATTCAGCGCTCCAGGGGCAACAGGTACGAAGGGTTGCTCTTGAATGCACCGCCGAACACCTGCTGATCCGCCTCGCGCATATCCCAAGTGATCACCCAGGCTGGCGCGAGTCGGACCGTAATGTCATCCCATGCGGCGAACACCGGTCCCACTTTCGGGTCTGCCCGGGCAGCGTCGCTAAGGTATTTGCGATGGATCTCCGCATTGTATTTCCGCGAGGGCTCGCCGCTCAGTATGTGCGCGGTCGCAGCAATCGTGACTCCGTAGGACGCTGCGGGATCGCGCGAGTCGATCATTAAAGAAACCGCTTGATTTCCTTGCAGATTCTGGGCCTTTCGACTGCGCGACGAAGTAGCAACATAAATGTCTGTACCGTCGAACCAAAACCACACGGCCACCATGTGAACCGAACCATTCGGGTTGTGAGTGGCAAACGAGGCGACGTATCGACCGTTCAGTAACTGCTTGACCAGGGGATCCGAGATCGACGCCATCTAAGCACCTCCGCTTCCAGCCTTGCGCCGGATTGTACAAGCATACAGACATGGCTCGGTTTTGACCCCGCGAAGCGCGGAAGATGGCGGCAAAAAGCCTTTAACCGCAAAGAGCGCGAAGGGGGAGCGCGAAGTTCGCAGAGAGAGGAAACTTCTTCGCGTACTTTGCGTGGCCTTGGCGATCTTTGCGGTTAAAAGCTTTTTCTCAGTCCAGGATTGGCAAGTCCAGGCAGGCCTGGACCAGGAAGTCCAGCTGGGCGATCTGCTTGAGACCCCTTTGACCCCGCGAAGCGAGGAAGATGGCGGCAAAAAGCCTTTAACCGCAAAGAGCGCGAAGGGGGAGCGCAAAGTTCGCAAAGAGAGGAAATTTCTTCGCGTACTTTGCGTGGCCTTGGCGATCTTTGCGGACAAAAGCTTTTTCTCAGTCCAGGATTGGCAAATCCACGCAGGCCTGGACCAGGAAGTCCAGCTGGGCGATCTGCTTGAGCGACTGCTTCACCAGCGAAGCCGCGCAGGGCTCCAGCGTGATCACGAAGGGAAGCTTGGATTTCTCATAGCCGGGCTTCTGAAACACGGAATCGATGTTGATTCCCAGCCGCGAGAAAATGGACGCGAGAGCGGCGATGATTCCGGGCTCATCGCGCACAACAAAGCGCAGATAATGCCGCGTGCAGAAGTCGGCGCTGACCGGCAATTGCGTGATCCCGTTTTCCTGCAAGGCGGCGCCGCCAACTTGCCGCAGTCGCACGATCGAGATCAGGTCCGAAACCACAGCAACCGCCGTTGCGTTGCCGCCCGCGCCGTGGCCGGCGAAGATGGTCTCGCCGCCGTACTTGCCCGTTGACATCACCAGGTTCTGCGGACCCTCGACGCTGGCCAGCGGCGAGGAGCGGTGCACCAGCATGGGCTCGACGGACGCGAGCAGCCGGCCGGAAGTCTTCTCGGCGCGCGAGATCTGCCGGATGGTGCAATCGAGCAGCTTGCCGTATTCAAAGTCGATGGGCTCGAGCATGGAAATCGAGCGTGCCGGAATGTCAGCGGGGCCGACCGAAACTCGCAGGCCGGTTCGCGCCAGGATCGTCAGCTTGGCGCGCGCGTCAAGGCCATCGACGTCTTCGCTGGGGTTGGCCTCCGCGAAGCCCAACTTCTGCGCCTCGCGCAGGGCTTCATCGAACGTGACGCCTGCGCGCTCGATGCGGGTCAGAATGTAATTGCAGGTTCCGTTGAGAATGCCGCAGAGTTCAACCAGTTCGTCCCCGGCCAGCCCTTCCTGTAAACCGGAGATCACCGGCACCCCGCCAGCTACCGATGCGCCGAATGCGATGTGCTGACCATGCGCGTGCGCCAGACGGACAAGTTCGGTGCCGTGCCGCGCGATCAGTTGCTTATTGGCAGTAACCACCGATTTGCCCGCTTGCAATGAGCGCCGCACCCAATCGGCAGCGGGATCAAGTCCTCCGATTAATTCGACTACCAGATCTACGTTCGCGGAGAGCACGTCCTCGATAGCATCCGTCCACTGCACGGTGCCGCCCAGCCACTCGACCTGCTTCCGCTGAAAGTTGCGGTTGCAGATGTGCGTGAGCCGCAGCCCCTCGGGAGCATGTTCGGTCAGGATGCGCGCAACCGAACTGCCCACCGTGCCGAATCCCACAATGGCTACCGACTGAGACCGGCCCGGCGCGATGCTGGCGATGTTCGTTGAGTCCGGAGCGAGGTTGGTCAGGGGAGGCAAAGTCTTATTTGTCCTTACGAAATTTGTCCTTACGAAAAAGCGGCCGCCGCTTTGGTTTGTAAACCAGCCCGGTTGCGGCCATTCGAAATTCTGGGCCCCGCGACGCTAGAGCCATTGCTCCGCACTCTCCGGCCGTTCATCCTGGCGGAGCGCGGTGAGGCTTTGCTCTGGGCAGGAAAGAAGTGCTCATGCAACTGGCGCACGGCCATGGGCACGTCCGCCTCGCTGATCACGAAGCTGATGTTGATCTCTGAAGCGCCTTGCGAAATCATGCGGATGTTTACGCCCGCTTCCGCCACCGTATTGAACACGCTGGCGGCGATTCCCGGCTTGCCGTGAATGTCTTCCCCCACCAGGCAAATAATCGCCTGGTTCTGCTCGCAGTTGACCTCCGCGATTTGCTCGAGATCGTTGAGCAAGGCCTGCGGCAGCCGCTTGGTTTCCATCGTGAACGACAGGCTCACTTCCGAAATGGCCACGATGTCGACCGATGCCGAGTGCCGGTCCATGGCCTCGAACACGGAGCGCAGGAACCCGTGCACGCCGACCCCCCGCGAGGCGACCACGTTCACGATGCTGACTCCGCTCTTGGCGGTGATGGCGCGAAATGTGTCGCGGCTGGGAGGAGCTTGCGCAGTGATTTCCGTGCCGGTGCTCTTCAAATTTCTCGAATTCAAAACGTAGACAGGAATATTTTTGTGAATGGCGGGCAGCAGGGTGGCGGGATGCAGCACCTTGGCTCCGAAGTAGGCCAGTTCGGCAGCCTCGTTAAAGCTGATCTGCTTGATGGTTCGGGCTCCGGGACATAAGCGAGGATCCGTCGTCATCATGCCTTCGACGTCCGTCCAGATTTCAATCTCGTCGGCATCCAGTGCGGCGCCGAAAATGGCGGCCGAATAATCCGATCCGCCGCGGCCGAGCGTGGTCGGAATTCCCTCGGCGGTGGCGGCGATGAACCCGCCCATCAGGGGAATGCGTTTTTTCGCGACCAGCGGCGCGATCTTCTTCTTGCAGCGCTCGCGCGTTTCGGCCATTTGCGGAACCGCCCGGGTGTAGGTTGAGTCGGTCACCAGGCAGTCGCGGGAGTCGACCCAGGCGGCATTCAGCCCGCGAACTGTGAACGCGTCGGCCACAATGATGCTCGAAAGCAGTTCGCCAAAAGAAAGAAGATAGTCGCTGCCGCGAGGCGTCAGCTCCCGAACCGCAGCCAATCCGCGAACAAAATTTTCCAGTTCTGCGAAGTGCGATTCCAGGCGCGGCGCCAAGGTCGCTGCCCGCTTCCTGCCGAGGAGTTCTTCCGCCGCGCGAGAATGCCGTTCGCGTATGGCCTGCAGCAAATCCAGGGCAGACTCGCAATCACCGGCAGCTGCCTGGTGGCCCATGGAAACCAACTGGTCCGTAACTCTGGCCATGGCGCTGACCACCACGACCGGGTACCGTTTGCGCCGGCTGGCCACGATTCTTGCCACGCGCTCGATGGCTTCCGCGCTCTCGACGGAGGTGCCGCCGAATTTCATGACGATCATCGGTCCACCCCGGCGACCGCCATGGGCCGCCTTTGCACAATACTGATGATTAGCATTTCCATAGAATTTAGACCCGTACAAACGAAAGACCCATCAGCCGGCTGATTTCTCCTGGCTGTGGGTCTTGAGCGGATAATCTTGGGTTCAGCTCAACGCCCACGCCAGACTCTAATTCGTGTGCCCATGCTGCCGGCGGGCCGCGAAAGGGTCTGGGACAGGGACGTCATAATTATCCAATATACTCGAAGCGGAGTTGCTCCCGCCAAGTTGCTTTTTGGATTGGCAGTATCGAAAAAGCTGTTGCGACTCCCGATTTAGCCATTACGCGCGGCTTCCCGAAATTTCCATCCGCCGAATCAAAATTCTGAATTGTACTTTTGACCCCAACTCGCTGTACCAAAGAGATATACAGGCAGCTTCCGGTCGTGGCGCGCGCGACGTAGAACCTGCTGTTGGTCATGGCCCTCGGCTCTGTGATTCCCATTGCTGGAATCGCAGCCAGCCGCCGATGATGCCAGCCAATAGCTCACGACCAATCGCCTAGAGCAATTCCCCCATCAGGAGCGAGTTCTGCAACGCTGGAAAACACAAAACGGCTTGCCTCCGGCGCAGGGTCTCTACGACCCGGCGAACGAGCATGATGCTTGCGGGATTGGCTTCGTGGCCAGCATCCGTGGCGAAAAAAGTCACCAGATCGTGGAGCAGGGAATTCAGATCCTGATCAACCTGACTCACCGCGGCGCCTGCGGTTGCGATCCCGAGACCGGCGACGGCGCCGGCGTGCTCATCCAGATCCCGCACAAATTTTTCGCACGGGAATGCGAAACCCTGGGCTTCACCTTGCCTGCTGCGGGCGAGTACGCCGTGGGCATGACTTTTCTGCCGGTTGAGAAGCATCCTCGCCTGAACTGCGAGGGCGTGCTCGAGCGCATTATCCGCGAAGAAGGCCTCAGCGTGCTCGGCTGGCGCGACACTCCGGTGAACGGCGACGCCATCGGCCGCGTCGCGCGCGCTTCGCAGCCTTACATTCAGCAGATTTTCGTGGCCCGTCCGCCGGAGATGGAAGAGGACGGGTTCGAGCGCAAGCTGTACGTGGTCCGCAAGCGCGCGGAAAAAGAAATTGCAGACTCGGAAATCGAAGACAAGGAATTCTTCTACATTCCGTCGCTGTCGGCGCGAACCATCGTCTACAAGGGCCTGCTGCTCGCGCCCCAGATCGCAAATTTCTACGGCGAGCTTTCCGATCCTGACGTGACCAGCGCGCTCTGCCTGGTTCACCAGCGCTTTTCGACCAACACCTTCCCCAGCTGGAAGCTGGCGCACCCCTATCGCTACATTGCGCATAACGGCGAGATCAACACGCTGAAAGGCAACGTGGCATGGATGCATGCGCGCCAGTCGATCCTCGCGACGCCACTTTTCGCCGACGACATTCAGAAGCTGTTCCCGATCATCGAACCGGCGGGAAGCGACTCTGCCAGCTTCGACAATGCCGTCGAGTTGCTGTTTCAAGCCGGCCGCAGCCTTCCCCATGTAATGGCCATGCTGATTCCGGAAGCGTGGGCGGGAAATCCGCACATGAAACCGGAGAAGCGGGCGTTCTACGAGTATCACTGCTCGCTCATGGAACCGTGGGATGGTCCCGCGGCGATTGCTTTTACCGATGGCCGGGTCATCGGCGCAACGCTCGATCGCAACGGCTTGCGCCCTGGCCGCTACGTAGTTACTGAGGATGACCTCGTGGTCATGGCGTCCGAAGCGGGTGTGCTTTCGGTTGCGCCGGAAAAGGTCAAGCGCAAAGGGCGCCTGCAGCCAGGAAAGATGTTCCTGGTCGATACCGTCGAAGGCCGCATCATCGCCGACAAGGAAATCAAGAAGCGGCTGGCAGCGCGTCAGCCCTATGGCGAATGGCTCAAAGAGAATCAGATCACGCTCGACCAACTGCCGGAACCGACGCGCATGCACGCCGTCGATCACTCGACGCTGCTGTCGCGCCAGCGCGCCTTCGGCTACAGCGCTGAAGATCTGAAGATGATCATTGAGCCCATGGCGGTGAAGGGCGAAGAGCCTATCGGCTCCATGGGTACCGACACGCCGCTGGCGTGCCTGAGTGACAAGCCCCAGCCGCTGTTCAACTATTTCAAGCAGTTGTTCGCGCAGGTGACGAACCCGCCAATTGATCCCATCCGCGAAGAGATGGTGATGTCGCTGATCAGCTATATCGGCACCGAGCGCAACATTCTCGACGAGACCCCGGAGAACTGCCACACCCTGAAGCTGCCGCATCCGATTCTGACCAATCGCGATCTGGAGAAGCTGCGCCGGGTTTCGCGCGGAGACTTGCTGGCGATTACGCTGCCCGCGCTATTTCGCGCGGCCGATGGCGAAGCGGGCTTGCGTTCTGCGCTCGATGAACTCTCGAAGCGCGCCTCGCTCGCGGTGAAATCGGGTTATACGTTGTTGATTCTTTCCGACCGCGGCGTGGATAAAGACTACGCGCCGATTCCGAGTCTGCTGGCTTTGGCCTCGGTGCATAACCTCCTGGTTCGTGAAGAAACTCGCACCCAAGTGGCGCTCATCATCGAGTCCGGCGAGCCGCGCGAGGTCATGCACTTTGCCTTGCTGATCGGCTACGGCGCCAGCGCCATCAATCCCTATCTCACGATTGAGACACTGGAAGAGCTCGCAGCCCGGGGCTACCTGCCCAACCAGATGACCGCCGATATCGCGGTCAAGCATTTCATCAAGGCGATCAACAAGGGCTTGCTCAAGACCTTCTCCAAGATGGGTATCTCCACTCTTCAGAGCTATCGCGGGGCGCAGGTTTTCGAGGCGATCGGGCTGAACGAGCAGCTGGTTGACGCTTATTTCGCCGGCACAACCTCGCGTGTGGGTGGCGTGGGCCTCGATGTGCTGGCGCGCGAAGCGCAACTGAAGCATGAGTTTGCCTTCCGCAACATTACGGATGCAGACACCGAATTAGCAGTCGGCGGCAGCTATCACTTCCGGGTTCATGGCGAGTATCACCTGCTGAATCCCCACACCATCAGCAAGCTGCAGCACAGCGTGCGCGAGAACAATTTCAAAACGTTCCAGGAATTCACCGATCTTATCGATCAGCAGAATCAGAATCTGGCGACGCTGCGCAGCCTGATGAAGATCAAGAAAGCGCGCAAGCCGGTGTCGATCGAGCAGGTGGAGGCGGCGAAAGAAATCGTCAAGCGATTTACCACCGGCGCGATGTCGTTCGGCTCGATCAGCAAGGAGGCGCACGAGACGCTCGCCATTGCCATGAACCGGATCGGCGGCAGGTCGAACACCGGCGAGGGCGGCGAGGACGAGGGGCGCTACCAGCGTGACCCCAACGGCGACTGGCGGCGCAGCGCGATCAAGCAGGTTGCATCCGCGCGTTTTGGCGTGACCACGAATTACCTGGTCAACGCCGACGAGTTGCAGATCAAGATGGCGCAGGGCGCCAAGCCGGGAGAGGGCGGCCAATTGCCGGGGC
This sequence comes from Terriglobales bacterium, assembly GCA_036376415.1. Taxonomy (GTDB): domain Bacteria; phylum Acidobacteriota; class Terriglobia; order Terriglobales; family Acidobacteriaceae; genus Gp1-AA145. The sequence continues at coordinate 66,722 of DASVAJ010000075.1, forward strand.
ACAAAGTGGATGAGGTGATCGCGCGGCTTCGCCATTCGATCCCGGGAGTGGGACTGATCTCTCCGCCGCCGCATCACGATATTTACTCGATCGAAGACCTGGCGCAACTCATTTATGACCTGAAGAACGTCAATCCGCAAGCTCGCATTTCCGTGAAGCTGGTCTCGGAAATTGGCGTCGGCACGGTCGCCGCCGGCGTTGCCAAGGCCCATGCCGACACAGTTCTGATTTCCGGCGACAGCGGCGGCACCGGCGCGTCTCCGTTGAGTTCGATCAAGCATGCCGGCGTTCCATGGGAGCTTGGCCTGGCCGAGACGCAGCAAGTCCTGTTGATGAACGACCTGCGCAGCCGCATTCGCGTGCAGACCGACGGCAAGCTGCAAACCGGGCGCGACGTGGTGATTGCCGCATTGCTCGGAGCCGAGGAGTTCGGCTTCTCGACCGCGCCGCTGGTCACCATGGGTTGCATCATGCTGCGCAAATGCCACCTCAACACCTGCTCGGTCGGCATCGCCACGCAGGATCCCGAATTGCGCAGGAAGTTCGCCGGCAAGCCGGAGCAGGTGATCAATTACTTCTTCTTTGTCGCCGAGCAGGTGCGGCAGTACATGGCCGATCTGGGTTTCCGCAAGTTTGACGACATGGTTGGCCGTGTGGACATGCTGGACGTGCAGCCCGCCGTCGATCACTGGAAGGCCCGCGGCGTGGACCTCTCGACCATTCTTTACAATCCTCCGTTGCCCGGCCGCGTCGCTCGCCACTGTGCGCAGGCCCAGGATCACGGACTCGACAAGGCGCTCGATCACGAATTGATCGTGGCAGCCCAGCCTGCTCTCGAAAACCGCGCGCCGGTCGAAATGAACTTAGCCATTCGCAACGTGCACCGCACCGTGGGCGCCATGCTGAGCGGCGAGATTGCGCGCCGCCACGGATCAGCCGGATTGCCCGACGACACCATCCGCATCAAGTTCTCCGGATCCGCGGGACAGAGTTTCGGTGCCTTCCTCGCCAAGGGCGTGACCATGACGCTGGAAGGCGACGCGAACGACTACGTGGGCAAGGGCCTGTCAGGCGGCAGGCTGATTGTATTTCCGCCCAAAGAATCGCGCTTCGCCTCCGAAGAAAACATTCTGATCGGCAACGTCGTGCTCTACGGTGCAACCGGCGGCGAAGCATTCTTCAGCGGCGTAGCCGGCGAGCGCTTTGCCGTCCGTAATTCCGGAGCCACGGCCGTGGTTGAGGGCGTCGGCGACCACGGCTGCGAGTACATGACGAATGGGTTGGTCGTGGTACTCGGCTCCTGCGGCAGAAATTTTTCCGCCGGCATGAGCGGCGGCATCGCCTACGTCTTTGACGAGCGCGGCGACTTCACCGAGAAGCGCTGCAATCTGGCTTCCGTCGATCTTGAACCTGTCATTGAGCCGCGCGATGTCGAACTGGTTCATAGCCTGGTTCAGCGGCACTGGGAACTGACCGGAAGCAAGCGCGCCAAACACATTCTCGATAACTGGATGGAGATGTTGCCTCGTTTCATCAAGATCTTCCCGCATGAGTTCAAGCGGGTGCTGGGCGTGAGCCGCACCCGGCAACAGTACATTCCCGGGCAGCCGCTTCCGGTGCCGGAATTGGTGGAGGCGCTGCATGGGTAAGATTTCCGGCTTCATGGAGCACCAGCGCGAGACCGCGTCGCGGCGACCGATCGCCGAGCGCGTCAACGATTGGTTCGAGATTTACCAGGACTTCCCCGAAGAAAAGCTGCGCACCCAAGGTGCCCGCTGCATGGACTGCGGCGTGCCCTTCTGTCACACGGGCTGCCCGGTGAACAACCTCATCCCCGACTGGAACGATCTGGTCTATAACGGGCGGTGGAGAGAGGCGCTGCGGCAGCTTCATTCCACCAACAACTTCCCGGAATTTACGGGACGCATTTGCCCGGCGCCGTGCGAAGCCGCCTGCGTACTCGGCATCAACGAGCCGGCGGTCACGATTAAGCAGATTGAGAAGAGCATCGTCGAGCGCGGCTGGCAGGAAGGTTTCATCCGTCCCGAACCGCCGAAATTCCGCTCAGGGAAAAAAGTGGCGATCGTCGGTTCCGGTCCGGCGGGATTGGCGGCGGCGCAGCAGTTGAATCGCGCCGGCCATTGGGTGACGGTCTACGAGAAAGCGGATCGCATTGGCGGCTTGCTGCGCTACGGGATTCCCGAGTTCAAGATGGAGAAGCGCGTCGTCGACCGCCGCTTGGAACAGATGGAAGCGGAAGGGGTGAAGTTCGTCACTGACGCCCATGTCGGACATTCGGTTCCGGTGGAAGATTTGCAGCGCGAATTCGACGCCATCCTCCTTGCCGGCGGCGCTGAAGCTGGACGCGATCTCAATGTCCCGGGCCGGGAATTGAAAGGCATTTATTTCGCCATGGAGTTTTTGCCGCAGTCCAACAAGCGCTGCCACGGCGATGAACTTGAGTCTGCCACTGAAATTCTCGCCACCGGCAAGCGCGTGGTGATCATCGGCGGCGGCGACACGGGCGCGGACTGCCTGGGTACTGTTCACCGCCAGAAGCCGATCTCAGTTCATCAGTTCGAAATCATGCCGATGCCTCCGGCGGAACGGTCGCCGCTAACTCCCTGGCCGCTTTGGCCAATGCAGTTGCGCGTCGAGGGCGCACACGAGGAAGGCGGAATTCGGCAGTGGAGCGTCGCCACCGCCAAGTTCACTGGCGATTCCAAAGGAAATGTGAAGCAGTTGCACGGCATCCAGGTCGGGCCTCCGCCAAAGTTCGAACCAATTGCCGGGACTGAATTCGTGATGGAAGCGGACCTCGTCCTGCTCGCGATGGGCTTTACCGGGCCGGTTCGGTCCGGAATGATCGAGCAACTGGGCGTGAAGCTTGATGCCCGCGGCAACGTCGAAACCGGCGCGGATTACGCGAGTTCCGTTCCCGGCGTGTTCGCTGCCGGCGACATGCGTCGCGGCCAATCGCTTGTCGTCTGGGCCATTGCAGAGGGCCGCAGAGCCGCCGCTTCGATTGATACGTATGTGAGCCAACCGGCATCGAAGCCGCAAGCGAAATCGAAAGCCAAGCGCGATTTGATCGCCGTATAAGATTGCCAGTATTCTTTGCGCTGATTGCGACGTTTCTTCGCGATCTTTGCGGTTAAAGGCTTTTTGCTGTCAGGTCTGCCAGGTTTGCGCCGAGTCGCCGGCAGCCGCTTTTTAGTAAAGATGTTCCCCCACTGACCCATGTCCAAACCGGTATTGATGAAAGTTGCCAAACCTGTTGAGAAGCCGCTCAACCTCGCCGATGTTCAGGCGGCGATGGCGCGCATTCGCGACTCGATCTATCTCTCGCCGTGCACGCGCTCGGAGAATTTTTCCCAGCTCACCGGAAACTCCGTTTATCTCAAGCTCGACAATCTCCAGCGCACCGGGGCTTTCAAAGAACGCGGCGCGCTTAATAAGCTGCTGACGCTCTCGCCGGATGAGCGCTCGCGCGGCGTGATTGCCGCTTCCGCCGGAAACCACGCCCAAGGCGTCGCCTATCATGCGGGCCGGCATGGCATCCGCGCGCAGATCGTGATGCCCCTGACCACGCCTCTCATCAAAGTTTCGGCAACCAAGAGCTACGGCGCGGACGTGGTCCTGCACGGCGCCAACTACGATGAGGCTTGCGAGGAGGCCGTGCGCCGCAGTCACCAGCACGGCATGACCTTCGTCCATCCGTTTGACGACGAGGTTGTCATGGCGGGACAGGGCACGATGGGTCTGGAAATCCTGCAGCAGGTGCCGGAGGTGGAAGCCGTGCTCGCGCCCATTGGCGGCGGCGGCCTGATTTCCGGAGTGGCCTGCGCAGTCAAGGAGACCAATCCGCACGTGCAGGTGATCGGGGTTCAGCCCGCGCGCTTGCCATCGATGAAGGTGGCGATCGCTGAGGGCCACCCCGTGACGCTGAGCCCGGCTGCAACTATTGCTGACGGCATCGCTGTCCGGCGCGCCGGCGAGAAGACCCTCGGGCTTGTCCGCAAGTACGTCGACGACATCGTCACGGTAGACGAAGAGGAAATCGCCAACGCCATCCTTCTTCTTCTCGAGCGCGAAAAGACGCTAGCCGAAGGCGCCGGAGCCGCCGCCATCGCCGCTCTGATCAATCGCAAGACTTCGTTAAGTGGAAAGAAAGTCGTGGCCCTGGTCTGCGGTGGCAACATCGATGTCAGCCTGCTCTCGCGAATTATGGAACGTGGTCTGGTCAAAGATGGGCGCCTGGTCCGGTTGCGCGTTCACCTGCCCGACTATCCCGGCGCATTGCACCGGTTGACCGGCATTCTCGCCCAGCACCGCGCCAATATCGTCGAGACTTCCTACGACCGCGCCTACTACGGCGTGAACCTCGGCGACACCGCCATCGACATCACCATGGAAACCCGCGGCCCGGACCACATCGCCGAATTGCTTTCGGCGCTGAGCGCCGCCGGCTACGTGCACGAGCGAATTCTGTGATATTTTTCGCGTTCCTCTATGCCGTCCGTGTCCGCTGTGACTAATCAAGCAGGCATATCGCGCATCACTGGCCGCCATAAGAGATTGCGTTATCATTAGCATCTAGGCGGTGAAATCTCCATCCTTAAAATTGGTTCTGCTCCTGGCGGGTACAGCGTCGTTGCTGTCCGCCTGCGGCCGCCATCGCCAGCGCGTGCTTGAGGTCGACTACGTTTCCGCCCCGCAGGTCACGCTGCGCGATCAACTCGCCCAGGTTTACAACAAGGTTGGAACCGCCAGGAATGGCGAGCGGGTCGAAGTCCTGGACCGCGACCGTCGCTTCTGCCGCGTTCGCACCGCCAGCGGCGCCGAAGGATGGGTGGAGCAGCGTTATCTGGTAAGCCAGCAGGTCTACGACGCCTTCCAAAAGCTCGCAGCCGATCAGAAAGATTCCCTGGTTGAGACCACTGCCGTCACCCGCAATGACACCAATCTTCACGTCGAACCCGGCCGCGACACCGAGCATCTCTACCAACTCGCCCAGGGCGCCAAGGTATCCGTGTTCAAGCGCGCAACCGTGGAAAAGAACCTTCCTGGCGAAGTCCACGCCTCCACAGACAACAAATCAACGAAGCCGATGGAGGACTGGTGGCTGGTGCGCGATCAGGACGGCCACGTAGGCTGGGTTCTCGCGCGCATGATCGATGTGGACGTCCCCCTCGACGTCGCCCAGTATGCCGAAGGCCAGCGCATCGTCGCCAGCTTTGTCCTGAACCAGGTGCGGGACGGAGACAAGCAAGTGCCGCAATACCTCATGCTGCTGACCGAGCCCAAGGATGGCATGCCGTTCGATTACAACCAGGCCCGCGTTTTTACCTGGAACGTCCGCCGCCACCGGTACGAGACCGCCTACCGTGAGCGCAAATTAAATGGAGTTCTGCCGGTGAGCGTCGGCCACGAGGACTTCGGCAAAGAGGGTGATCTCCCCACGTTCACCCTTCGCGTGAAAGATGAAAGCGGAAATATCGTCGAGAAGAAATACAAGATGAACACGCCCATGGTGCGGCGGGTCAGCTAGAGCGTTTGTCGAGTGACTGAGAATCCTCGCAGGGGCGGCGGACTGCTAGAGCGACGCGTGGCTGCGCGGTCAAATCGTCCTACTTACGATTGCGGAGATTCCAACTTTCATATGCCGCCATCCTGAATTCCATATCCCCCGTTGACAATTTAAACGTAAGTTACTGAATTAAAAGCTCATGGATCCCTACATACCTTTGGACTGTGAGTTGCACCTCGTCTCGCAAAATCTTGCACAGGGTTTTTCGCGGCCTTTCGTTTCCTGGGGCGTGTTCCTGTGCCGGAATCTGAACAATCACTTGCCTACCCAGGTGAGTTGCACGTCACTTTTATGAGAATGCCGGCTTCTGGTCGGGAGGTACAAATGAAAACTTTTCGATTTTTTCTAGGGTCCGCCTTTGCAGTGCTGGCCCTCGCCATCATGGGATTCGCGCAGACGGGCACCATCCAGGGCACCGTCACCGATAAGAGCGGCGCAGTCGTGCAGGACGCCGACGTGAACGTCACGAACCTGGACACCGGAATTGCGCACGCGAGCAAGACCAGCGTCAGCGGCGCCTTTAGCGTGACCAACCTCCCGGTCGGCCGCTATTCGGTCGAGATCAAAAAGTCCGGCTTCAAAGTCTTCCGCGTGGACGAGGCGACGCTGACAGTGGCGCAGGTGCTGACCGCCAACGCGCAACTCGAACCGGGTGCTGTAACCGAAGAAGTGCAAGTCAGCGGCAGTGAACTGCCCCCGGTCGACTTGGAGACGGCACAGGTGAGCAACCTGGTCGATCAAAAGCAGATGCTGAATCTGCCCTTGATCACGCGTGACCCGTACAGCCTGGTGTTGCTGTCACCGGGAACCTCACAGACCAATACGGGTTTGGGCGGTTTCACGGTGAACGGCTCTCGCGAGCGCAACAACAATTTCCTGCTCGATGGAGTAGACAATAACGACACGTCAGTGCCAGGCATTCCCGACGGCCTGCTCGCCGCAAATCCAGACTCGACAGAAGAATTCCGCGTTATCACCAATAATTTCAATGCTGAGTATGGCCGCAATACCGGCGCGATCATTGACGTCGTGACCAAGAGCGGTACGAACAGTTTCCATGGCGGAGTTTACGAGTTCGGGCGCTGGAATGCTTTTGGCGGAGCACGCGACTGGTTCAACCGCGCCCCGGATCCGATGAACCCATACATCCGCAATCAATTCGGGTACTCTTTCGGTGGCCCGATCATCAAGAACAAGACCTTCTTCTTCGTGAATGAAGAATTCGATCGCTTCCGCACCACACTTACGAACAGTGCGGTTGTCCCTACTGCTGCATTTAAGACTGGGAAGTTCACATACAACGGCACGCCGATCGACCTGACGCAAATCCCGGGGACGGATCCCAACAACTGTCCTACCCCTCCGGCAAATAATCAGAACTTGGATTGCCTGCCAACTGATCCAACTGTTCAGAAGATCCTTGCCTTGTACCCCAACCCCGCGTCATCAAGCGACGGACTCGTCGGCACGGTTTTCTTCCCTAGTTCGTCGCGGCAAAACTCCTATAATCCAGTGGTAAAGATTGATCATCAGTTCACCAGTTCAGAGCAGTTGAGCATGCGTTATGCATACAATCACTCCTTTGATCCGAATCCATTCCATGACGATACTCTGCCGGGAAACCTAAATGGCGTTAGCAGCAAAGCCATTGTGCAAGGCGCTTCAGCAAATCTCACCTCAACCTTGAGGCCGAACCTGATCAACAATTTCTTGTTCGGCTGGAACCACCTTTACGACAATTTTGGCTGCGATGGAATCAGCACATTTAACAGCGTGAGCCCGATTGACCGTTTCGGAAATGGCATCGACTACTTATTCGACGCCCCTTGGGCGAATTTCGGGTGTACTAATCTGGTGGCCGACAATCAGTGGCGCAAGACGGGCACCACCAGCTACGGCGACAACATTACCTGGGTGAGAGGAAATCACACGCTCAAGTTCGGATCTGACTTCCGCAACATTGCAGAGCAAGGTCCTGACAACTTTTTCTCGCGACGCGAATTGACATTGAGTACCTTTATCACCTCGACCGGAATCAGTCTTCTTGATTCGACTAACGTCCCTAACGACACACTCTCGCTCGAGGACGCGGCGATCGCATATTATGGCTTCGTCGGAAATGACTTCAACGGCATGTTCTTCAATAAGAGTGGAGTCAGACAAGCCACAGATAACAAGCATTTCCGGCAGCACGAATATGACTGGTACGGGCAGGATACTTGGAAAGTCAGAAGAAACGTTACGCTCAACTTCGGCCTGCGATATCAACTGGACGGCGTTCCCTATGAAGAGAACGCAAACTTTTCCAACCTGCTCCAAGACCCGAGTTCCTTCCAGGCGGGACAGAACGTCGTAATGAGCATAGTAGGCCCCGGAACCGGGCATTCGCTCTACAAACAGGACTACTCCAACATCGAACCGCGTTTCGGCTTGTCCTGGGACCCGTTTGGCGATGGCAAGACAGCTGTTCGCGGCGCCTTCGGGATTTTCCACGACCGTGTCTTCGGCAATCTCTTCGGCAACGCCCGTGGCAATCCGCCCTTCGAGCAGGACTACAATATCTTCGCGTTCGACACCATCAACAACGCGTTTGGGAGCTGCGCTACGCCAGCCGGATGCGCTGTTCCGGCCGTGCTAAAGGACACGACGCCCTCGCCCAGTATCCCCGACGACTCGCAGCTCGCGCCGGTGCTGTTTAACACACGATTCAAGAACACGGCCAGTAACAACTGGAACCTAGGAGTGCAGCGTGAACTGCCAGGCAGCAACGTGATTGATGTTGCTTACGTTGCGTCGGAAGGACACTTCATTCCGCGGCAGATTGACGGGAACCCTCCGGATCCCGCGTTGGTAAACCAATTGGTCCAGATATGCAGCAATCCCAACGACCCCCAGAACACGACGGGGTGCAATCCTAACGAGGTTTCGGGCATTTTGTTGTACGAGGGAGGCCTGGGTCCGAACGACTTTGGTATTCTGCCGTTCAATGCGGTGAAAAACAACGCCCTTGTGCAGCCCTTCTACCAAGTCTCCGTAGCCAATTCGATTTACCACTCGCTGCAGGCAAAATTCACTCACCGTTTCAACCACGGCCTGCAGGCCCAAGCCTCTTACACATGGGCACACGCGATAGACGACGGAGTGGATCCTCTCAATCCAGCGGCAGGGAATCGTACCTTCCCGCGCAACTCAAGAAACCTAGCCCAGGATCGCGGAAACTCGGATAACGATATCCGCCACGTGGCGGTGATCAACTACATTTGGGAGATGCCTTTTGGGCGTGGCAAACCGTACTTGAGCAACGGCGTGATGGGCAAAATATTCGAAGGAATGCAGTTGTCCGGCATTACAACGGTGCAGACAGGGCATCCTTTTGAGATTCGCAGCAGTCACGACAGTCAGCGCACGGGTATTTCGGCTTGGGCCAATCTGGTGGGCAATCCCTTTGCCGCAACTTCTGACCCGAATTGCCAACCTGATGCCACCGCGGGCAAAATTTGGTTTAGCAACTCTTGTGCTTTTGCTCAGCCAGCAATCGGTAGTGGTCCGGGGAGTATCGGTCGCAATCAGTTTTATGGACCAGGACTAGTTGACTTCAATGCGGAATTTGCGAAGAAGGCCAAGATCGGCGAACGTATAGGCTTGGAGTTTAAACTAGAAGCCTACAACCTCTTCAATCATCCACACTTTACCAATCCAGGAGCAGACCCATCGAGCCTGGGAAATTTGCTGGCCGCTGCGCCATTGTTTGGTGTGATCACTTCTACGGTCACGCAGCCGGATGGCACAACTTCGGCGCGGCAACTGCAAGCAGCGATCAAACTGACTTTCTAACATCCCATGCACATTCGCGCCCTTGCCGGCAGGCAAGGGCGTTTCTTTTGGCGGGCGATTTTTCATGGCGTGCGACAGCAAGAGCTTTTCCTTCCTTCGCCCAGCCGATGTACACTTTGACCGCCACCGAGCTGCGTGAATTTTCGGTTTAGTGGCAAGGAGACGCTGTATGCTGCGAATCGCGCGTTGGCAGTTGGTATTTCTCTTGGTTGCAATAATCGTTTCGATTTCGGCATTTGCCGAGAATTTGAAGCCGGAGGAGGTCGTCGCTCGTCATCTGAGTTCGATCGGAACGCCTGAAGCCCGTGCGGCTATCAAGTCGCGAGTAGTGCAGGGCTCGCTGAAAATGCATATCCTGGTTGGCGGCGGCGGCGATGTAACCGGAACCTGGGGGCGCGTTTCCGAGCAGCGGCAGTCCAACTTTGTCATGCGATTCGCCGCAGGCGGCGACTGGCGCGGTGAGCAATTCGTCTTTGATGGCGAACGCGCCGGGTTTGCCACCGCCACGAGCTCCCACACTCGATCCGTTTTTGCGCAGTTCGTCAGCAGCCAGGATTTCATCGTGAAGGAGGGGTTGCTCGGCGGGGAGCTTTCCACCGGCTGGGCCCTGCAAAATTTGGATCAGAACCACGCGAAGCTGCAATCCATTGGAACCAGGAAAGTCGATGGCAAGGAACTGATCGGTCTGCAGTATCTCTCCAAAGCCAGTCACGACATGCAGGTGAAAATTTACTTCGACCCTGACACCTTTCATCACGTCATGACGGTGTACACGGTGGAGACTGCCGCCGGCATGGCACGCGAGATTACCGAAAGCGTCTACCAACATGAAAATCGCTATACCATCGAGGAACGCTTCAGCGATTTCCAGGCGGTGGACGGCTTGACTCTTCCCACGCATTACCATCTGCAATACACGCAAGAGGTGCAGACTGGGAACAGCGATACGGGCGCATCGATCACGGGCCCGACGACCACCCACGCCGAGCTTTTAGGCAGTACTCGGGTTTACGACTGGGACATGACTGCCGAGCAGATTCACCATAATATGAATCTGGATCCGAAGAACTTTCACGTGAAGTAGATCCTTTCACCGCAGCAATTTCTGAGACGGTGCAGTGGCGCCGTTCAGCGGTGGAACATGGGGTAGTGGCTGCTCGCGCCCATAAAGAACAGCATGGGAATGGTCAGGAACGCGCTGGCGCGGGCGGTCAGGAAAGAGACCTGCGCCATACGCTGGGCCTTTTCCGGAATGGGGGTGCCGTTTTCCGCGTTAGCCTTGGTCCAGATGATCAGGCGCTTCTGGATTCGCCACACTACGCCCCAAACGTTCAGCAGCATCAGCCAGCCGATGCCGCCGCCGATGCCGATTGAGATCAGCGAATTTGTCTCCCATCCATGCGAGTTCAAACGAACGAACAGGTACGCCGCCAGGCCGACCACGACGATGTAGACGGTCGTCAGCATCAGTGGGCTCTCCAGCCAGTTTTTCCGCGGCAGCAGCATCGCGTACAGGACGGCCCAGCAGATTGTCCAGATCAGAAAGAAAGCCGCCATAGCAGTGCCTGAACCCGTCCCCGCGGCGCGAGCTTCGGCCGAAACAATCTGCCCCCAGTAGGCCAGGCCTGCCAGGACCGTCACCAACGCGGACCAGCGGAACCACCACATGGCGCGTGCCATCATCGCGGGCATCACCCTTCCCCGTGTGGCCGGATCCAGTTCCTTCATCAGCCCGAATCCGACCAGATTGAAGAAGTAAAGCAGGCCGATCCAGGTGATGCCGGCCAGGAAATGAATCCAGCGCAGTGCCATCAGAAAGTTGGTTTGGAAATTGTCGGGCAGGGAAACGCCGTGCATTCGAGCTGCCTCCTGAGTTCGCGGACAGAGTACAGGAATGGGAGCGGGAGAGCAAAAAGCGGGCTGAGCGCGAGGCTTTAAGCGTTGGGCTTATGGAATGCAGCGCGTTCTGTTCCGACCTGGGGGCCCCGAGTGTTCGGCGCGTTCACAGGAACGGCAGGTTCCTCCACTGCACGATTCGCTCGCGAATCATGCAGCTCCGGGGAATGACAATGTGAGGTTGATGGGAGGTAGTTCGAGAGAACTAGCAGCCAGGCAAGTGCCGAAACAAAGCCGAGACTAAAGCTGGAATGCCGGAGGGTGAAGCCTTATGCCGGAAGTCCGGAGCCGGAAACCTGAAGCCGGAAACCGGAAACCGGAAACCGGAAACCGCTTTTCCTTACTTCAACGCATTCAGCCGAGCACTCAGGCGCGACTTGTACCTCGCCGCCGTGTTCTCGTGCAGCACGCCCTTCTGGATAGCCTTGTCCAGGGCCGAGCCAGTCTGGCGGAAGGTTTGTTCGGCCGCAGCTTTATCGCCCTTGGCCAGAGCCTCGCGCATATCGCGCAGGGCGGAGCGCAGGCGCGACGTGTTGCTGCGGTTGCGGGCGGTGCGCTTTTCGGTCTGACGGGCGCGCTTCAGCGCAGAAAAATGATTTGCCATTCGCTTAAGTGCCTTTGTTTCTGGGATGTCCGAGGAGTGTCCTGCACAGGACTTTCCGGCGGCTGCAAACCAGTATTTTACGGGAGTGAGTTGCCGGGGGTCAACAGCGCCCAGCAGATAGGAGACCTTCAACTGCCGGTGATCAGGCCGCGCCTTTTCACCAACCTTCTGACTTTAGAACGGATAACTGGATGAGAACCAGGGCAGACCGTCCGTCAGGTCTAATCCCAGCAGCCACAATGGTTTAGCCCCTGGCTGCGGCCGGCATCAGAGTTATTGACTCCGTTCCCCCTCAGCGCTACGCTCTTAACAGAACTGTTACCCGACCTACCGCATGCGGCGAAGTACAATCCGGAGTGCGAGGAGTAGAGTTCTCCGGCCCTTCTCGTGTCATCTAATAACCGCCAGATCAGCAGCGCTTCTGCGCCTGAGGGTATTTGCGAACACTGAATGAAGAAAAGTATCGACCTCACCTCGAACATCGAAACGCTCTTCGGAACGCGCGACGAAAATCTGCACGTGCTTGAAGACGGCCTGAACATCAACATTGACCTTCGCTCCGATTCCGTGGAAATTGAAGGCACTCCCCGCGACATAGCGCGCGCCGAACAAGTGTTTTCCGACTACGACCACCTGCAGCGCTCGGGTTACGTGTTCAACAACGGCGATTTGAACAGCATGCTGCGCGTGCTCGTGGCCGATCCGAAGGCCACGCTGCGCGGACTGGCCGAAGCCGGACGGCAGCGTTCCTTCGGCCGGCGCACGGTTCAGCCGAAAAGCCTCAATCAGCGCCGTTACCTGGACGCGATCGAGAGCCATGACATGGTGTTCGGCATTGGTCCCGCCGGAACTGGAAAGACCTATTTGGCAGTGGCAATGGCCATTTCCGCGCTGGTGGCCAAGCGCGTGAACCGGATCATTCTGGCGCGGCCCGCGGTTGAGGCCGGCGAACGGCTCGGCTTCCTGCCGGGAACTCTGCAGGAGAAGATCGATCCCTATCTGCGCCCGCTTTACGACGCGCTTTATGACATGCTTGACCCCGAGAAGGTCGACCGCTATCTCGAGAAAAACGTCATCGAGATTGCCCCCATCGCCTTCATGCGCGGACGCACCCTGAATGACTCGTTCGTCATTCTCGACGAGGCGCAGAACACCACTTCCGAGCAGATGAAGATGTTCGTCACCCGCCTGGGATTCAATTCCAAGGCGGTGATTACGGGCGATGTGACCCAAATCGATTTGCCCAGTGCGCGGCGCAGCGGCCTGCTTGAGGCCATCGATATTTTGAAAGATGTGCAGGGCCTGTCGTTTGTTTACTTCGACGAAGCGGACGTGGTGCGCCACCACCTGGTGCAGCGCATTATTCGCGCCTACGACGAGCACAAAACCAAGGTGGCCGAAGAGCAGATGGATTTGCTGGAGGCGAAGGCGCCCAGCAACGGCAATGGATCGAAACCAGCTGAGGCAAGTGCGCCGGCAGACGTCAAGGGCGAAGCCGCCGAATAGAATTCCTGATCTGAGGAGGGTAATCTTGTGCCCTCCTTTTCTTCTGGAGCGAATGCGACCTACTGTCATTCTGAAACGTAAGGCTCGAACCCTGAACGAAGCCGCTCTGTCCCGCTTTGTTTCACGGGCGTGTCGCGCGGCTGGATTGCAGGGGACGGTTACCGTGCTGGGAACCTCGGATCGCGAGATGCAGAAGTTAAATCGCCGCTTTCGCGGCAAAAACGCCACCACCGATGTGCTCTCCTTTCCTCCGTTCACCGCTGCCGATGGCTTCGCGGGCGATATCGCCCTCTCTCTCGACCTTGCCGGCCGAAATGCGAAACGCTTAGGCCACTCGTTTGCCGATGAGGTCCGCATCCTGGTTTTGCATGGAATCCTGCATCTCGCGGGGTATGATCATGAAGGTGATCACGGCGAGATGGCTGCGCGGGAAGCGCAATTGCGCCGGCGCCTGGGCCTGCCGCAAGCGCTGATCGAGCGAGTCGCTCCCGCTGATCATGGTAATCGCAATTCTGCGCAGGCCGCGCGAACGCTGCGCGGCAGGATGACAAGAACGGCGACCGTGACCCGAGTAAGACCATGAACCTGGCCATCGCGGCTACGCTTCTGGGGCTGATTGCGCTGCTCACGCTCTGCTCCTACGTGGAGCGCGTCTATACCGAGATCGGCAAGTTCCTCTCCCGCGAGTTTCAGGAAAACATCGACAGCTTTGAGCAACTGGTGGAGCCGAAGCTCAAAGTGAGCCGCTCCCGCGCCATGCTGTCCATGGCGGTATGCACCCAGTTGCTGATGGCTGCCATCGCTATGATTATCGCTTTCAGCGTTTTCCGCGATGGCAACTGGGCGATCGAAGAAATCCTCGAAGCCGCGCTCGGCCTGCTGTTGATCGTCATCATCTTTCATCAGTTCCTGCCCTTTGTTCTTTTCTCGCGCACCAAGGGCGATTGGCTGAAACCCTGGGTGCCGGTCCTGCGCGTCCTCATTTATCTTTGCCTGCCGGTTACTTTGATCTTGGGTTTTCTGCAATCAGTGACGGCGCTGACCCATGAGCATTCCGACCAGCAGCCCGAAACGCAGGCCGAGGCCGTCGATGCCCTGATTGAGGCGGGCGAGGAAGAGGGAATTCTCGACGAGAGCAATCGCGACCTGATTCAATCCGTGGTGCAGTTCAGCGAGAAAACCGTGCGCGAGGCCATGAAGCCGCGTCCGGAAATGGTCGTTGTACCCTCGGACACAACAGTGGAAAAGTTCATTGACTTACTGCGCGCCCGGCCCTTCTCTCGGGTTCCAGTTTTTGAGGGCAGCATTGACGACATCGTTGGCCTAGTCTACGCGCAGGATGTGTTACAGGTCTCCGATGCCGACGCTGCGCATCGTCCCGTTACCTCGCTCATGCGCAAGGATGTTTATTTTGTCCCCGAGACCAAGCTGGGCAGCGACCTGCTTCGCGAAATGCAGAAAAACAAGGTGCGGATGGCCATCGTCATCGACGAGTATGGCTCGGTTGCCGGGCTGGTCACGATCGAAGACCTGGTCGAAGAAATCGTCGGCGAGATCAGCGATGAGCACGAAGCCGCGCAGGTGGTTCGGGAGAATGAGAATTCCTATCTGGTCCCCGGCAATATGGACGTCGATCGCCTGGAGGAACTGCTGGGTGTGCGCCCGGAGCGCCGCGGTGCGGCAACCGTCGCCGGACTGGTCAGCGAACTTGCCGGCCGCATTCCGCAGAAGGGAGAGGTCGTCGAAGAAGACGGCTTGCGCCTGGAAGTGCTGCAGGCGAGCGATCGGCGCGTGGAGCGCGTGAGAGTTTCGATTCCGCATCCGCAGCAGATGAAACTCATTTAGCCATGGCCCTTCGCTCAGGATTCGTCTGCATCCTCGGCCGCCCCAACGCGGGAAAGTCTACGCTGCTCAACGCGCTTGCCGGCGACAAGCTGGCCATTGTCAGTCCCAAGCCGCAAACCACGCGAAACCGCATTCTCGGCATTCTGAATCTGCCCAAGCAAAAAAAACGACCCGCAGCTCAGGTTGTACTGATCGATACGCCCGGGGTGCATCGGCCAGCCAGTTCGCTCGGCCGCAAGATGATGGCGGAAGTCCACGAAGCTTTAAATGGCTGCGACCTGGTTCTGGTCATTATGGACGCGACCCGGCGATGGGAATCCGCCGATAACGATCTGCTCCATGCGTTAAAGAGCGCGCGCGGCGCGGCGTTCCTGCTGCTGAACAAGATAGATTTGCTGCACAAAGAAAAACGCAAGCTGCTTCCGCTGATCGAGCAGTACGCAAAACTGCACGAATTTCGCGAGGTCATTCCGATCTCAGCCAGGAAGGGGGAGGGATTGGACGTCCTGATGGATAAGCTGGTCGAAAACCTGCCCCAGGGTCCGCGATATTTTCCCGAAGACCAGATTACTGATCAGCCGGCGCGTTTCATGGCGGCGGAATTGATTCGCGAGCAGGTGCTGCTGGCCACCAGCGAAGAGGTTCCGCATTCGGTCACGGTTCTCATTGAACAGTTCGAAGAAAAGCCGAAGCTCACGCGCATCGCGGCCGCCATCTATTGCGAGCGAGAAGGACAAAAGCGCATCCTCATTGGCCACCGGGGCGAGATGTTGAAAAAGATTGGCACGGCCGCGCGTTTAGAGATCGAGAAGATGCTCGCAACCAAGGTCTATCTCGAGTTGTTTGTGAAAGTACGACCAGGCTGGCGGGAGTCGCGCGGGTTTGTCGAGGAACTGGATTGGCGGCGGCAGTTGGAGAACCTGGTGGCTGCGGAGACCGGCGGAGACGGTTGAATGGGCCTCTTCGGTGCAGGGTATTGCGAGTGTGTGTGAGAACCTTCTTTCGCCCCTCCGGGGCTGAGCCATTTTCCACTTTGACCCACAGCTTACGCCGTGAGCTTTATTCTCACGCCGCTACGCTGCTTAATCATCCCGAAGCCCGAGTCTGAAACCTAAAGCCCGAAGTCCGAGTCTGAAGCCCGAAGCCCGAAGCCCGAAGCCCGAAGCCTATTCCTTCACCGCAATTCCCAGCGTTTTCATCTTACGGTACAGATGGCTCCTCTCCAGTCCCAGCACCTCCGCCGTGCGGCTGATGTTTCCGTGATTGTCGTCGAGCTTTTTCAAAATGTAATCCCGTTCGTATGCGGCCCGCGCCTGGTGCAGGGTCATGAACTCGCCGCCCGAGCGGCGGCTGCCATCGCGATAGACCAGCGGCGGCAGGTGCTTGCGCTCGAAGCGGATGGTCGTCGGATTCATGATCACGATGCGCTCGATCACGTTGCGCAATTCGCGCACATTGCCCGGCCACGAGTAACGCATCAGGG
The DNA here is from genome assembly GCA_036376415.1 of Terriglobales bacterium. Taxonomy (GTDB): domain Bacteria; phylum Acidobacteriota; class Terriglobia; order Terriglobales; family Acidobacteriaceae; genus Gp1-AA145. The sequence continues at coordinate 83,480 of DASVAJ010000075.1, forward strand.
TGTCGATGGCGTCGTCGGTGATCTCGCGCGGCCTGCGCCCATACTGGCTGGAGAGTTCTTTCAGGAAGAACCGCGCCAGCAGCGGAATGTCCTCTTTTCGTTCCCGCAGCGGTGGAACCGAGAACGGGATCACATTCAGCCGGTAAAAAAGGTCCTCGCGAAAGTTGCCGCGTGAGATTTCCTCTTCCAGATCTTTGTTGGTCGAGGCGATGACGCGCACATCGACCTTGACGGGTTCGTCGCCGCCGACCGCGGTAATGTTCTGCTCCTCGAGCGTGCGCAACACCTTGGCCTGGGTCTTCAGGCTCATGTCGCCGACCTCATCCAGAAACAGTGTGCCGGCATCAGCTTTAAGAAACTTGCCATCCTTGTCAGCCGCCGCCCCGGGAAAAAATCCGCGGCGATGGCCAAAAAGTTCGCTCTCAATCAAGTCTTCAGGAATGGCAGCGCAATTCACTTCCACGAACATCTGGTCTTTGCGCGGACTCTGGGCGTGAATGGCGCGGGCAACCAGTTCCTTGCCCGTACCCGATTCCCCGAAGATGAGCACTCTTCCATTGGTGGGCGCCATCAACTGAATCTGCTGGCGAAGCGCCTTCATGGGAATACTGTCGCCCACGATTACGCTTTTCGGCGCCAGTTGCTTCTTGAGGTCGCGATTTTCCTGCCGCAGCTTTTTCGCTTCGGTGGCATTCTTGACCAGGATCAGCGTGCGTTCCGCCGAAAGCGGCTTCTCCAGGAAGTCGAATGCGCCCAGCTTGGTGGCGCGGACCGCGGTTTCAATGGTGCCGTGGCCGGAGATGATCAGCACCTCGGGCGCATTCTCCAGTTCGCGAATCTTGGGCAGGACTTCCAGCCCATCGATCCCGGGAAGCCAGATATCCAGCAGAACTACGTCGTAGGATTCGCGTCCCAGCGTCTCGAGACAGGCCTCGCCACTGTCGACCGCGGCGGTCTTGTAACCCTCATCTTCGAGCACGCCTTGCAGGGATTCGCGAATGGCGGCTTCATCGTCGACGATGAGGACACTATGCATGCGAGGAACGGGCCGCAGTGGATTCAACCGCAACCGGCAATTCAATGACGAAGCGGGCCCCGACGGGACGATTTTCTTCGACGCGGATCGAGCCGTGATGATCTTCCACGATGCGGCTCACGATGGCAAGGCCCAGTCCGGTGCCCCGTTTCTTGGTCGAGAAGTAGGGCAGGAAGAGGCGCTCTTTGGCCTCCTGGTTTACGCCTTCGCCGCTGTCGGCCACGCTGATTTCGACTGCATCGCGGCTGGCCACCAGAGAAGTCGAGATTTCGATCTCTTTCACCATGGAACTCTGTACGGCTTCGGCAGCGTTATCGACCAGGTTGGCGATAGCGCGCTTGATGGCTTCGGAGTCCGCCAACACCTTGGGAAGATTGCTGCCGAAAACCGTGCGCACGCGGATGGCATCCAGCCTGCCGTTGAACATGGAAAGGGCGCTCTCGGCGATGGAATTGATATCGGCCGGCTTGGGTTGGGAAGCGGGGAAGCGGGCCAAGGTCGAGAACTCATTGACCAGGGTGCGCACCGTGTCCACCGCATTTTCAATGGTGGTCGCGCAGCCGCGCACCACTTCAATCGACGCCGGATCCGGCTGGCGCAGGCGATCTAAGTGGCGCAAGATGCGTTCCGCGGAAAGCGCAATGGGCGTGAGCGGATTCTTGATCTCGTGGGCGACCCGGCGTGCCACTTCGCGCCACGCGGCCTGCCGCTGCGCGTGTAATAAATCGGAGAGATCTTCGAATACGAGGACATATCCCACCCGTTGAGCCTGGTGCTGCAACGTCGCCACGGTCACCGCCGCGTTCAGCGGTGAGCGCTGTCCCGTGAGCTCCAGTTGCGTGGTTGTGGTTCCCATACGGTCGGCGCGGCGCAGCAGCGGATCGAGATCTTCCAGCACCTCCGGCGGAAATACGTCCGTAAGCGCTGCTCCGATAAGCGCCGTGCTGAGCTGCACCGGTTCCTGGGACGGACGAAACAGGCGCAGCAGCGCCTGGTTGACGTGCGTCACATGCAGCGTGGCGTCCAGCGATAGAACTCCGGTTGGAATACTCTCCAGAATGGTTTCGATATGCCGCCTCCGCCGCTCGAGCTCGGCGTTGGCGGCGCTGATCTCTTGACTGGATTTCTCAATCTGGTTGCGGCTGGTCTGCAGTTCCTCCGCCATGCGGTTGAACGAGCGCACCAGGTCGCCAAATTCATCCGCCGCCGGAATTTCGACGCGATGATCCAGGTTGCCGCGCGAGATCTCCTGCGTCGCTTCCGCCAGGGCGACCACCGGGCGGGTCACAAAACGCGATAGGTACAGGGCCAGCCACATGCTGACGAACAAAACCAGTCCGGTCAGCGCCATCAGGATGACCATGTAAGTGAGGCGCACCTGCCGCCGCTCGCGAGCTAATTCCAGGTAATGCCGCTGGTTGGCTTCCAGCTGCGCCTGGGTTTCCTGGAAGTTCCTGGGGAGCGGCATGGCCACCAGGATTTCGCCGTGATCGCCGACGGGCGCGGTCCCGAGAACATACTCCGTGCCATTCCACGTCATGCTCTCAGGATGATCGGAGTCAATCGGGCCCGCAGGAAGCTTGGATTTCAGCAGCGGCCAGGGCGCGGGCATGCCATAGCTGGCTTCCGAATCCCCGTTCTGGATTGCGACTGCGAAACCACCCTGCAGGGTGGCTTCCCGAGTGCGGAATTTGTTGAGCACGCCGGAGAAGCTGTGGCCTTCGAAGGCCCGCTGGGTTTCCGGGGCGGAGGCGATCTCCGCGGCTTCCGCGGTTGCGTTCTCTGCCGCATATTTCGAAAGCAGTCTCGCCATCAATGCCGTATCGTGCCTTACTTCTTCCACCGGAGTGGAGAACCATCGCTCGATGGAACGGTTCATCAAGCCGTAGGAGAACCAGAACATCACGATCACTGGAACAAAGGACAGCAGCAGGCTTCCAACTACCAGGCGGGTGCGGAATTTCGAGCCCAGCACGCCTAAACGGCGCTCGGCAAAAACCTTGATCAGGTTTCGCATCAGCACGAACGTAAGTCCGCCAAACAACAAAGACACCAGCAGGGTCAATGCCACCAGGGAAACGGTTTGCTGGCTGGTTTTCGGGTTCACGAACCGGAGCTGAAATGACGATAGCGAGAACAACACCGCGAACAGCAACAGGCTCAAAATCCCCAGGATGAGGATGAGGCGCTTTCGCCGCTGAATCACCGACGCGGCGCGATTTGATTTGTCCGAAGCCATAGGAGGCCGCTCGTGGCGGACGAAGAAGCCGGGAGCTTTGAATCATTATATTCGCCCGCGAATGGCGGCCACCGCTCACTGCCTGCGCAGGCGGTTAGCCGATGAGGGCCGGGAGCAAAGATTTCAGCGGGCAGTCTTCACATCGGGGGTTGGATTTCAGGCAATAGTTCTTGCCGACACCGACGATCAATCCATGCATTTCATTGAAGACCTGTGCCATCGGCTCGCGCCCAGCCAAACTCATACGCGTCGGACGATGTGATGCGCCGCCGCTTTGCATGCCGTCCACAACCACCATCGGCGCGACCGTGGCAAGACTTCGTTCGAACAACGCCCGCCACTCTTCGTAGCTGGCCTTCTCGGAAGCTAAGCCGTGGCGAAAAGCCATTCGCTTCGTATAAGCGTCGATGACGAAGATCGGGTGTTGACCTGCATAGAGCAGAATCGAATCCGCGGTTTCCGGGCCGATCCCATTCAAGGACAATAATTGCCCGCGGAGTTCGGATGTCGGCTGAGCGAACATCTGAGTCAGCGAGCCACCGTAATGCTCATCGAGAAATCTTACGAAGGCCTTCAACCGGCTCGCTTTCTGGCGAAAGTACCCAGAGGAGCGGATCAGTTGCTCGAGCTTGCGGGTGGAAATGTTACGGATGCCGGCAATATGCAAAACGCGGGCCGAGCGGAGTTGCCTGAGCGCGAGTTCCACATTGGACCAGTTGGTATTTTGCGTGAGAAAGGCGCCAACGATCACTTCGAATCGGCTCTGTGCCGGCCACCAGTGCTGACGCCCCCACATCCGCGCTAGCGTCTGGTATATCGCGGCAATCTGTTCTTCCGGAGTCATCATGGACGACAAAAACTGGCGAGTTCAGTGTACCCAAAGTACATGGCCCTCCTGCGCCGGCCATTCCCAAAATGGCCCGACGTGGCGCAATTAGCCCATTTCTTCGCCTCACTTTACACCTTTGCGTGCGAGTACAAGTACCTCAGTTACTTTTGCCGTTACTCGATCAAGGTGACAATTTATGTCACCGGAACTTGCGGCCCTTATCCCCCCGAATGGGTCCTCGCCACGCATCATTCACAGGGTGGCGAAACCTTCGAGAGCCCACTTCCGCGCCGGGAGAACTGCCCGGAACCGCGTTTCAGCCGTACAGGATTGGAGCCTAGGAAATGTCTCAACGACTGGGCGATCTTCTAGTCAAAGAGAAGATCATCACCCCAGAGCAGTTGCAGCAGGCGACCAGGGTGCAGAAGGAAACCAACTGTCGCCTGGGCAGCGCCTTGGTGAAGCTGAACTTCCTCACCGACGAGGACGTCACCAATTTTCTTTCGCGGCAGTACGGCGTTCCCGCAATTAACCTGTCCTACTTCGAAATTGATCCTTCCGTGGTCAAGCTGATTCCCTACGAGACTGCCAAGCGCTATCAAATTCTTCCGCTGAGCCGCGTAGGGGCATCGCTGACCATCGCCATGGTCGATCCCACCAACGTTTTCGCCATGGACGATATCAAGTTCATGACCGGCTTCAACATCGAGCCGGTGGTGGCCTCGGAGAGTTCGATTCTCGAAGGCATCGAGAAAGCGTACGGCACCAGCAAAGAAGAGGACCTGGAACAGGTCATGCAGTCGATGGCCGAGTTCGAGGAGAGCGACGTCGAGTTGCAGGCCGAGCAGGCGGAGATGGACCTGGCGGACCTGGAGAAAGCCGCCGACGAAGCGCCCATCGTCAAGCTGGTGAATTTGATTCTGACCGACGCGGTCAAGCGCGGGGCCAGCGATATTCACATCGAGCCCTACGAAAAGGAATTCCGCGTCCGCTTCCGCATTGACGGGGTTCTGCAGTCGATCATGTCGCCGCCCATCAAGCTCAAGGACGCGATCACTTCCCGCCTCAAGATCATGGCCAAGCTGGACATCAGCGAGAAGCGGCTGCCGCAGGACGGCCGCATCATGCTGAAGATGAATATCGGAGGCAAGAAGAAGCAGCTCGACTTCCGCGTCAGCACCCTGCCCACCCTGTGGGGCGAAAAAATCGTGCTGCGCTTGCTGGATAAGGAAAACCTGCGGCTCGACATGACCAAGCTCGGCTTCGAGCCGGAGTCGCTGGTGAAGTTCGAGAAAGCGATTCTCAAGCCCTACGGCATGGTGCTGGTTACGGGACCAACCGGATCCGGCAAAACCAACACCCTGTATTCGTCGATTGCCCGGTTGAACACTCCCGACACCAACATCATGACCGCCGAAGATCCGGTCGAATTTCAGTTGGGCGGCGTCAACCAGGTGCAAATGAAGGAGCAGATCGGGTTGAATTTTGCCGCCGCGCTGCGCGCCTTCTTGCGGCAGGACCCCAACATCATCCTGGTCGGCGAAATCCGAGACTTCGAAACCGCGGAAATCGCGATTAAAGCGGCTCTAACCGGACACCTGGTGCTCTCCACTCTGCACACCAACGGCGCGCCGGAGACCATCACGCGATTAATGAACATGGGCATTGAGCCCTTCCTGGTGGCGACCTCGGTGCACCTGATTTGCGCGCAGCGATTGGTTCGAAGAATTTGCAAAGAATGCACCGAAGTGGTGGAAGTCCCGGTGCAGACGCTGATCGAAGAAGGCTTTACTCCCGAAGAAGCCAAGACGGTGAAAATTCAGAAGGGCAAAGGTTGCAGCGTTTGCAACAACACCGGATACAAGGGCCGCGCCGGCTTGTACGAAGTCATGGAAGTGGATGACGAGATCAAGGAACTGGTGCTGGTGGGCGCTTCGGCGGTCGAACTGAAGAAGAAAGCGATTGAGCGGGGCATGATCACGCTGCGGCGCAGCGGGCTGATCAAAGTCGCCGCCGGCGTTACCACGCTCGAGGAAGTGGCGCGCGAAACCATCCACTGAGGAAGGCAAGAAGTCGCCGGCCTTCGGTCGTCGGTCGTCGGCTAACAACACGGGCAATTGGGTCCAGGGCTGGCCGACGACCGACAGCCGACGACCGAGGACATAAATAAAGAGGGAACCGGAAAATGTCGCTTTCACTGAGTGATCTGCTGAAACGAATGCTGGAGATGAATGGCAGCGACCTCCACATTACCACCAACTCGCCGCCGCAGATTCGCGTGCATGGCCATCTGGTGCCGCTCGACCTGCCCCAGATGACGCCGGCCGAGACCAAGCAATTGGCCTACAGCGTTATGACCGACTCGCAGAAGCACCGATTCGAAGAGCATCTGGAACTGGACTTTTCCTTTGGATTGAAAGGCCTGGCCCGCTTCCGCGCCAACGTATTCAATCAGCGCGGCGCGACCTCGGCGGTGTTCCGCGTCATTCCTTTCGAAATCAAGTCGTTCAATCAGCTCGGGCTGCCGGCGGTCGTCGCCAAGTTGTGCGAAAAGCCGCGCGGGCTGGTGCTGGTGACGGGGCCGACGGGCTCCGGTAAGTCGACCACGCTGGCCTCGATGATCGACAAGATCAACTCCGAGCGGCACGACCATATTCTGACCATCGAAGACCCGATCGAGTTCGTTCACATGAACAAGAACTGCGTGGTCAACCAGCGCGAATTGCATGCCGATACCAAGAGCTTTGCCGATGCATTGCGCGCCGCGCTCCGCGAAGACCCCGACGTGGTGCTGATCGGCGAAATGCGCGACCTGGAGACGATCGAATCGGCGCTGCGCATCGCGGAAACCGGACACCTCACCTTTGGAACGTTGCACACCAACTCGGCATCCTCGACCATCAACCGAATCATCGACGTGTTCCCGGCGCACCAGCAGCCGCAGATCCGGGCGCAGTTGTCGCTGGTGCTGGAGGGCATCATGTGCCAGAGCTTGCTGGCCAAGTCGGATGGCAAAGGCCGGGCCATGGCCATGGAGATTCTGGTCCCGAACGCCGCCATCCGCAACCTGATCCGCGAAGACAAGATTCACCAGATTTATTCGGCCATGCAGGCCGGACAGGAAAAATTTGGCATGCAGACGTTCAACCAGTCGCTGGCCACGCTGTACTTCCAGAAGCAAATCACGCTGGAAGTTGCGCTGGCGCGCTCCAGCAACCCCGACGAGTTGCAGGAAATGATCAACCGTGGCGCCGGGTTGCGGCACACCACGGTCGCGGCCAAGGGTACGGCGACCGGCAAGCACTAGGTTCAGGGCATGAGCACCAGGCAGGAGAGGTAGAGGGAATCAGGAGAGAGGAACAATGCCAGTCTTCACATTTTCGGGAAAGAACGCATCCGGAGAAAAGGTTCAGGGCGAGCGGGTAGCGGTCAACAAGCAAGTTCTGGCCATGCAGTTGCGGCGCGAACAGATCACGGCGCCCAACATCCGCGAGAAAGGCAAGGAATTTTCCCTGCCTTTGATCGGGTCGACCAAGGTCAAGACCAAAGACATCGCCATTTTCTTCCGGCAATTCTCGGTCATGATCGATGCCGGCCTGCCGCTGGTGCAGTGTCTCGAGATTCTCGCCGCCAACCAGGAAAACACCAGCTTTCAGAAGACGCTGACCGGCGTCCGGACCACGGTCGAAGGCGGCGCCACGCTGGCCAATGCGATGCGCCAGTACCCCAAGGTGTTCGATGATCTGACCACCAACATGATCGAGGCGGGCGAAACCGGCGGTATTCTCGACATCATTCTGCAGCGGCTGGCTGCCTACGTGGAGAAGGCCGTAAAGCTGAGATCGGCGGTGAAGTCGGCGCTGATCTACCCGGTCGCGGTGGTCTCGATGGCGTTCCTGATCGTGGGCGCGCTGCTCAAGTGGGTGGTTCCCATCTTCGCCAACCTGTTCGCCGGCCTCAACGTGGCTTTGCCGCTGCCCACGCGAATCGTCATGGGCCTGAGTGCCTTTGTCGGCCAGTTCTGGTGGTTCTTCATCCTGGGGATTATTGCTATCGTGGTCGGCATCAAGTACATCCGCAAGGATCCACGCGGCAAATATTGGATGGATTACGGCATGCTGAAGATGCCGGTACTGGGCATGCTGCTGCGCAAGATCGCGGTGGCGCGTTTCACCCGGACGCTGGGTACGCTGATCACCTCGGGCGTGCCGATTCTCGAAGGCCTCACCATCACGGCGCGTACTTCCGGCAACGCCGTGCTGGAAGAAGCCCTGATGAAGGTGCGGAAAGCCATCGAAGAGGGCCGCACCATTGTCGATCCGCTGCGCGAGTGCGGCGTGTTCCCCAACATGGTCACGCAGATGATTGGCGTCGGCGAGGCCACGGGCGCCATGGATTCGATGCTGCAGAAGATTGCGGATTTTTACGAAGACGAAGTCGACTCCGCCACCAAAGACATGCTGGCGATGCTCGAACCCATCATCATCGGCTTGCTGGGCGTGATGATCGGCGGAATTGTGATTTCGCTGTACATGCCGCTGTTCGCGATGATCGCGAAGCTGGCGGGGTAAGAAAAACGGTTTCAAGCTTTCGCAGGTTTCTGGCGTCCCTCGCGAAACTTTGAAACTTGAAACCTTGAGCGGAAACAGGATTCGGCATGCATTCGGAACTGGAAAACCGTCAGTGGCTCGCGTGGCTGGTCAAAGTCCGAATCCTGATCCTTACGGTACTGCTGGGAGTCGAACTGGCGATCGCGCAGTTCACTCCCGTCGCTTTCCCCATCCGGCTGTTTGTCAATACCATCCTGTTCGCCTACACCATTGCTGCCCTGCATCTGGTCCTGCTTCGTCTGTGGAACGAAAGCAGGATCCAGTCGGGGGTCCAGGTGGGCACCGACCTGTTGCTGGTCAGCTTGCTGGTGTACGTGACCGGCGGGGTCGATAGCTCGCTGAACTTTCTCTATCCGCTGGTGATTATCGTCGCCAGCACGCTGCTTTCGCGCCGCTGGGCCTACGTCACGGCGGCGGCGGCTTTCATTCTTTATGGCGTGGTCCTGGAACTCGACTACTTTGGCGTGGTGCCCTCGTACGCGATATCGCACCCCGGGATCCGGACCCTGCAAGGCATTATCCTGATCAACCTGTTTGGCTATGCCGCCATTGCTTTCCTCGGCGCCTTGCTCGCGGCCAAGCTGCGCCAGGCGGACAGCAGCCTGAAGCACGCGCGCGGCGAGCTGGAAAGCCTGCAGGCGTTGCATGAAAACATCATTCGCTCCACCAGCAACGGGCTCATCACCACCGGTCTGGACGGGCGCATCACGCTGGTGAATGCCGCGGCCGAGCGTTGTCTCGAGCGCAAGGAGACGGAGCTTCTGGGCCAGCCGGTTGCGTCCTTGTTCCAGGATGCTTTGCCGCAGTCGGGAAACGGGGATGCTCACGGAGAGGTGCGGTTCATCGCGCCAAACGGTTTTCGCAAGACCTTTCGCGTCGTCGCCTCGGAACTCAAGGTGCCGGAACGCGGCGCCATGGGCGAGGTATACACGCTCGATGATCTTACGCAAATCCGGCGGCTGGAACGCGAGGTGCGCATGCAGGACCGCCTGGCCGCGGTGGGAAGGCTGTCGGCGGCCATCGCCCATGAAGTCCGCAATCCACTGACCTCGATTGCCGGCTCTGCCAGCCTGCTGGCAGAGATGCCGGACCTGAACGACGAGCATCGGCGCCTGTTACAGATCGTCACTCGCGAGTCGGAGCGGCTGAACGGGATTATCACCGACTTCCTGGCCTACTCGCGCAACAAGAAATATACTTTTTCGAATCTCGACCTCATTCCCCTGCTGGAAGATACTCTCACCCTGCTCGGGCACCGCCTGGATGCGGAAAACACCGGCATCAAGATTGAACGGCGTTATCTCACCAAGCAGGCTTTTGTTACTGCCGATGGCGACCGCATGAAGCAAGTATTCTGGAACTTCTGCGAGAACGCTGTCCGGGCGATGAAAAAGACTGGCGGCATCCTGACCGTGGCCATCGAGGAATTGGGCGAAGACTGGCAGTTCAGCTTTGCCGATACCGGGCCGGGCATGACGCCGCAGATGGTGGAAAAGGTCTTCGAGCCTTTCCAGTCGCAGTTCGAAGGCGGCACCGGCCTGGGGCTGGCCATCGTGTACCAGATCGTGCAGGCGCATGAGGGCAAAGTCTGGGTGAGATCGAAAATGGGGCAGGGCTGCACGTTTATTCTCCGCCTGCGCCGGGCGGCGGAACAGCAGGCTGCTCAGCCGCTGGCCCAGGCTGCCGCTGCGGGAGCGGCCGCTTCCAGCGAGCCGGTCACGCGGCTGATTGGAGAAGGCGCTCATGCCTAATATCCTGGTTTGCGACGACGAGCGCTCCATCTGTGAAATGCTCGAGATCACCCTGCGCCGCGAGGGTTACAAGATTGAGACCGTCAACTCCGGGGAAGCGGCGAAGAAGAAACTCGACTCCGCGCTGTTCGATGTCATCATCACCGATATCAGGATGCCGAACATCAACGGCATCGAAGTCCTGCGCCACGCGCACCAGGTTTCGCCCGAGTCCGGCGTCATCCTGATCACCGCGGTCGACGACTACGAAGCCGCCGTGGAAGCGGTGAAAGCCGGAGGCGCGGCCGACTACATCCGCAAGTCGCCCGGGATGGTGGATGAAATCAAGCTGGCGATCCGGCGCGTGCTCGAAAAAGTTACGCTTAGCCGCCAGAACTTTGCTTTCAAGCGCGACGCCGCTACCCGCAATTCGCTCGACAACATCATCGGCGCCAGCCCCGCGATGGAGAAGCTCAAGCAGACCATTCGCACCGTGGCGTCCACCCAGAGCACGGTGCTGATTTACGGCGAGAGCGGGACCGGCAAAGAACTGGTGGCGCGGGCGGTGCACGTCTGCTCCCCCCGGGCAAGTGATCCATTCGTCTCGATCAACTGCGGCGCCTTTCCCGAGACGCTGCTGGAGAGCGAGTTGTTCGGCTACGTCAAAGGCGCGTTTACGGGAGCGAGCCAGAACAAGCGCGGGCTGTTTGAGGTTGCGGACGGGGGCACGATTTTTCTCGACGAAATCGGCGAGATGAATCTCACCATGCAGGTCAAGCTCCTGCGGGTGTTGCAGGAACGCTGCGTGCGACCCGTCGGCGGCACCGGCGAGATTCCCATCGATGTGCGCGTGATTGCCGCCACCAACCGCGATCTCGAGCGGCAGGTGGCGGAGAACACCTTCCGCGAGGACCTTTACTACCGGCTCAGCGTCATTCCGATTACCGTGCCTCCCTTGCGGGAGCGGCGCGAAGATATTCCGCTGCTGGTGAGTCATTTCCTCAAGAAATACGCGAGAAGCGCGGGCAAAACCATCAGCCGGGTGAATCCGGACTCGCTCGCCAGCTTGGCCAACTACGACTGGCCGGGGAACGTTCGCCAACTGGAGAATGCCATCGAACGCGCGGTAGCGCTGGAAAGCGGGGAAGAATTAAAGGTCGAACTGCCGGCGGAACGTCCGCGGGCGCGCGCCGCCGCTGCGGGAGCGGGCGGCGACTCCGTTTCCGTTGCCGCGGGCTCAGTTCTGCCGGAAGGCATGGACATGGAGAAATACGTCGCTGAAATTGAGCGCGGGCTGCTGAGATCGGCCTTGCAGCAATCAAACGGGGTCCAGACCAAGGCCGCCGATGTGCTGCGGATTTCCTACCGATCCTTCCGGCACTTGATGAAGAAATACGAGTTGTGAATCAGCTTTTAGCTCTTAGCTCCTAGCTCTTAACTTCAGCTGATCCGGCAAGGCTCAGTCTCATTGCCCCGCGAAAGACTGCATCCAGAATTTTTGCCGGCGCGCCGATCTTCAGGCTAAGCTAACAGCTAAAGGCTGATAGCTGCTTTACCCATGCTCTGCATCCTCCGATTCCTGTGGAACGCTACTCGCGGCCATCGCCTGGCGCCGTGGAGGAGTCCTTACCTTTTGTGGCGCATTGAGACCTACTGCGGCGTGAAGATGCAGCAGATCGGGTTTCTGGAATTTTGGGAGTTTCTGCTGCGAGAGCGCGCCAGCCTGTGGCGGTTTTTGAAGTGGACGGCGGAGATGGATCGCCACGTCCGCCCGGTCCCTAAGCCGATGTGAGCTTCAGTGGCCGTTGCCGGCCGCGCTCGCGCCTTCGAGCACAATCTGTACTTCGGTGCCTTTTCCGGCGGCTGCCAGTTGCGCCGCGGAGCCGCGGTTGGCGGCAATTTCAAGAAATCCCATGCTGCCCAGAATTCCGAAGATCTCGCCGCTTGCGCCCTCTGCGTAATTCGTCTTCATGCTCGTGACTTCACGCTTTCCGACCATCAGTTTGAAGGCCGACGCTTGTGCCTGGAATAGTGCGGGAACGTCGTTGGCGGTGAAATTTGTGATCAGGTTTCCGAAGCGGTCGACCTTCAGGACCACTCCACGCAAGGTGGTCGCGTCGACCGGCTTCGGTCTGGGCGCATTGAAGCGCACGAAGTCGGTAATCTCCTCTCCAAATTTTTCCTGATCGACCCCCTTTGCCAGATAGGCCGCGACCGGAGCAAAGATGTCGCGCCCATGGAAGGTATTGCTGATGGGCTGCAGGAAATAATGTTCCGCAGTAATGTGGCGCACGCTTAAGCGCGGCTCGCGCGCGTACATCAGCGACAGAACCCCGTTATCGGGAGCGACGAAGTTGTGCTTTTCCGAACTCGCCAGAATCGGACGGCGTGCGCTGCCCACGCCGGGATCGACAATCACCAGGTGCACGGTGCGCGGCGGATAGTAGGAATACGACTGCGCCAGGGCCAGAGCGCCATCGAGAATGTCGAAGGCCTGCACGGAATGACATATGTCGACAATTTCCGCATCCGGCGCGATATCCAAAATGACACCCTTGATGGTCCCGACAAAATGGTCGTTGAGCCCGAAATCCGTGGTGAGCGTGATGATAGGACGGCGCGACAAAGCAACCTCTCGCAAGTTGAAATGGGGTTTGAATTGAAACTAAAGGTTCTGCCGGGGGGAGTCAAGGTACGGAAGTGTGAAGCAGGGAAGCCGGCTTAAGCCTCAGGCGAAGACAGCGTCAGAGAATCTTTCCCGCAGCGACACAAAGTGGTTGCGCAGGAATTACGCCTGTGTTTGCCTTCTCCTGAAGCCTGAAGCCTGAAGCCTGAAGCCTGAAGCCTGAAGCCTGAAGCCTGAAGCCTGAGGCCTGCCTAATCGATCGAAATACTCCCAGATCCTGTCTGCACGTTCACGGGCACGCCACCGCCGCCAACCTTGCCGTGAATTTCTTTCTTTCCGGTCGTTCCCTGGACCGGCTGGTGGACGTCGATCGACCCTGATCCGGTATGAGCGTTCAGGTCGAAGGATGCATTGTGAGGAAAGCGAAGCTCCACCCCGCCGGAACCGGTGTTCACGAGCCACTCCCCGGTGGGCTCTCCGTCTGCGTGGATGCCGCCGCTGCCGGCGCGCGCCTGTAACGAGCCGCGCACGTTATGCAGATCAAGCCCGCCGGATCCGGTTTCCGCACGGACGGAGCCGGGCGAAGTCTGTTCCAGGGAGAGATGACCGCTGCCGGTCTGGCCGTCAAAGCCTCCGGCGATGTCGACGGCGCGAATCGAGCCGCTGCCGGCGCGGGCATACACCGAGCCCTTGATGCTGTCCAGGTCGATGCCGCCCGATCCCGACTGCGCCCGCACACCGGACCCGATGTCGGAAACCTTCACGCCCCCCGATCCCGTGCTGGCATCCACTGGCCCGGATACGCCGGAAATGTCCTGGTGTCCGGACCCGGTCGAGGAATGCAGCTTCGTGTTCGCCGGGGTCACAACTACATAGCTGATCGACACATTGCGGCGAAGCTCAGGATCGTCGATGTGCCCGATGCGGATATCGTTGCCGCTCTGCTGAATGGGAGGATTCTGTTCCAGCCGCTGTACTG
>DASVAJ010000085.1:0-54519 GCA_036376415.1 Terriglobales bacterium
GAAAACAAATTGAGTCGGAGGAACCGCTCAGAGCCGGCCTAAATAGCGGAATATGGACCGTATGCGGCACGCTTTGGTGCTCCGACGGTAAGGGCGGGCGCACGAATCATTGTGTCGGAGGCGCTGCAACGATCAAAATCCGTCAATCAGATGGGAAGATACTTTCCGTTCTGCACACGAAGTGATCGAGAAATCGCTCTACCCGTACTAGTTCCCCTCCCCGCCTGTTAGCGTTATCTTATTCACATGCAACTTCGCGGATGCGGCACTGCACTGGTTACGCCTTTTCATCAGGATGGCTCGCTGGACGAAGAGGCGCTGAGGAATCTTGTCGCCTGGCAGATCGAGTCGGGAATTGACTTCCTCGTGCCCTGCGGCACCACTGGGGAAACGCCGACACTGTCGCATGATGAGTGGCTGCGGGTGATCGACATCACGCTCGAAGTGGCCGCGGGCCGCGTACCGATTGTGGCGGGGGCCACTTCGAATTCCACGCACGATGCCGCCGCCAAAGCGCAGGAACTCGCCTCTCGTCCCGGCGTGGATGCCATCCTGACCGCCTCGCCCTACTACAACAAGCCCACGCAGGAAGGCCAGTATCAGCATTTCAAGGCGATTGCCGAGGCCGCGAGTAAGCCGGTCATCTTGTACAACGTCCCAGGGCGCACCGCGGCAAATCTGGAGCCGGGCACGGTGGCGCGGTTGGCGGAGTTGCCGAACATCGCCGGGGTGAAGGAAGCGAGCGGGAACCTGACGCAGATCGCGGAAATCTGCAATGCAGCACGTCCGGATTTTTCCGTCCTCTCCGGCGATGACGCCATGACGTTGCCGGTCATTGCCGTTGGTGGGATGGGAGTGATCTCGGTTGTGTCCAACGAGATCCCGCATGAAATGGCGGAGATGACGCGCGCCGCATTGAACAACGACTGGAACACGGCGCGGCAGATTTTTCGCAAGTACCTGCCGCTGATGCAGGCGAATTTTGTCGAGTCCAGTCCCATGCCGGTGAAAGCCGTGCTGGCGATGATGGGGCGGATCGAGGAAGCCTATCGGCTGCCCATGCTGCAGGTTCGCCGCGACACCCGCTCGAAGCTGCAGAAAATCGCAACCGAAGCCGGGCTGATCGCCAAAGCTGCGGCGGCAGCGGCCGACGCGCCAAGCTTCTTTGTCTATGAAAACTGGGCTGCGGGACCGCACAAGGCAGTGCTGCACCGCTCAAGCTGCGGCCAGTGCAGCAATGGAAAAGCGCGTCCCGCAGGGCACTCGTCCAATCATGCCCGCTGGCATGGTCCGTATACGACGCTCGCCGAAGCACGGCAAGTGACACAGAGCTTGCCGAACGTCCTCATCCGCGGCGAATGCAAGTGCATTTAGGAGAGCGCCCACCGGCTGCCCGGGCCTAAGCTGGTTCCCAACCTGCGCGCCAACGCCTTTAAGAAATAACTGTCCCGCCCAGCGATGATGCGCTCGAATTCGGCGTGACCGGCAGAGCCGAAGTATCCTCGATTGCGGCTACGGCACTGTGCGGAACCGCTGAATGCGGCAGCTGTAGGGGACGCCCTCTTCGTGTCCACGAGGAAAACAGGTCAGCCCAAAAACACACACGCAAGAAGCAGCGGCCAAGCAGGTCAGCCACCGGATATTCCCCGTTGTAGCGAAGCGGACGCGAACTTACCTCACCGCCAACGGTCTGTTGCCTGGCCTGAAGGATGGACTTAGTAGCGGATTCGATTTCCGCGATAGCAGATTGTCTATTTTCACCGTCCGAAAACTCACCCATAAGTTCGCCCCCCGAGCAACTTGGCCCTGAGCGTATTTTGGATGCGGCTGCTCGCGAGAAAGATGCTGGCGGGAAGGGTCTTCTATCGAACAATTGAATGTGCATTCACTGAACCGGGTAGTTCCCATCAGCTATACTTCTCACCTCATGCCGTCTCTGCAAGCAGAAATGGAAAGGCTCTCTGCTTCGAAGGAGTTGCAGGAAGAGAGCAATGCGCGAGCTACATTCCTCGAATTTCGCGAGGCTTTAACTCACGGGCAGATCCGCGCCGCGAAAAAAACCGATAAAGGCTGGCAGGTGAACGTCTGGGTCAAACAGGGCATCCTGCTTGGGTTTCGCCTGGGCGAGCTCGCGCCGATGGGAAGCGGGGAATGTCTCTCCTTCGTGGACAAGGACACCTTTCCGGCGCGGAAATTTTCCGTCGCGGACCGGGTGCGCGTGGTGCCCGGGGGATCGTCGGCCCGGGTAGGAGCCTATATAGCTCCGTCGGTCATCTGCATGCCCCCGATGTTCATCAATGCCGGGGCTTACGTGGATGAAGGAACCATGATCGACTCGCACGCGCTGGTGGGATCGTGCGCCCAGATCGGCAAACGCGTGCACCTGAGCGCGGCTGCCCAGATCGGAGGAGTGCTGGAACCGGTGAATGCCGCTCCGGTGATTATCGAAGATGACGTACTGGTCGGCGGGAACTGTGGCGTGTACGAAGGAACTTTGGTTCGCACCCGCGCGGTGCTCGGGGCAGGAACAATCCTGACGCGCTCGACAGCCTTGTACGATCTTGTGCGCGGCGAAATTTACCGTTCGACCCAGGAGCGCGGTTTAGAGGTCCCCGAAGGGGCGGTGGTCGTTCCGGGATCGCGGGCAGTCCACAAGGGAAAGGCGGCGGAATGGGGAATCGCACTCTACACGCCAGTCATTGTCAAATATCGCGATGACAAGACCGAGCGAGGGGTTGAGCTGGAAGACTGGCTGAGGTAGCCGCCATCCCCGGGACGGTGGTTAATTTCTTGGCATGCTTTCTTCGCCGTCGTCGCAAAACTCAGCCGCCTTCGCTTCGGGCCTACGCCGCCTCTGGAGTCTCTGCCATTGGCGCCGGCGCGGGCTCGGCGCCCGGGTCTGCCGTGAGCAGGGGCCATCCTTTGCGAAGCACGTACTCCAGCCACGCTCCCGCAAGCTGTGACGTGAGCACCGCCGCCAGGACCAGGGTCGTGTAGAACTTCGGGCTGATGATCCCGGCGTCAAAGGCCACGCTGGCCAGAACGATGCCCGGGCCGCCGCGCGCGTTGGTGGTGATGGCCAGGTTGATCAGATCGAGGCCGCGAAAGCCTGCGAATCGCCCGGCCGCCCACACGGACAGTATTTTCACCGCGCAGCTTCCGGCGAGGAAGGCCACCACCATCCACAAAGAGAAGCCGCGCACCAGGTCGAGCTTCAACCCAACGATCGCAAAATAAACGGGAATGAAAAACGCAAAGGAAACTTTGCCGATGGCTTCCAGCGCGTCGGCAAAAATCCTCCGCTTCTTATGAACAACCGCAAATCCCGCCAGGAAGGCCGCAAACACCAGGCTGACGTCGAATGCGCCGGCGACCACGCAATAGGCCAGCAATACCGCAATCGCGTATGCGATAGGAGAATTGCGGGCAATCACGTTGAAGCGCGATTTGTTAATTCGCTTCACCACCCGCGGCACGATGGTAAGGCCTAACCCGAAAAAGATGATCGTGGCGCTCAGGTGGACGGCCATGGTCCGAGGGCTTAGCGCAGTCTTCGCGGCCATCGCAGTTGCGATCGCCAGCGCCAGCCACAGCACAATATCTTCCAGAACCGCAACCCCGAGGACCAGGCGTGCAAAGCGGGTGTGCAGAATTTTCAGATCCGCAAAGATTTTCGACACCACGGGAACGGAGGTGACTGCAACTCCGACAGCCAAAATAATCATGAGGCTGATTCGGTTTCCATTCGGCCCGGCGAGCGATGGTCGAATGAGCCATGGCGCGGCCAGCAGGCCCAGAACAAACGGTATGCCCGTGCCCACAAGCGTCAGCCAGCCGACTTCGCGTCGTTCATCGCGGCCGAAGAGCTGCCGGGTTTCCGCGCCAGAGAGAAACATCAACAACAGCAAGCCCATCCAGTAAACGAAATTCAGGACGGTGCCCTGCCGTTTAGCCGCTTCCACAAGTGGAGCCGCAAAGCCCAGGCGGCCAATCAGCGCCGGACCCAGCAGCACGCCGGCCAGAATCTCGCCCACCACCTTGGGCTGCCGCAATCTAACAAAGAAATGCCCCAGGAGCTGCGCCAGCCCAACCAGAAGCAGCAGGATGAAGAGGATTGAGGTCAGATCAGCATTCGACATTGCAGCTTGGGATGCAGGTCTTTGTCGATCATTTGCTATGCGCCCGGCAGAATAGCGTCGCCGAGTGGCTTTTCCAGGGTATTCCGGCAATGTTTGTGGATGGCCTCACGCTGGGAGGCGACCAACGACCGACGGTTTACTTGAACCAGTGCCACCCCAGGCTTACCTGAATGCCATTGAATTCCGGGTTGCTCGTGCCGAGGTTGGCGTTCGAGATATGCCACCAGCGGCAGGCGATTTCGAAGGCTTGCGCATTTCCGGTCGCGACTTGCAGCCCTCCGCCGGCGCGAGCGATGAAATTGAAATGGGAAGTATCTCCGGCGGGCAGGTTCCGGCTTGTATGCAGGCCGCCGCCCGCCAGTTCCAGAAACGGCGTCACCCGCCCGCGATGTTGGCTCGAATTCCAGCGCAAAACCATGGGGTCCAACCCGACGCCATAGATTCGTTGCGGAGCCAACTGCACGAATACGGGCAGAAAATCCGCGCCAAACTCAAGTCGTCCGCGCCGCCATCCCCGGCCCATTTCCCCGGTGAGGGCCTTGCCAAGAAAAACGCCGCCACCCAGAATCTGCGCCTCCGAAAAGAAGTTCGTATTCTCCTCCCCGGTTGCAGCCGCCGCGAAGACGGCGAAATCCCAGCCGCGACTTTGCGCCTCGGGAAAGGCAGGCGCGCAGCCAATGAGCAACAAAACGCCGAGTGCCGCGAGCTTGCTGGAGTTCAGAGTTTCCCGCCGCCTACCTCTTCGCGCCCTGTGGATAACGGTTTTGCGATCGGATGAATTCATAACCACAGAGGACACAGGGAGCCATAGAGGTCAAGGCTCAATAACGTGCCTGGAGAAGTAGACCTGGTGCGCATCCCGCGAAGAGCGATACCAGGGACGCTTGCCGTGCAGGACATTCGCGCCGCTGCGAATGGGATTGAGCGCAGTGCGCGTGACGTCAACCAGGAACAGATTCTGCGTATGAGCTTCCACCCGGCGGGCCACCGCTTTATCCAAAAAGTCTTCCCCTACAACCCAGCCAATGCCGGCGACAGGCGTAATCACCAGATCCACTTGCCCGACTCCGGTCACGCAATGCGCGTAGCAGGGCCAGGTTCCCGCGTGAGTCCATGGGGTACGCGCCGTGGTCCCATATTTCTCTACCGTCAGCTCACTCAGCGGCCCGATGCTCCATTGCGTGCTGTAGGCCGCCGCAAACCAGAATGCTTTAAAGCGGCTCCACCAGTACGCTCTCGTGTTCGCCAATTCCAGGTTCCGGCCCTGGGGATCGTTCTGGATTTGAATAAATGCGGTCAGCGCTCCCTCATTCGGGTGCCCGACATAGCTGTACAGCTTGGGATCGCCGTCGTCCCAGCCGGAATGAATCCACGTATTCAGGGATTGCTTATAGTCGCGCCAGTAATGATTGAAGGGCACGCCATTCTCGGTCGTTACCCAGCGGTAATCGTCGTGCACCACGTAGGCCTGCGCGATCGAAAAATAGGCAAACGATTCAAACAGCGCGCGTCCCCAGTGAAAGTGCTCGCGCGTATTTTTCGGCGTGGGGGAAACAAATGCATTTGACGCCTCCTGATGGGGCAATGCGACCTCCGAGTTGTTTCTGAACGTAACTGCCGGAGACGACTGTGCCTGAACGCCTGACGTTGTCTGGGACCAGGTTAGGAGCTGGCAGTCGGCCAGCGAAATCGCTGCCCAGTCGCAACGAGACGATGGGAGTTGGCAAAATCCCACGGTAGACATCAGGAATACGGGTAAGACCCTGCGCACACAGGAACCCATGAGCACCATTCAGCGCGCAACCGAGACTTAGGATGGAAGTGCGCACGTTGGGGTTGTCAACCTGATGTGACGAGATTCCCGTCAGCGGTAGAGTCGCAGGCGAGGTGCGGCCGAGCCGTCCTCGTCAGACGGCGTGAAAAGTAAATTTTGAATGAGGGTAGGGGCGGAGGTCCACCTCCGCCCTTGCGGAAATCTAGCGTCTGCCGGCCGACGGCTTGCCATCCGTTCCCGTTGGCATGGTGGTCACGCGGGCGCCCTGGCCCGCGCCCTGTGCTGCTCCCTGAGCCTGGGCCGCCGGCTGCGCCGCGGTCAAACCCAGCGCCTTGCGCACCTCGGCTTCCAGCTTCACCGTGACTTCCTTGTTGTCTTTGAGAAACTGCCGCGCATTCTCGCGCCCCTGCCCGATGCGTTCGCTCTTGTAACTGAACCAGGACCCGGACTTCTCGACTATGTTGTTGTTCACGGCCAGATCGAGCAGATCACCTTCTTTCGAAATCCCCTCGCCATAGAGAATGTCGAATTCGGATTCGCGGAAAGGCGCCGCCACCTTGTTCTTCACCACTTTGACCTTGGTGCGGGAGCCGATGACAATGTCGCCTTCTTTGATGGCGGCGATGCGCCGAATGTCCACGCGCACGGACGCATAGAACTTCAGGGCGCGGCCGCCGGTAGTGGTCTCGGGATTGCCGAACATCACGCCAATCTTTTCGCGAATCTGGTTAATGAAGATGAGGCACGTGCGCGACTTGGAGACGATGCCGGTCAGCTTGCGCAGCGCTTGCGACATGAGCCGCGCCTGCAGGCCCATGTGGCTGTCGCCCATTTCGCCGTCCAGTTCGGCTTTCGGAACCAGCGCCGCCACCGAGTCCACCACCAGCACGTCAATGGCTCCCGAGCGCACCAGGGCCTCGGCGATTTCGAGGGCCTGCTCGCCGTAATCCGGCTGCGAGACCAGCAGATTATCGACATCGACGCCCAGTTTCTTGGCGTAGCCGGGATCAAGCGCGTGTTCTGCGTCCACGAACGCCGCCATCCCGCCTTGCGCCTGGGCCTGCGCGACGACCTGCAGCGCGATGGTGGTCTTGCCGGAAGATTCCGGACCGAAGATTTCGACCACACGGCCGCGCGGAAAGCCGCCAACCCCCAGGGCGGCGTCGAACGAGATGGCGCCCGTCGAGATCACAGAGATGGGGACAATCGCCTCTTTCGCGCCCAGCCGCATGATAGAGCCTTTGCCGAATTGCTTCTCGATTTGCGCAAATGCCAGGTCAATTGCCCGGTTTCGTTCGTCCGCCATGAAAGCTTCTCCTGAGAGTTTGCGTGCCGCGGGCGTGCCCGCCGACTATAGTTCATGAAACTGCCTGGAGTATATCGCGTCAATGAAGCGAATAAAAGGCGAATCTCCAAATATTCGTGGAAATGTTCCCAAAAATGAACCACCAAGCTGTGTCGGTGGGCGGGTTCTGGTCGGCCGCGGCCTTTGGGCAGCACGCGAGCCGATCGGCATCTGCTTGAGTTTGACCGGTGTTCGTGCCATCTTCAGTATTCGATGCGCACGGACCTGCTCAAAGCCTGGATCGGCGGCTGGTTGCTGACGCTGCTCGTGCTTGGCCTCAGTATTGAGGGTACGCATACCATGCTCCAGGTCATCCTGCTGCCGGTGTTTCTTCCTCTGATGATTCCGCTCGGCATTCTGCCCTTCGCAATCGGGCACGACCACGCCGGGGCGCCGCTCTTGACCGCACAGATGTATGCCGCCATGGCGATCTGGGGAAGCGGGTTTTATGGACTGCTTCTGCTGCCGTTGATTCGTTACCGCTCCCGCAGAAGGGCGCGTCGCGTGTAACCAAGCCACTCCGACACGCCCCGAAGGGACGCTTTCCTCAAGACGCATCGTGCTACAATGGCCGCTCTTAGTGGTTTTCCCCTGAGTACCCGGCTCTCCCGCACAGAAAACGAACCGTGGCCGAAAACTCCAAACCCATTACTTACGCCGACGCGGGCGTCAACATCGATCAGGCCAACCGCACCAAGCAGCGCATCAAGTATCTCGCCCACAAGACATTTACCAAGGGCGTTCTTGGCGAAATCGGCGGCTTCGGCGGGCTGTTCGCCGTGGATAAGACCAAGTATGTCGATCCCGTTCTGGTCTCCAGCGTTGACGGCGTGGGCACAAAGCTGAAACTGGCGTTTGAGATGAATGTCCACCACACGGTGGGGGCTGATCTGGTCAATCACTGCGTCAACGACATCGCGGTGCAAGGCGCCGCGCCTATGTTCTTCATGGACTATCTCGCCACCGGCAAGCTCGACCCGAAGATTGCCGAGAAAGTCGTCGAAGGATTAGCCGACGCCTGCAAGCACAACGGCTGCGCCCTGATCGGAGGCGAGACGGCGGAGATGCCCGGCTTCTATCCCGACGGCGAATATGACCTCGCCGGCTTCATTGTAGGCGTAGTCGAGCGCGAGAAGATTGTCACCGGCAAAAACGTGCAACCCGGCGATATCATTGTCGGCTTGCCCTCAACGGGATTGCACACCAACGGTTATTCCCTGGCGCGAAAGTTGCTGTTTGAAGTCGCGAAGTACGAGCCGGAAACTTACGTGAATGAGATCAAGGGCAAAGTCGGCAATGAACTGATGCAGACCCACCGCAGTTACTGGCCTATTATCAAGAAACTCGTGTCCGCGGATTGTGTCGCTGCTATGGCGCACATTACGGGGGGCGGAATTACCGAGAACCTGCCGCGCGTCTTGCCCCGAGGTACCGCGGCGGCCATCGAGTACGGTTCCTGGCCGGTGCAGCCAATCTTTACTCACCTGCAGAAGCTTGGCAATGTCCCCCAGGACGACATGATGCGCACCTTCAACATGGGGCTGGGCATGCTTTTGGTCATCCCTGCGCAGAAATTCAAGAAAGCCGAAAACGTGCTCGACCGCGCCGCGGAAAAGTATTACTGCGTGGGACGGATTACCAAGGGCGAGCGAAAGGTAAGTTACAGCTAAGCAGCGGCCTGCCTAGTAACGCGACACCGCCAGAATTGCCGGCACGAACTCATTGGCTGCGGGTGTCACTGCGGGTTGCAGCTTCAGAACCCCGCTGCGTTCCAGTGTCTGCCTTCGATGAGATATCCCCGGAAATCCAGCTTGTCCCATTCCTGCCGCCATGGTTCCCCCATGAGGATGATCACCGCGCTGATGAGGATCGCGACCACGGCAAGGAACAAGCGCATGGGCAACATCGCATACGTCCGCACGAAACTCATTGCACTCCTCCCAAAAAACGCGCTCCAGTGGCGTTCCGCGTTTTTTGCATCAACCGCCTCTGCGCTCACCATCCTCTATTTGCAGGGTGCAGTAAATAGAACGAAAGTGCCACTCGCTCCGAACGGGCTCGGCGCAGGGTGAATCGATGTGTCCGGCCGTTGGGGGCGGTGTCCGTATCTATATGTGCAAAAATGACTTAATCGCCCAGCGGCAAACCGGGGTAGCGGTGCTGCCGGCTGACGACCCCTGCTGAGGGGACGGGGGCCAGTGCTTATAATCCACAGGCGCAGGCATGATGCGACGAGAATATCCAAAGCAACCGCTGGTTGGAGTGGGCGCGCTGATCATTCACCAGCGTCGTGTGGCGCTGATCAAGCGCGGCCACGCTCCCCTGCTTGGGGAATGGTCCATTCCCGGGGGCATGCTGGAGCTCGGCGAAAGCGTGCGGCAGGCAGCCGAACGAGAAGCCTTGGAAGAGACTGGCCTGCGGGTGCGAGCCATCGAACTCTTGGGTGTGTTTGATCGCGTCATCCCCGATGATGAGAACCGAACTCTGTATCACTACGTTCTGATCGATTTCCTGTGCGAAGTGGTTTCGGGCGAGTTGCAAGCGGCGGGCGATGCCGCTGACGCGCGCTGGTTCACTGCAGACGAGGTTAAGGCCTTGCCGCTAGCGGCAGACACCGCCCAGGTCATCGAGGCAGCGTTCAGCAAGTCGGGTTCGTAGGAGCAAAGCCTGGTTCGGGAGGCTCGTCTTCCCAAACATGGTTGCAGGCGTGGCAAATCCAGCCTTTGCGCTGCAGTGGAATTGGAAAGATGAACAAAGTCGCATAGGCGACGGGATCGAGTTCCTCAAAATTGACGTCGAGCGACTGGCACCGGGGGCAGCGCGGCTGCTGATAAACCTCCGCCGCCTCAAACTGCAGGTGGGCAGGGATGGGCTCATTCAGGATTTCCGAGGCTTGCGCGAAGTCCTCGGTGTCGACCAGCAGCTTCACTCCCCCCAACATGTTCGACCACAGCCAATCCATGCGAACGGTGTTGTCGTCGGCCAGCACGGAATCCACCCCGGCGGAATCCAGCTTGCCCTTCGCCAGCATAGCTTCCGGAATATCGCGAAAACGGCGAAGCATCACCAGGGTTCGAGCCTGAGGAACCATGGTTTCCGGCGCTGCCTCTGGCTCGGGGACGTCCAGGTCACGCTGATCCAGTTCCTCCTCGAGCGCCTCCCATGCGGCATCGCTGAGTTCCCAGGAACGGCGCGCGATTTTGAGCAACTCCTCGTCGCTCATGTCAGCGTAGCGTTCCGCAAACTCGTCGCGGTCGTGTTCAACTCCACTCATACGAATCGATCATAGCCGAGAATATTGTGCTGGAACTCCTTTACCGCGAAAGCTACTCCTCTTCCGCCTCCCGAAGGAGGATTCCTGTATCCCCCCTCGCTTGCAGGTCCCGACGCACGCCGAATCCGCGCAGCCAAACGACTTCCTCTCCGCACGCCACCACCGGCCAGCGCTTCTTCTCGGAGCCCGTGATATGCCGGTCCTGCAGCAGTTCCTTGATCTTCTTGGGTTGACTGCTATGCGAGGGCCAAAAACGGTCGCCCGCCCGCCAGTTGCGCAGCAGAAGCCCGCGTTGGGCAAAACTGGCGTCAATCAGTTGCTCGCGATTACAACCCTGGGCGATCTCGACAATACTCGCCTCGATCGCGAGGCGGGGCTCCCAAGCCACTACCCTTCCCGGTACATCGAGAACGTACTCGTAACTCGACGGTACTCGTTCCTCGCTGCGAAGATCAGCAGTGAGGAATTGCAATTCATTCCGATGGCGAACCACCTTCCAGCCCCAGGCAAGGTGGATTTGTTTTTCATCCTCGGTTTGAGCCAGGTAGAGCACTCGTTCAACATCTTTGAATTCCAGCGGTATTCCGAACGCGGAGAGCGAGTGAATGAGCCGTCTTCGGGCGCCCAGGGGTAACGCGTTCAAGCAGGTAAGGTTAACCGTGAGGTTGACCATCGCCGGGCCTGGCTCTTTCGCCTTTGCGAACACGGCGGGATCAATGGCAGACGGCGCGGCGTTTGGAATTGCCGTGTAGTAGAAGTTCGCCCAGCCGGGTGTGCTCACGCTTACGATTTTGGAAAACAACCGGTTGCACTCACGATTCCAGAATTCCTCCTCCCCGTGAGCAATTTCGGCGAGCTCGCCGAGTTTTTCGACCACTGCTGCATTGAATTCTTTCTGCAGCAGCGGCAGGAGGCGGCGCCTTACTCGGTTGCGAGTGAACTCGAGTTTCTGATTGCTCTCGTCTTCGCGCCACGGCTGCGCCACGGCGTGGAGATATTCGGCCGCCGCGGCGCGCCGGGCCGCCAGCAGCGGCCTCACGATCTCTCCGCAGACTTCCTCTCCCACATCTTCCACCTGTAATTTGGGGCGAATGGCAGCCAAACCGCGCAGGCCCGTCCCGCGCAACAGGCGTAACAGCACGGTCTCTGCCTGATCATCGAGCGTGTGCGCGGTAGCAACCTTGTTCGCCTTGGCCTCCGCCAGCAGCTTCTCAAAAAACTTGTAGCGCACCTGGCGGGCGGCGGTTTCGAGGCTCAACTTCTCTTTGGCGGCATGGCCTTTCACGTCGGCGGATTCGCAATGCAGCTCGAGCCCGTGGGTTCCGGCCAGTTCGCGGACGAATGCTTCATCCGCGTCGGATTCAGCCCCGCGCAGCTGGTGATTGAGATGAACGACTGAGAGGACAATGCCCAGTTGGTGCCGCAGTTCCAGCAGAATTCTCAGCAGCGCGACGGAATCAGCGCCGCCGGACAGCGCGACTCCGACGCGGTCTCCCGCTCGCAGAAGTTCGTGCCGGCGGATGTAGGCGAGCACCGATTGCGGCAGCTTGTGCACGGCACAATGGTACATCCCGGAAGATGGCCGAGGTACGAACCGGGGTGCAAGGGAGTGTTTGCTGAAACCTCCACTTCTCGCGACCCGGCAACAAGCGGGTACCCCGGCGTTATATGCTTGCGTTGTGGTAGCTTGAATACGCGCTGACGCGAACGCGCAAATCTGCATCGAAGCGTATTCACCTGATTTCATGATTCATTAATAAAATTCAAAGTTCGCGAAACCCCTTACGGATTTCGCGAATGCCGACGCGAATACGATCATGACCATGAAAGTCTGCAAAGCGGTTTTTCCAGCTGCGGGGCTGGGTACGCGCTTTTTGCCCGCCACCAAGGCACAGCCCAAGGAGATGCTTCCGCTGGTCGACAAGCCCATCATTCAGTACGGGGTGGAAGAGGCGCTGGCGGCCGGGTGCGACCAGATCATTATCGTTACCGGGCGGGGGAAGACCGCGATCGAAGATCATTTCGATCACAGCTTTGAGCTGGAAAAGCTTCTGGAAGAGAAAAAGAAGACCGACCTGCTGAAGATCGTGCGCCAGATTTCCGACATGATTCACGTCGCCTACGTGCGCCAGAAGGAGGCGCTCGGATTGGGCCATGCGGTGCTCACCGCCCGCGAACTTGTGGGCCATGAGCCGTTCGCGGTGCTGCTCGCTGATGACGTGATCGACGCCGAAGAGCCGGTGCTCAAGCAGATGATGCGCGTCTTCGAGGAGAAGCAGGCCTCGGTGATCGCGACGCAGATCGTGGAAGGCGCAGCCATCTCCGCTTACGGCGTACTGGACGTGAAGCCTATTGATGGCCGCCAGGGTGGCCGAGTGTATGAAGTGCTGAACATGGTGGAGAAGCCGAAGTTCGAGGAAGCGCCGTCGAACCTGGCGATCATCGGGCGCTACATTTTGACGCCCGCTATTTTCGACGCTCTGGAGAAGACTACAACCGGCGCCGGCGGCGAACTGCAACTGACCGATGGAATCCGCCTGCTGATGAAAAAAGAAAAAGTGTACGCCTACGTCTATGAGGGCAAGCGTCACGACACCGGCGACAAACTCGGTTTCCTGAAAGCCACCGTGGAATTCGCGCTGAAGCGGGAAGACCTTGGCGGTCCCATGCGGGAGTATCTGCGGGGGTTAAAGCTGGATTAGTGCATTGCCCGAAGGGTTCCTTGGCCCGGGCATCGCATGCCACCATCCGGCAACAACGCTGAACCCGGCCTAGACCCAACGCAGCAGCGGCTTTGCTATCCTCCTAGCATGCCCGGATTCAATGGCCTGCGGGTGCTTTCGTTCGAGAGCCGGCGCTCCAAGGAGATCGCGCAGCTGATATCGAACGCCGAGGGGGTGCCCATCCTTGCGCCATCCACTCGGGAAGTCCCCGAGAACCGTCCCGCGACCAGGGAAGACGAACTCCAGTTGATTCGCGGCATTCTCGAGCAGAAGTTCGATGCCGTCATTCTCACCACCGGAGTAGGGGTGCGCGCGCTCATCGATGCCGCGGAAGCGGTTTGCCCGCGCGAAGCCTTTCTCGCCGGATTGCGCAAGACGCAGGTTGTGGCGCGCGGGCCCAAGCCCGCGGCCGTAATGCGTGAACTTGCCATTCCGGTCGCGCTCACTGCGCCCGAGCCGAACACCTGGCGCGAGATCGTGCAGGTGCTGGATGCGAACCCTGGAGTCTTGCGGCTGCAGGGCAGCCGTATCGCCGTGCAGGAGCACGGGGAACCCAGCATCCAGCTTTATGACGCGTTGCGTCAACGCGGAGCGGAGGTCTTTGCGGCACGCGTGTACCACTGGGAGTTGCCCGAGGATACGGGGCCGCTGCAACGCGCTGTGCGTTCGCTGGTCGATAAGGCAGTCGACGTTGTGTTATTCACCTCGCGAGTGCAACTGTTCCACGCAGCGCAGATAGCGCAAGAGATGGGCGTTGAAAAGGAATTTCACGCTGCACTGAATCGGGCAGTGGTTGCATCCATTGGCCCCGTGGCTACCGGAGCACTGCGCGATGCCGGCGTCCACGTGGACTTCGAGCCTTCGCATCCGCGCATGGGATTCCTGGTGAAAGAAGTGGCGGAGAAAGCCGCCGAACTAGCCCGAAAAAAATCCGCGCACCTCTAGCGGTCATTTCCCTCAGGATCATCGAACCGGAAAACGGAGGGTCTTTCGACCCTCCGCACCTGATGCCGCAAGCCTTACATCTCAAGCCTTGTGTTTAGAACTGCAGCGTGCGCGTACTCAAGATCTGCAGCGGCTGATTGCTGGTTTTGGGCGGGAACTTGTTGAGCAAGTCGTCGGCCCAGCAGTGATCGTACTGAATGGTGTTGGTGCCGCCGCCACTCCAGTTGAAGCTGGAGGAACCCAGCGTGCTTCCCTGGGTGTTGGCTACGTACATGGCGCCGGTGATCTGGCCGTTGCCGCCGCCGTTGTGTTGTACGTTGGCCGTGCCCAGCACCAGGACAACGCCATTCCACGTGAAGTTGCCTTGAAACGTCAAATTACCCGTAACTACCAGTACTCCATATCCAGTGGTGTTTCCGCTTAGGGTCAGATTGCCATTGACCACGATGCTCTGAATGTTGGTCGCGGAACCGTAATTCGTAATATCCGCGTTCGTATAGCTGTTGCAGTTCGAGAGGGTGCACGGTGTCGTATTGTAGTTTGGGCCGATCTGTTGCGTCCCCGCCGTGCTCCAGATTTCACTCGTCATCTGCGTCAGATCGGTTGGATCCGGGTTGGCCGCGTTGGTGACATATACGTCCGGCGATCCTTGGGCGCCAATGTAGTTCTGCGGTTTGCCCAGCCCGGTACCGCACGTCGGACCGCCGCTCACAATACATTGCTGCGCCGCGCTGTCAAAGACGCCAATGGCGGGCAGGGGCACGCCAGTGGTCTTGTTGCAAGTTGCCGGCTCGACTCCTCCCGAGGCAGCGGCGTCGTTACCGTTCATGACGAGGTTTTGCGCGTTGGGCGTGCTGAAAGTCGGAGTCGGGCCCGTGATCGTCAGCGCGCCACCCAGTTCGAATTTGTAGGGCGGCGTCACTGCCGTCTCCATTTGCACCATGGAACGGGAGCCTGACTTGGTGACGGCCAGCGACGTAAGCATGTAAACCGGACCCATTTCGAGCTGTTGGCCGCCCGAGAGGTTGGCGATTGCGGTCGCACCCGATCCCGGTCCGCCGATCACCACCTGGGGCGCGCTGAGGTAACCCGAGCCGGGATTGGTGAGCGTGAGTCCGGTGACCGATGTGGTCACACCGCTGGAAGTCGCGTTACCCGCGGCGCCACTGCCACCACCGCCGGTGAATGCGAGTATGTAGTAGTTGGCGGTGTTAACCGAATACCCAGTGCCGCCGTTGGTTACCGTGAGGCCCGTCAATTTTCCATTGTTCGCACCCGCCGCCCAGGTGACGTTTACCGGCGGCTGAGCCGAAGTGGGCGCGACCGGACTTGTACCGCTGATGATGGCGGTTGGCGCAGTCACGTATTCGCCGCCCTGCGTCAGACCCACGCTGGCGATCTGGATCCCGCCGGTGAAGGCAACCGTAACCGCGCATCCAGAGGCGGTGATGACCTGGTTGCCAGGAACCGTAGCATAGCTGCCGACGTTGGTGATGCTGACTCCGCCACCGCTGATCTTCCCCGAATTATCCAGCGTGATTGTGCCCGAGAACCCGCCGCTGTAGCTGAGGGTGAGGGTCTTGTTCTTCATGCTCTTGCCGCACGATGCGGTCGCAGTCGCGTTGGCAATGCAACTCTGCGGCCCCATGGTGACGCTGGCGGCCGCGCTGCCGCCTAAAGTTGGCGGCGGATTGGGGCTAAACGCTACCTGTAAACCGGTAGTGCCGGACTGATAGCAGTAATTCGTGCTGCCGAGGCTCAGAGCCGTAACCGGCGAGCCGGCAACCTTGGCTTGAAAGGTGGCGCCGGTTCCGGTCCCCGGGTTGGTAATGGTGACGGTTGGAGCGCTCGTATAACCCGAGCCCGAATAAGGACTGGGGGACAACATGGCAGCATCAATCGCGCCGTTAGTAGTGGTCACTTGGGCGGTCGCGGTCGCGCCGCTGCCTCCGCCCCCAACGAACGAGACTGCCGGCGGAACTCCCGCCGTATAACCCACGCCGCCCGACGTCAGGGTCAGGCTGCCGATGGAGTAGGTGGCTGCGCCCAGGCATTCGGTCGTCGCAGTCGCCGGCTTCTGCACCTGCTGGTTATAGCGCGTATCCCAGCAGACCTGCGTGCCGTTGGCCGGGTTGGCTGGAGTTTGCACGTAGTTTATGCCGCTGTTATCCGCCTTCAATGTAATGCGCACCCATTTGTAATCAAGCGGAACAGGATTGCCGCCCGTATCGGTCAGCTTCCAAGGCGTGGGATTGGCGCTGTTGTCGTAGTATTGGCACCAGCTGCCTCCGGGAGCACCCACTGGGGTGCAAGCGCCGGCGGGAATTTGCGCCGCTCCGCACGGATTTCCCGGGGCATTGGTTGCCACTCCGGGAAAAATACTCATATTCCGTTCCTGGCAGAGTTCCGAATCGAAGTAAGGATTCTGTTGGCCATTGACCAAAAACGACCAGGGTGCAATGGTATTGGCGGTTTCGGCCAGGGTGGGGTCCGGATTCAAAATATAGAGCACTTGGCCAAGCCCGGGCGCTGGCAGTTGGGTTGGGCCGGGTCCCGGCGGCAGGGTCCGTCCGAGCGAGGGGAATCCACTCAGGTCTCCGAAGAGCGGGTGCATGCGGTCACGGGCTTCCTGCAATCCCGAAAGTGCCGCGTAGGTGGAGATTTCCTTGTCGCGATAATTCACCGCGATGGTGGTCTCCGAATCGGAGGAGAACATCATCGCCGCGGCAATTGCGGTCAGGAGCAGAAGACCAAAAATCGTCAGCAAGAGCGCGATTCCACGTTCCTGTCGGCCAGCTTTCGGTGTTCTCATATCTTCCCCTTCAGCAACTAAAAGTCTTTCGCGTTCCGCCCCACGCCTGCGAGCAATTGCTCAAGGCAATGGTGGACACCACACGCGTGATCGGAATGGCTCCGGTGTTGTCTCTACTGGTAGCCTGGAGCGCCAATACCACCCGCAGGGAGTTGATGGCGGCCATCTGATTGGCGCCAGTGGTGAAATCGATGGGCCAGGGCACGGCTGCGCCGGTCGTCGGATCGTAGGCAGTGAAAATCGGGTCATTCGCGGTGCCGTTCTGCACTCCCTGAATCTCCATCTGATCGATGGCCACCGTGTTGGTGGCATCGGCCACCGGATCCTGGTAGGCGGTGCGCAAATACTCCGAGCGCCGCAGACAGGGACAGTTCGGGCCGGCAGGAAAATAGTCGTACTTCACGATCTTCACGTTGGCGGTTCCCAGCGGATTTCCGGCTGCGTCCGTCGTCCCCGTTCCGTCCACGTCCCCCGCGAACCAGAGCTGGTTGAAATTCAGATAAATCAGTCCCACCCCATTGCTGGGATCGCAGGGCGAGGTCACGGCATTCGTGGTCGCGTCCGGGCAGGCGCCCGCGTAAAGCGGGTCGGTCGAACCTTGCGCCATGTTTCTGGTATTGGGGTAGCCGGCGCTGCGCAAGTCGCGGGTCAGCTGATCGACAAACTGGCGGGCCTGTTGGGTCAGATCCACCTTGATCTGCTGCGACGTCGATGTCTGCTGCGTGGCCGCAATGGACTTGAAGACAACCCCCATGATGATGGTGATTACCGCCAGCACCACCATCATTTCAATCATCGAAAAGCCGCGTGGCAGACGGTCGCGCAATTGCGCCGTCCGCGAATTCCATTGCTTGTGCGTCATGGCATTGCTCCTGCGCCGGATCTCAGTTGCCGCCGACATAGACCCTCATATTTATGGGCAAGGAAAAGTTGAACTGCTTTGCCCCTCCACCCTGGGGTTTCGCGCCCACCGTGACCAGAAACGTGCCGGAAGCGCCGATGGTCTGCACATTCCAGCGCACATCGTAGGTGGTCTGAAGGTTGCCGGCGCAGTCGACATAACTCATCTGCGAGCCGGCGACCGGCGCCTGGCTGAAGTCGATCTTGCCATTCAGCAGCGGCGCGCCCGCGCCGTTGGGGGCGGGGCCGGAAGTGCTGTCAATCTGAAAGGTGTTTCCCGTACCGTTGCAGTTGGCGTTATCGACGATGGATCCTGGACCGCCACCGGCCAGCACCGCGCTGATCTGCTCGACCACCGCCTGCGAAAGCATGGTCGCAGTGCTGTCGACCTTGCTGCGCCCGTTGTTGCCGGTCGCCAGGCCGAGTAAGACCATGATGGCCAGCATGCCAACAATCAGCACTACGCCGGCAATCAAAAGCTCAATCATGGTCATGCCTGATTCTGGATTGATTTTTTTCCGGGCAAATTTCTTGTGCATGGGTCAGTTCCCCCAACTATTGCCATTCCAGAACCAACTCTGAATTCGTCCCGCGGGAGAGATACTGGTCGCGGCCCAACGAGTCGTGCCGCCGCGGCGATAGCGGTAGTAATACACAAAACCGGTGGTGGGATTACAAACCCCAGTGACCGGATCGGGCAGGCATGGCATGCCGCGCGAATTGAAGTACGGGTCCTGTGGGCTGACGTTCGGATTCAACGCTGTTCCCCACATCAAGGTTCCCGTCAGTTGCGGGGGAGCACCGGCGCCCGCAGGAATGCCGGAGAGCGAAAACTGTCCCGGGAACCACACTTGTCCCGATAACTTCCGGTCGCCGACGGTCGGTCCAGCCACCGACAACAGGTCGTTTGAATCCGTTACATAGGAGACCGCGCGATTATTCACGGTCCTGAAATGTATGCGCTGTGTCAGGTCTTTCTTGATGGCCTGGGTGCGGCATCGCTGGGCCAGGTTGGCCACGCTGGACAGCGTCCCGCGCAAGCGGTAAGCGTCCATGGTCGTAGTGAATGTAGGCAGCGCGAGCGCTGTGACCACCAGCATGACCGCCACGACCACCAGGAGTTCGATGATGGAAAAACCCGCCGGCCGGCGTAAAACAAAACGTGTATGGGCGCGCGTCGCACTCACTCTTGAGGCGACGTCGCCGCCATCGCAACTCCACTTGGCTTGGCTTCCCCGACGCATAGCTTTTCCCCAGACGAGGCGATTACGGCCACAAACGGCCGGAACAGCCCGTCATCCAACGATGATACTGAGAAGGCACCCCCCAACCCACGTAGCGGAAGTCCATTCCCGAACGTAACGGGGCCAGGGGGCGCGTACCACCCCGAGTGGCGAAATACTTGCCTCTATCGCTAAGACCGCAAAGTACTTAGTAACTCGAGCGGATCGTCTGGGAAGCCCGTGATGAGGTTCAACTGCCGGCTTTTGGGGCACGAAACACGGTTGGCTCCGGCCCTGTCGTAACCATCGCCTGATTACCGGAATCGCGGCGGGGAGTCGTCCAGCGAAGGATGGCTTGCCAGGATAGCGAGCCTGCGCCCGGGGGTGGCTCCGCACAGCAGGTCGGAAAACAGCAGCCGGTACACGGAAATAAAAATCGTGGTCGAGGTTACGATCAGCGCAGCCGATAGCGGCCAGGCCGGAAAACCTCCCATGACCGCCAGAGCGCTGATGATGAATAGAAGAGCGGCGCAACTGAGGACCAGGATGTCCACAAAAATCGAGAAGGCGCGCTGGGTAAACGAGAAAATCCCCCACGAAATCGTCGGGGCCTCTCCCTCGGCTGGGGGCAACAGGATGGGAGCGCGGATGGCTGTCGAGAGAGCCAGGTGGGTATCAACCCCGGCAAAGATCGAGTCGCGTCCAGAGACGGCCGCGGCCGAAAGCATTTGCATGA
Organism: Terriglobales bacterium; assembly: GCA_036376415.1. Taxonomy (GTDB): domain Bacteria; phylum Acidobacteriota; class Terriglobia; order Terriglobales; family Acidobacteriaceae; genus Gp1-AA145. The sequence continues at coordinate 19,872 of DASVAJ010000085.1, forward strand.
GCATCCAGTCTCGCAGCGCATTGCGGGTGCGAGGCGGCAGCCCCGAGAACTGCACACCTGCCTGTCCCCCCGATTCGGCCCAGCAGACCGTGCCATGTGCCTCAACCCGAACCCGGGGCGAAAGCAGGTCGAATCGCAGCAGCACTTCCTGCCCGGCGCGCAGGGGCGCGACCGCCTGAATGGCGATTCCAGATTCCGTCAGATCGCGAACGATGCCGCCGTTTCCCTGATCAATCTTGACATAGGCCAAGGATCGCAGAGTGGTCCTGGGATACTGCCGGCGGCGAGGGACCGCCTGCACCTCGGGAACGACGGCCTCCGTTAAAAATGCCATTGCGCCATCTTAGCCATAGGTCCGAGGCGATCCGATTGACCGCGATGGTTCGCCGCACCCGCGATTATCGAGTCACGGTAAGGCTGACCTGGGTGGTGTGAATGACGGTACCCGCAGTCGCAGTAATCGTGAGGTTATACGTACCTAATGGAGTGCCCGGGTTACCGCTGCCGCCTCCGCCATTCCCCTGCAATCCTCCTCCGCAGGACAGAAGAGAGAGCAGCAGGGCGAGGCAAAGGGTGCGATTGACGCCACCCGGGCGGCGCCCGCGTGTCCAGAAAATTCCCGCGAGCGGCGCCAGCAGGATGGACAGAAGGGCGGCGGATGTGGGCGGCCCGGGAGCGGTGGTGGAGGCGGTGAGCATGCAGACAGAATTTCCGCTGCCGGCGCCAATCTGGGATGGAGTGAAGGTGCAAGTGGTGGCCGCTGGTGCGCCCGAGCATGTCAAATTCACGGCCTTGGGAAAAGAGCCGGTGTTCGGATTCACGGCGACGGTGTAGGTTGCGGTTTTGCCGGCTGCCACCGACTGGGTCGAAGGAGTCGCGCCCATGGTGAAATCGAAACCCTGGTTGGGAAGGCTGGTGAAGGTAACTGCGGCGGAGTGGGCAATGGCGGACGCGTCGCTTCCAACCGCGTTGAGTTTGAAAGCGTAACTTTGAGCAACGCTGCTGCTCACTGTCACCGTAAACGGCACGCCCGCCGCAGTGGGCACCGTATTCGACGGATTGGCTGTGCAAGTTGCAGGGGCGCCATTTCCGCAGGTCATCGCAACCGCGCTGCTGTAGCCGTTCACACTCGTGAGCGTGCCATTGAAGGCCGCAGATGCATTCACCTGCGCGGTCAGCGAGGGATTCGCGATGGCGAGCGTGTAGTCGGGGACAGCGCCTACGGTGAGAGAGACCGTTTGTGTTTTCGGCGATGCACCCGCTGTGGATGCGCTGATCGTGATCTGGCTTGTACCCGGCGGCGTGTTTGATGTGGTCGAAATCATCAGAGTCATGGAGACCGGATTTGCACTGGTCGGAGTCGCAGTGCCGGAGGGCTGGAACTGACAACTGGCGCCGATGGGTAAACCCGCGCAGGCAAGACTTACGGGAGCATTAAACCCGCCGGCGGCCGAGAGTCGCAGCGATATCGGAGAAGTTGTTCCGCCCGCAGTTGCGCTCACCGAGGTTGGCGCTGGAGCGCCCAGCATGAAATCGATCACGTGCAAGGTCAGGGGGAATGTGTGGGTCACCGTTGCCGAGTCCGTGCCCACGGCTTGCAGATTGAAGACGTAATCACCGGCAGCGTCGCTCGCATTCATCGCGAATGCTGTTCCCGAAGCGGCCGGCAGAAGCGATGCGGGCGTTGCCGAACAGTTCTGAGGAGCGCTGGTGGTCCCGGGCGCGCAGTTCAGACTCACGCTGTTGTTGTATCCGTTCCGCGCCCAGATCGTTCCGTTGAACGCTGCCTGCTGTCCCGCGAACACGGTTTGCGGATTGTTGCTGACCGCAAGCTGAAAATCCGGCGTGGTGACCAAGTTCCATTCCCAGATTCCGCGTCCATAGGTGCCCGCACGCAACCGCTTCAACCCGCCGGAATTGAATATTTGCAGCGAGGTGACAGTTGCGTTGGGGAGGAATCCCGGCTGGTTGGGAGCGGGTCCGACTTCGTTCCAGGCAGGAAAACCGCTGCTGCTGCCGAAGACGCCAATGTCGGTGGCAACGTAGAGCGTGCCATTTCCCGGCGATGGGCCAGGATCGAGGGCAATGGCATTTACCGGAACATCCGGCAGATTGGCAGTAAAGTCCGTCCACGAGAATCCCGCGTCCTGCGTTTGCCAGAGATGGGCAGTGTGGAAGCCCATGATGGCGGCGTAGGCGGTTTGGCCGCTGGTGTCGCCGGAATCGACCGCGATGGCGGAAATTGGAAACGCAAATGGGTTAATGCCGTTGCTATTGTCCATCCATGCGGCTGGGCCGGAATCCGAGCTAAAGCTGACCCACAGGTGCCCGCCTTGGGGAGACGTAGGGATCAGCGGGCCATCCCCGTCCGTACCGGCATAGATCACCTGCGAATAGCCGGAATCGTCAGTCGGTCCGCCTGCGGCGAGCGACCGCACCGTGTTCGTCTCCGCGCCGCTGCAAGTTCCATTGCCGCCCGATTCAAAGTTTGGACTCAGCAGGGTAAAGCTTCCTCCCGACGACGCGCCGCGCCAGACTCGGCATGTTCCCGCGAGCAGCGTTCCCGAACTCTGCGGGTCAAGCATGAATGGAGGATAAAAAGGACCAGTATCGCCCCCGAGAGCGTTGCCGTCGGCGACCACACCGTTTTGAAAATCGAGAGTGTGGCAGTTGATCCCATTCCGGCAGCGAAGAATGTTCACGCCGGAACCGGCATCCGGGGGGACGGCGAGGAACCACTCACTGTCGTTGGCTGGATTGATCGCCGTGAAACCATTTTCGCCGGCATTGACGTTGACCCAAGGTCCGCCACTCTGAGAGTAGGCGGTCGCGGGAGCGCCGTTATCTTGCGAACCTCCGAGGATAAGGTCCGGATCGGTTGACGACTGCGAAAGGGAAGTGAATTGGGTGATGGGACCGAGGTTTGCGTTCAAATTACCGAATTGATTCGGTTGACCGCAGGTTCCCGACCGTAGTCCCATGAAGCCGTCAAGCGCACGGTAGATGCCGCCATCGTTCGCGAAGTAAAGCAAAGCGGTGCTGTTTGAAACCAGGAAGTCGATGGCGTGCTGATTGGGATGCACCTGGGCAAGGTCGCTGCACCCGTATACATGCGTGAGGTTCAGAAACGTGTTGTTGCCGCTACCGTTACAGAAGGGGTAGGCATTCGTGATCGTGCACTTGTAAAGGTTCGTGGCGCCCGCATACAGATCGGTGGCGGTACCGTTGGGAACGGCCGCCAGCGCCAGATTATACTTGCCCTGAACCGTGCCGCATCCGCCGAAAAGATCACCGCAGTTGGTGATTGCGGAGTCGTTGACCTGCGCCCAGGTCGTCCCCCCATCAAGGCTCTTCCACATGCCTTGATCCCCGTCGTAAGAGTCCACGTACCAGACGTACATTTCTCCGAGCCCCTTAGGGCCGGCGCGATTGGGAACTATGGCGATCTCTCCGCGATAGATCGGACAACTACTGGACTGCGGGGACTGTGCCGGGCATGCCGAGGGGTTTAAGCCACCCCCAGGTTGGAACGCTAATCGCGTCCAGTTGGCTCCATCGGGAGAAGAATAGAATCCATGAAAGCGAACTGCGGCAAAAAACCTGGCTGCGGCCGCGTTATAAGCAACCGAGGTCACGGAAGCGGGGGAGACGGCCACGCCCGAATCGGCGATGGTCGCAGCCATCCACGAACTTCCGGCGTTGCTGGAGAAGTAAATTCCACGATTCTGTCCGACCGGACTCTCCAGACCTTCCAAGATTCCTTGCGAGGCAGAGGCCGCGCCGGCTACGACGACATTAGGATTGGAGGTGCTGAAAGCGATACGACTAAATCCCAGGCCCGCAAAGCTGTGAGTGCCGGTCGAATCCTGCGAGACCAAGGTCCAGGTCTGACCGCCGTCGGCAGAGCGAAGAATGCCAAGGCCGTAATAAGAATCGACGGAGCTGTTGGTCTCGCCGGTTCCGGCGAGGACCACGCTGGCGGCGGCATTCGGATTCGAGAGTTGTGGTTGAATCGCGACCGACCCGATGGCGAGCGTCGCTTGCGAATCGGTCAGCGGAGTCCAGGTGACGGCCGAGGCGATTGGGTTGTGGGAGCCTGCATTCGTGGATTTCCAAACTCCGCCGTACGCGGCGCCCACGAAAACCGTGTTGCCAGTCAGATCATTGGGATCGACAGCCACGGACGTGGCTCTCCCTGAAACCCAGCCATAGTCCTGAATACCGGCTCCACTTGCGTCGGATGGAAGCGGCAGTGGCCCCAAGCATCTCCAGCCCGCGCCCACGCCGATGGAATTCGCGGCACGCAGCGCGCGCATGCGAAACTTTTGCGCGAGCGCGTGGCGTCGCAATGCCGCTGAATTGGCTCCTGGAATGTGCCGGCCTCGTGCTTGCCAGCTTTCACGGCTAACCACTGGTTGGCTGCGCTGAAAGTCGTTGGCCGTTTGCCACCGCTGGGCGTGAACCAGGCTGCCGAACATCAGTGATGAAATGCCAATGTAGCGGACCGCCTTGCGATGCGCGCTCATGCCGTCCTGCGTCCCCAGACTCCGGAGATTTTTCGCAGTTGGATGAGGCGCGCGACGATCGATCCGGGTGTCCGGCAGTGCAGCCGGGCTATCTCTGCAAAGCTGATTCCGCTCCGCAGTTCATCACAGACCCCTTGATCTTCCTGGGCTGACCATCCCTTGCCCGCATTTGCGGGGCGTGAGCGCCGGCGCTCGCGTTTGTGCTGAAACTCGAGACCTCCCACGACCCGGTTCAAGGCGCGAATCGATTGCGGATGTCGCAGCAAGCAGCTGCCCGTGACCGCCGTCCCCGTTGGCGGGTTTTGCCCATTGGCGAGTTTGTGGACAATCTCCAAAGCTTGCGGAATTTCCATGATCAGCCTCTGCTAGCGCAATCCTATGTTTGGGGAATGGGTAAGCCTTGTGACGAATGAACATAGCGGCTGTGATTGTGCCGAAACCGGAAATCGCGGCGCGAAACCTCGAGCGGTTACACTCTTGCTATGGATTGGCAGGCTTTCTGGCTTACCATTCGGCTGGCCTTGATGGTCACAGCTCTACTGGTGGTCATCGGACTGCCAATGGCCTACTGGATCGCGTTCTCGAAATGGCGCTGGAAATTCGTGGTCGAAGCCATCGTCGCCTTGCCCATCGTGCTGCCGCCGACGGTGCTTGGCTTTTATGTCTTGATCGCGCTGGGCGGACGAAGTCCGCTGGGGCGCTGGTGGCAGTCGATCACCGGGCACACCCTGGCCTTCACCTTTGAAGGGCTGGTGATTGGATCGGTGCTGTACAGCTTGCCATTCGCGGTACAGCCTTTCGCCTCATCGCTGGCATCGGTGGATCGCCGCTTGCTGGCCGCATCCGAGGTGCTGGGAGCGTCGAAGTGGCGGACGTTCTGGCGGGTGCTGCTTCCGCTTTCCACCTCGGGGCTGATCACCGGGATTGCCCTCAGCTTCGCGCACACCATGGGCGAATTCGGGGTCGTGCTCATGGTCGGCGGCAACATCCCGGGCGCCACCCGTACGCTGTCCATCAATATTTATGACCTGGTGCAGGACCTGAACTACTCGGCGGCGAATACGACGGCCCTGGTGCTGATTGCGATTGCGCTGGGGTTGCTTTCTGTCGTGTATTCGCTGAACCGGAAAATGTGGAGCGTATGGCCACGGCCCTAGAGAACGCAAAAACCAAATCCGGCGTTGGTGAGGAGGAACCCGGGCTGGGCGTGCGCCTTCACAAGCAGCTGACGGAATCGTTTGGATTGGAAGTTGAATTCCATGTGCCGGCCGGGATCACAATTCTGTTCGGTGCATCAGGAGCGGGAAAGACCACGCTGCTCGATTGCGTCGCCGGGCTGAAGACACCGGACGCCGGTCACATTCGAATTGGCGGCCGAACCTTGTTCGACTCAGAAGAGCGAGTTAACGTTCCTGGGCGCAAACGCCAGATCGGTTACGTGTTTCAGGACCTCGCGTTATTTCCGCATCTCACGGTCGAGGGCAATGTCGAATATGGGCTCGCGGGGGTGGAAGCCAATGCTCGACGAAGACGGGCGGAAGATGCCCTGGAATCGCTCGGCATTACGAACCTCCGGTCGCGGCGGCCCAGCGAACTTTCCGGCGGAGAGCGCCAGCGCGTGGCCTTGGCGCGCGCCCTGGTGACCCGGCCGGCCCTGCTGCTCCTGGATGAACCACTGGCTGCGCTGGACCTGCCCGTGCGCATGAAGATTGCCGAGGACCTGCGCCGCACGATTCAGAATCTTCCGGTTCCCGTTCTCTACGTCACCCATAGCCATGACGAGGTTTTCATGCTCGGGGAAAACCTGCTCGTGCTTGAGGACGGTAAGCTCATCGCGCAGGGAACCCCGCACGCGATATTGTCGGCGCCGCGCGCGGAAACCGTCGCCCAGCTGGCCGGGTTCGAAAATATTTTTGATGCCGAGGTCGCGTCCCTTCACGAGGAGCGCGGCACCATGACTTGCCGCATCGGCGGTGGCGCGGTTCAACTGGAGACGCCGCTGGTGCGGGCCAATCAGGGATCGAAGCTGCGGATCGGTATCAGCGCGGGAGATATTCTGCTGGCGACGACGGCGCCCGTAGGCCTGAGCGCGCGCAACGTCCTTCCGGGACGGCTGCTCTCGCTTGCACAACGCGACGCCATCATCGTTGCACGCGTGGATTGTGGCGTCGAGTTGTCGGTGCACCTGACCTTGGGCGCCCGCGATGCCTTGAATCTTGTTCCCGGACGCCAGGTCTGGATTATCGTGAAGACTCATTCCTGCCACCTGCTGGCGCGAGATGTGGCTGGCTAGACACTTGATTCCCATTCCGGAACGTTCGTATTCTTCTAACCCAACCAGAGGTGGCCAACGGAAAGACCGGGGCCGAGTTGTGACCAATTAGAATTGTGATAGCTGGTTCGACTGACCGATGCTCGCTAGTCTATGTCGACTGAGGGGGAGCGTCGTGAAAGAACTCCGCTTCGCGTTGCTGGTGGTCGAGAACAACGATTTCCAGGCCCAGCAGGTCATTGCCGCACAAGCCGCCGCCGATCGCCTTCGCGTCAAGCTGCAGGTGATCCACACCGAGCATGACTCGATTATGCAAAGCCGTCAGGTTCTGGATTTGATCCAGGCCGCCCCCGACCAGCGCCCGGACGCAATCTTTTTTGAACCGGTAGGAACGGCGCTGGCGCAGCCGGCGCGGGCAGCTGCCGCGGCAGGCGTCGGATGGGTGGTTCTAAACCGCGAGAATGTGGAGTATTTCACCGAGGTGCGGCAGAAATACTCGACCCCGATGTTTTCGGTGACCGCCTCTCACCGGGAGGTCGGGGAGATCCAGGGCCAGCAGATTGGCCGTCTTCTGCCTGAAGGTGGCGCCGTCCTCTATATCGAGGGCCCATCCGACAATGACGCCTCCGTCCGCCGGACCGAGGGCATGCAACTGGCGAAGCCGCATAATGTCGAGGTACGCATTTTGCGCGGGCGCTGGACCGGCGAGAGCGCCTACAATGCTGTGACTTCCTGGCTCAGGCTGAGTATCGCAAAAGAGGTGGCAATTGGCGTCATTGCCGCACAGAACGATGCCATGGCTTTGGGCGCGCGCAAGGCTTTAGCAGATATGGATAACGGCCCGCTGCGCGATCGCTGGCTGAAGCTGCCCTTCATCGGATGCGATGGCTTGCCGAAATCGGGCCAGGCCGCCGTTCGCAATGGGTCTTTAACGGCCACCGTCGTAATTCCTCCCAATGCAGGCGAGGCGGTGGAACTCATGGCTACAGCGCTGCGGACCGGCCAGCCGGCGGCCGAGACCTTTTTCACGCAGCCAAGTTCGTTTCCGCCGCTGACATCGCTGAACCCGAAGTGAAGCTGGGGCACCAGGCCTGTGCGTGCTGATCATCCCAGCACTCTCCTGGGATTCCGTTTACTATTGCCTGCATTACGTTTTCTGAACCGCACAGTCTAAGGTCATATATGCGCAATGGATTCTTCGCCCTGCCCATTTTTTTTCTTTTCTCAACCATCGCCCTGGCCCAGAGCGCGCCGCAAACCGCCGAGCCGTCCATGCCGTATACGCCCAGCCTGGAGGTCAACTCCATGGACAAGTCGGCGGACCCGTGCGTCGACTTTTATCAGTACTCGTGCGGCGGCTGGAAGAAGAACAATCCCATTCCCGCGGATGAGACTTCGTGGTCGGTATACGGCAAGCTCTATGAAGACAATCTGAAATTCCTGCGCGGCATTCTGGAAGAGGCGGCGCAGAATCCGCAGCGTGATGCCGTCACCCAGAAGATCGGCGATTTTTACGGCGCCTGCATGGACGAATCTGCCGTCGAGCAGCGCGGTCTCGCTGCAGTGCAGCCGGACTTGGATGCCATTGCCCGTCTGAAATCCGCTCGGGAAATCACGCCGCTGCTGGCGCGCCTGCAGTTCGCTTATGGCCGCACCATCCTGTTTGGCCAGGGATCGACGCAGGACCCGGACAATTCCGAACAGCAGATTGCGGAAGTCGATCGCGGAGGGCTCGGGCTTCCCGACCGCGATTACTACTTGAAGGACGATGCGAAATCCCAGGAGACTCGGGCGCGCTATGTCGAGCACGTGCAGAAGGTCTTCGAGTTGATGGGAGAGCCGCCTGAAAACGCCAAGCAGGATGCCGCTACCGTGATGCGAATGGAAACCACATTGGCCAAGGCGCAACTGACGCGGGTTGACCGGCGTGATCCTTACAAGCTTAAACACAAGATGAAAGTTGCGGACCTGGAGCGGCTGGCGCCCAACATCGCGTGGGCTGCTTACTACAAGGATCTGAAGTACCCCACGTTTGAAATCGTCAATGTTGCCGAACCCGAGTACTTCAAAGAGGTGAATCACGAACTGGCCAGCGAGCCGCTAGCTAACTGGAAGACCTACCTGCGTTTTCATGTCGTGGACTCGTCGTCGCCGTATCTTTCAGCCAAGTTCGTCGACGAGAACTTCGAGTTTTACCGCAAGTACCTGCGCGGCGCGAAAGAGCAGCAGGCGCGCTGGAAGCGCTGCGTGGAGTGGACCGACCGCGATCTGGGCGAGGCCCTGGGCCAGGTTTACGTGAAGAAGGTTTTTTCGCCGGAACTGAAGGCCAGCACGCTCGACATGGTGCGCCGTATTGAAGACGCCATGGGCCAACGCATCCGCGCGCTGGACTGGATGAGTCCCGAGACCAAGCAGCAGGCGCTGACCAAACTGGCGGCCATTCGCAACAAGATTGGTTATCCCGACAAGTGGCGTGATTACAGTTCAGTCATGATTGCGCGCACCGATTTTGCCGGCGATGTGCAGCGCGCGGGAGAGTTCGAACGGCGCCGCGACATCAACAAAGTGGGCCAGCCCGTGGATCACGGGGAATGGGATATGTCTCCGCCGACGGTGAATGCCTACTACAACGATGAAATGAACGACATCAATTTTCCCGCCGGCGTGCTCCAGCCTCCGCTCTACGACGCGAAAATGGATGATGCGCCCAATTACGGCGACACCGGCGGCACCATTGGCCACGAACTGACGCACGGCTTCGACGATGAAGGCAGCCAGTACGACGCCCACGGAAATTTGAAGAATTGGTGGACGAAAGACGACCGCGCCAAGTTCGATGCGCGCACCAAATGCGTGCAGGACCAGTATGCTCAGTATGTCGTTGTCGATGACATCCACATCAACAGCAAGCTCACGCTCGGCGAAGATGTCGCCGACCTGGGCGGAGAGATTCTTGCCTACATGGCCTGGAAAGACGCCACCAAAGATAAGCAGCTCGAGCCGGTTGACGGACTCACTCCCGACCAGCGGTTCTTCGTGGGATTCGCGCAGTGGGCCTGCTCGAACGACCGCGATGAGGAGTTGCGGGTGCGGGCCGCGACCGATCCCCACTCGCCGGCCAAGTACCGCGTCAACGGCGTGGTGGTGAATATGCCGCAATTCTCCAACGCATTTTCGTGCAAAGCGGGCCAGCCCATGGTGAACCCGGAGGAGAAGGTGTGCAAGGTGTGGTGAACCGCGAACATCGCCCGCAGCTTAGGCCATAAATTTCGTTTCTGCGGACTTGGCATGTGGCTAAGAGATTTTCTCTCCATGGCTCGTTGGTGAAACGACTACCACCCCATTCTTTTCCGCAACTCCGTGACGTGGGCCAGATGATGCTTGCCGTGCCAGGCATAGATCGCGACGTTCTTCTCCAGGGACACGACTCCGAGTTCCGGATGCCGAAAATTGCGCTTCCAATCGTCCGTGCTCAGAGACCGCAGGAGCCTGACCCAGCGGTCATGCAGTGATTCGAGCAGGACGAGCGATACTTCCACCGGAGTTGCCTTGGTGTCCGGCAATTCCGCCCAGCGATCCTCGGCGTAGGGCTTGATGGTTGGCTCATCTTCAGTTAGCGCCAGCTTGAAACGGATGTAAGCGTTCATGTGGCTGTCGGGAACGTGATGCGCAACCTGCCGAACCGTCCAGCCGCCGTCGCGGTAAGGCGTATCCAATTGCTGGGGCGAAAGGCCTTGCACACCAGCGCGCAAGGCGGCGGGAGCAGCCGCGATGTCGGCGATGCAGGCATCGCGCTGCGATTGCGAAAGAGGTCCTTCAAATTTGAATTTGCCGATGGGATAGCGAGGGTCGCTCATGCAGGCTCCAGAAATCGAGAGTAGCTGATGAGATGACCTGCGGAGAAACCAGGACGCTAAATTCTTGCTTGTGCAGTGGCTTTCCTTCGTGATCTTCGTGTTCTCCGTGGTTGACCTTTTCTCAACGGCCGCGAAGTAAAGCGAAGGAAAACCGCCAGATCAAGCCGCAACCCTTTGCCGGCCGCCGACAATTCAGGACATGGCGAACGCTAACGCCGCCGCGAACAAGGTCGATAGGAAATTTACGCTGTTGTTCCCGAGGCGCCGGTTGCGCTCCAGGGTGGCTCCCAAAAGGCTATCCAGCAGCGTCGCCAGAATGGCGGAACCGGCGCAGATGAAGGCGGCCCGCCCGGGAATCACGCCTGTGGCGAAACAAACAGCACTTACAGTTACGACGGCCAAAACTCCCGCCAGCGTTCCGGCAGTTGTGATGGCGCCATCGGTACCCGCCGGCACTCGCTGCCAGTTTGTGATGAGCCGGGGAGTGCTTCCAAGAGCCTGCCCGATCTCGCTCTCGACGGTATCGCCGGCGGCTTCGGCGAGCGCTGCCGCCGTGGCGGCAGCATAGTCAGCATTGTGGGCGAATCTCAGCATTACGGCACAAGCTGCCGCGACTGCCACATTTGCGAGCACCTGCAACGCGTCGCGCCCGCGCCGTGACTCAGCCGTCCCCAGCTTCAGCTTGCGCGCATAACCGATGCGCGTAGCGATCCAGGTCAGCACGAAGACGGTGCACAGTGCGGCAAATGCGCCCCAGCCGGCTCCGAGGATCAGGGCGAAACACACCCCCGCGCCGGCAATAGCCCCGGAGGCTGTCGCGCCGCGAACCAGCCACGCAAAGGTTGCAAAGCACAGCGTGACCGCACCTGCGGCCTCCGCATTCGCGGCCGCAGTCCAGATCCTGTTGAGCACAATCATGGCGAGCTTGCTCATTCTATCCGGCGGGGGTCGCTGCGACTGCGCGGCACCCCGCGGCTTCGTGTTGGGAACTGGCGAGTGGCATGAATGGAAGTGAAATTCTGCTTCGCTTGCATTGGCTGAAGCTGCGCAATCCGGTTATCCTGATAGTTTCATTCCAATATGCATCACTTCACAGGGAGATCCCTAGCAGAATGTCTCGTCCTAAACCGCTGATTCTGGTCATCCTCGACGGCTGGGGTTACAGCCCGGAAACGAATTTCAATGCCATCGCGCTGGCGCACAAGCCGACCTACGAGCGCCTGCTGCGCGAATATCCCAATACCCTGATCCAGACCAGCGGTCCCTACGTCGGCCTGCCCGAAGGGCAGATGGGCAATAGCGAAGTGGGGCACCTGAACATCGGCGCCGGGCGCGTCGTGCACATGGACTCGACGCGCATTGAGTTCATGATCCTGAACGGCGAGTTCTTCCAGGATCCCGTGCTGCTTCACGCCATGAAGAACGCGCAGGGTGGCGGCCGGCAACTGCATCTGTTCGGCCTGGTCTCCGACGGCGGCGTGCACTCGTATCAAACTCACCTGCACGCGCTGCTGAAAATGGCCAGGCAGAACCATGTGGAGCGCGTCTTTGTGCACGCCTTCATGGACGGTCGCGACACATTGCCTACAAATGGCGCCGGATACCTGGAACAGCTTCAGCAGGCCATGCGCGAATACAACACCGGCAAGATTGCCACGGTGAGCGGGCGCTATTACGCCATGGACCGCGACCGCCGGTGGGAGCGCATTGCGAAAGCCTACAGCGCCATGGTTTATGGTCAGGCTGAGGGAGGAGTTTACAGTGACGCCGTCCAGGGAATGAAGGAGTCATACAACAAGGGCGTGACTGACGAGTTTGTCGTGCCTTTCATCGTGTCTGATAAGAGCGCGGGCGCCGGCGCCCGTGCCACATCGGGCGCAGCCCCAGCAACCATTCGCGATGAGGATTCGTGCATCTGCTTCAATTTCCGCGCCGACCGGGTTCGCCAGATCACGCGGGCGCTGACCCGCAACAGCGGGCTGAACCAGCAAGCTGGCCGCGATCTGCAAGGTGCCGAGGACCTCGATGCCGCCATTCCGCGCGACCGCGTGCCCAGGAATCTGCAGTATGTGTGCATGACGCAATACGACAAGAAATTCACCTTGCCGGTCGTAATTTCCCCGGAATCGCTGAACAATATTCTCGCCAATGTCATGGGGCAGATGAACATGCGCAATCTGCGGGTCGCGGAAACCGAGAAATATGCGCATGTGACCTATTTCTTTAATGGCGGCGTGGAGCAGCCGTTTCCCGGAGAAGACCGCGCGCTGATCCAATCGCCGAAGGTCGCGACCTATGATCTGAAGCCGGAAATGAGCGCCGCGGGAATTGCCGAGGCCGTCGTGAAAGCAGTGGAGGACGGGACGTTTGACGTCATTGTCGTGAACTTTGCCAACGCCGACATGGTGGGCCACTCCGGCAAGCTGGAGCCGACCATCAAAGCCGTCGAAACCGTGGACGCTTGCCTGGGGCGGATCGAACTTGCGGTTCGCTCGAAAGGCGGAGCGATGCTGATCACCGCAGACCACGGCAATGCCGAAATGATGGTCGACCCCGTCAGCGGCGGTCCCCACACGTATCACACCACCAACCCGGTGCCGTTCATCGTGGTCGCGGAAAATTCCAAGCAGTTCACGCTGAAACCAGGCGGCTCGCTGCGCGACATTTCGCCGACGATCCTGGGCATGCTGGGCTTGCCGGAACCCAAGGAGATGACGGGCAGCGATCTGCGCGTGAAGGTCGGCTGATTTCGCCTGCCTACCGCACAGTGGCGGCTTATTTCTCTCCTTCGGGCTCAAATATTTCCGCAGCCAGCTTGCAGGTGCCGCCCTCTGCTCTCCACACCCGCAGGTAGGCGGCGGTAAAGTCGATGTGCTTTCCGGTCCGGCGCTCGTCAAAAGCATCGTGCACCGTTCCGTACTCGTACGCCATGTCGCCGGAGGGCGCGGCTACGATTCGTTCCGGCCGAAGGGGCTCACGCGTCTCGTTTTTGCGTTCCGCCGTAATAGGCGCGAAAGCCTTGTCGGCAGCTGGCTTGCCGATCACGGGCTTGTCCAGCGCGCCGGAGAAGAAATATACGTCGTCTGCGACCGAATCGGGGTGCGGCTTTGCCGCCTGAGCTTTCACGAACTGTTCCGAGCAAGGCCCGGTCTGCGCAACCGCGGGCAAACAGAGCAGGAACACTAGCAACGCTCTCGCGATCATCCGAATGCCTCCAAAAGTGAGTCTCCGCAAACTGCGCGGCAGTGTACGCTCCCGCGGAGCGCTTGTACACGGTTTGTGCAAAGCCGATGCCGATCGTTACAGTGGTTCGATAACATGACTGGGATGAAGGTTCTGATTGTCACCTACCATCGGCTCGACCTCTGGATCGCGCCGGAGTGGTTTGTGGAGCGGCTCCGCAAGGAGTTTCCGCAATGCGAAGTAGTGCGGCTCACGAGCTACGATGGCATCGGCGGCGAACTTGCCGATGCTGAAATCCTGCTGACCCAGTCGCTTCGGCCCGAGCAGTTCCGGGTGGCTCGGAAACTGCGTTGGATTCATTCTCCGGCTGCGGCCGTCCACCAATTTTTATTCCCTGAACTGGTCAAAAGCGATGTCATTCTCACCAACGCGCGTGAAGTACATGGGCCGGTGGTCGCCGAGCACGTTATCGCATTGATGTTTGCTCTCGCGAAAAGAATTCCCGAGGACGTGCGTAATCAGCAGAAGCACGTGTGGGCGCAGGAACAGCTATGGCTCCAAGGCAAATGTCCGCGCGAAGTGGCCGGGGCGACGGTCGGTTTGGTTGGCCTGGGCAGCATCGGACGCAATGTGGCGAAACGGGCTAGTGGGCTTGGCATGAATGTGATCGCCGTCCGCGAGCACCCGGAGCGGCCCAAGCCGGAGTTTGTTGACGAGGTTGTGCCCACAACCGGCCTGAATGAAATGCTGGGCAGGTCCGACTACGTTGTGCTCTCGCCTCCGCTCACGCCGGCCACTCGCGGCATCATCAGCCGCGATCAGTTTGCGGCCATGAAATCCGATGGCTATCTGATTAATGTCGGCCGCGGGCTGCTGATCGACGAAGAGGCTTTGCAGAAAGCTTTGCGCGAACACAAGATCGCAGGCGCCGCTCTTGATGTTTTTGACAAAGAGCCGCTGCCCGCGGATTCTCCGCTCTGGGACCTCGATGATCTTCTGATTACTCCCCACACCGCCGGCATGACCGGGAAACTCTGGGAAAGGCATTACGTTTTGTTCTCGGAGAATCTGCGGCGATATCTGGCGGGAGAACCCCTGCTGGCGCAAGTCGACAAGAAGCTGGGGTATTAGCCCGGGCCAAGGCTGAGGCAGACTCGCACAGAGCGCAGCAAGATGTGCTGGGATCAAGGTCCGCGCGGACAAGAGTGTCCGCGCCACACTAGAATTCCATAATTTTGAGAGTTGGGCTGATGGTGAGTTTCGCTTCCGTGGCCTTCTGCACATCTTCGGGGCTCAATCCGGGGGCGACTTCCTCCAGCACGAGACCCTTCGGCGTCACGCGAATGTAGGCCATCTCAGTTGCGATCGTATCCACAACTTTTGATCCTGTAAGCGGCAGCGTGCATTTTTTCAGGATCTTGGGTTGGCCTTCGCGGGTGGTGTGCTCCATCGCCACCACCACGCGCTTGGCTCCGGCAACCAGGTCCATGGCGCCGCCCATTCCCTTAACCATTTTGCCGGGGATCATCCAATTAGCGATGTTGCCTTCTTCGTCGACTTCCATGGCGCCCAGAACGCTGAGGTCGATGTGGCCGCCGCGGATCATGGCAAACGAATCGGCGCTGGAAAAGAAGCTGGTGCCCGGCATTTCGGTCACCGTTTCTTTACCCGCGTTGATCAGGTCGGGGTCCTCCTGCCCTTCGATGGGGTAGGGACCGATGCCCAGCATGCCGTTTTCACTCTGCAGCACAACCTGAATTCCCTTGGGAACGTAGTTGGCCACCAGCGTCGGCATGCCGATTCCCAGGTTCACGTAGAAGCCGTCGCGCAGTTCGCGCGCGATGCGCTTCACGATGCGTTCGCGTTTGTCGAGGTCTTTGGGCATAGAGAATTGCCGTCGGCTCTCGGTCTTCGGTCGGCTAAGGGCCGCGACTGTGTGGCGGTCCTGATGATGGCCGGCAACGGCTGAAGATTCCTCCGGAGGACGACCGACGCCCGACGACTAGCTTTGCTTCGTCACCGTCCTTCTCTCAATCCTGCGTTCGTAAATTTCGCCTTTCAAAATCCGCTTCACATAGATGCTCGGGGTGTGGATGCAGTCGGGTTCGAGCTCGCCGACCTCGACCAGGTTTTCAACTTCGGCGATGGTGATTTTCGCGGCGGCGGCCATCATGGGGCTAAAGTTGCGCGCGGTCTTACGATAGACAAGATTGCCGGACCTGTCGCCTTTCCAGGCCTTGAGCAGGGCGAAGTCGGCTTTGAGCGCGCGCTCCATCACGTACATGCGGCCGTCGAATTCGCGCGTTTCCTTGTTTTCTGCCACCATCGTGCCGAAACCAGTTGGCGTATAAAAGGCGGGGATCCCGGCGCCGCCTGCGCGGATACGCTCCGAAAAAGTTCCCTGCGGCACAAGCGTGAGGTCGATGGTTTTTTCCAGCACCATCTGTTCGAGCAGGCGGTTCTCCCCGACGTAACTTCCGATGTGGCTGCGAATCTGTCCCGCCGCCAGCAGCAGGCCCATGCCGAATCCGTCGACGCCAACATTGTTGCTGATGGTGTTGAGATTCTTCACGCCTTTATGAACCAGGGCGCGAATGAGATTTTCCGGGATGCCGCAGAGGCCGAAGCCGCCAACCATGACGGTTGCGCCATCGAAGATGTCGCGCACCGCTTCCTCGGAACTGGCCACGACTTTATTCATCCGCAGAAGATTCTAAAACAAGTTCACCACGGAGACACGGACACACAGAGGAATTCGGCAGGCCAAGACATCGGCGCCCTTGCAAAGCGTGACCACAATTCTGTGCATCGGCCGTGAACAAAGTTCATTTGTGTTTCTCCGAGGCTCTGTGTTTCCGTGGTGAACGCGTCCTTTGCAGCTGGTGAGCGCGTCGGAACGCGGCCTCCAGTTCGCGCGTGTCCAGGTTTTCGCGGATATGCGCCAGCTCTTGTTCGAGCTTCAGCAACGCTTCCCCTATCGGCTTTTTGTTGGTTAGCGCGATGTCGCGCCACATCGAATAGGGGCTCGCGGAAATTCTCGTCATCTCCCGCAGGGCCCGGCCCCCGCTCTCCAGCAGGGGAGCATTCTCTCCGAACTCCTCGACGAGAGTCGCGGCCAGGGCGGTTGAAAGCATTTGCGGAACGTGGCTGATCCAGGCGCAGAGCTCATCGTGCTGCGCTGGATCGAGAATAGAGACCTTGGCGCCCAGAGATTTGATCAGCCTAGTGAAAGACGCGAGCTTTCCTGCTTTAAGCTTCTGCTGCTCGACCGGCGTTAAAAACCACACTGCTCCGCGAAACAGTTCGGCATCGGCGTACTCGATTCCCGAGTTCTCTTTGCCCGCCATGGGATGGCCGGCAAGGAAGCGATGCTTGACATCGTTCCCAAACGCCTGGCTTGCGGCTCGAACGACCTCTGCTTTCGTGCTGCCAACATCCGTGATCAAGGCGTCCGGAGAAACCTGCGGAGCAATCTTAGCGAGCAGTTCGATAATGCCGCCCACAGGCGTCGCGAGCAGGATGAGGTCGCTGCCTTGGCAGGCGGAAACCGCGTCCGCAACGCCGCGATCAATCGCTCCCTTTCGTCTGGCCCTGGCGAGAACTTCTTTGCGATCGCAGCCGACGATCTGCCCGCGAAACCCATGCTTGCGAGCGCCCAGGGCAACCGAGCCGCCAATGAGGCCAGTGCCGATGATCGTGATTTGGCGAAAGGGAATCAACTGACCGGCTCATCAGGCGCTCTCTGTGTTAAAAAACTCCGAGGAACGCATCAACCGCAGAGGCCAAGTTCTTTATGGGTGACCTTAATACACGGATTTCGGATGACTCGATGACCCGATCACCCGGTTCATGCCATCGTCCTGCCCACCGCGGGCGCAATCATGCGCAAGGCATCCATCAACTCGGCGAACTGCTGAGGATACAGGGACTGGGCGCCATCCGAAAGCGCGTTGTCGGGATCATGGTGCACTTCGATCAACAGCGCGTCTGCGCCCGCAGCCACCGAGGCACGCGCCATGGGCGCAACTTTGTCGCGGCGGCCGGTTCCATGCGAAGGGTCGGAAGCGATCGGCAAGTGCGATAGCTTGTGAATGATGGGAATCGCGGAAATGTCGAGGGTGTTGCGGGTGTAGGTCTCGAAGGTGCGGATGCCGCGCTCGCAGCAGATGATCCTGTAATTGCCGCCTGCCATGATGTATTCGGCCGAGAGCAGCAACTCTTCGAGCGTGGCGGCGATGCCGCGCTTCAATAGCACCGGAGTCTTCAGCTTCCCCAATTCGCGGAGGAGATTGAAGTTCTGCATATTGCGTGCGCCAACTTGCAGAATGTCCACGTAGGGAAGCATCACCTCGATTTGCGAGATCTCCATCACTTCGCTGATGACCAGCAGGTTGAACTTGTCGCCGGCTTCGCGCAGGAGTTTCAGCGCATCCAGCCCCAGGCCCTGAAAAGAATATGGCGAAGTGCGCGGCTTGAAGGCGCCTCCACGGAGGGCGCGCGCTCCCGCTCTGGCCACAAATTCAGCGACCGTGAAAAGCTGTTCGCGCGATTCCACCGAGCATGGCCCGGCCATGACCACCACTTCTTTTCCGCCAACCTTCACGCCATTGGGGAACTCAATGACCGTGCCTTGCGGACGAAAGCTGCGCCCGGCCAGCTTGTAAGGTGCGCTGATGCGGTGGACTTCCATCACTCCGCTGAGCACTTCCAGGTTGCGCGTGTCGAAGTCGGTGCGCGATCCCACGGCAGCGAGGATGGTCTGGCGCTCGCCAGTGGTGCGGTGGACGGAGAAGCCCATCTGGATCAGGTGTTCGGTGACCACCTGGATCTGGTCTTCGGTTGCGGTTTCCTGCATTGCGACGATCATAATAAAGAAGCTTTTGGCTGCTGGCTCTTAGCCTGTAGCTTGGAACGCAAGCCCCGCTCCGTGAGCTAAGCTAATGGCTAAGAGCTGCGATTCAATCATTTACTTCCGGATCAATCTCCGTATCGCCCAGGCCGTCGGAATGCGGCGGCTTCAACACTTTCATTTCGTCCATCTCGCTCTGCCGCATGACGTCGACGATGCGCTCGTAGATGCGGAGCAGTTCGCGATCCGGGAGCGGACCTTCGTTGGCCCGGCGGGCGTTTTCAAAAACGGTTTTCTCGCGGTCGGGTTCGTAGGCCGGCAATCCCGCCACCGACTTCAACTTTCCGATCTCGTGGACCGCCTGGGCGCGCTGGCACAGGAGTTCGACTAGCTTGCGGTCGATGTCGTCGATCTTCTTGCGCCAATCTGCGATGTCCATGGAAGCTAGTCGCCGGTCGTCGGCTTTCGGTCGCCGGCTGAATACACAAACCCTGATACCAACTCTGTACTTTCTGCCTATGGTGCAAAGCCTTGAAGAACTTCAGGGGCTGACGGCCGACGACCGACGGCCGACGACTTGTTTGATCCATTCTGCCACAGCCTGCGCCTCTTTGCCGGGATTGCTTTCGACGGTCTGGACGATGGCGCTGCCGATCACTCCGGCATCGGCAAACTCGCCAACTGCGGCGAATTGCTGCGGCGTGGAGATGCCGAAGCCTACGGCAATCGGAAGCTTGGTGAATTTGCGCAGGCGGCGGACCAGCTTCTGCGCGTCGTCGGTGAGTTCTTTTCGGGCGCCAGTCACGCCGGTTCGCGATACCCCATAAATAAATCCAGTGGACGCCTCGGCAATCCGCTTCAGCCGCTCGTCGGTGCTGGTGGGTGCGGCCAGAAAAACCGTGGCCAGATTCCTTTTCCGCATGTGCCCCAGATATTCGCCAGCTTCTTCGACAGGCAGATCGGTCATGAGCGCGCCGTCGACCCCGGCCTGCGCTGCGCGATCAGCAAATTTCTCCACGCCCATACGCAGGATGGGATTGAAATACGAAAAGATGATCAGCCCGGCGTCGCTCTCGCGTCGAATTTGCGCGGCGACATTGAGGACATCCCCGAGGCTGACGCCGTTGCGCAGCGCCCGTTCGCTGGCCCGCTGGATGACAGGTCCGTCGGCGACGGGATCGCTGAAGGGCACGCCGAGTTCGATCACGTCAGCCCCGGCGGAAATAGCAGCGAGCGCGACCTCACGCGAGGCGGAAAGATTGGGGTCGCCGGATGTAAGATACGCGACGAACCCAGGATCGTGTTTGAACACGATGGTCATGGAAGTACCAGCACAATGGTTTATGCACTCGGGACAGTGGTCACGAGGGATCCAAGCTCAAATTCTCGCGCAGTATCCCAATGTCCTTATCGCCCCGCCCGGAAATGTTCACGATTACGAGATCGGACTTCTTCATCCCGGGCGCGCGCTTGATCACCTCCGCCACCGCGTGCGCCGACTCCAGCGCGGGAATAATTCCTTCGGTTTGCGCCAGCAGCTTGCAGGCTTGGAGCGCCTCGGCGTCCGAAGCAGCGACGTATTCCGCCCGGCCTTGGTCGGCTAACCACGAATGCTCGGGGCCAATCGAGGGATAGTCAAGGCCTGCGGAAACCGAGTGGGTCAGCGCGATCTGCCCGGCTTCGTCCTGCAAAACGTAGGAGTACGTTCCCTGCAGAACACCGGGCTTGCCTCCGCGAAAGCGCGCGGCGTGATCGCCCAGGGTGTCGCCGCGCCCGCCGGCTTCCACGCCGATGAGTTGAACTTTCTTAGCGCCGATGAAATCGTGAAAAATGCCGATCGCATTCGATCCGCCGCCGACGCACGCGATGATCGCCGCCGGCAGCTTGCCTTCGGCTTTCAGGATTTGCGCGCGGGCTTCGTGACCGATCACCTTGTGGAAGTCGCGGACCATGCTGGGATAAGGATGCGCGCCCAGCACGCTGCCCAGCAGGTAATGCGTGGTGCGCACGTTCGTGACCCAGTCGCGCATGGCTTCGTTGATGGCGTCTTTCAGCGTGCGCGAGCCGGAGTCCACGCCGCGCACTTCCGCGCCCAGCAACCGCATGCGGAAGACGTTCAGTTCCTGCCGCCGCATGTCTTCGGTGCCCATATAGACGACGCACTCGAATCCGAACAGAGCGCAAACCGTTGCGGTCGCGACTCCGTGTTGCCCCGCTCCGGTTTCAGCCACCACGCGGTGTTTGCCCATGCGCTCAACCAGGAGCGCCTGCCCCAGGCAGTTGTTGATCTTGTGCGCGCCGGTGTGCAGCAAATCTTCGCGCTTCAGGTAGATCTTCGCGCCGCCGAGCTTCTCCGTCAGCCGCCGCGCGAAGAACAAGGGCGTAGGCCTGCCGGCGAACGATTTCAGCAGCTCATTCAGCCGCGCTTTGAATCGCGGGTCGCGCTTGGCCTTTTCGTATTCGCGCTCTAGTTCGTCGAGCGCCGCCATGAGCGTCTCGGGAACGTAGCGCCCGCCCCACGGGCCGAAGCGGCCGGGGCTGACGATGAGCCTGGGTCTTGTTTTTCTGGGGGTCTTTGAAGCCATAGCCGAAGTGGGTGCCCCACGTTTCGTGGTTTTGGAAACGTGGGAACCAGGAACGCTCGTGCCTTGTCGTTTGGTGATGGAAGCAGTCGCCATTAATTCGAATCAGCCTTATCCGCCTCGCGCACAGCTTTAATAAATGCGCGAACTTTTTCTGGATCTTTCTTGCCGGGACGCGCCTCTACGCCGGAGGAAACGTCGACGCCCCAAGGATGAAGGATGCGCATAGCCTCAGCTACATTTTCGGACGTGAGCCCGCCAGCAACCACGAGTTTGAACGGTCCCCGGCGCATCTCCTCGGCGATGGAAACAGCCTTATGCCAGTCGAATGGGATGCCGGTTCCCCCGGGGCTTAATGCGCCTCCCGAGTCCAGAAACAGGGCATCGAAAACAAGAGACATCTTTGGCCGCTTTGAAACTTGGTTAAATCGTACGAAGGCGTCGCGCAATCGGTCTATCGAGGCTTGATTCAAGCCAGCGGTTGGAAACGCAATGAAATTCTTGAACTTGTGTGCCGAGCCATTCTCGACCAGGCCGGCGAAGGTCTCTGGCACACTCGTGTGTGTCCATTGAAAAGCGGTAAGAGTCCCCGGGAAATTCAGGCCATGTGTACAGCCCTCCACTACTACTGCGACCTTGTCCACATGCCTGGGTAGTTCCTCAATGATATTACGAACATCATCCGCCGCCACGTTTCGCGGGCTCTTCTCGTAGAACACGAACCCGAGCGCGTCCGCGCCGGCTTCGACCGCGACCAGCGCGTCCTCCAGATTCGTGATGCCGCAAATCTTTACCCAGGTCATCGTCGGGAATCCTGTTCCAGGTGCTTCTTGGGCAAACTTTGCGCTTAAAAGCTCTTAACCGCAAAGTTCGCTAAGGCCTCGCAAAGGGCGCAGCATCGAAGGGGGCTCCCACAGAGCTGGAGACCTTGATTAGCTTGCCCCCGAACTCGCGGCGGTGGTTTGCGCCAGCAAAGCCTTCAGCGCCTCTCCCGGCCGTGGCGCCCGCATGAGGGTTTCGCCGATCAGAAATGCATCGTATCCTGCTGCGCGCAAGCGAGCGATATCCGCCCCGCTCTCAATCCCGCTTTCCGCCACGGCAATGAT
The DNA here is from genome assembly GCA_036376415.1 of Terriglobales bacterium. Classification (GTDB taxonomy): domain Bacteria; phylum Acidobacteriota; class Terriglobia; order Terriglobales; family Acidobacteriaceae; genus Gp1-AA145. The sequence continues at coordinate 42,247 of DASVAJ010000085.1, forward strand.
TCCATGCGGAAGCATGTCGGCAATCCGGAAGGCCGCGCTCAGGTCCACTTTGAATGTCTTCAGGTCGCGGCTGTTGACCCCCACCAGGTCGCACCCCGCGTCGAGCGCGCGGCCCAGTTCTTCTTCATCGTGCACTTCGCAAAGCACATCGAGCTGAAGCTCTGCCGCTCGCTTCGCCAGTGCCAGCAATTCCTCCTGCGCGAGCGCGGCTGTGATGAGCAAAATCGCATCGGCGCCATTGGCCTGCGCCTCCAGAATCTGGAACTCGTCAACAATGAACTCTTTACGCAGGCAAGGGAGCTTCGCGGCTTTGGAGGCAGCCTGCAAGTTCGTCAGCGACCCGGAGAAGTACTCTTCATCTGTCAGCACGGAAAGCGCGGCAGCGCCTGCGTGCTCCAACTCGCGCGCCAGCGCGGCGGCATCGAAATCGCTCCGAATCACGCCTCGCGATGGAGAAGCTTTTTTCAGCTCGGCAATGACCGCCGGACCGGAGCGGCTGGCCGCTTCTAGTGCTTTTCGAAATCCGCGGGAAGCGTGGGCCGCGGCCTGCTTCTCGAGTTCGCCGAGATTTGCCTGCGAGCGACACTCGCGCACTTTCCGCCGGGTGGCGGCCAGGATGTCTGCCAGGACAGTCATGGTGAATCTATTGATTATACGAGAAGCAGCACTAGGCGGTGTCGAGCTGAGTGCAGATGGCTGAGTGCTGACGGCTGATCTTAGCTACCTTTTTTCAGCTCCACCAGCACTTGCCGGGCGATCTCTTTCAGGGTTTCAAAAACCCCCTGGCCCTGGAAAGCTACCGCCTCAATCACCGGTTCGCCTTTGCGTTGCAGTTCCCGGGTGAGATTCTCGACAGGAAGAATGTTAGGAAGATCCCGTTTGTTGAGTTGCAGGACATAGGGAATCTTGTGGAAGTCGTAGCCATGCTCTTTCAGGTTGGACATGAGGTTGTCGAGCGCTTCGGCGTTGGCGTCCATGCGCTCCTGCTGGGAGTCGGCTACGAAGACGATGCCGTCGACGCCACGCAGGATCAGCTTGCGGCTGGCGTCGTAGAAAACCTGGCCGGGGACGGTGTAGAGGTGAATGCGCGTCTTGAAGCCGCGTACGGAGCCCAAGTCCAGCGGCAGGAAGTCGAAGAACAGGGTTCGCTCGGTCTCGGTGGCGAGCGAGATCATTTTGCCCTTCTGTTGCTCGGCGGTTTTCTGGTAGATGTGCTGCAGGTTCGTGGTTTTGCCGCCGAGGCCCGCGCCATAGTAGACGATTTTGCAGTTAATCTCGCGGGCTGCGAAGTTGATGAAGCTCAAGACTTTCCCCAGAACGCGGACATTTGCCCCTCGATTTCACGCCCCCATACGCTCACACCTCTACGCATCGAGGACTCTGGTAGCGGTCCGCTGGCTTTTGGCTTGTAACATTGGTTTATACCACATGGAGGCGTTACCGGCGGGGTTACCCTGGTTACTAAGTAAAAACCGCTTCCGCCTCCACCTGACTGGTGGAGGCGCAAGCGTCCGCGGGCTCTGGCTTTTCTGCCGCGCTCAGCAAAAAAGCAGGTTTCTCGACCACGCTAGAAACGACGGGCAGAGCCGCGAGCCGAGAACCGGCTCTACCTCGCCTGGGGCACCGGATAGTATCCGTCCTTAGCAAAAATGTTCACGCAGGGACGGATGGAAGATCGGCAACTCGGCCGATTGACCAGCACCTCGATACTTCGATAACCACCGGGAGGAGTCGAGGGCATGGCGTATCCCAGCGTGTACTGGTTGCGGGCCTGGTTCATCGCCATGGTGTAGGCATCCTCGATCGCGGTGCGCGTCAGCACGTTGAAGACGTCTCCGCCGCCAGTCGCGTTTACGTATTTCGGCAGGATATCGCTGTAGCCGGCGCGGGGAAGGTGGATTTTGGAAAGTGTGTTGAACACCGGCAGCGCCGAACCGCCGGCATCGATGGCATAAACGATGATGTTGTTGCTCAGCAGAACACGCAGCACGTCGCGATAGCTGGCCTCGCTGCGATATTCGTGCCCGTCGCTGATCACGAAGATGACCTTGCGGCGCTCCTTGGGACGCTTGGCAAGATCGAGCGCCGCCCGCAGGATCGCGTCGTTCAACACATGCGCTCTCTGTACCGGGGTGACGACAATCGGGGCGGAGGGATCGGCAGGCCGCCCGTTGATATAGGGTCCATTGGGTCCGAACGGGCCGCTCGTCACCGGCGGTCCATTATTTTCGCCGCTCACGCTCGCCAGCTGGTCGAACGCTGCTGACAATCGTTGGCCCACCGCCTGCCAGTCCGCAAGCTGGCCGACGGTATTGGAGTAAGCGTAGATCGACAACTCATCGAACTGGCTGAATGCTCCCTCCAACGAAGGAAGGGTGTGCTTCACCTTCTGCAGATCGACATCCTTCATGCCGAGATCTATGACCACGGCCGCGGAAAGGGCGAACGGGCTGCTGGTGAACAGGTTCAGGGTTTGTTTCTTTCCGTTTTCCAGAACGGTAAAGTCTTTGGCCGTAAGACCATTCACCATGTGCCCAGAGTCGTCCTTGACGGTGACTGGAACCACAACCTGCCGAACGTTGCTGACGATCCTGAAGACCTGTTCCTGGCTTGCGCCTGCGTCGCCCGTTGCCCCACCCTGCGGCACCGTCTGGATATTCACTGGCGGCGCTGTTCCTGGATTCGCTCCTTGTTCCGTATCCGTGGGCGCGGCCGCTGCCGGTTCGTTGCTCTGGGGCGGAGCCTGCGAAGGCGGAAGAGGCTGCTGAGGCGGTTGGGTTTCAGGAGTCTGCGGCGGCGGATTCTCCGGTTGCGGCTTCGCCGGCTGCACCGCGGACGGGGCGTCGGGAACATTCTGGTCGCTTTGTGCCTGGCCGTTGCCCGCCGGCTGCTGTGAAGAGGCCGTTCCTGACGAAGACTGCCCCCAAGCCGGGGCACAGACCAGTGATGTCAGGAGTAGAATGAAAGCAAACAGCCGGCCGGTCCGTCGAAGTTCTTCGCCAGGTTTAAGCAACCAATACCCCCGCAGGATTCTGATGATGGGATGCCCGGGCGGGCAGATTTGGTGCATCTAACCTCTAGAGGAATAGACTACCAGAAACCTAATCCAGAGGATTTATGTCCCGCTTTACCCCATTCAGGTCGTCGTATGCTTTCCTGATCACCGTGTTGCTGCTGGCGTTTGCACGCCTGGGAATCGCCCAAGATGTGCAAATGGTTCCCGACCAGACAGACCGCGACGCCGCCGAAAAAGCCCAGGTTCACAAGGACGACGACGACCAGCCGGTGACCACGTTTAAGACCCGGTCCGACCTGGTTCAGCTCTTTTTCAACGTCAAAGATAAAAAGGGCGGGCTGATTCCCGACCTCGCCAAAGATCAGTTTGAAGTTTTGGAAAACGGCAAGCCGCAGACCATCAAGTACTTTGCGGCGAATTCGAATCTCCCCCTGACGCTGGGCATCCTGATCGACTCGAGCGGCAGCCAGCAGAACGTGCTCGACATGGAGAAGACCGTCGGCGGCGAGTTTCTGCGGCAGATTCTCACCCCCAAAGATCAGGCATTCGTGATCAGCTTTGACGTAAGCGTGGAATTGCTGCACGACTTTACCAACAACGTCCAGGCCCTGAAAGCCGCGCTGAACAAGGCCAAGATCAACACCGGCGGCGCCGATTGCGGGGGCATTCCGGGCATGGGCGGCGGCCCGGTGCCGTGCATCGGCAAGCAGAAGGGAACGCTGCTGTATGATGCGGTCTCGCTGGCGTCGCACGATGAAATGGGCCAGCAAGTGGATCGCAAGGCGATGATCCTGCTGACCGACGGCCAGGACTACGGCAGCCAGTACACCATCAAAGACGCGATTGAAGCCGCGCAGAAGGCGGACACCATTCTTTACGTGCTGCTCGTGGCCGACCGTGGCATGTACGGGTTCGGCGAGTACGGCGGCGACAGCGCCATGAAGAAGATGACGGCCGAAACCGGCGGCCGCATGATTGAGGTTGGCAACAAGCCGGAAAAGCTCAAAGCCGCCTTCGATCAGATTTCCAAGGAACTGCGCAGCCAGTACAACATCGGCTACACGCCTCTGAACACCGCGAAAGACGGGAGCTTCCGTCACATCGAGATTCACTGCAAGCAGGAGAACACCAAGGTCCAGGCGCGCAGCGGATACTACGCTGTGCCGGACTAGAGGAACGGCTCTCGGCTCGGAAACGTGACGTCAACTCCCATCTCAAGACGGTTGGTGCCTGCCGCAACGGCCGGGCGCGAGAGTGCCGCCAGCCGGCAGCCGGAAGCGGAGAGCCGAGAGCGTAGCGCCACGCCCCTTCCCCGCTGGTTAGCGGAACTGAACCACCGGGTTATTGCCTGCGCCCGCTGCCCGCGCCTGGTGATCTATCGCGGGCAGATCGCTCGTGAGAAGCGCCGCGCCTACCGTGACTGGGAGTATTGGGGCAAGGGCGTGCCCGGCTTTGGCGATCCCAATGCCCACGTGGTTATTCTTGGCCTGGCGCCCGGAGCTCACGGTTCGAACCGCACCGGGCGGCCGTTTACGGGTGACGCTTCCGGCAATTTCATGTATCCGGTTCTGTATGAAACCGGATTCGCCAGCCAGCCACACGCCACGGACCGCAATGACGGCCTTGTGCTCCGCGATCTGTACATCACCGCGGCAGTACGTTGCGCTCCTCCCGACAACAAACCGCTTCCAGAAGAGCTGGCGAATTGCGCGCCGTATCTCGACAAGGAATTGGCGGGGCTGAAGAACGCGAGGGTGATCGTGGCGCTGGGCAAGATCGGCTTCGACGCGTATTTGAATTACCAGAAACGCCAGGGCGATCTCAAAACCAAGGCGGCCTATGTCTTCCAGCACGGAGCCAGGTACAGGATGCCTGACGGGCGCACGCTGCTGGCCTCGTATCATCCCTCCAATCAGAACACGCAAACGGGGAAGCTCACACGGCCAATGCTTGTGAGGATTTTCGAAGAAGCGCGACGGCTAGCGAAGGAATGACGCAGGTTGTCAGCTATTCAGCGACTCGGACAAAACAAAACCGGGGAAGGGCACGAGTCCCACTCGTGCCTGAAAGTCGGTCAAAGTAGTGGGGCTTTAGACATCGAGCCTTGCTCCCAGGCTGCGGGTCTGCAACCGTAGCCACTGTTCGCCTTCCCTCAAACATGAAGACCGGGCTGGCGGCCATTTTGTTCATATTTATTGAGATCGCGGTGGGTTCACGGTGCTTGCTTTAAAAGTGCAAGGAGTCCCGGCCGAACACTACTTCTGAGACTAATGCCGCTGACCCCGCCCGGCTCACTTTTCCGGAGCCAGCGCGGACGAGGCCACCTTGCCGGTTTTCGAACCTTTGGCGGCAATTCGAATCACTTCCGTCCCTTTTCCCACCAGCGCCAGTTCCGCCATGGCGATGAAAAGCCCGTGCTCGACCACTCCTGGAATCTCATGGAGCCTATGCGACAGCCTGGCCGGGTCATCGATTTTGCCGAAGGTGCAGTCGAGAATGTGGTGGCCTTCGTCGGTGACGTAAGGATTTCCGTAGGCGTATTGGCGTAACGAGACGGTTGCGCCCAAGGCTTCGATGCGCGCCTTCACGATCGCCTGCGCGAACGGGATTACCTCCACCGGCAAGGGAAACTTGCCGAGGCAGGGAACCTGCTTCACCGATTCGGCCACCACCACAAATCGCTTGGAGACCGAGGCAATGATCTTTTCCCGCAACAGCGCGCCGCCTCCGCCCTTAATCAGGTTCAGCTGCGGGTCGATTTCATCAGCGCCATCAATATCGATATCGATCTGCGGACGTTCTTCGAGCGTGGTCAACGGGATGCCAAGCTGTTCCGCGAGCTGTTTGGTTTTTTGCGAAGTAGGGATGCCGGTGATCTTCAGGCCATCGCGCACGCGTTCGGCGAGAAAGCGGATGGCATAAGTCGCAGTCGACCCTGAGCCCAGGCCGACAATGCCGCCGGGCTCAACCAGTTTGACCGCCTGGCGGGCGGCCGCCTGTTTTTCCTGATCGCGAAGGCTGTTTTCTGTGGGTGAGTTCATTCCGGTTTGGCGGGCTGCTTGCGAAATGAATGTAGCGTTATCGCACTGCTGATCGCAAATGTGCCAACCGCGGCGAATGCCAGGGCCCGCACCAGTGCCACGCCCAGATGCCATGCCGCCGGAAACAGGGCGGCGAGCGCAAATAGAATTCCCAGCAAGTTGAGCCAGAGGGCGGGACGGGGAAGGCCGGGTTCGCTGCTATGACGAAACCTGGATTGCGCAAGCACGGCCGCGGTGCCGATCAGGACCATCACCACGATGGCTGCCGGACTGCGAAATGCCGCCGGACTGGTGAAGAGCACAACCAGAATCAGCGCGCAGCAGAGCAGGCCGCCGGAGACCACCGTCTTGCGGTGTGGAGACGCAGGCATGGTTGAGTGACATTGTAAAGCAGGCTCCCAGTTGTCCAGTAGCCAGTTGCCGGCAGCCATTTCTCACCCCGGAGCCGGCCGTGATCACGACATAGATGTTTGGCGATGAATGGATTTCCCGGCAACGGGAAGCTGGGGCGACGGACAACCGTTTTTAAGCCATCCACTCCGACGGCTGCGGGCCGCCGTGGTGCACGGCGTACAACACCAGTTCGACCCGGTTGGAGATTCCCAGCTTCTCAAAAATTCGGAAAAGATACTTTTTCACGGTATGCTCGCTGAGTCCCAGTTCGCTGGCGACGTCGCGGTTGCTGAGCCCATCCGCCACCAGCGCGACGACTTGTTCTTCGCGCGAAGTCAGCAGGGTTTCGCCGCCCGCGCCCACAACCCGAAGCGCCGGTGCCTGGCACAGCGCGTCGAGCAGGTAATTCAGTTGCTGGGTCGTTGCCCATATCTCCCCGCGGTGTACCGCCTGAATGCATTCGCAGAACCGCTGGAATGAGGAATCCGCCAGGCAAAAGAGTCCGCGAGCGCCCAGCCGGAAGGCCTGCACCGCCAAGGTCCGGTCATCCGCATCCATCAGCACGATCTTGGGAAGCTTGGGATTGGAAAAATGCAGGGTACGCAGCGGTGCCATATCGGGAAAATCCGGCGGCGAACCGGTGCAGCTCATCACCACCACATCCACACCGCTCTCGACGATCTCGAGCATGGACGCAACATTTTTCGCCGACGGGAACACCTGGAAACCTTGATGCCGAAGCGCCCCGGCCACCAGCTGGCTTTCCATGGGCCTGGGGTCCGCCAGCAAGATGCGAATGCCAGCGCCTGAAGATTCTCCAAGGTTTGTCATAAAGCTCGCAACAGGAATGTTTGTGCAGCTAGGCGAACTCTAGAGGGCTGGCCTGATTTCCGCTGTGACCAAAGAACAAGAATTTCAGTTTTCCTTGTGGAAAATTCCGAATTGGTATTGCGCGGAGCACGCTGCAAAACCGGGATTGCGTCGCATGCAGGAGATTTGCGAGGACGGGAGACGATTCGCTCGCCCAATTTGGGAGGCTTTACCACCGAAGTTGTAGTCGGGGAATAGCTACTTTCGTGCAACCCACTTTGCGTGTCTTGTTCATTCCCACCCCGCACGATAATTTTTGAATGCACGATAAGGCACATTACTTCCTGTGCCACTCCGGAGCGCTCATCGCCTCTGGCCATGCGCTCCGGAAGTTTGACGACTTGCCATGACAAGCCACTTCGTAGTCTGCTTCGTGATTTTGCAGCTGGCCGCGGCGGTTTCGGCGCAAACCGATACCAGGGCGCCAGCTGACAGCACAGCCGCAGCGGGCGGCGGCAGGACCCAAATTCAAAAGAGTCCAGCCCTGACGGGGGTACGCCGTCCGCTGTACCGGCTGCGCAAGAGCGATGTCGTTGCCATTCGATTCACCTTCTCGCCCGAATTGGATCAGGATGTGGTGGTCCAGCCGGATGGGCTCATCACCTTGAAAGGCACGGGCGATGTGGCGGCGGAGGGCCTGGCCCTTTCCGAACTGCGGACTGCAGTCTGCAAGGCGTATGCATCGGTTCTGCACGATCCGGAAGTCACCGTCGTTCTGAAGGACTTCGAGAAACCCTTCTTCCTGGCGGGGGGACAGGTGGGCCACCCCGGCAAGTACGAACTGCGGTCGCCCACCAGCGTGGCGGAAGGGGTAGCTATCGCCGGGGGATTTACAGAACAGTCGAAGCATTCCCAAGTGGTGGTCTTTCGAAAAGTCCTCGACGGAGTGGTGGAGAGCCACGTTATCAATCTCAAAGCGATGCTGGCTGCGCGGAATCTGGAGGAGGATTTCGAACTTCAGCCCGGCGACATGCTGTTTGTGCCGCAAAACCGCATTTCCAAGATCCGCAGGTTTTTGCCGGTTTCAACGCTAAGCACCTACTTCGTGCCGACGCAGTTTTGACCTATGCCGCATACATTGCGCACATTGCCGGCCCGCGAGTTCCATGGTTCTCCGACGGCCCGCGATGTGGCAGCGGTTTTCTTTCGGCACCGGCGGCTGGTGGTCAGTTCCTTTTTCGCATTCCTGGTGGCAGGCGTTCTGTATGCGATTCTGACGCCCTCGTACCGCGCGCAGATGAAGATTCTGCTGACGCGAGGGCGAATTGATCCAGCCGTTACGCCTACCGACACGGCGCCGCCGCTGATCGCGCGCGAGGACGTCAGCGAACAGGACCTGAACTCAGAAGCTGAACTGCTGCGCGCCAACGACGTGTTGCGCCAGGTTGTGATGGAGACTGGGCTGGCCGACAGAACTTCGTGGCTGGCCAGGCTGCTGCCGCAAGATCGCGAACAGCGAGTGGCGCATGCGGTGGGACGGCTGGCCCAACGCCTCGACGTGCAGCCGGTGCGCAAGTCGCAACTGATTGCCGTCAGTTACAAAGCCTCTGATCCGCAATTGGCGGCGGCTGTGCTCAATTCTCTGGCGCATGCTTACCTTGCCAAGCAGGTTGACATTCGCCATCCCAACGCCCAGCAGGAATTCTTTGAGCAGCAGATGCAGGAGTCGCGCCGGGCGCTAAACACGGCGCAAGACGAGTTGATCGCCTTTACGCGCAGGCGGGAGGTGGCATCGGCAGCGCTCGAGCGCGACCTCGCCTTGCAGAAATTAAGCGATGCGCAGGCTGCCGACCGGGCGCTCGTCTCCGCAATCGCCGAAGCGGCAGCGCGCGTGCGGGTGCTCGAAGGCAAACTTCGCGAATTACCGGAACGCCGGGTTGTCGAGATACGCAACTCGGACAATCCCGAGTTGCAGGGGAAGCTCAAATCAAGACTGCTGGAACTTCAATTGAGGCGAACCGAGCTGCTTACGAAATATCAGCCCTCGTATCGCCTCGTTGAGGAGGTCGAGCACGAGATTGCTGAAACCCGGGCCGCCATCGAGGCGGAGAACGTCAGGCCCTTGCGGACCGAAACGACAGACCAAAACCCCGACTACGCCTGGGCAAGTGCTGAACGCCTGAAGAACATGGTCGAGATGGAGGCACTGGAGAAGAAAGAGAAGGTAGCGCGGGAACAGTTGGCCGTGTATCGAAGCGAAGCCGAAAGACTCGGTGAAGGCGCCGTGGTCCAGAGCGACCTGGAGGACAAGCTTAAGGCGGCGGAAGGCAAGTATCTCCTCTATGCCAGGAAGCGGGAGGAGGCGCGAATTGGCGATGCACTGGATCGAACCGGCATTCTCAACGTAACTTTAGCGGAGCCGCCCCGAGTTCCGGCACTGCCGGTGTGGCCGCTCTGGGCGATGGCGTGCCTCTCGGTCGCGACGGCGGGAATTCTAAGCACCGGTGCTGCATTCACCGCGGATTATTTGGACTCCTCTTTCAGGACGCCCCACGAGGTCATCAGGATCCTGGGCACGCCGGTGCTGGCGTCCCTGCCGGGTCCGGAAAATCGATCGCAGCGGGTCTTGGGGGGAGTATGAGCGCAGGGGCGGGGATCTGGAAAGATGCGTTGGGGAGATCGGAGACTATTGAGACATCAGAAGCGCATGTGCGACTCCCACCCCCGGACGAATGTCCCGAGGACGAGGCGGTGTATTCGCTGGTGAGGCAGTTGTTCTTCGCGGGCGCCACGCACCAGCGCGAACGAGTGCTATTCGTCGCGCCAGGGCCGCAAACCAGGATTCGTCCGCTTTGTGAGCAGGTCGGCAAGGTTCTTTCGGAAATGTCGCAAGCAAGCGTGGCCGTGATGCACTCTTGCCCGAGTCTGGGACCGGAGCTTGCCGGCAAAAAAAACCGGCAGGGCCGTAATTCCGACCCGGTGCTCAATACCAGTGCGCAGATTGCGGAACGCCTGTGGCGAATTCCTGCCTCTATGTTTGCGGAAATCAGATTCAATGTTGCCCAAATCAAGGCAGCGCTGCCGTTCGATCATGTGTTGTTTTCGAGTGTGGTCTATGACAGCTTGACCCCACTGTTCTGCCGTGCGTGTGACGGCGCGGTCCTGGTATTAACCGCAAACAAAACGCGCCGCGAACCGGCGCTCCGAGCGATGGAAATCTTGCGGCTGTGCGGGTCGCAAGTGCTGGGTAGCGTGCTTGATGGCCGCCAATACCCGGTCCCGGAATCCATCTATAGCCGGTTGTGAAGAGCAAATCATGGGTCAGCTCGTAAATATCGCCGGATCGCCAGCGACAAAAACCAATAATGCCAAAACGGCGCACATGGCCCTGGATCCACGGGACAACGTTCGAGTCATTCCCGGAAGCTGGCAAACCGGCATGGGCTGGGAAAAGAAGCGGCCAGTGCTGGTCGGCGCCTCCAACGCGGACCCTCAAGCCACCACGCAGGCTGGCGCCGCGTGGCTTATACCGAAGGTGCTGACGCAATTTGCTCCCGCGATGCTCGGCACGGCGATCTTCGATGTGAGCGTCATTGCACTCGTTTTCTGGGCGGCAAGCGGACGGGCGGGACTGCCGATATCCCCTTTGCTCCTGCTCTTCTACCTTTCTGTAATGCTTCTGTTGGCCGTGCAGGAAGGCGTTTATGCACGCGCACGCGAAGATTCACAACCAGAGCGCGCAGCCCTGGTCAAGGCGGTTTTGTGGACCACCCTGTTCACCGGGCTGGCGTTAAAGTGCGCGTCCGCTGCGTGGAGCGCGCTGTTTGTCCTGCTTTGGAGTTGCGGCAACGTGTTCGTTCTATGTGGTTGGAGATGGGTTTGGCAGATCCTGAGAAACCGCTCGGAAGCGCGTGCAAAGCGCAATGTCCTCGTGCTAGGCGGAGCAGCGTCCAGCCAGGGCGTGATCGATGCGCTGGCGTTGGACCCGGCCACGGGCACCATCGAGTTTCTCGCGGAACATCATCTGCGGGAGGCCTACGGCGCGGTCATGCTGCAAAGGCTGGCGCGGCAGGGTTGCGTCGATGAGTTGATCATTTCGACTGACGATGAAGACATTACCCAGGACGCAATCCACCAGGCGCGCCGGTCCCAGTTGGACGTGCTGGTTGCGCCGAATCTGTTTGGCGGGAGGGCGCGCGGGGTCGAGTCGCGCGGGGGAGTGCCGCTGGTGAAAGTTCACGAGCAGTTGCTGCCGGAATGGGGACTGGCCCTCAAACGCGTGCTCGACGTGTTATGCGCCTCGGCTGGCCTGCTGATCCTGTCGCTGCTGTTTGTGACCATTGCAACCGCCATCAAAATCGACTCCCCGGGGCCGGTGCTCTATCGCTCCACGCGCGTCGGGCGCAAAGGCCGGCGGTTCTGCTGCTACAAATTCCGCAGCATGGTTGTCGCAGCCGACTCTGAGAAGGAGGATTTGCGATTGCAGAATCAACGCGTCGGGGCTTTTTTCAAAATTGAAGATGACCCGCGCATTACCCGCGTGGGCCATTTCCTGCGGCGTTACAGCCTGGACGAACTGCCGCAATTATGGAATGTGGTGGTGGGCGAAATGAGCCTGGTCGGGCCGCGTCCGCACCCTCCCGACGATGTCGAGCGCTACCGGGTGGGCGATCTGCGCCGGCTGGATGTTATTCCCGGCATCACCGGGCTGTGGCAGGTCACGGCGCGGCGGGATCCGTCGTTCGCGCGTTGCGTGGCGCTGGATGTCGATTACATCCGCCGCTGGAGCATCCGCCTCGACTTTCTCATTTTGTGGAAAACGCTAGCGGCGGTTTTGCAAGGGAGTGGCGCGTGAGCGCCGAGGTTGCGGCACTCTCGGCAAGAAGAACTCATGCATTGCCTGCCGCCGCGCTGAGCGTCCTCCCCATCCGGTTGTTCCATGCGCTGATCAATGCTCCCGCTACTCTCTACCTGGTTGCCCTCACCGCCATGTTGTTTCGGCCGCCTGACCTG
>DASVAJ010000089.1:0-15211 GCA_036376415.1 Terriglobales bacterium
GTCTTCGATTGGTATCCCTGTTCGCGTAGCTTGATGAACCAGGCATTCTCGGCGAAGCGGCAGGCATCGAAATACAGCGGGATGCCATGGCGCTTGCAGACAGCGCTCACCTGGCGGACGTTCTGCATCGAAACGGGCTGGCCGCCGCCGGAATTATTGGTGACCGTGAGCATGACGAGGGGAATGCGTTCGCGGCCAACACGCTCAATCAGAGACTCCAGTGCGACGACATCTATATTGCCTTTGAACGGGTATTGGGCGGAGGGATGGCGGCCTTCTTGGATGACCAGATCGACCGCCTCGGCGCCCACGAATTCCACGTTGGCTCGTGTGGTGTCGAAGTGCGTGTTGTTGGGAACGACGTCTCCTTTCTTGCACGCAACTCCGAATAGGATGCGCTCGGCAGCCCGTCCCTGATGCGTTGGGATGACGTGCTTGTAGCCGAAGATCTCCTGGACGGATTTTTTGAAGTGATCGAAACTCTTGCTGCCGGCGTAACTCTCGTCGCCTTCCATGATGCCAGCCCATTGGTGGGTGGACATCGCGCCGGTTCCAGAATCCGTGAGTAGATCGATGAGAACGTCTTCGGCAGGAAGCAGAAAGAGGTTATAGAACGCGGCTTCGAGCAACTGCTCACGTTGTTGGCGGGTGGTCCAGCGGATCGGTTCGACGCTCTTGATGCGGAATGGTTCGATGATGGTTTTAACGGGCATGGCTGCTGAAGCCATGCTATCCGTGCAGGGAATCGTTGCTGTGATTGGGATCACAGGAGGCCCACGTCTCGCAAAAGCGGCGTCCTCTGCGGCTTACTCTGCGTGGCTCCGCGGTTAAAAGTTCTTACCGCTGAGTACGCTGAGAACTTCCGCGAAGAGCGCTGAGAAACCCGGGCAGCCCGGGTGGTTCTCCGCGAGACGTGGGCACGCCGTTTCATCTACTCGAACGGGACAGCTTTGCGTTAGCGCCAGTTATCGCGATCACGCCAGCGGTAGTCGTCGCGATCACGGTCGCGATAGCCATAGTTGTTGTAGGCTTCGCGATATCCGCGCTCGTAACCCTTGCGGTAGGCCCGCTTATAGTCATGCTTGTCTCCCATCCAGTGCTCGAAACCGCGGGAGTCTTCCCAATCGTCGTTCTTGAATTTGAAGCGATGGCGGCGGTCGGCGTCGTACTGGCCTTTGCGGAAACCGTCATCATAACCGCGGTGAAAGCCGCGTTCGCGGGCGTCGTCGCGGCGATCGTAGGAATGATCGTCACCGTAGCCCCAGGATTGGGCCGAAGCCATCGTGCCGAATGCGAGCGAAACGGCTGTGCCCAAAAGCGCCATTCGAAAGCAGCGCACCATACTCTGTCGCAACATAAGTACCTCCAAATACCACTAACCCGGAACGAGCAATTTAGTTTCTTGCATACCATTGGACGCCGAGCGAAGGCTGGGCTGATGCCTGCGCTGGGCGCGGGTTTTGGCCTGGGGGGCATCTACTCTGACGTCATGAGGGAGAAACTTTTGCTCAGAGAATGTCGTTTCTGCATGGCCCGGTTCGCGGCGAAAGAGCTGGGGTGGTAGACTCGAACGTTTTCGAGCAAGGAGCAGGGATTAGGGACTAGGGACTAGGGAGTAGGGAGCGTGAGCAAAGCTTGCTGGCTCATTGCTCACGGCGAGGCGTTTCTATGGAGATAGGGCGGATCGGAGTTGTCGGCGCGGGCACGATGGGCAACGGCATTGCGCATGTGTTCGCGCGCAGCGGGTACGAGGTGATTTTGTGCGATGTCCAACAAAGCTTCCTGGAGCGCGCGCTGGGAACGATCACGAAAAATCTCGATCGCGAAGTTGCGAAAAACAAAATCACGACGGCAGACAAGGAGTCGGCGCTAGAACGCATTCATCCGGTGACGGAACGTGGCCAGCTGGCGGACTGCGATTTTGCCATTGAGGCGGCCACCGAAAAATTCGAAACCAAGACGGAAATCTTCCGCGACCTCGACCGGCTGGTGCGGCCGGAAATTATTCTCGCCTCGAACACGTCTTCTATCTCGATCACCAAACTGGCAGCGGTCACCAAGCGGCCGGACAAAGTCATCGGCATGCACTTCTTCAATCCGGTGCCCGTGATGAAACTGGTGGAAGTGATTCGCGGGCTGGCCACTTCGCAGGAAACCTTCGATACAGTTCGTGACCTGTCTCTGAAATTGGAAAAGACTCCGGTGGAAGTCAATGACGCACCGGGGTTCGTTTCCAACCGCGTGTTGATGCCGCTGTTGAATGAAGCCATGTACGCGGTGATGGAAGGCGTGGCTACGCCGGGGGCGGTCGACGAAGTGTTCAAACTAGGGATGGCGCATCCCATGGGGCCGCTGACCCTGGCAGATTTCATCGGGCTCGACGTTTGCCTGGACATCATGCGCGTACTGCAGGCTGGGTTGGGGGATCCGAAGTACCGGCCGTGTCCGCTGCTGATCAAGATGGTGGATGCGGGCTGGCTGGGACGGAAGAGCGGGAGAGGGTTTTACCAATATTGACGATTGTTGATTTTTGATTGTTGAATGAAAAAACAAGCCGGGATGGCTGGTGCTATTTGCTGGGCGCAGGTTGCGGCATCGGCACTGGGTGGGCCAACGTCAGGATCAACGATTTGCTGTTTACCGCGCTACTGGTTGTGGCAGCCTGCATGTTGCTTGGGCTGCTGCGGCCACGCTCGCCCTGGCGGTGGGTACTGACCGTTGGCATCTTTGTCCCTCTCACCGAACTCGCCGCCTATCTTGTGCTCACGGTTAAGCCAACCCGAGCGCAGGTGTACGGATCGTTTCTCGCATTTCTTCCCGGAGTCGCCGGAGCTTACGGGGGGTCAGTGATGCGGAAGGTATTCGACAATTTAATGCAGGGTAAATGAAGCGCGCTGGCGGATCACTCGGAACACGTCCTTCCGGACGCATTGGTTTGGTGTCGGGTGCTTTCAAATGGCATAGCCGCGGTTCGTGCCAGGCGCGCTCGCTTGGCCTCGCGGCACGGACCAATGGGTCCGCCCCTACGTGTGCCTGAATAGCCACAAAAGTTACTGCGATTCCACAGGGACTAAGGGTATGCTTGCAGGCCATGGGTGTAAGTGTCTCGATGCTGGCGTCGGGGAGTCGCGGCAATTGCGCGCTGGTGGCCAGTTCCTCCACCCGCATATTGGTGGATGCCGGCATCTCCTGCCGCGAAACTTTCAAACGGCTCAAGACACTGGGAGAGGATCCGCATTCGCTCTCGGCCGTATTGATCACGCACGAGCATTGCGATCACGTCTACGGGTTGGCAACGTTGGCGAAGAAGCTGCGCATCCCAATCTTCATGACGGGGGCTACGCATCAGGCGTGGTCTCGCGCGCTGCGCGATGAAAATGGCACGCGCCCGAAGCTGGAAAAGTTCGAGCGCTTCGAATCCGGGCACACGTTTCAAGTGGGCGACATCGCGGTCAAGCCGTTCACCATTCCTCATGATGCGGCGGATCCGGTGGGATTCACCTTTCGTGCAGAAGGGATCAAGGTTGGGATTGCGACCGATCTGGGATACATTCCGGTCAGCGTGAAAGATCATCTGCGTGGCTGCGATGTGCTGGTGATGGAGTCGAATCACGACCTGGAGATGTTGCGAGTGGGACCGTATCCGTGGTCGGTGAAACAGCGGGTCATGAGCCGGGTGGGGCACCTGTCCAATGTGGCGCTCGCGGATTTCTTTACCAGCGACTATGATAATAGTGCAACGTTTGTAGTGCTGGCGCATCTGTCTGAGCAGAACAATCATCCGGAAATCGCCCGGAGAGAGGCAGAACGAGCGCTGGCCACGCGAGGCGGGCTGTTTATGAACCGCGTGCTACTGGCGTCCCAGACAGAGGCATTGGAGCCGATTCGGCTGTAGCGCGGGATCGACGTGTTTGGCTGATTTCGGAACGTCCAAATGAGTCAGCAGTGCATTGATCCAATCGTAGGCAAAATTCTGGCGGGCTGGCGATACGATATTTCTGGCCTGGCGCCGGAGATGCGCGGGGACTACGAAGACCACTTCGCCAGCTGTGAATACTGCCGCAGCCGTCAAAAAATCCATCGCATGATTGATGTTGGGCTGATCGCACTGGCTTCGGTGTCTGCCGGAGTGTTTCTGCTGGCATTCGCAGTGATTCATTATCTTGGGCCGCGCCATGCGTTGATTATGGAGATTGCCGCGCTGGCGGGATTCGCGCTCTCGGCATTGATCTGGATGGGAGTGGCGGTGGCGACCCCGGCGCCGGTCACAATGCTGGATGCGGCGCGACAGGGGGCGCGGCGCGTACACGACCGCTTGCCAGAGGAAATTCGGCAGCGGTTGCCGGAAGAGTTGCGGATGAAGATTACGGGGACTTAGGTCCTCCGGTCAGCGTGCACCTCAGCGGCTGAAGCCGCGTGGATATCGAGGTCCTTACGGCACGACTGAAGTGGTGCCCTTCCCAAAACGCTTCTATTTGATGTGGCAGCTGGCCAGTCCGCGTTTTTCCAGATATTGCTGGTGATAGTCCTCGGCGGCATAAAACGTCACTGCGGGAACGATTTGAGTCGCGATCGGCTTGGCGTAACGGTGAGACTTTTCCAGCGCCTGCTTCGAAGCCTCTGCTTGTGCCTGTTGCTCCGGTGAGTGATAGAAGATGGCAGTCCGGTACTGCGTTCCCCAGTCGGGCCCCTGGCGGTTGACCTGGGTAGGATCGTGATTCTCCCAGAAAACCTGCAACAGATGATTGTAGGCCACCTTGGTGGGATCGAATTCGACTTCGACCGCTTCGGCGTGGCCGGTGCGGTCGGTGCAAACTTCTTTATAAGTGGGATTCTCGGTTTTGCCGCCGATGTAGCCGACGCGCGTCGAGATCACTCCGGGTATCTGGCGGAATGTCGCTTCCACTCCCCAGAAACATCCGGCTGCGAATGTGGCCTTCTGCATGTGTCGCTCCCTGGATCAAATTCTAGGCTGAATATTTGCCAATTGTCCTCTAATTGGATGGCAAAAGGCCAGAAAAGTGGCATGAAGAGCTGTTTGGACGGGCAAATGGCCTAGGCGGGCGATTGACGCGTGCCTTTAATCAGGGTAAATTCCGAGAAGGTTTAAGGTAGGAAGGTTTCGTGCGTTTTACATTCCAGGCTGTGCCCAAATCCAGACCTGCGCACCGGATCACGCTGGCACTGGTGGCGGCCTGGGCGATGTCGGCGGTTGCGCTGGCCGCATCTGCGTTTCCTCCGCAGACCCGCCTCGGATATCGGACAGGCGATCAATGGGAACCGGCCATCGCGGCCGACAGCCGCGGACATATTTACGTGCTGTATCCGCAATACGGGGTGGTGCCGGGATGCTCCACTTGCAAAGCCCCGACGATGACTGTGCTGGTGAGCGACGATAACGGGCTTAGCTGGCAGCCGTCGCGGCCTATCCTGCCGCTCGAAACCGGGCAATTTGATGCGCAGATAACGGTCGATCCCGTGGACCATCAAACGGTGTATGCGTCCTGGCTGCAGAACAATAAGCGCGACATCGTGGTGGCGCGTTCCCTGGATTTCGGACGTACCTGGTCGTTCTCATGGGCGGAGCGCGGGCGCGAGGATGCCGATAAGCCTACGCTGGCGGTGCGCGGAGCCGACGTCTACGTTGGGTTTAATCATGATGAGAAGCTGTTTGTGGCGGCGTCGCACGATGGCGGGCAAACCTTCAGCCAAGTGGCAGTGAATCCCAATGCAGAGCGGGGCTCGTCCCTGGCGGGCGGAGCGACTGTCGATCCAGCGGGAATTATCTATTTTGGTTGGACAGCGTACGCCCGGCACGACATGGAGAAAAGCTCAGTCAACATTTACGTGAGCCGTTCCGCCGATGGCGGGCACACCTGGACCACGGCCTTGCTGGATCGATCGAGCGCTCCTCCGGGATGCGAAGCGGAAGGTTGCCAGACCGGATATCTGGGGCCGCAGATTGCGCTGGCATCGGATGCGGCCGGTGCGCTCTATGCGTTGTGGAATGCGGGGACGGTGAACGGCGGCGCGGAACGCATTTACTTCTCATCATCAACTACCGCGGGAGCCACATGGTCGGCTCGGGTGGATGTCTCCAGCGCGGACACTGGGGTCGAGCACGCGTTTCCCACGCTGGTGGCCGGGGTTTCCGGCGATATCCGAATCGCGTGGATGGACACTCGGAGAACGTCGGCGACTCGTCCACCGCTCATTCTTTGGAACACTTTCTACCGCGGTTCGACCAACGGCGGTGCCACCTGGGGCCCGGAAACGCAACTGTCGAGCGGGGCGCGAGGGTACGATTACATTCTCGCGGGAGGCTTTCGCTTTCCGTTCGGAGATTACTTCGGGCTGGCCATCGATAGCGATGGCGCAACGCATGCCGTCTGGGGCGAGGGGAGCGACTACAAGTCTCCGGGATCCATCTGGTACACGCGCGGACGATAGCCCTATTCACCACAGAGACACAGAGAGAGCTTACTTTCTTTAGGAACGCTCCCTGCCTCATGGGGCCCGCCAGCCGTTATCTGTGATTCGCGGGGTGGATTTTCCATAGAGGACAGAACAGCCAGACACGCCGGCAAGGACTTGGTTTTATCTGCGCCTCTGTGGTGTAACTACTCCAGCAGCATTCCACCTACAAAATCGGAGATGCGAGCGACGTGGTGATCGCGGCACCACTGGTGCAGGCCGTCCACAATCTTCTCGGTGGCGCAGGGATCCCAATAGCTGGCGGTTCCGATCTCAACCGCGGCGGCGCCGGCCAGCATGAACTCAATGACGTCGGCGGGAGTTGAAATTCCTCCCATACCAATCACCGGGATCCTCACCGCATGTGCGGCGTCGTAGACCATGCGGACGGCGATTGGCTTGATGGCGGGGCCGGAGAGTCCCGCGGTAACGTTGGCGATGCGCGGCTTGCGGGTCTCAGGATCGATGGCCATGGCGGTGAACGTGTTGACCAGAGAGAGCGCGTCGGCGCCCGCTTCCTGCGCTACATAAGCCATTTGCGCAATGCTGGTGACATTGGGCGAAAGCTTCACGATCAGAGGACGGCGAGCCACGCGCCGAACCGTGGTCACGACTTCATCGAGCGAACGGGGATCACTTCCGAATTGCAGTCCGCCGTGCTGGGTGTTGGGGCAGGAAACGTTCAATTCGTAAGCGGCAATTCCCTCCCCTTCGTTGAGAATCTCCACGGTATGTTCGTAGTCTTCGCGGGTGTAGCCGAACACGTTGGTGATGACCACCGCGTCTTTCAGTTCGCGCAGGCGCGGCAGTTTTTCCTGGAGGAATGCGGGGGCGCCGATATTTTGCAGACCGATTGCGTTCAGCATGCCGGCGGGAGTTTCCCAGAGGCGCGGCGGAGGATTGCCGATCATCGGTTCGCGCGAGAGCCCCTTCACCACGAAGCCGCCGAGCTTGGCCAGATGCACGACATCTGCGAACTCCACTCCGTAACCGAATGTTCCGCTGGCGGCGATGATGGGGTTCTTCAGCGCGACGCCCGCGATATTGACGCTGAGATCCGGGTTGACCGAGGCGGTCATGGCTGACGCTCTCCTGCAGCGCTGTGAGCAGGCGCCAAAGCATCCGTCAGGACGCGGCCGATCGAGTGCGTCGGAGGGTTGATCCCCAGCAGAGAAGCCAGGGTGGGAGCCATATCTACGGGCTCGGCGCGCCCCCGGTAAGTTCCGGGCTGGAAGGGCACACCGTAAAAAGCCAGGGGCACATGCGTGTCGTAGTTATAGGGCGAGGCGTGATCGGTCCCGGATGACGATCCCACGTTGTAGAAATTGGGAATGCCCATCACGAACCAGCTTCCCAGCGGCGAGTAGCTGTTCAGATATTTGCGGCCTAACTCGGTATTGGGAACTTCTCCTGCGGCGAGTTGGGATTTGGTGAAGTAGCCTCGCAGGCCGGCCTGCTTGATGGCTTCGCCTGCGGATTTTTCCGCATCCTGCTCGCTCACATGAACGGCGGCAAAGGCATTGTTATCGAGCCAGGCGACCGGGTAGTCGAAACGCAGGTAGGTGGCGGGATGTCCGGGCGAAAACTTTGCGGTGAGTGTCGTATTGATCTGCTGGTCCAGGTTGGCCTTCCCGAGATTAGCGGCGGGGATGTGCAACTTCTGGGCCGCATCGGGGAGAAAGGAAACGCCATGGTCTGCGGAGAGCGCGATCCAGACATTCGCCAGGCCAATCCGCTGCCCAATGAAGTTGAAGAACGCGGCTAACTGATGGTCGAGGTCCAAGGCCATCTGCCGCATCTCGGGGGTATCGGGGCCGACGGCGTGGCCGAGAATGTCATTGGCGGAGAGACTCACCGCGACCAGATCGGTGGCGGGGCCTCCGCCAACGTTCTCATTGCTGATCAACTGCTTGGCGAACTCAAGTTCGTATTCGTTGGCAAAGGCGGTGCCGCCGACGACCTCGTAGAATCCGGCATCGTCCCCCTTGCGGCCTTTGCGGTGAGCGGTGGATCGCAGCACTTTTCCCTGATCATCTTTCCACTCGCGATCCCAGTATTTCGCGGGAGTGCTGGAGTTGAACTCCTGCACCCACTGCGGAAGATTGTCGCGGTAGTAAGTGGAGGTGACAAAAGCACCGTTGCCGGGCTCGATCCAGTAGGCGCCGTTGGCAGCAAAGCCGGCAGGAAGAATGGCCGAGCGATCTTTCAGTGAAATCCCGAAGACGCGTGACTTACCTTGAGTCGCAAGGCGGAGTTCGTCACCCAGCGTATCGGCCAGCAGATTGTGAGGCGAAGCTCCTGCATGCTCGCCGGCGGGACCCACCAATTTTGTGGAGTCATCCTCGACGGAGGTGACCATCTTTCTCTTGTGCGGGTCCCACCATTCGTTGTCGGCGATCCCGTGTCCATTGCTGTAAGCGCCGGTAAACAGGGTGGCGTGCCCGGGCCCGGTACGAGTGTTTGCGTAGTTGTAAAAGCAATTCGAGAAGTATGCGCCGTGATCGAGAAAGAGACGGAATCCGCCTTCGCCGAACTGGTCGCGATAGCGTTCAAGGTAGTCGCCACGGAACTGGTCAATGACGATGATCAGGATCAATTTAGGCCGAGCGTTGTAAGCCGAGGCGGAACCGGGCAGCGGAACACTGAGCACCACCGCCAATGAAGCCAGCAGAATCGCGGTGCAGCGGCGGGCAGACCTGTGGGGAGATGGCATCGCGACGGTAGTTTACACGGCTGGCGCGATAAGCCCAAAGCCAGAGAGATCTAGGCAGACGCGAACTTCGGAGTCGCCCGCAACAGATGCCGGTCCTTGCTGGGGGGAGCGGAGTCCGGCCGCACTTCATCCTTCACCGCCATGATCGAAAGCGGCTGGTTGCGCCTGGTGCGCCAGTTATTCGCGAACCGAAGGACCGCGGCAATAGCCAATCCAAAGGCAAAGGCCAGCGCGACGAAGTACCACAGCGTGGGAAATCCGAGAACAAAGATGAGGGCGCTTCCGGCGGCGAAGAGCAGTCCGATGAATCCGCTGCCGAACGACAGTTTATGCATGGTAATGCCGGAATGCCATTTTTCGGCCATAGCGCACCTCGCTTTCTCCTTTCATGATGCTCTCCTTTGGCGTCCCATTCAAGGCTCGTTCTTCACAGACGCGAGCGTGCTATATTGCCGGTAACTCCCCCAAAACTCCAACGAAGAGGGCCCTGTGAAAGCGAAAATTCTAATAGTTATCGTGGTTGCGCTCGGATTGGTGTCTATGGTCGCGGGCGAGTCGAAGACGCGAGCTGCAAGTCCATCGGCAAAAGTGGAGCGCGGCAAGTATCTGGTGGAAAATATCGGCATGTGCGGCGACTGCCATACTCCGCATAACGAGAAGGGGGAGCCGATTAAAGAGCAATGGCTGAAGGGTACGGATCTTCCTTTCAAGGCAACAGTTCCGATGCCGTGGGCCGACAAGTCGGTCAACATCGCGGGACTTCCCGGCTGGGAGCACGATGCAGCGGTGAAGTTCTTTATGACCGGAATCGCCTATAACGGGCTACCGGCGCGGCCCCCCATGCCGCAGTACCGCTACAACCGGCAGGATGCGGAAGCGGTCGTGGCCTACCTGAAGTCGCTGGCACCAGCGAAATAGAAATCAACATCAGCCATGGGCACGAAGGAAGCCCCAGCGGGCCTCCTTCGTGCCGCATGCCCGTGTGGCGCGCCAGGCCGGAGCTGGCGCCAGAGTACATTTCGCGCCTGTTTTCCGATACAGTATTGAGTTCCCATGCTCGATCTGAATTTTGTGCGAGAGAATCTGCCTTTGGTGGAAGAGAAGCTGCGGCAGCGCGGCATGGATCCCTCTGCCGTTCTGAAGGACTTCCGCGAACTGGATACGAAACGGCGGCAGGCCATCACCGAAGCGGAGACCAGCAAGGCGCAACGCAACCAGGCTACGGAAGAGATCGGAAAGCTCAAAAAGAGCGGTCAGGACGCGAGTGCGGCCATGGCGCAGGCTAAAGACTTGCGCGAGAAGATTTCGCAACTGGAGAAGACTGCCGGCGATTTTGACGGGCAGCTGCGGGACATTCTGGTGGGCATCCCTAATCTTCCCCATGCGAGTGTTCCAGTCGGCAAAAGCGCTGAGGACAACGCGGAGGTGCGGCGCTGGGGTACGCCTCCGAAATTTGATTTCACGCCCAAGGCGCACTGGGATCTCGGAGCGCAACTCGGCATTCTGGACCTGGAACGCGCGGTGAAGCTCACCGGCGCCCGCTTTGCCGTGTATTGGGACCTGGGCGCAAAGCTGGAGCGCGCGCTCGCCAATTTCATGCTCGACCTGCACACCCGCGAGCATGGATACACGGAAGTCCTTCCGCCATATCTGGTGAATTCGGAGTCGATGTATGGGACTGGGCAGCTGCCGAAGTTCGCTGCTGACTCCTTCCGGGTGCCGCACGGCGACAAAGATCTGTGGCTGATCCCCACGGCGGAAGTTCCGGTTACGAATCTGTATCGCGACGAGATTCTCGACTCGACGAAGCTGCCGATTTGCTTAACCGCTTATACTCCGTGCTTCCGCAGCGAGGCTGGGTCCTATGGCAAAGACGTGCGCGGCATCATTCGCCAGCACCAGTTTCAGAAGGTAGAGTTGGTCAAGTTCACGCGTCCGGATCAGTCCTATGAGGAACATGAAAAGCTCACGCGGAATGCGGAGGAAGTTCTGCAGAAGCTTGGGCTGCATTACCGGACGGTGGCGTTGAGCACGGGCGATATGGGAGCAGCTTCGGCGAAGACGTATGACATCGAAGTGTGGCTGCCGGGCCAACAACTCTTTCGCGAGATTTCGTCGTGCTCCAATTTTGAGGCCTACCAGGCACGGCGTGCGAATATCCGCTACCGGCCGGAGGGCAAGAACAAGACCGAATTTGTACATACTCTCAACGGCAGCGCATTAGCCGTGGGGCGCACCTGGGTAGCAATCGTGGAGAATTATCAGCAGGCCGACGGAAGCGTGCTGATTCCCGAGGCGCTGCGGCCGTACATTGGAGCGGAAAGAATTACGGCGAGCAGCGAGCGATGAGCAATGAGCGATAAGCGATGAGCAAAAGCTCTCGCCCAAAGGGATTTGCTCACTGCTCATTGCTCATAGCTCACCGCTCATTTGCCAAGAGCACCGGGGGTCAATAGACTTGCATAAAGCGGAACTCACGACCGATACCGCTCCCGGCGCGCCCGTGCCCATGAACGCCATCTGGCGAACAATCCGCAGCTATGTTCTGTGGCAGCATGAGCGTGGCACCCTCCACTACGACATCATGGTGACGGTGATCATCATTTTTGTCCTGTTTTCGCCGCTGGTCATCAATTTCAACGACAAACCCATCTCCCGGAATCCGCATCCGACCGAAGTAGTGGTGACCGCCGAAGCCGACGGTCACTTGTCGTTTCAGGTGGCCGCCAACGCGGTCACTCCGGGGGACGATCCGGCGGTACGCGACCAGTTGCTGCACATCATCGAGCCGATTGCCGGCGCGGTCTCGATTGTGAGTTACGAAGCGATTTCGGACCGCAGGGGCAAGGTGCAGAGCTACAAAGTCCTGGCCCAGCGGGAGTAGACGTGGTTACCAGAAAGCAGGAAAGTCGAATGAAACGTCTCTCGCTGCTGCTGCTGTTGCTGATCGTGATCGCGACCTATTCGGGCCCGGCACTTGCGCAAGCCTCAAAGGCGGCCGACCCTGGCGCTCTGGATGCCGTATTGAAAAAGATGGATGCGGTGGCCGCGAACTTCACCACAGCGCAGGCGAATTTCGAGTGGGAAACGTACCAAAAGGTGATTGATGAAATCATCGGCGTCGACAAAGGAGTGATCTACTACCGCAAATCAGACAAGCAGGTGGAGATGATGGCCGAGGTGAAGGAGACCGGCGCTAGCGCGTCATCCATGAAACCGGAACCGAAGTTTGTTCTGCTGACCGGCGGCAAAATTCGCCTGTACCAGCCCAAGCTGGATCAGGTCACGGAATACGATCTGGGAAAGAATCACTCGGAATTCGAGAGCTACATCGTGCTGGGGTTCGGAGCCAGCGGTCAGGATCTGCAGAAAAGTTTCGACGTGACCTACATGGGTCCGGAGACGATCGAAGGGGTGAAAACGGCGAAGCTGCAACTGATTCCGAAATCTGAGAAAGTGAAGAATACCTACGCCAAGATTTTTCTGTGGATCGACCCTGACCGTGGAGTTTCGGTACAGCAACAACTGTTTCAGCCGCAGGGTGACTACCGCCTGGCCAAGTATTCGCAGATCAAGCTGCATGAGAAGATCGGGGACGACGTGTTCAAGCTGAAGACCACCAGCAAGACGCAGACCGTCACCCCGCGAGGGTAAGTTGTTGAAGGCAAAGAAAGAGAACGGTGGAATAAAATAGCTCGGAGATTTAAGACACAGACGCTATACTGACAAAACCTTCAGTTGGGTTCCTTCATGGCCAAAGTTTTTACGATTACAGTCCCTCCTAAGCTGGGCAATAAACGTCGCGAACGCACCTCGGATCCCCGCTACGTAGACGGTCAAAAACTGCTCGTGGACGCCATGAAATATCTGGCGCAAGACGATCCCATCCGGCACCGACCGGCGATTGAGTTCATCTCGGAACATGTGAGAACACGGTTTCGGATGAGCGACTCGCCGCTGGGGTAGGCGTACCGGCATCAAGTCTTTCCGCCTGAGCCGTCCTCTACTTTGCACAAAAAATAAGGGGCGGATCGCTCCGCCCCAAATATACAAGTTCCCGCGTTCCTAGAAGTCGTAACGCAGTGAGAATTGCATGACGCGCGGGGTGCTAAGCGTGTTGGTGTATGTCCCGAAATTGCCGAACGTCAGGCCGAACTGGTAGGCAGATTGAGCCGCATCGAAGCGAGGCGTGTTGGTCGCGTTGAACACTTCCCATGCAAACTTCAGGTTCTGTTGTTCGGTAACCTTCCAACTCTTGAAGAGCCCGCCGTCCAGCTCAAGATAGCCCGGTCCGCGAAGGTTGTTGCGTTGTCCCGATTCTCCCGGATAGGGAAAGCGGAAGTAACTTCCGGGCGTTCCTATAGATGCTGGGTCCTTGAACATGTTGGGGTCGCCGCTCGCATCCCTGTAAACACCCACCTTTGGAGTAGGCCTGGTCTGAACCGCCGCACCTTCCAATTGCCAGTTGGTCGACCAGCCAGCGCCGCTGGCCATACTGAACGGCAATCCACTGGTCCAATGGAAGATGCCAGAAACTCCCCAACCGCCGAAGACAGCTTCGACGAACTTATTCGAGGTGCTACCGAAGCTGCGCCCGCGGCCAAAGGGAAGTTCGTAAACCCAGTTGGCATTGATCTGATGCTTCATGTCGAAGTCGGAAACGCCTCTGAGTTGGCCGGGCACCCAGGAATTGATGACCTGACTAGCGAAGCCGAAACCTTCGAATTCATTAACGCGTTCAGCGTTGGAACCAATATCAATTGACTTGGAGTAGGTGTAGTTGAAGTCGAACTGCAGTCCGCGGCTCATGGCGTGACGCAGCGTGAGTTGGAGGCCGTTATAGGCGCTGTTCCCGATGCTGCGCCAGGCATACAGAGAAGAAAACTGATCATCCCAGTAGTTGAATGGCTGAGGGGCAGACTGTCCCGGCAGTTGCGCACATGCCGGCAAGCAGTCGAGATCGGCGACAAAAAGAGCTGTAGTTTCGTTGCCGGCAAAGCAGGAGAACATGTCGTACATGGCCTGCGTAGCCGTGTAACCGGCATTTTGCCAATTGACGCCAGGAGCGCAGCCTGTGTTGTTGCTGGTGGCTGTGCCCACGTTAGGAGCGCCAAAACCGAGCTGGCCGGCAGCGCCCGGGAATAGGTTCTCCCAATACGGGATCGGCGCAAGTTGGCTGATATCCGTGCCGGCATTTGCCGCCTTCGTCAGCATAGTTGCAGCCGTGAAGTAGTCTGTCTTGGACTTGGGATCGACTAGATCCAGCGGCATGGCCAAGTCTTCCTCCTGCAGCAAGCGGTGGCCAAGCCGGCCGATGTAAGTCGCTTCCACGACGAAGTTATGACCGAGGTCTCGAGTGATCGACAGATCGAATACATGCGAGTAGGGCGTCCTCAGCTTGTCATCCATGCCCCAGTAGATCGAGAAGGAACCAGGATTGAACAGAGTTGGGGGCGTAACCGCGTTTGGAAAAGTGGCAGGCGGTGCACCAACTACCTGCTGCCCGCAGTAAGACGCGCTGGCGGATGGTAGAGTGTGAAGATCAGTAAGGCGTGGGGTGCAATCCACGTCCTGGCTACCGGCAGGATTGTCCAGCGCTGTCGTCAAACCGAATGCCCCGTTCCGGTCGAAGCTGTTAACGATACCCTCGCCGAAATGGTCAAAATAAATTCCATACCCGCCGCGGATGGAACTCTTTCCCGCGCTGCCGAACAGCTTGTGCAGGAAACCTTCGTCGGCGTGGGGCGAGTAGGCAAAGGCAACGCGCGGAGCGATGTCCTTGTAGTCCCAGCCCCAGAACGGCTTCTTGCCGTTTGCCTGTCCGGACAGCGCCATCTGGATTTCTCCTCCGGGCGTTCCGGAGTAAAGCGTCTGGCCGGCCAACATGGCCTGTTCGCGACGCTTAAACCAGTCATTCATGCTGACGGTGGGAGATACCTGGTTGCCATTCACCTCATATGGAGGTTGGAGGAGCGAGTAGCGCACGCCCCCCGTGAGAACGAGGTTGGGAGTGACGCGCCATGC
>DASVAJ010000100.1:0-78306 GCA_036376415.1 Terriglobales bacterium
AGTCAAGTTCGCGGAAGTCGATCGCACGGCGGTGACGCAGCTGGGTCTCAATGCCTTTTCAACCGGCACCGGGCACACCCTTGGCACGCTGACAACCGGGCAATTCGGCGGATTCCAGGTTTCCAACGGACAGAACACAACGGGTGGAAGCAGTGGGGGGACCAACAATCAAAGTAATATCAACTTCACTCAGCCTCTGAACCTCTTCCTCTTTCGTAACGACATCAACCTGGGCTTATTGATTCAAGCTTTGCAGCAAAAGAACCTGCTACAGATTCTGGCCGAGCCGAACCTGATCGCAGTGAACGGGAAAGAAGCCAGCTTCCTCGCCGGGGGGGAATTCCCTTTCCCGATTGTCCAGCCCGGCCAGGGCTTCACCGCGGTCACCATACAATTCCGTGAATTCGGAGTGAAGCTCAAATTCACCCCCCTGATCATGCCCAACAACAATATCCACTTGCAGGTTGTGCCTGAGGTGAGCCAGCTGGATTTCACCAACGCGCTGACCATTTCCGGGTTTACCGTTCCGGCGTTGAGCACCCGTCGCGCGCAGACCGAGTTTGAAGTCCGGGATGGACAGAGTTTCGTGATCGCGGGCCTGATGGATAACCGCGTAACCGACCAGTACAGCAAAATGCCCGGTTTGGGAGATATTCCCATCCTCGGCAATCTATTCCGCAGCAAAAACGCGCAAAAAAGTTCGACGGAACTGGTCGTCCTGTGCACCGTGCACCGGATTGCCCCGAGCGCGCAGAGCCCGGCTCTCCCCAAGGGTCCGCAACCATTCCTGGACAAGGAAAAGTTTGACGGAAAATCAGCCCATCCTGGAGGAAAATAGGATTCTGTGAAGTGCTTGGATTTTGGCAAGAAACGCGAGCCGGTTATGCCGCATTATCAACTGGGAGTTTGCTGAACTGTGGTCGCTATGCCTAACGTCCAGACTTTCGAGCGCAGTGGATACCAGCAGGTTAAAGCCGACCTGCACCGGAAGATTCTCGACCGCCTCGACCTGGAAAAACTCGGTCGCACCCCGAGCTCGGCGGCCCGCGAAGAAGTGCTGCTGGTGATTCGCAGCACCGTCAACAGCGAGGCCGTGCCCCTGAGCTTTGCCGAGCGCGAGCGCCTGTCGCGCGAGATTCTCGACGAGATCTTTGGCCTCGGCCCTCTTGAACAACTGCTGAAGGATCCTACGATCTCTGACATTCTGGTAAACCGTTACAACAAGGTCTACGTCGAACGCGCGGGAAAGCTGGAGATCACAGGCTTGAGTTTCAAGGACGACGCCCACCTGATGCAGATCATCGACCGCATCGTCTCGCGAGTGGGGCGCCGGGTGGATGAGAGTTCGCCGATGGTCGATGCCCGCCTGGCCGACGGTTCCCGCGTCAACGCCATCATTCCCCCGCTCGCCCTGGATGGGCCGGTGCTTTCGATCCGGCGATTCGGACGCGATCCCATCACCGCGCGCAATATGATCGAGAATCGAACCCTCATTGAGTCCATGCTGGAAACGCTCGCGGCCATGGTCAGGGGACGGCTCAATATCCTGATTTCGGGGGGGACCGGCGCCGGCAAAACCACGCTGCTGAACGTCCTCTCCGGCTTTATTCCTGACGACGAGCGGGTTGTAACCATTGAAGACGCCGCCGAATTGCAGTTGAAGCAGGAGCATGTGGTAAGGCTGGAGACGCGTCCGCCCAACATTGAAGGCAAGGGCGCGGTGAGGCAACGGCAACTGGTGATCAACAGCTTGCGCATGCGTCCGGACCGCATCATCGTGGGCGAAGTGCGCAGCGAAGAAGCCTTCGACATGCTGCAAGCCATGAATACCGGCCATGAGGGTTCACTCACCACAGTTCACGCCAATTCGCCGCGCGACGCGCTAGCCAGGCTCGAAAGCATGTTTTCCATGGCGAATCTGAATATTCCCGAGAGGGCCATTCGCCAGCAGATCGCCTCGGCGATCCACGTTGTGGTTCAGATCGCGCGGCTCACGGATGGCACTCGCAAGGTGGTCTCAATTTCCGAAATCACGGGCATGGAAGGCGAAAGTATCTGGATGCAGGATATCTTCACCTTTGATCGTACGGGTATAAGCCAGGACGGTAGAGTACACGGGGTATTTCGCGCGACCGGCGCAAAGTCAAGATTCATGGACCGGTTGGCCACGGCAGGCCAGCCGTTGCGGCCGGAATTGTTCGAGGCGCGGCTGGAGGTTTGAAACAAGCATTGCAGCATTCGGCGCTCAGCGTTCCCGTTTCCCCAACCACGAGAGGGATCAGACCGGGAATTGAGTGCTGAGTGAATATTGAGTGCTGATCGACACATGATCGCGATTCCGATCATCGTCTTCGTTGCCGTTTCGTTTGCGGCGTTCACGTTTGGAGTGTTGCTCGACCAGCGAAGCGCACGCGCGCGCTTGATTCGCGCTCGCGTGGCCGCAGCCCCGGCGGGGGCGGCGCCGCAGGAGACTCTGGCGTTGCTGCGCGATGAAATGCTCAGCCGCATTCCGGTTCTCGACACGATCCTGCGGCGCTCGCAGCGCGCCTCCAAGCTGCAAATGCTGCTCGAGCAAGCGGGCTTGACCGTCCGGGTCGGCAACATGCTCCTGTTTTCGCTTGTGAGCGCGGCGATTCTGGGCGTCATGGGCTATCTTCTTACTGGCACCTTGGAGCGCAATGAGGCGGTGCTGCTCACCTTTGCCTTTGCCGGACTGGGCGCCATCGTCCCGTACTCCTATGCGTCATGGCGGCGGAACCGCCGCTTCATAAACTTTGAAGAAACTTTTCCCGAGGCTATGGATACGCTCGCCCGCGCCGTGCGCGCCGGACATGCGTTCACCATGGCGATTGAGATCGTGTGCAACGAATTAGCGGAACCCGTGGCCACCGAGTTTCGCAAGCTCTATGAGGAACAGAAGTACGGCATGCCGGTTCGCGATGCCCTGCTCAATCTGACGGAGCGAATGCCGCTCGTGGATGTGAAATTCTTCGTCACCGCCGTGATGTTGCAGCGCGAAACCGGCGGCAATCTCGCAGAGATCCTGGACAATCTTTCTTACATGATTCGCGAGCGGTTCAAAATCTTGAGGCAGGTCAAGGTTTACACCGCCCAAGGCCGGTTGACCATGATGCTGCTGATGGGACTTCCCCCGACCATCGTGATCACCATGCTCGTGGTGAATCCCGGTTTTATCCGTCCGCTGTTCGATGATCCCATCGGTCACATGCTGCTGGCCGCGGGAATTACCCTGCAGACCATCGGCTACTTTGTCATTCGGCGGATTATTCGCATTCAGGTTTGAACCCATGACCCTGGTGGCGCTTACATTCGTGATCTTCCTTGCGGTATCCCTCGCCGCCTTCGCATTTGGGCTGGCCGCGCACACGCCGTCCTCAGTGCTGGAAGAGCGGTTGCGCGATTTAGGGCTGCAGGAACAGACGAAGCAAGGGCCAGGTTTGCGCGAGCGCATCGATCACATTCTCGATCCCGTGGGCCGGGCCTTGCAGTTCTCGCCCGGAGACCGCTCGCGCGCATGGCTCACCAAGGCCGGGTTCCGCGAGCGGCGGCATTTAGTCTTCTACCAGGGCAGCAGAATTTTTGGCGCGGCGGCGCTGTTCGGGATGGCAATTGCCCTCGTCCAGTTCCGCTCTATTCCTATATTGTTGGGCGCGACCGCACTCGGCCTGTTCTTGCCGCGATTCATTCTCAAGAGACGTATTCGCGACCGCCAGCGCTTGATCACGGTCGGCCTTCCGGATGCTTTGGACTTGACGGTTGTGTGCGTTGAAGCCGGGCTTTCTCTGGATCAGGCCATGCAGCGGGTGGGCGACGACCTGAAGTACGCGCATCCGGAACTGAGCGAGGAGTTCTATCTTTCGAACCTTGAAATGAAGGCCGGTAAGCCGCGGGCCGAGGCTTTGCGGAACCTGGCCGAACGCACCGGAGTTGACGATGTGCGCTCGCTGGTTTCGGCCCTGGTGCAAACCGACCGCTTTGGAACCAGCATTTCGCAGGCCCTGCGCATGTATTCCGACGCGCTGCGAACCGAGCGCCGCCGCCGGGCGGAAGAAGCCGCGGCGAAGACCGCCACCAAAATGGTGATTCCGCTGGTGCTGTTCGCCCTGGTGCCGCTGATTTTCGTGACCCTGGGGCCGGCGCTGATTGGTTTGATCCGCGATTTATCCCCCACGATCCGACGGTAGTTTTCTCATGCCTATCGCCTCGCCCATGGCCGCATTTAACCGGACGCGGGGAAGCTGCCTGGCCCGCGATGTTCGAGTTGCAGGCACGCACTGGTTGCGGCTGCGGGGCCTGGTGGGCACGAAAGCAGCGGCTTTCGGTGCGGGGCAGGCGCTCTGGATTGTTCCGTGTCATGGCGTACACACGCTCGCCATGCGCTTTCCCCTGGATTTGATCTACCTCGACCGCCACAATGTGGTAATTGAGTTACGTGAGACTGTTCCACCCTGGAGGTTTGCGCCGGTTCATTTGCATGCGGCGTCGGTTCTCGAACTGCCCTCCGGCGTAATCGGCAGCAGCAGAACATCTATTGGGGATACAGTAGAGATCGTAACTTCACTTAACGAGGCGGAAGCCGCATGAACGAAGCACCGCAACTGCTCGTGAACTGGAGCTCGCGCTGGGAGGGGTTCCTTTCCGCGCTGGGCCCGGCGCTTCGGCCTTCGCCTCCCAAGTTGCGGATTGAGGCGCGCGCCGGACTTTTTCCCCTTCGCGGCATGGCGTTTTCCCTTCTGCTGGAGGTCGTGGCGTTAGCGACGGCCATCGCCCACCCGGCGCGAGCGGTTGAACCCGCCCTTGCCGAGCCGGTGAATAGGGCGCACGAGGTCATCTATTTTTCCAGCGATGAACTGCCACAAACGGAGGACTTGGGCGGAGCCGCCGCCGGAGCGCACGGGGCGCGCGGAGGAGCGTCCCAGGCGCATGCGTCGCAGACCATCCGGGTGGCTCGCGATCACGTTCTGCGCGACAAAGTGGCAGACGCGCCTCAACTCGATCTGCCCAAGTCCGATTCGCAAATTTCCAACCTGCTGGCCTACAAGTCGGATGCACTGCCCGTTGCCCCGCCAAAACCGCGGCCTGGTGTACCTGCCCTTCCCATCGTGGAAAGGGCAACACTGAAGCGGCAAACACCAGCGATGACGGTGGCGGTAGCGCCGCCGCCTCCTGAGGTCGAAGCGTCAAGAAGCCGCTCAGAGCCATTACCTACGCTAGCGGCGCCGGCGGTGGCACCGCCGCCTGTGGCCGCACCGGTACAAACTCGAAGCCGGGCAGCACAACTGGCTTTGCCGGCAGCGACGGTTGCCCCGCCCACGCCAGTCATGGAGGCGACCCTTCAGCCCGGGCAAATCCTCGGCGGGGCAGTCCCGGCGGTCGCACCTCCTCCGGTGCAATTAGACGAAACTCGCCGCGGACTGCGGTCATTGGGCAATACGGCAGTGGCGCCGCCTGCCCCGGATTTGCCGGCTGGTGCGGCGCAACCCAGCCACGTACCCGGCCTTGGCATCGCTCACGTCCAGCCGCCGCGAGCCACCCCGGAGTCGTCTGTGGCCGCCTCGAAAACGGGCATTGTTATCTCACCCCAGCCCGGCAATCAAGCTGCTGCTCCAGCACTCCTGGAAAAGGGGACGCTTGCAATGTCGCCGGCCGGATCCGCCAGAACCGGCTCTGATGGCGAGGGTGGCGGCAACGGTATCTCCCGCGGGAAGGGTCCAGGTGCCGCACCCTCGGGCAGCAACCCTGGCGCGACTTCCACCGGCGCCGGCAAGAGCACCGTCACGATGGCGCGCAACACGAACTCTCCCTACCCTGGACCAGGGGGCGCCGGGATCATGAACCACGGAAGCGTAAAAGTTCCCGGGGTGTCGGTTTCGGGTGGCAAGAACGTAATTACGTTGCCCAGCTTCGGTTCTACTCCCGAGCCCAACGCCATGGCGCATTCCGCGGCAGCAAAGAATCTGGGCAATGGAATTACCGTGGTTGCCAGCCCCCGCGCCGGGGGTGCCCTCAACCTCTATGGACTCCTCAAAGGCGATCGCGTTTACACGATCTACATCAATACGAAGATGGGCACGGCCGTGATGCAGTTTGCGGACCCCACATCGCTCGGACATCCTTATGCCAATCAACTCGTTGCGCCACGCGCACTCCGGGTTGAGACTCCTGCCGGCTGGTCTGAGGCCCAACACTCAAAGGTTTTGATTGCCTGTGAAGTAGACCGGACTGGCCTGCTGAAGAATGCGCACGTGCTGCAGACCGACGACAGCGCCGCTGCGCAGCAGGTGATCGCAGTTCTTGGCCATTGGAAATTTTCCCCGGCTTTTCGCGGGAACGATCCGGTGGAAGTCAGCGCCATACTGGGCTTCGGCGTGGATACGAAGTAGCCTGCTAGCGTCAATCCCTAAGAATGCAGCGTGAGATAGCCGATGCCCACTCGCATGTGATGCAGCCAGTGATCAGGCAAGCTTGCAGCAATCGTCAAGCCAAGCGCCGCGTGAATAATTCCCACGGGGTACAGATTCCTCCAACGGCGGAACAGTTCGCAGAACACAACTCCGCCGCAGAAAGCCAGAAAAGTCAACAGCGGACTGGGCAGGTGGACGAAGGCGAACAGCGATGCCGCAGCCATCACAGCGCGCTTTGGCCCGAGGATCGTCTCCAGGCGCAGGAAAAAGATCGATTGCAGGATGAACTCCTGCGCGAGCGCCCAGATGGCATACTGCCACGAGCGGCCCCAGGGCAACGGATTGCCGGCTCCCGCGAAGCGAAGCGCCACTCCAGCCAGCGCGATTCCTGCGCAAAGCAGCGCACCGGAGATCAGGATCGATACAACCCCGGCCAGCGGACGGGTTAATCCCATCTCCGAAGCCGTCCATTTTGCGGTGATTGCGAATGCGACGACGCAAGCGGCAGCTGCAATACTGAAAAACTGGTTGACAGGACCCTGCGGCGTCCAGACCGCAACCAGGACCAAAGCAAAAACGGCCGCGACTTCAGCTAGGTTTCGCCATTGCCGTGGAGAACGGCGCACGCGAGTGCCCAGACTGCCTTCATCCCGCGGCTCCGTGGGAGAAATAACTTCCAACTTCTCGATCATAAATGAATCTATTTAATGTTCGATGCCAGTGGCGGCGTCGCGGATTGCGTCCGTACCTGGGGGGCGTATGGCGGAGAAGAAGCCTCGAGTTGTGGTGGTGGGAGCGGGATTCGGCGGCTTGGAGTGCGCGCGAAAGCTGGCGAGACTCCCGGTTCACGTGACGGTCATCGACCGCAAAAATCACCACACATTTCAGCCGCTGTTATACCAGGTCGCAACCGCGGGAATTTCGCCGGGAGAAATTGCCGCTCCCATTCGCTGGATTTTGCGCGGGCGCAAGAATGTCGAGGTTGTGCTCGGCGAGGCCGCAGGTTTTGACCTGGAACGCCACGTGGTAGAGCTCCCCGACGCGGAGATTCCTTATGACTACCTGGTCGTTGCCGCGGGCGCCGGGCACTCCTACTTCGGCCATGACCAGTGGGAACCTCTCGCGCCCGGTCTTAAGACGGTGGAGGATGCGCTCGAAATTCGCAGACGAATCCTGCTGGCTTTTGAACTGGCGGAAAAGCAAAAACTGGCGAACGCACCAGAACCGCCGCTCAATTTTGTCATCGTAGGCGCAGGCCCGACCGGCGTGGAACTTGCCGGAACGCTGGCCGAGATCGCACGCCAGGTGCTCAGGAACGAGTTCGCGGCCATTGATCCCAAGAGCACTCGCATCATCCTCCTGGAAGGCGGGCCACGCATTCTGCCCGCGTACCCGCCGGACCTTTCCGCAAGCGCAGTCGTGCAACTGCAAAGGCTGGGTGTGGAAGTGCGGGAGTCGGCACTGGTCACGAAAGTCGAGCCCGGTGCCGTGTGGGCGGGAAAGGAACGGATTCCGGCAGCGGTGGTTCTATGGGCTGCAGGCGTGGCGGCTTCGCCGCTCGGCAGGCAGCTCGACGCCCCGCTCGACCGCGCCGGCCGCGTGATGGTTAATCGCGACCTTAGCATCCCCAATCACCCCGAAGTCTTCGTGATTGGCGATTTGGCCTCCCTCAAGGATGAACAAGGCAATGCGCTGCCGGGAGTGGCTCCGGTCGCCATGCAGGAAGGGCGCGCAGTCGCGGGGAATATTGCACGTGACCTGGAGGCAGTTCCGCGCAAGGATTTTCATTACGTCGACAAAGGCAGCTTGGCGACAATCGGCCGAGCTGCGGCAGTCGCGCAAATTCGCGGCCTCCACATTTCCGGTTACCTTGCCTGGCTCGCATGGCTCTTTGTGCACGTGTTCTTCCTCATAGGGTTCAGAAACCGAATACTCGTGCTGATTCAGTGGTTCTGGTCCTACATCACCTACGAGCGCGGGGCGCGGCTGATTACGGGAAGCACGCAGCTTCCCGGATGGCAGGTGCCGCAGACACCATCGGAACCGGAGCACGTTCTGAGGCAGTAGGAGTGGTTCCCTTACCCACTTTCAGAACATTGACGCTGTGCTGCTCGCCAGATATGCTTAACAATAGAGGTTCAGTTGCAACTGAGTTGCAACTAGATGCGGTGGGGGCCAGCTTTGATCGAATCATTCTTCATCACCTTGCGCGAAGGCGTGGAGGCCGCACTTATTGTCGGCATCACCCTCGCCTACCTGGCGAAGATTCAGCGGACCGATCTGAAAAAATCGGTATTTGCGGCGCTCACGGCCGCGTTCGTCGCCAGCATCGGCGCCGCCATTGTGCTCTCCCGCTTTGCACTGAACGAGGACATCTTCGAAGGCTGGATCATGCTGGGCGCCTCAGTGTTCGTCATCACCATGATCATTTTCATGATGAAGACGGGCAAGAAGATGAAAGGTGAAATTGAAGGCAAACTGGGAGCGCTAGCCAGTCGCGGCTCGCAAATCGGAATTTTTCTTTTTGTTTTCCTGATGGTGCTGCGGGAAGGGGCGGAGACGGTAATCTTTCTGGCTGCGGTGCGGCTTAACTCCACTGCCCTGTTGAGCTTTATTGGAACGGTGCTGGGCGTTTTGGCGGCCATCTTCTTCGGAGTGATGTTCGTGAAGGGGAGCGTGCGCATCAACCTGCAGAAGTTCTTCCGGGTCACCACGGTGATCCTGTTCTTCGTGGCCGGCCAGTTGATCGTTTCCGGACTGCACGAACTTTCGGAAAACGGAGTACTTCCCTCCTCCAAGCAAGAGATGGCTCTGATCGGTCCGGTGGTGACCAACGAATGGTTTTTCCTGGTCACGATTCTGGCCCTGGCCGCACTGATGGTTTTATTTGAGGCCCGGCGGCGGCTGCCCGCTACAGTTGCAGATTCCCCCGCGGAAAGGCGGAAAGCGATCTGGACCGCTCGGCGCGAGCGGTTGTGGATGGCATCGGTTTATGCGACCTCGTTCCTCTTCATCGTGCTGGTAACGGCGCAATTCATTTATGCCAAAAGCCTGAGCCAGCTGTCTCCGGCTACTCCGGTCAGCTTCAGCAACGGAATGGCCACCATCCCCCTGTCGCAGGTTTCGGACGGCGATCTGCATCGCTATTCGGTTCGAGAAAATGGGACCGAGGTGCGCTTCCTGCTTTATCAGAAACCGGACGGAAAAGTCGCGGCGGTGTTCGACGCCTGCCAAATCTGCGGCCCGGTTGGTTTCTTCAAGGGCCCGAACGGGCTGGTTTGCAAGAATTGCTCGGCGCCGATTAATCCCCAATCGGTGGGCACGCCCGGCGGTTGCAATCCGATTCCGCTCGCCTCGACCGCGGATGGAAATTCCATCGTGATCCACGAAGCGGACGTGGCGGCGAAAGTCCAGGTGTTTCAGCGCTGATTCTATGTTCGTGCGATTAGTTTACGAATCATTCCGGCGGCAGCCGCGGCGCAAGTTGCTGGTCACCATTGCAGTCACGCTGGGTGCGGCAGTTTCCACGGCGATGATCGGGATCGCCACCGGCATCGGCGACAAGATCAGCCGCGAATTGCGCACCTATGGCGCGAACCTGGTGGTTACTCCCGAGGAAGACAGTCTGGACGTGCAGATTGGCAGCGTGAATCTCAAGCCTGCCGCTTCCGGAGCTTATCTCGACGAAGCCTCCCTTCCCAGGATCAAGGGCATTTTCTGGAGCAACAACATTGCCGCGTTTACTCCCGAATTGCCCGTCAACGTGCAACTGAAGGGTGAGCAGGTCACATTGCTCGGCACCTACTTGTCGAAAACCTTGACCTACGGAACCAAAACTTTCAGCAGCGGCGCGCGAAGCACGTTCCCGTGGTGGAAGGTAAATGGCGACTGGCCGGCCGACGACTCCACAGACGTTCTGGTTGGCGAGAAACTGGCATCGCGCCTGGCTCTCAGTCCCGGATCGCAGATTACGTTCCATGATCAGCAGCATCGCGTGGCGGGAATTCTTTCTACCGGGGGAGCCGAAGATGATCAGATCGTCGCGCCATTGGCTGTGGCCCAGGCAATTGCCGGCAAGCCTGGCGGCCTGCGGAAAATTTTTGTGAGCGCAATTACCAAGCCGGAGGACGCCTTCGCGCGGCGCAATCCCGACTCGCTCAGCCCCGCCGACCGCGACCGCTGGTATTGCTCGCCTTATCCGCAGTCGATTGCATATCAGTTGCAGGAGGTCATTCCGCATTCGCACGCCGAGCAGATTCGACAAGTCGAGCAAAATGAGGGCAACGTACTCTCGCGGATCGAAGGCTTGATGCTGCTGATCACGCTGGCGGCGCTATTTACCTCTGGCCTTGCGGTTTCGGCGGCCATGGCGACTGCGATGTTTGAGAGGCGGACGGAAGTAGGACTGATGAAAGCGATGGGTGCCGGACACTTTTCCCTGTCCATGATTTTCATTGTCGAATCCGTGCTGCTGGCCTGTGTCGGAGGGGTTGTGGGATTTGGTTTCGGCACTCTGCTCGCCCACGAACTTGGCCGCGCCATCTTTGGCTCTTCCATTCAGGTCGACCCCATTCTGATGCCCGTGGTTTTGGCCATTGCCATAGGAGTCACGTTTGGAGGCAGCGCGGTCGCCATCCGCCGAGCGGTCAAGTACGATCCCGTGCTCGCCCTGCGAGGTGAAGGGTGAGGTCAGGGCGAAGCGGCGGCGCGATGTACTTCCGGATGCTGCTTCGCGCGGCCATTCTGCGGAAGATGCAGGCGGCGTCGGCCTTGACGGCAGTGATTGTCGCCGCCGCTGCCGCAACCGCCATGCTGAACCTCTACGTCGATGTGCAGGCCAAGCTGCGAAAGGAGTTTCGCAACTTCGGGGCGAACATTGTAGTGGAAGCCAGCGGCGGGAAGGGTTTCGCTCCAGAAAGCTTATCCGCGGCCGGTGCCCTCGTGGGAAGCCACGGCCTGGTCGTGCCCTTCGGCTACACCGTCGCGCGCACGGAAAGGGACCAGCTAATCGTAGTGGCGGCAACAGACTTTGACCTGGCGAAGAAACTGAACCCTTGGTGGTCCGTCTCCGCATGGCCCAGCGCTGCGGAGCAAGCGTTGGTGGGGGTGAGAGCGGCCAAAGCTTTGGACGGCGCCGGCACGTTCACCCTTACGCACGAGGGACATCCCCTTCGCCTGACTGCGGCGGGCACTGTGCAGACGGGCGCCGGCGAAGACAGCCGCGTTTACATTTCATTGCAGGACTTCCATACGTGGACCGGGCTGAGTCCGTCCGTGCTTGAAATTGCCGCAAGCGGGTCGCCCGACGAAATCAGCACCGTCGCCCATCAGCTTCAGAAAGCGCTCCCCACGGCGGAAGTGCGTCCAGTACGGCAGGTGACCGAAGGGGAAGCCAATATCCTGGGTAAAACGCGGTCGACGCTGCTCTCGTCGGCAGCTTTCATCGTCTCAACCGCCGCCCTGTGCGTACTGGCGACGCTCATGGGCTGGGTGTTCGACCGTCGTCGCGACTTCGCGATCATGAAGGCGCTGGGTGCGTCGGATCGCCTGATTGCGCTATTTGTAAGCGGCGAGGCAGCGGTTCTGGCGCTGGTTGGCGCAGCCCTTGGATTTGCCGCTGGAATTGGCATCGCCGCCTGGATCGGCCGCGCCAATTTCCACGCGCCGGTGGCGCCGCGCCTCGACATTCTGCCGCCAGTACTCGCAGGAGCGCTGGTGGTTACCTTGATCGCGACCCTGCTTCCTTTGCGATTGCTGCGCCGAATTCAGCCCGCTATGATTCTGAGGGGAGAGTAATGATCCGGCTTAATCATGTCAGCAAGTTTTATCCGGCGAAGGCGGACCATGCCGGCGGGGTGATTCGCGCGCTGGATGATTTCACTTTACGCGTGGATCCTGGCGAATGGATCGCCGTGATGGGGCCTTCGGGATCGGGTAAATCGACTTTGGTGAACCTGATCGGCTGTCTCGACCAGCCCAGTTCGGGAGAGATTCTGCTGGATAGCGAAAATGTCGCGAGTCTCGGCAGTAATGACCTGAACCGGGTGCGCGCGGAAAAGATCGGCTTTGTCTTTCAGCAGTTCCACCTCATTCCCTATCTCTCCGCG
Source organism: Terriglobales bacterium (assembly GCA_036376415.1). Lineage (GTDB taxonomy): Bacteria > Acidobacteriota > Terriglobia > Terriglobales > Acidobacteriaceae > Gp1-AA145. The sequence continues at coordinate 12,533 of DASVAJ010000100.1, forward strand.
GTAGAAAACGTGATGCTGGCCCAGTACTTCCATAGCATGACCGATGAGCAGGAAGCGCTGGAGGCGCTGGCCCGCGTGGGATTGAAAGATCGCGCGCATCATCTCCCGGCACATCTCTCCGGCGGCGAGCAGCAAAGGGTCTGCATTGCGCGCGCGCTGATCAACGATCCTGAGATCATTCTCGCCGACGAGCCCACGGGAAATCTGGATGCTGCTAATGAGGAAATTGTCTTGCGGCTATTACGGGAGCTGCACAGCCAGGGACGCACCATTGTGATGGTCACGCACGATCCGGTGGTCGCCCGCTTGGGCGACCGGCGAATCGAACTGCATCATGGGAAGATCGCCGCGCAGGAAGTTTTCGCGATGGCGGATGATGAGCAGTTCGACGAGGTGCTCGAGGAGCTTTGGGTGCTTGCCGAGCACGGCCGGATTGCTGAGATCGAGCACATGGAAGTGCACGGCGCGCTGCCGGTGACGTTGGCAGTCGAGAAGATGCGCGAAATGGAGCTTGTGACCACGGCGCCGCATCCGCCCGAAGCTCACGACCACAAACGTTTTGTTAATCCCTGCCATGACGCTTTGAAACCCGCAGGGGTTTCCGTGGGCGACGGCAGCATGATTGTCGAACTTACGCCCCGGGGACGGCAACGTGCCGCGGACATCATCCGCCGGCATCGCCTGGCGGAGCGGCTTTTCACTGACAGTCTTTCGCTGGACAGCGAATCGGAAATCGAGCAGCAGGCCTGCAAATTCGAGCACATTCTGTCGCCCGAAGCTACCGACAAGATCTGCACGTTTCTCGGACATCCTAAAACCTGCCCCCATGGAGCCCCCATCCCTCCGGGAAATTGCTGCGGCAGGGGCCTGGACCTGAAAATCGCTGTAGCTGAGCCGGAGCGAGTGCAATAAGGATGCGCCCCAGCATCGGCGTTTTTGATTCCGGTTTCGGCGGGCTCACCATACTTAAAGCTTTACTTGAAGTTGTTCCGGAAGCCGATTACCTGTACTTCGGCGACACGGCGCGGCTTCCCTACGGTTCGAAATCCGTAGAGACGGTCGCCAAGTATGCCTGCGAGGCGGCGCGATTTCTGGAACAGCAAGGCGCGGGCCTGCTCGTGATTGCCTGCAACACGGCCACAGCGCTGGCATTGCCTCAAATCCAAAGCACGGCGATGGTGAATGTCGTAGGCGTAGTCGAACCCGGGGCGGAACGAGCGCGGGCGGCTTCCCGCGCCAAGAAAGTGGTCGTGATTGGAACGGAGGCGACTATCTCCAGCCATGCTTACAAACAGGCGCTGTTGAAGCTGCACGTGGAGGCCCGGGAGAAGGCTTGTCCTCTGCTCGTTCCGCTGGTTGAAGAAGGCTGGGTCGACCATCCGGTAACGGAACAGGTTGCCGGCATTTACCTTAAGGAAGCCTTCGCCGACGGATTCGCCTCGGCAGACGTTCTGCTGCTTGGTTGCACGCACTACCCGCTGCTCAAAACACTATTGCGGCGGGTCGTTCCACCCACCGTAAGGTTGGTGGATTCGGCGGAATCAACCGCGCTATCGGTTCGAACCCTTGTGGATTTAGATTCCGTATCCGAGAGAAAGCTAAAGGGACGGGTTCAGCGCGATGGCGACACAGCCGGGGTCAGGTTCTTTGTAACCGACTCGATCGAGAAATTCCGCCGACTCGGCAGATTATTTCTGGAACGAGAAATTCAGGAAATCTCGCACGTCGATCTCAAGGAGTAGCCGGAACAGAGACGCAAACAAAAAGTCCCGCCTCGCGAGCGGGACTTTTGTGGTTGCACTAACTCAGATCAGTAGAGGTGAAACACAACCTCGACGCTGGCGTAAACCGCGACGGGTCTGCCGTCCTTCTTCCCTGGCTCGAAGCGCCAGGTCTTCACCGTCTCGACGGCTTTTTCATCGAGCCCCAGCCCCAGGCTGCGGCTTACCGAAATGTCACGCGGAACGCCATCCGGCCCAACCACCAGGCTCAGAACAACCGTTCCCTGGTACTTCGCCTTGCGGGCTTCCTCGGAGTATTCCGGCTCCGGATCGTAAATCACTTTGGGCGCGGTCACGCCGCCACCGATGTGGAACGCACCGCCGCCGATGCCGCCACCATGCCCGGGACCAACGCCGGGACCTGCGCCAACGCCGATTCCGCCACCGCTGCCGGAGCCGATGCCGCCACCCGAGCCAGTTCCGTTCGAGGGAGGCCCGGAGGGAATGGGGGCTGTCGGATTACCCAGATTCGGTGCGTTCATCGCCAGCTTCACTTGCGGAGGCATGACCACTGTCGGCTGAACGGCAAGCTTCGGATGATCGTTCCGCACCACGATCGCCGGAGGAGTCACCTGCTCCATGGCCGGCTTGGGAATGTTGCCCTTCGGAGCCTGGAACTTGTCGCGATCGCCGCCGCCACCGCCGCCGCCAGACTCAGTTCGGGCGGGCTTCATGATCGGCGGGTTGAGGTCAGGCGCCACCAATTCCACCGTCGGCTTCGGCTTCTGCTGTACTACCCGCTTACCCAGGTAGATCGTGCCCACGATAATCACGGTCAGCGCAACAATGTGCGCGATGGTCGAGAGCGTGGTTGCGCTCTTCCGGTAGTTGTAGAAACCCCAGATATCCTTGACCGGGATCGGCTTTGACGTCAGTACAAGCGGGGGAAGCTTCTTGGGAAAGAAGGTGTCTTTAACGTTGCCGACGAGGGACTGCCACAACGACTGCTCTTCCTCTTTGGGGAGCAGCAGGTGCAGTTCAGGTTCGGATGCGGTGGTCTGCGGTGTTTGGAAATCCAATGTGGCCATATGTTACCCGAGTCCCTGGTTCTGAGCCAGCGCTTACCGGCTCTCGTTCTTTAACCTGATGAGCACTCGAATCGCCAAGTTGCCCGACTCAGCGACCCTGGCCTCGTAAACTGCTGTGTTTCCACAGCGAAGGAGTCTCTCTCCTTCCACCAGTTTAGATGCTAGCGCTCGGGAAACGTAACTGTTAAGAAAATTGTACACTTTCGACCCAAAGGTAAGTAGAGGCTTTGACAAAGAAATTACCAAGGATTCTGTAGGGATTTAAAGGGAGTTGCACCGGTCCACGCCAGCGGGCCTCAATGGACGACGTTTAGCTTGCTCCCTATAATGAAAAAAATCAACTGTTTGGGAGAATTTTGCGGGTGCCTCTGGACCTGAAATCCACCATCAATCTGCCCAAGACCAGCTTTCCCATGAAAGCCAACCTGCCCCAGAATGAGCCGAAAATTCTGGAGCGGTGGGAGGAAACGCGCCTCTATTACCGCATTCGCCAGGCCAGGAAAGGCGCCCCCCTCTACGTTTTGCACGACGGCCCGCCTTACGCCAACGGCCCGATTCATCTGGGGCACGCGCTCAACAAGTGTTTGAAGGATTTCGTGGTCAAATCCAAAAACATGGCGGGCTTCGATGCGCCTTACATTCCCGGCTGGGACTGCCACGGCCTGCCGATCGAGATCAAAGTCGACCAGCAACTGGGCGGGAAAAAGCTGCAAATGCAGGCCGTCGATGTGCGCCTGGAATGCCGGAAATATGCCGAAAAATATCTGGAGCTGCAACGCTCGCAGTTCAAGCGGCTGGGAATTTTAGGGCGATTCGAAAAGCCGTATTCCACCATGACCCCCGAATACGAGTCGGTGGTGCTGGCTACTTTCTACAACTTCTTCGAGAAGGGATTCGTGTATAAGGGCCTGCGACCGGTGTATTGGTGCCTGCATGACCGCACGGCGCTGGCCGAAGCGGAAGTTGAGTACGAGACGCATACCAGCCCTACCGTATTCGTGCGTTATCGAATGCAGTCGGATCTGCGGACCATTGACGCGGCGCTGGCTGACGCGCGTATTCACGGCAACAAGCCGGTTTACACCATTATCTGGACGACCACTCCGTGGACGCTACCCGCCTCAATGGCCGTCGCTTTCCATCCAGACGAGGAATACGTGGCGCTGGAAGCTTCAGATGCGATCTACATCGTGGCAGAGAAGCTGGCCAAAAGCGTGGCGGAAAAATGCGGCTTTCCTGACGCGAAGACGATTGCGCGTTTCCCCGGACGCACGATGGAAAATACGTGGTTCTATCATCCATTCCTTCCCTGGGAACGGCGAAAGATTCTGGGCGTGCTTGCCGACTATGTGACCATGGACACGGGAACCGGCGTGGTGCATACGGCTCCATCGCACGGCGCGGAGGACTTTGCCACCGGGCAAAAATATAAGCTTGATCCTACTTGCGACGTCGATGCTGCCGGGCGCCTGCATAACGGCTTGCCGGAATACGATGGCTTGCAGGTTTTCAAAGCCAATCAGCCGATCATCGAACTGCTGAAATCGCGCGGAGCGCTGCTGCATTCGGAGAAGGTCGAACACTCGTATCCGCACTGCTGGCGCTGCCACAATCCCGTCATCTTCCGGGCCACTGAGCAATGGTTCATCTCGATGGAAACGCCGATGCCGGGCGGCGGGACCTTCCGCACGCGGGCGTTGGATGAAATCAAGAAGGTCAAATGGGACCCGGCGTGGGGTGAGGAGCGCATCGCCAACATGGTTGAGACCCGCCCCGACTGGTGCATCTCGCGCCAGCGCGTGTGGGGCGTGCCGATTGCGGTGTTCGTATGCAATGCCTGCAAGAAGCCGCTGAATGATGCGGCCGTGAATCGGCGAGTGGTCGAACTGTTTGCAAAGTCGGGCGCTGATTCCTGGTACACGCCCGAAGCCGATGCTCTCGCTGCGGGCGCGAAGTGCCCCTGCGGCGGAACTTCACTGACGAAGGAAGCCGACATTATCGACGTCTGGTTTGAATCGGGCTGCAGCTACTTGGTCGAGACCGCGAATGAGCCGAACTATCCCTGGCCCTCTGACCTGTACCTGGAAGGCGGGGACCAGTACCGCGGGTGGTTTATGTCTTCCCTGCTCTGCTCGCTGGGTGCGCGCGGGAGCGCTCCCTACAAAATGGTTGCCACGCCGGGCTGGACGCTCGACGAGCAGGGCCGCGCCATGTCCAAGTCGCGCGGCAATGACGTCGATCCTGCGGATATTGCCAAGCGCCTGGGCGGGGAAATTGTCCGGCTCTGGGTTGCCTCGGTGGACTTCCGCGAAGACGTGGTGGGCTCAGAAAACCTGATGCAGCGCATTGCGGAAAACTACCGGGCAATCCGCAACAATCTTTTCAAGAACTCGCTCGGCAATCTCTTTGACTTCAGTGCCGAGAACGCCGTGCCCTTCGAGCAGATGCAGGAGATCGACCGCTATTTCCTGCGCCTGACCTGGGCGCTGTGCGCGGACGTAATCCGCTGGTATGACGAGTTCGCCTTCCACAAAATCTACCAGCGAGTGAATCACTACTGCACGGTGGAGTTGAGCGCCTTCTACGCCGACATAGTTAAGGATCGTCTTTACATCCTGGCGCCGAATTCAGTTGAGCGCCGTTCAGCACAGACGGTTTTGTGGCGCGTCTGCGAGGCGCTAGCGCGGCTGCTCGCGCCCATCATGAGTTTTACCTGTGATGAGGTATGGCAGCAGCTCTCGTCCGTAAAAAAACGGGGCGAGAGTGTGCATGCCGCGAACTTTCCCAGCGCGGCTGATGTTCTTGACGGCGGCAGTCCCGAGGACTCGCGGCAGGCGGAGGAATGGACAACGCTTCGCAACGTTCGCGATCAGGTGCTGAAGGCGCTGGAAGAAGTGCGCAACCAGAAGTTGATCGGCAAGAGTCTCGAGGCGCAGGTGAAGCTCACCGCCTCCGATGCACTGTATCCGGTGCTCGAGCGGCACCACGACGAGCTGCGCTATTTGTTTATCGTGTCTTCCGTCGGCCTCGAACCATCGGCAGCCGGCAACGGCACCGGCGGCTTGACGGTTGAGGTCAGCAAAGCGCCCGGAGAAAAATGCGAACGCTGCTGGAATTACTCGACCCACGTGGGTGAAGATTCGACCTACCCAACTGTGTGCGAAAGGTGTTCCGCGGTGTTGAAACAAATCGAGAAAGGGGACGAACGCGCATCTTCATAGCTCTTAGCCATTAGCCTTTAACTCTTAGCTTGCAACCAGCCAGGTTCGAACTAAAAGCTAAGAGCTAACAGCTAACGGCTGTTTTCTGATGCCAGCCCGTCGAATCATGCGAACCTATCATTTCCTGATTGCCTTTGCCGTGCTGCTGCTGGACCGCGTCAGCAAGCACCTGGTGGCAAAAGACATTTCTCTGCATGACAGCATCACTGTGATCCAGCGGATCTTCTATATCACTCACGTGGAGAATCGCGGGGCGGCGTTCGGCCTGTTCAACGATTCGCCTTCGGAGTGGAAGATTGCCTTGCTGGTGCTGTTCTCGATCGTGGCCCTGGTGATCGTTTCCGCGCTGCTCTGGCGCAGCAGCCACGCGATGACGGCAAGCGCTGTGGGGCTTTCGCTGATTCTTGGCGGCGCTCTCGGCAATCTTTGGGATCGGGTGCTGAACGGCCGGGTGGTCGATTTCCTGCTCGTCTATATCGGCTCCTACCAGTGGCCGGCATTTAATGTCGCGGACAGCGCCATCGTGGTAGGGGCGGGATTGCTGGTGATTGAGATTTTATTTTCCAAATCGCCGGCCGCCGAAAAATCCGCTTGACTGATCACCACAGAGACACAGAGTGAAAGAAATTTCTTTTGAAGCTTTCTCTGTGACTCTCCGTCTTCTGTTGAGCTACGGCGTTCCGTACAGCTGGCGATAGACATTCGCGTTGCGCATGATGGCCTGCACGTACTCGCGTGTCTCGGTGAACGGGATCGATTCCACGAACTCCTGCACGTCGCGATACTTGGTTCCTGATTCCCAGTCCTTCACCCGGTAATCGCCAGCGTTGTAGGCCGCCAGCGCATACTCAAACCCGCCAAACTGATCGACCATGGAACGGAAGTACTTGGTCCCGAGTTGCAAATTGATGGCGGGCGTGAACAGCTGGGTTGCGGAAAAGTGTTTCAGCTTCTCCTGCTTAGCGACCCCCTTGCCGACTTTCGGCAGCAATTGCATCAGCCCCAGCGCATTCTTGTTGGAAACGGCGTTGGGATTGAATTCCGACTCCTGGCGAATGAGCGAAGCCACAAGATAGGGATCGAGGCCATTGGCCGAGGCGAACTTCTTCATGTCACCCCAGTACGGCCTGGGAAACAGGCCTTCCCAATAACTGCGCGGCAGCGCCGAAAAGTCCAAGGCAAAATAATTCGGAATCGCGCGCTTCAAGGTTTCGACCGCCAGGTCGTAGCGCCCCGCATCGTCATACATGCGCGCCAGTTCGCCCGGGAGCCAGTTGCCTTTGTCTTCTTCCGCGGCGGCCTTGAGCTCGCGCGCGGCAAAATCGAGTAGGCCGCCATTTTCGAGCAGCCGCGCCTTTTCGACGCGCAGATTGTCGTCCGGCGTGACCGCGTTGGCGAGCGCGGGCATGGTGCTGATGGGCGGCACGTGATCGAGAAGCGCGTAATGCGGCGGATCGTTGGCGGCGATCTTCAGCTTGCCTTCGCGGTCGCGCGCCAGCGGGCCGTAATAATAGTTGAGGTAGCGCTCCGAGATCTTCTGGTAAAACGCGCTCGCCATGGCAGCGTCGCCGTCTTCTTCGGCCAACCGTCCGCGCCAGTAAAGCGCTGCCGGGACTTCGGTGGAATCGGGATAGAGTTCAATCTGCTGCTCAAATCCCTTTTTTGCCTCCGTGTTGCGGCCCTGGCGCAAGCTCAGCCAAGCCGCTTTCCAGTGTGCATAAGGCGCGCGCGGGCCACCCGGAAAGCGTTGCTCCAATTCGCGGTAGGCATCGATCGCTTTGTCATAGTCGCGCCGCAGGAGATAAATGTTGGCAGCATAGAGCAGCGCCTGCTGCAGCCAGGGACTGGTGGGAGCAACCTGGCGGATCTGGTCGACGGTTTTCAGGAAACCGTCATCATCGTCGGCAGCGCGCTGCATTTCGCCAATTTCAAACAGCCGCTGCGCCGCCACTTCGGGCGTGGTCACCGGTACGGAATCAAGCAGGCGCTTGGCCTCACGATTCTGCCCGGAGTGCTGCAGCGCATACGCGAGGGAAAGTTGAATGCCAGGGCGATCGTCAGGCGAAGCCTCGTTCAAAAGTCCGCGATACGCGTCCGCCGCGTCGGAATAGCGCCTGGCCTTGGTCAGCATGTCCGCCCGATTCTTGCGGTCGCCGAAGCTGGGCGGAGTGATCCCCGGCGTTGAGGCCAGCTTCTGCAGCTCGGTTTCCGCGACGCCTGCCTCGTAACTGAGCGGGAAAGTGAAATACAAATGGCGCAATACGGCCACCGCTTTGGCCGGGTCAGCGGCGGCTTCGTAAGCACGTCCCAGGGTCAGTTCGAGGTCGGCTCGAACAGGCTCGCGAACCGTTTCAAGCAGGGCGACGGCTTCGTGGGGGCGATTATCGGTAAGCAAGGCGTTCGCATAGAGGACCCGCGCGTCGCGCACCAGGAGCGAGCTTGGGTAGTTCTTCTCAAACGCGCTCAAAACCGCGATTGCCTCCGCGGTATGTCCCGATTGCAGATAACTGTTGGCCAGATAGAAAGCGACGTAATCGCCAATGTCGCCGGCATGCGGCTTGGCGCGATTCAGAGGATCGATGGCCTTGGCGTAATCGTGATCCAGAAAATGCGCATAACCGACGGCCAGCCATGCCAGCGCGCCGGCATCTTCCGCGCTATGGCGGCGGGCGAATGCCTCCACGCCGGCATAGGCCGCAGGGGTGCGATTCTGCAAGAGCTGCTGGGCCATGGGCTTGAGCGTCGCCGACGCCACAAACGCCTGGTGCATGCGGCGGAACCGGGGCGAGCTGCGCCTGCTGCTTCGGGCCGATCTCTTCTTGGAAGCGGTGGACGATTTCCTGGGAGTAGAGGACGGTTTTTTGCGAGACTTGGCGGGTTTGGATTGCGGCTTTGCGGTGGAAGTTGTGCTATCGGAGGTCTGCGAAAATGCCGGCGCGGATGAGCACACAAGTGCGCTCAAGCACAGCGCGAAGTGAAACAACTTGCGAAACCCCACCACGTCCCTTCAATTATCGCCGAAAATTGCCGCCCAGGAGAGACACATCGTCTTCAGCCAGGCTGCGTATCAGTTCCTGATTGAAATAGTCTGCACTGCCGGCAGGCGTGTTGCCATAACGTTTCTGGTACGTTGCCCGGCTCTTTTCGATATCGTCCTTGAGCCGATCGTAAAGATCCCTGTGCTTGCGCCCTTCGTTGACTTTCGCCTGGTTGTAGAGCTTGATTTCGTCGATCAGCAGGCGGGCAAATCGTTGCGCCTTGCGATGTACGTCTGCATCCTCACTGGAGATTGCGGGCGCCGGGCTTCCTCCCCAGGCTGCCGCAGCCGACATCGCCGCCGCAGGCGGAGCCTCGGCCCCAAGCTGAGCCTTCGCCGTGTGAATCGGGGCATGCGCGGCAAACGGATCATTCGACGGCGAGGAATGCACAGGCTCCGGAGCCTCCGCCCCTTCCTTGTGCGCCTGCTTCCGCTGCGAGATCACTTCCAGCCAGGCACTGGTCGCGCGCACCAGGACATCCAGGGCGGCTTCGTCCAGGGTGCCGCCCGATGCGGCATCCGCGTAAACCAGCGCGGAAACCTTGTCTTTCAAAAGCAGGGGCAGGACCACGGCATTGTTGTCGGCAGGCGCTCCGAAGGTCGACAAGAATCGACGATCAAACTGCGACGCGCTCCCGAATTCCGACTCGCGGGACTGCATGGCCTTTCCGGCCAACCCGGATCCGACATCAATATGGAAATCCTTGATGCCGTCATTATTCGAGAAGGCGATTCCCTGCCAACCGGTCGCCGAGCCGTTCTTGACCACGAACAGCGCCGCGCGGCCGCTGTACAGGACGGTATTATCCAGCAGGGCGCGCAGGATCTCCTTCTGCGTCGAGCCGGCCTGAATGGCGGCTACAGCTTTCTTCAGGGCTGCCGTGCTGCTGCCGGAAGGCCGCTCGCCCAGCGAGGGTCCAATTTCCCGCAGGACCTCCTGGACAACGCTGTCCCGCAGGGTCGCCAGCTGGCGTTCCAGCACTTGCGCCACGGCACCACGGACGATCTCTTCGACGCGATTATCGGACATACTCAATTTGTGGGAACCAGCGCCAGCACTGGTATCTAGCTGATTATAGGTCGAACAGAAGTGCCCCTAGCAGGTCACTTTAGTCACGTGCCGAGAGGGGACGGAGGGGCCCATTTTCTGAGCTTTCAGGGCTCCTTTTGCGGGAATGGCCGCTTCCCCGAACTTGCAAAATGCGTCTCCCTGCTGGATGATCTCTCGTTTGCCTGAGAGGACAATCCAGTGATACGAGTCACCCGCCTTTGTCTCTTGTTTGCCGTCGCCGCATTGCTGGTCCTGCCGGCTGCGCTGAGCGCACAACAGTATCCAGAGAATCTGTATCAGGGCATGCGCTGGCGGATGATCGGACCTTTCCGTGGCGGCCGCACGCGCGCTGCGATGGGCGTTGCCAATCAGCCCAATGTCTTCTACGTAGGCGCGGTTGACGGAGGAGTTTGGAAGTCGGACGACTATGGCCGGACCTGGCGGCCGATCTTCGACCAGCAGCCCACCCAGTCTATCGGTGCAATCGCGGTCGCGCCTTCTGACCCGAACGTTGTGTATGTTGCCAGCGGCGAAGGCTTGCAGCGCCCAGATCTTTCCGTCGGAGACGGCATTTACAAATCCACCGACGCGGGCAAGACCTGGACGCATCTTGGCCTGCGCGACAGCCAGCAAATCCCGGCGCTCGCAGTGGATCCCCGTGATCCCAACCGTGTCTTCGCAGCGGTTCTTGGCCACCCCTACGGACCAAATCTCGAACGCGGAATTTTCCGCTCCACCGACGGCGGCGCCACCTGGGACAAGGTTCTCCATAAAGATGAAAACACCGGCGGCTCGGATGTGGAGATCGATCCGTCCAATCCCAACATCGTTTACGCCGGTCTGTGGCAGTCGCGCCTTGGGCCTTCGGAGGACAACAACGCATTTGCCGGAACTGAAGGCGGTCTTTTCAAGTCGACAGATGGTGGCACTACATGGCGCAAATTGGGCAAGGGCTTGCCGGACGATCTGGTGCAAATCAACGTCGCCGTTGCCGCGAGCGATCCTAACCGGCTCTATGCCACCGTCTCCACCACCCACCCCACCAGCTACGCCACCGACGAAGGCCTGGGCTTCTACCGTTCGGATGACGGTGGCGAGAACTGGTATCGGGCCACCAATGATCCTCGTGCCGCAATGAAAATTGGCGGCGGAGACCAGCCTGTCCCAAAAGTTGATCCGAAGAATGCTGACTTTGTTTACAGCACCGGCATTGTGACCGCGCGCTCTAGCGATGGCGGTAAGACATGGGAGAGCCTTCGCGGCGCGCCTGGCGGCGATGACTACCAGAACATGTGGATTAATCCCGAAAATCCGAAGATCATTCTTCTGGTTTCCGATCAAGGCGCGCTGGTCAGCGTGAACGGCGGCGAAACCTGGAGTTCCTGGTACAACCAGCCCACGGCGCAGTTGTTTCACGTCATCACCGACCATTCATTTCCCTACAAGGTCTGCGGCGCGCAGCAGGAGAGCGGCTCGCTGTGTACAGAGAGCCGCGGCAATGACGGGGAGATCACCTTCCGCGACTGGCACCCCGTGGGGGTCATCGAATACGGCTATGTCGCGCCCGACCCGCTCAATCCGGATATCATCTACGGCGCGGGACGGAATGAAGTCTCGCGCTTCCATTGGAGCACGGGACAGACGGAAAACGTCACGCCAATTCCGATTCGCGACGGGTACCGGGTCGATCGCACCGAACCGCTCATGTTTTCACCCGTCGATCCGCACTTGCTGTATTACGCCGCCAACGTGCTCTTCGAGACGAGAGATGGCGGCCGGACCTGGCAAAGTATCAGCCCTGACCTTACCCGCAAGGATCCCGGGGTTCCACCCAGCGTGGGTGAGCAAGCGAAGCTCAATCCCAAGGGCGCCAAGCAGCGGGGCTCGATTTATGCGATAGCTCCCGGTTTCCAGGATGTGAATACCATCTGGGCGGGAACCGACGATGGCCTGGTCTGGATCACGCGCGATGGCGGCAAGAACTGGAATGACGTCACGCCGCCCGCACTGACGCCGTGGAGCAAGATCAGCCAGATTGCGGCCTCGCGCTACGACCACCAGACCGCCTATATCTCGGTAAGCCGATTTCGCATTGATGACCTGCGCCCGTATATCTACCGCACCCACGATGGCGGGAAAAGCTGGCAGGCGATCACAACAGGTTTACCCGACAACGCGCCAGTGAATAGCGTTCGTGAAGACACGGTGCGTAAAGGGTTATTGTTTTGCGGCACGGAGACTGCCGTTTGGGTGTCATTTGATGACGGCGATCACTGGCAATCGCTGCAACTGAACCTGCCTCATACCTCTATGCGTGACTTGTGGATTCATGATGACGATCTGGTGCTGGGCACGCACGGGCGCTCCTTCTGGATTCTTGATGACATCACGCCGCTGCGGCAGATGAGCGAAGCTGTGGCGAAATCGCAAGCGCACCTGTTCGATCCCGCCCAGGCGTACCGGATCCGCCGCGACACCAATACCGACACTCCGCTACCGGCCGCTGAACCGGCGGGCGAGAATCCGCCTGATGGCGCCATCATCGACTATTTCCTGGCGAGCGCATCTTCCACCCCGGTTACGGTTGAAATTCTCGATGCGCAGGGCAGAGTGGTGCGCCAATATTCCAGCGCCGACCGACCAGAACGCGCTCCCGAGGAATTGCAGAAAGAGATGATTCCGCAGGTTTGGCTGAAACCGTGGAAGGCGCTCCCCGGCAGCGCCGGCATGCACCGCTGGGTCTGGGACCTGCGGTATGCCGCGCCATTTTCGAGCGAGCACGAATATCCTATCGCGGCAGTGCCGCACCGGACTCCTCGTCATCCACTCGGTCCCACCGCCATGCCGGGCCGCTACACCGTGCAACTGACCGCCGCAGGAAGCACCCACAAGTCCGGGTTGACAATAAAAATGGATCCGCGCGTGACCACCTCTTTGGCAGGCCTGCAGAAGAAGTTTGAGCTCGAAACGCAACTGGCCGCCGCGATCAACAATGGCTCAAAGGCCATAACTGAGGCTCGCTCGGTTCAGGAGCAATTGACGAAGCTTGCCGATTCCTCGCCGGACAATGTGAAGGATGCAGTCAAATCGCTGAGCGGCAAAGTCTCCGAACTGCTCGAAGGTGAAAACGGAAAACCGGAAGGAGCACTTAGCGATACGAACAGCAGCGTCATCGCACTTTATAAAGAGGTCGAGAAAGCTGATGTCGAGCCCACGAGCGCGCAAGAGAAAGCTGCCGCTACAACGCGTGACCAGCTTTCGAAAGCGATTATCTCCTGGAGCGAACTGAAAACCAAAGACCTTCCATCCCTGAACCAGCGGTTGCGCGCTGCCGGGCAATCCCCGATTGATGTGAACAAACCGCCCGCCGAGCGCGAGCCCGGCGCGAACGAGGAATGAGGGAGCGCAGGGCCATAGCACTGCGAGGAACGGTCAACGGGTAGAGATTCCTGCGGCCGCGCCCTGCCGTTGGACGGTCGATCTACCGCTTCACCGATGCAGCCTTGAAGCTGGCATCGCAATTGGGATTCTGCAGGCACTTGCGAAACGCGGGCACCACCAGCGCCTGCTCCAGCGTGGGATCATTCACATTCGCCAGCTTCTCGTCGATGTGCTTCTCTCCCTGCAAATCACCGGCGCGCCGGTAAGCCGCAGCCAGCAGCCGCAGGGACAGAGGATTGTCCGTGTCCTCTTCGAGATGCGGAATCGATTGCTTGTACTTACGCGCGGAGAACAAGAGCGTTCCCGTCGCGGCTTCATAGGCACTCTCGATAATTTTGTCGTCGGAGTCGGCGGTGAGCCTTGCCAGTTGCGCCAGGGCCGTGTACGCCAACTGCTTGTCGCCGGCTTTCAGGGCCGCTTCCACCCGCGTGCGCAGCACTTGGGCGAGTTCCTGCTCTACGCTCATGCGCACAGTGTTCTGCCCTTCGTGAACCGCATGTTCCGCCTTTTCGAGAAACTGCAGCGCGCGGCGGGGATTCGGCTGGTACATCGCCATCTGCCGGTAGGTGTCGGCTTCCGCCTGCCCCATTTTGTGCTCGTGAGCATAGTCGGCAATCGCCTGAAATGCTGCATCTGCGCCTTTCAGATCGCCTTCGCGAACGTAGGTCAGTGCTTCCCGGGTCTTCCACTGCACCTGGTCGAGAGTCGGCAGAGGAAACTTCTTGAACGCGATTCCGTATTCCTGGCGCGCTCGCACACCATCCCCCATCAGCGCGTAGGTGTCGGCTATGCCGTACTGCGAAGCGTAAAACTGGGGATCAATCGCCAGCGATGCGCGGTAGTGCTTCACCGATTCGTCGTAGCGTCCCGCCAACCGCAGCAGTTCGCCGTAAGAATCCTGCGGATTCGCCACCTTGGGCATCATCTGCACATACTTATCCATGAGCGCAAAGGCTTTATCAAACTGGTGCAGGTTGGCATAGGTGTAGGCGGCGTTATTGATCAGGCCGGGGGAATCCGTGATCGCGGAGTTTTCGTAGACCTCGGCGGCGCGTTCAAACTGCATTTGCTGCATCAACCACCAGTTGGCTAAAAACACAACCCACTTGTCATGCGGAAACTGGCCGAGAACCTCGTTCATGTCGGTGATCGCGGGAATCAGTTTGTGGTCGGCGGAGTTCTGGAACCACTCGATCACCAACTGCTCCCAGGCGCTGGCGTGTTTCCTCGCCGCCCATGCCGCTTTTTGTTCCCTTACCTGCTCGCCAGGATCGCGGCTGCACTGCGCAAGAATCTCGTGCCCCATGGCAAACTGCGGATCGACTTTGACGATCTTTCGCATGACCGCAACTGCCTTGATCTGCTCCACCTCGTCCAGGTCCAACTCCCAGGCTTTGGCCAACAGTTCGCGAGTTTGCGGTGAGTGCGTGGTCAACGGCAGGGCCTCCGGCGCGCCGCCACCCTCGGCGGCGGCTGCACCGCACAGCAGCAAAACGGCGATCGCACCTGCACCCAGCTTTGAGTTCATTGTCATTCCCCTCGCAGTAAGTAGCCCTGCTCTACCGGCAATTTCCCGTCAACTTTCAAAACGTGCACGTCCTTGGTCAGGGAATACAGATCAACCACCCCAATCGCCCCGTGACTACTGGAAACGAAACGAATGACCGCCTCATCGGAATCGGCGATGACCACGGAGCCCTTGTGCGCCTGTACGAACGAATTGGCCTGCTCGGGCGTCATGTTCAGCAGCTTGCGCAACACCAGTTGCATCCCGATCGACGATGGGTCCCGCATCACGACAATCACCGGCTTGCCATCCGCCCAGGTGCGCGAGCGCAGGTTGAAGATTTTCTGCAGATCGGCGGTGCTGAGGTTCGCCAGCGGATTCTCCGTATCGGTGACTACCGCCAGCTGCTTCGCCTGCAGTGCGGACGAGAATGCAAATGCGCAGGCAATAACGAGGCACAGTCTTAGACAGCAACTTCGCATGGTTAGTGATTCTGACCTAGAAGTCACTGTGGACAAAGTAACGAACGTAACTGCTCGAAAAGCAGTTAGGCCGGTTTCACCGGATGGTCTGTCTGAGTACTGCTGAGATGTCTCGATCAGCGCGTTCTCGACTGGAACGGCGTGCGTTTTATCGCGAAAGCGGCTCTTAGAGTGTGTTTCCCCTTTATCTACAGCATAGAACGGATGGGAACATACGATGACGCTGGCTATGATGGCTAGGGAAAGCATTGAAAAAGGCCCACCAGAGGCAAGGGAGAGATGACGCAATGACGCACAGAAGCGGGGCAATCAGCAGAGTTCTTATAGTTATTCTGAGCACGGCAGCGCTGCTGCTGCTCAGTACAGTCGGACTAGCGGCCCAGACCGACAACAGCGCCGACCAGAATAACCAGTCGGATATTGAAAAACGCATCAAGGCCGCCGCGCAAGTACTCGACGAAGTCATGTCCGAAAAGGACAAGGCTATTCCCGACAAGATCATGCAAAACGCCAAGTGCGTGGCCGTGGTCCCATCCATGGTAAAGATTGCCCTCGGCTTCGGTGGTAACCACGGCAAGGGCGTTGCCACGTGCAGGACCGCGAATGGCTGGAGCGCTCCCGCTCCTTTCAGCATCACCGGTGGCAGCTGGGGATTGCAGATTGGCGGGCAAGCCATTGATTTAGTCATGCTGGTCATGAACCAGAAAGGCATGGATTCGCTGCTTTCCAGCAAATTCAAGGTGGGAGCAGATGCTTCGGCTGCCGCTGGCCCGGTCGGCCGCCAGGGTGAAGCCAGCACCGATTGGAAGATGAAGGCGGAAGTCCTGACTTACTCTCGCGCCCGCGGAGTTTTCGCCGGGGTGGATCTGAGCGGAGCCAAGATCGCTCAGGACCGCGACGAAACCAGAATTCTTTACGGGAAAATGGTGCCGTTTGCCACTATCCTGAATGGCAAGGTGAATCCGCCGGCAGGAAGTGAACCCTTCCTGGCCGCCGTGCGCAAGTATTCGTCCCAGGCACGCGAACAAGGCAGCTTGGATAACTCGGGTACTACGACCACCGCCGCCAGCGAAACTAGATAGATCGCTCAGCATACTGAAAGAGGGGACCGGGAATCCTGGTCCTCCTTTTTTTGGACTCTGCTTAAAACCTATAAACCGGCGGCTTGATTCCCTTCACCCGCAAGTAGACTTCGCATTGCGCGCGATGATGCGCCGTGTGCACAAACATGTTCATGATCATGGCTCGACCGTCAGGGTCGGTCCGCCCCTGCCACGACGGAACATGCCATCGCCGCTCCAGTTGTTCGGGCGTGATTTGCGGCAAAACGCCGATTACGTAATCAAACGATTGATCGAGCAGCTTCAGCACGGATTGCTTGTCAGCGGCGGGAGGCTTCGCGGGATCAAAATCGAAGGGCGGCTTTGCTCCTGTAATCTGATGGAAGCGAAAAATATTTGATCCCGCAATGTGGACCATCTGCTCGCCAAACGACATCTCCTCGGGATTCGGCCTGAAGCTGTAGAACTCAGCCGGCATGGCGTTGGCCACATCCAGGGTAAATTGCCTGGATTGCTTCCAGTCCTGGACGAATTCGCTCATGTCCAGAACCGCGCTGATCCTGGGCTGGTTCTGTGCGCTGGCGCAGCAGATGAGCAGAAAACAAACGCCCAGGCGCAGAGTACGGGATAGGAATTTCATGCGCCTGATTGTACACAGGCGCAGATCACCGGATTGTCAAACGCCTAAGCGTACTGGCTGGCGAGCGAGGTCGCTCCTACGAACTCCTCGAACTGCATGGCCCGCTTTTCGGCGCTGTGCTCCGCCAGCACGCGCGCCTGCGCGCCGCGGCCGATGCTGCGCGATTCCTCGGGGCTGAGTTCTTCCAGGAACCGACTTACCTCGGCGGCGGATTGTGCCTGCAGGATTTCTCTTCCTGGCGTGAAGAAGGTGTCCAGGCCCGGCCAGGTGTCGCTGATGATGGCGGCTCCGCATCCCGCGGCTTCGAACAGGCGCACGGAGGGAGAATATCCGGCCTCAACCATGTCCTTGCGCGTCAGGTTGAGGGTAAAGCGAGACGAGGAATAAAAGGGCGGATGAAACTTGGGCTCGAGGTGGATAATCCGCCTGACATTCTCCGGCCAGCAGATCCCCTCGGGATATTGCGGACCCGCCACGATGAACTTTCTTTGCGAAAGCTTCCGCGCAGGCTGGCACAACAGTTCTTCAAGCTTCGCTTGCCGGTCCGGCGCATAGGTACCCATGTAGCTGAGATCGCACCGAAACCGATTGTCAATTTCGCTGAAGCGATAGCGGTCGGGATCGAACGAACAATACAAAGGTACGGCGCGGCGGGCGCCGAACTTTGCTTCGAGTTCCTGCAACATCGGGCCGCCCGTGAAACTGAAGTACAGGTCGAAGCCGGGCACTTGATCGCGGCGAATATACTCTTCATCTCCGGCGCGCAGCTTTGCCACCGTGATGGGCGTGTCGATGTCATAGAACGCCTTGACGGGCACGCGGGAATTCAGCACCTCGGAAGCTGCATCCACACCATCGGGAAAGTACGATCCGAGGACGGCCACGTCGCCGTCCGCCAATTCCCTTCGCAGCAGTGGAATAACTTCCTCCCACTGCTCATAAATGTGCACGCTGCAGAACGGCGGTTCGGGCATGTCGCGGTTCGACGCATACCATTCGAGGTCGCGCTCGAAAAATACGATGCGGTGCCCGCGTGCCCGCAGAGCGCGCGCCAGGGAACGATAGGTGGTGGCATGGCCGTTTCCCCACGAAGACGTTACGGACAAGCCGCAGAAAACAATTTTCATTCTCCAAGCCTCACGAGGCTGAGTAGACGAGCGAAGCGGAATCGCGTGCTGGCAGTGGGCGCTGACGGAGAATCCGATCGACCTGGTGCGCGCGCTGCTGGTACGTGTGATCTCGCAAAGCGCGCGTTCGCATCGCTTTGCCTATCCTGGAGGCCGCCTCCCTTGTGGTCTGGCGCAAGTAGCGAACCACGGCCTCCGGCCCGTCCGCCACCAGGATTTCCCGTCCTGGTTCAAAAAAGGTCTCTACTCCCAGCCAGGCATCTGTGATGAGGCAAGCTGCTGCTCCGGCTGCCTCGAAAATACGAGTGGGCGGCGAAAAACCGACGTCCGCCATGGATTCCCGATTGACGTTGAGCACCATGCGCGCCGAGCCGTTGATTACATTGTGGTGGGCCGTGCCCACATGCCCGATCCAGCGCACGTTGGCGGGCATGGCCTTGCCACCCCAGCCCTCGCCGCCAAGCAGAAAACGGCACTCCGGCGCCTGCTGGGCGGCAGCCAGGAAAAACTTCTCAACCCGGGTTTCGCGATCCGGCATGCGGTTACCTACAAACGCCAGGTCGCAGGCGTAACGCTCATCCGCGGGCACCGGAAAATGTGTCTCCGGATCGAGGGCGTTATAAACCGGAAAGCAGTTCTGCGCTCCCAGCCGCGTGTAGTGCTCGACAACAGCGTCTCCCCCGCCATAGGTGAATACGAAGTCGTACCCAGGAACGAGCTGGCGAAAGGGATCGGCACAATTCTGTTCTACCCGAGCCAGGGTTGCCGGGGCATCCACGTCCCAGAAGGCGATACGGGTGTTTCCGCGGCGGCAGTTCAGAACCTCACGCTCCAGTAATTCGTCGTCGGCGCCGACCCCGCTGTGCTTGATGATCAGGTCGGCCGAGCATGCCTCCGAAAGCACGGCGTCCAGATCGCCCGGCGTCTGGTACACGCGCACATTTGCATACTCGATCGTGGAACAATCGCGATGCTGCTGCCGCTGGTAAATGTCCGGCTCGGCAAAAGTGATGTCATAACCGAGCGCATGCAGGTTCTTGTAAATTCCGCGATAGTAAGTGGCGGCTCCGTTCCAATAAGAAGAAGACAGGCTGGAACCAAAGACGTAGAGTCTCATGCCGGAACCCCGTCGTCGGTCTGCTGGCGTCGGTCGTCCGCAACGAACCGGTCGCCGGTCGTGGGCGGTCGCGGGTCGGCAAAAACCCGGTCGTGCGCCAACCGCAGATCTTCTTCTGTATTGCGCTCGCAACCGGGCGCCGAGCGGTCACGACCAAGGACCGAGGACCTGGCCCGAGGTTTTCTTAATCGCTCCAGCTCTTCGCAGACTTCCAGCAACTGCTCCGCGCGATGAGCGCAGGTGTGGCGAGCGCGAATGGTTTGCAGGCCATTGTCGGCGAGCTGCTGTCGCGCCTTATCGTCGTGCAGCAGGCGCCTGAGTTCGGCAACCATTGTGCTTGAATCCGGGACGCAAACGTAATCCTGGCCAGGCCGGAACAGCCCTTCGCTGTCGCTCCATGGCGCGCACACCAGCGGCGACCCAGTTGCCAGCGCTTCAAAGACGCGGATGGTGGGCACGCCGCTTAAGCCGTTGGCATAGAATCTGCGCGGCACGTGTAGGCTGATGCGGCTGCGGGCGTAGGACGCAGGCGCGCTCAAGTTCGGCAGGTATCCGCGGAACTCGATTCCCGCATCCGCCAACCGCTGTAAACCCAGTTCCGGATAGCGCACCCCATGCACGGCAAAGCGGTAATCCGGCATTTGCGCAGCCGGCGTGATCAGGAACTCCTCGAGCTCGCGGGTGCGTTCTTCATCGCCCCAATTGCCAATCCAGATGACGTCAGTGTCTTTGCCGGCTTTAACGGGAAAGAAATGGCGGGTGTCGGCGGCTTCGTGAAACGTCCAGGCGCGCTTGACTCCGAAAGCGTCCAGGTAAATTCGCCGGATGATGTCCCCGAAGGCAAGCACTCCATCGAACCGGTCGAGGGGCATGCGAAGAATCTCTCGCGGATTGGTGTAGGCGCGGTGATGCGTGTCATGAAAAAGCGCGCGGAAACCGAACTTCGGCTTCAGGTTCAGTACGGCCTCCACCAGTCGCGGTGAATTCCATTCGTGCAGAACGACAACATCTGCTTGTGACAGTTCGGCTGTGAGGAAATTCTGCAGCTCGGGCCCAAGCGGATAAAAGTTCACCGGCAGCTCAGGAAATGACTTGCAGAAAGTCGTGAAGGCTTGAGCCGCAATATCGGCGCCTTCCTGGGCGAGGTTCTTCATCGACCAGCCGTCTTTTTCCTCACAGCAACGGACCTCATGGCCCATCCGCACTAGCTCGCTGGCGAGGCCGCGCAGGAAATGCGCGTTGCCGTGGTTCCAATCGGAGATCCAGGAATGGGCGAAGAAGCGGAAACGAAGTATTCCGCTCATGCGACCCCCGCCGTGGAGCAGATTTCGTGGTAAAGGCTGTCGTACTGCTGGACCATTTGCAGGGTTGTGAATCGTGAACGGGCGGTGCGAAGTGCGCGTTCAGCGGAGTCGACCCGGAGTTCGGGGTTGTCTAACAGGCGCTCAACGTTCCGCGCCAGATCGTCAGGATCATCTTTTTTGAAATGGCACGCGCTGTCACCCCACAATTCCTGAAAAACGGGATTGTCATTCATCACCAGAGCACAACCTGAGAGCGCGGCTTCCAGCGGCGACAACCCGAACGGTTCATAGCGCGAGGTGGCCACGTAGATCGCCGCTCGCGAAAAAAGATCGCCTAATTCCACCGACGACATCGTCCCCATTAAGTGAACGTTGCGCGGAAGTTTTGCCGGTTTGTGATCCGCTTCCCTTCCCGGCTCGCGTTCCGGGCCAACGATCAGCACCGGCGCCGGCAGCTCCCGCTCAAAGAGAATCCGCATGTGCTTGCCTTCGTCCCAGACCCGGCCGACGCTAAGCACGAAGTCTTCCTTCGGGACTGCCGCTGAAAACAGCTCCGGGGTCCTGCCGTTGTAAACTACCGCGGTTCGTTGCGGAGCCAGGTAGTGGCGGCGAACAGCTTCGAGCATCCACTGCGACGGAGCCACCACGACGTCCGCTCCTGCCAACCCATGAGTCACCGTTTGACGGTATCGCATCATCCAGGGCGTGTTCTCGGGTTCCTTCCCGTGAACCGCGACCCACCAGCTGACCACATCGCTATGCGCCACCACGATCTTGGGCACGCTCACATCTATATCGCCGTAGCAGTACTGGCTGAGGTGCAATAGGTCCGGCTTCACCTCTTCCGCGAGAAGTTGCAGGTATCGCCTCGACTCTTCGATGTCCCGCTCTGCCACCTCCATCCACTCCAACCGGTACTCTGTCGGGCGGTAATCGAGCCCGGGCAGCGTAGTCATCCACGCGGTCTGGTAAGGAAACGGCAACTTGCCGAAGCTTACGAGGGTGACGCGGTGTCCGGCCTGAACCAGGCCGGTAACCAGTTCTTGCGTGTAAGTCCAGACCCCGCCGACCGTGTCGGAGGTCATCAGAACGTGCATTCGAGGTCCTCGATCGGCGCCGGTTGCTGATCCTGTATGTCGCTGAAGCCCTTTTCGCGAAACGCGCTCAGGTAATGCTGATGCGCGCGTTCCCAGGCGTAGTCATCGGGCGGGCCGAAGCGCTGCGCATAGTCCGGCGTCCCCGGAAATGCGAACATCGGAACCGGCTCGCTGACCCACACTCCGTTCTGCCGCAGAGTTTCCTGGAACTCCTTCACGTCGCTGCGTGCGTCGTGCTCGGTCAAGATCAGGTTTGCCTGCACCCAGGGAACCCGCTTGCGCGCATAGATGAGCAGGTCGCGAATGCGTTCCGTCGAAATGCGGCAGTTCTTGTTCAGTTCATCGCGGCCAGCATCGGTGATTGATTCGATGCCGCACTCCATGGAAATGCAGTGAGCATTGCCGAGCAGATCGAGCGATTCTTCATCCCAAAGGTCGATACGCGTCTGCAGCCCGATCGTGATCTTCCGCGAACTGAGCTCGCTCAGCAACTGGCGTACTTTCTTGCCAACCCCGAAGATTTCGTCAATCCAATAGATGTAGTCCACTCCCCGCGAGATGAGGGTATCCACTTCCTGCAGAACCGCCTCCACGCTGCGCTCGCGGAATTTGTTGCGGAAGAGGGTCTTGTTACAGAAGCTGCAGGCCCAGGGACATCCGCGGGCGAACTCCAGTTCGGCGCCGCGGCCGGAACCACAAAAGACGTGGTGCCGATGTGAGTGCGCCTCAACACTGTAGTTGTGAAAGCTGAGCGCGCCAAGTTTCGACATGTCGGTCACGCCGAGGCTGGGACTCAAGTGGATTCCTGAATCATCCCGCCAGCAGCACCCTTCAATCTCGGACCACGGTCGCGAAGCGAGCTGCGGCAACGTCTGGTCTGGCTCGCCGCGCATGGCCACATCGCAGCCCAGCTTCTTCAACGTCGCGCCGGGAGTTGCCGAAGGATGCGGCCCAATGGCGACCTTGACCGCCCGGCTGCGCAACTCGGCAAACCATTTCTTGGGAACGCGCAGTTCTGGCGGCGGACAGCGCCAGAATAAATACGAGGGCGCAGTCGGAATCACCAGGTAGTCCGGCCGAAACGCGTCAAGCCGCTCGCGAGCTTGCCCCACGCTCAACTGATCCAGGTGCGCGTCCATCAGCAGGGGCTCATGCCCCGCAGTCAGTAACTGATCAAAGGCAAACAGCAGCTCCAGAGGATAATGGGGATCCTGGCAGCCGAAGTAAGTCGAGCCTTCGTAGGTCCAAGCCGGATTCACCAAGGCAAATTTCATGAAGCCGCCTCCGGATACTCCAGCAGGATCGACTGGCGCAGGGCTGCAACCGGCATGGGCTCCGCGAGCGGCCGACGTTCTTTCCACCACTCCACCAGCGCCCTCACCGTCTGCTTGACGGTGTACTGCGGTTTCCATCCCGTGTGCTTGTTCAGTTTCGTAAAGTCGCTTACGTAGTAGAGCTGATCACCCGACCTCGGCCTCTGCATGGTGTGGTGAATGCGTTTTCCGGTCACACTCTCGATTTCGTCGATCACTTCCCTGAGTGAGACTGCGTTGTGAATGCCGCCGCCCACGTTATAAACCTGTCCCGCGGTCTTCTCGATCTGGGCTCGAACTTTTTCAAACGCCAGCACCAGGTCGTGTACGCAAAGCACGTCCCGCACTTGTCGTCCGTCGCCGTAGATGGTCACCGGCTTGCCTGCGAGAGCGGAGTACACAAAGTGCGCCACCCAGCCCTGATCTTCGTTTCCGAACTGCCGCGGCCCGGCGATGCATGACATGCGGAATACAACCGTTGGCATGGCAAAGTGCCGGCTGTAGTCGTGAACGTATTGATCGCCTGCTCCCTTCGAGCATCCATAGGGCGACCACAGCTCCAGCGGCTGCGATTCGTTCACGCCCTTCTCGTCAAGCGCGCAGTAGCGCCGGTCGGTAGCCACCAGGTGCTGGTTCGAAAGGTTGCCGTAAACCTTGTTGGTGGAGGTGTACAGAATGAAGGGCTCGCGTCCCGCCTGGCGCGCTGCTTCCAGAATGTTCAGCGTCCCCAAGGCGTTGACTTCGAAATCAGCCCGGGGATCGACCAGCGACGACGTGACCGCAACCTGGGCTGCGAAGTGATATATCTCCGTGGCACTGTTTACAGCCTTCTGAACCGCTGCTGCGTCACGCACATCGGCTACGGTGATTTTCAGCCGCTCTGGATCTTTAGCCTGCTGCTTGAGCCACGAGACATTCTGTTCGACGCCGCGGCGGGAAAGATTGTCAAAGATGTGAATACGTGCATCCGTGGTCTCCAGCAGGTGATTCGCCCAGTTAGACCCGATGAAACCCGCTCCTCCAAAGATCAGGACAGAACGGAACGATAGCGGCTTTTTCATTTCCGACCTCGACCGTACCCCAGGGGTACTGTGGATTCAGGCAAGCGAAGTACGGCGGATGTCATGCTACTAACCCATGCACGGTCAGGTGCTGCATCGCCTCCTCAACACTGTCTTGCGCCTGTTGCGACTCCAGCCATGCGGCCAGTTCCGCAATTCCTTCCTTCAACCCAACTCGCGGCCTGTAACCCAGAAACTGGGTTGCCGCGGCAATATCGGCAAAGCAGTGGCGCACGTCTCCGGCGCGATATTTTCCGGTAATGTCGCAAGGCACGTTCGCTCCCAGTGCTCGCACCAGCTCGCCCGCAACTTCGCGAATGGTCACCGGACTTCCGGATCCGATGTTCATGGTCTTTCCATCCGCCGCGGCTTTTTCCATCGCCAGCAGGTTGGCTTGAACAATGTCGTGAACGCTGACGAAATCGCGCATCTGCCATCCGTCTTCAAAGATGACCGGCGATTTCTGATTCAGCAGCCGCGAGGCAAAAATGGCGGCAACGCCGGTGTAGGGATTCGAGAGAGACTGCCGGGTTCCGTAAATGTTGAAATAGCGCAGCGCCACCGCGGGAATCTGGTAGGTGCGCCCAAACAGCAGGGTCATCTCTTCCTGGTCTTTTTTGGAGAGCGCATAAACCGATGTGCACTGCAGAGGCTTGTCCTCGCGCGTCGGCACCGGGATCAGCGCGTCGCCGCATTTCGGACAGAGCGTCTCCCACTTCTTTGCCTTAAGCTGGTCGAGACCACGCGCCGGCGGAGCCACTTCGCCGCACTCCCGGCACAGGTACTTGCCCTCGCCATAAATCGACATAGAGGACGCGACCACGATTTTTTCCGGAGTGCTGCGGGTATTCAAAATCGCCTGAAACAGGTTCGCGGTGCCCAGATTGTTGGTGGATGTGTACTCTGCGATCTGGTACATCGACTGGCCCACCCCGACCGCGGCGGCCAGGTGGTAAATCACCTCTACGCCTTTCACCACCTCGCTGAGCTTGTTAAGATCGCGCACGTCTCCGAGCACGAACTGCGCGCCTCGCGGCAGGTACGACGCCCGGTTCTGATGCACCTGCGAAGTAAGATTGTCGTAGATGACAACTTCGTGCCCGGCCTGGACCAGCGCGTCTGCGGTATGAGAACCGACGAAGCCGGCGCCCCCTGTGATAAGAATTTTTCGTGCCTTCACTTAAAGCTCGCTCCTATCAGATGGTCTTAACTTCGGCCCGCAACTTCCTGGAACCGAATCAATTCTGATATGCACCGGAAGTGCTGCAACACGGGAACATTCCCAGCGAACTTTGGATGTGTGTCATTCAGAGCGAGATGTCTTAAGAAAGTAAGCGCGGCTGAGCGGCCGTGAGCAGGCGAGCGCAGGCGTTAGCTGAATTCAGCGTATCCCGCGGGGACCTCTGAGATTACCGGCCTCTCGGCCCCTGGCCCCTGCTGGGCGGATGCATATCGTTCCACGATTTTTTTTGTGAACTCAGCAAAATCCTCGGGATTCCTAGGGGGACTGGTGTAGTGCGGCACCATGCCCAAATGTTCGGGCGTGAAACAAAGGGTCAGCGTGGTATTGAATTCCTCGATTGCAGCCATCTGCCGGTCGAACCACTGCTCGGCGTTGGGACGAAACGAATCTGCCCAGCTCAGGCCGGTCCTCAAATAACTCACATTCAATCTGCGCAACCATTCGACAGCATCGTTGAGTCGATGATCCTCAAAGTGAAACCACTGGCAGATTCCCAGGCCTTCGGGAAAATGATCTCGCGCCAGCTTGGGCGTGCCGTCCTCGCGCAGGATGCCCATGTAGTAGTGACGGTAATACGCACTCCCTTCGGCCTCCTTGTGGCGCGTGGTGGCCGTCCAAGTCGCGGGCAAATCGTAGAGGCTGTACCAGTGCACGCGATCCACTAAGGGCAGCAACAACTCCGCCGTGCGCTGAATGCCGAACACCTGAACTTCCTCCGCGCCGAACGTTGACACGCCGGCTTCCGAAACCCACACCGGCTTGGACGTGACTTGCCGGATCTCCTCAATTTTCTTTGGCCAGTCGTGTATGCTCCAGTGATTCCAGTCCAGCGGAAAGCCATGGATGGCGACCACGTCAATTTCATCGATCACGCCGTAGCTGCCGAGCAGCTTCACAAAATTCGGGTCCACCGGCGATAATCCGCCAAGGACTATGGTCAGCCCCGGATTAATTTTGCGGATCTCGCGCGCCGCCAGGGTGATCATGCGCGCGAACATCCTCCAGTCGGTGTCGACCTTGAAATCCCAATGCGAAAGATTGTTGGGTTCGTTCCACAGCATCACCGCTTCAACCATGCAGCATGTCTCCGTGGCCGGGCTTCAGTGTGGCCGTGGCTTTCATAATGTTCCGTCGAGCTCGCGGTCGAGTACGTAGGCTCCGTCCCGCTTCACCGCCGCCGGCGAGCAAACCCACGTCTCCGGTTCTGGATGCGATTCAAGGGTCAGCCCCGAACTTCGCAGCATGGCTTCCACCGCGGCCCGGTTGGGAATCCACCAGTTGGTGGGATCGTGCGAATAGCTTTTCTCGATGAAATACATGGCGGGAAAATCACGCTGCTCAAAAATTTGCGTATTCCAGAACGGATAATCGCTCTCCCAGTCCTGCACCTCTCCTGAACCTCGCACCATGGTCTGGAAAATCAGAGTTCTGCCCACCTTCTTAAGCACTTTATCGAGCGCGAAAAGGGGGTAACGCAAGTGATAGAACACGCCCATGAACACGACGTAGTCGAACTGTCCCGGCAAACGGTCCACGTCATACACCGAACACTTCTCCAGCTCAACATCGACCCCGAGAGTGCTGGCCGCAAACCGCGCCTGGTTTAGATAGCGGTCGTCGACATCGATGCCCAGCACCCGGCTCGCGCCCCGCTTCTTCATCTCGATCGAATAGAACCCGCCGTTACAGCCGATGTCGAGAACGGTCGCACCCTTCAGGTCTCTCGGAATCGCGTCGGCGATTTGCCGCCATTTGATGCTGGGAAAATCCCCCAGGAAATGGTGAGGCGCCGTGGGTACGCCGTGCAGATTCAGATTGTGGAACCACTCGCCAAGTTCAGTGATTTGTCTCGCCAGCTTCGCCTTGGCGGGATCCGAGGCAATATCCGTGGCTGAGAGCAAAGGCTTTGGAACGGACGCGCTAACTTCCGATATTGAGGACATGGGGCTCACGTACAGGAGTGCTTCTCAAAGATGCGCCTTTCCAGAGTTGCGTTGCGCGCGCGGCAAGGGGGGAGCGGGCGAACTGGCAGCGCATCTGCCCGCTCAACCCTTGCCGCTCGAAGCTCACGCTCCGCTGCAACTACCACGTACAAAGCAACATCCAAGGCTCGTGCCGGAACACGCGCCAAAATCGCCCGAAAGTTCTTCGACGACTTCCGCACGGCCGGGAACGCTACCTCCGGAAGCGGCGAGCTTCTATCGCGAAGTTCTACGGGCGATGAACGATCACGGCCTGCCGTACGCGGTCGCGGGAGCGTTCGCCCTGGAGAAATATACCGGCATCTGGCGTCTCACCAAGGATCTTGATCTTTTCCTGAAGCCGGATGACGTTCCCAGGGCCCTGGACTATCTAAGAGCGCAGAATTTCCATTGCGAAACACCCGACCCGGTGTGGCTCTCGAAGGCCTTCCGCGGAGAATACTTTGTGGACCTGATTTCCGGCATGAGCAATGCCGCCATGGTCGTGGACGACAGCTGGCTAGGACGCACCCAACCGGCAACCATTGCGGGAGTAGAATCTCAAATCCTGTCGCCCGAAGACTTGTTGGCCTCCAAGCTCTTTGTCACCCGCCGGGAACGCTTTGATGGCGCCGATATCGCGCACATCATTTATAGAACTCAGGGCAAACTGCAATGGGAACGCATTTTGGAATTGACGGGCGAACACTGGGAAATGCTTCTGTGGGCGCTCATTTTATTTCGTTACGTGTATCCTGCGCACAGCGACTTTGTGCCCTCCCGGTTGTGGCAGGACCTGCTTTCGCGCTATGGCAAGCTGGTCCAGACGCACGATCCGCAAGCGCCATTCCGAGGCAGCCTGGTCGATGAAAACATCTTCTCCATCGACATGAAAGACTGGGGCCTGGAAGACATCCAAAGCATGTATCGAGCGCGCCACCTGCGCAAGCACGCCACCTGCGTCGCGACCGCGCCGCACTCCGCGCGCAAAGCTGGAAATGAGTGATGAGAATTGCCGCCACTGCCGACTTGCATTTCACCCCGGCGCGTTTCCAGGCGTTGCACGACCAGTTGAACCGCGTGCGCGATGAAGCCGACGTTTTCGTGCTGGCCGGCGATCTTACCAATTACGGCCGGCCTGAAGAGATGGAGCCCCTGCTGAACGTGCTGGTCCGGCTGCGGCTGCCAACCGTGGCGGTGCTGGGCAATCATGACTACGAAAGCGATCGCCAGGCGGACCTCATGCGCATGCTTTCACAGGAAGGAGTCAAAGTCCTGGACGGCAGCGCCTACGAGCGCGACGGCGTAGGCTTTGCCGGCACCAAAGGCTTTGTGGGCGGTTTCGGACGCGGCGTATTGACTGCTTTCGGAGAACCGGAGATCAAGACGTTCGTTCGCGCCAGCATCGATGAGGCATTGAAGTTGGAACGCGCGATGTCGCAGCTGCGAACTAAGAAACGCGTGATCGTGCTTCACTACTCCCCCATCGCGGCAACCGTGGAAGGCGAGGCCAAGGAAATCTTCCCTTTCCTGGGGACCTCGCGGTTATCCGAAGTGGTCGACCGGCACGGAGCCGATCTGGTGGTTCACGGGCACGCTCATAACGGCACCTGCGACGGCAAAACTCCGGGCGGCGTCCCCGTACACAACGTCGCCATTACCCTCCTGCAAGCTCAGAACCCCTCAGCCGTGTACCGCGTCTTCGAAGTGTAATGACACGCAATCTAAGGTAAGTAGCTTAGTTATCGAAGACCGCAGCTTCCGGTTTCGATTCAACAGCCTAAGCGCAAAAAATCGTTCTGTTAGAACGACTCTGCACCTACAGGTTTTACCGGAGTTTAACTACAGCGTTCGACGCATTGTGTCGACCAACCTCCCGGAATAAAGTCACACCATGCCCAGACTTGCACAGGCCGCACGTGTATCTACCATTCGTCCGAGAGTGCCCGGAAACCAGCACGCGTCTATTTTCCGCAGCTCGCGAAGCGGGGCATGCAAGTCCCTACGCACGACCCTGCTGTGGATCGACGATTTCGCGCCTGCGCTCAGTCTCTACAAGACCATGTTCGAAAACCTCGGTTTCCGCGTGCTTACCGCAACCGCCGGCAAAGCGGGATTGCGCATGGCTTCAGGGAATCGGATCGATCTGGTGGTAACCGATTACGAAATGCCGGAGATGAACGGCGGCGAAGTTGCGGCAGCGATTAAGTCGCTGAATCCAAACATTCCCGTGCTGCTGTTTTCGGGCAGCTCACTGGTTCCGCAGCGCGCGCGTCAATGCGTCGATGGCTGGTGTGACAAAGCCGGACCGCGCAGCCAGCTCTTAGGCGCCATACACCGATTGCTGCATAGGAAAGACGACCTGCAACCTGTGCCTGTGGCGCAGGCGTCTGATCACAGACAACGAACGGTCGCCTAGGCGGCGATCATTCAATTCAGAGCAGGAGAGTGGCAATGAAGAAGATCACGCTTTCTATTTTTGTCGCGTTTGCGTTGTGCGTAGCCACGGCCGTCGCTCAGACTCGTGGCGCGCAAGGCACGCAGGGATCGTCCCCCACAATGGGATCTCCCAACAGCCAACCGCAGCCAGGGATGAGCCAGCCGGGAATGGGACCCGACCAGACCTCGCCTACCGCGCAAACCGATCAAAACACCGCCAATGAGAACCACGCCGAAAAAGGCGAGAAGACCATAAAGGGCTGCGTTGAGTCGCAAAACGGCCAATATGTTCTCCAAACCAAGAAAGGCGAAATCCCCCTGACCGGACAGGACGTGTCTGCCCACGTCGGCCATGAAGTGAAGGTTAAGGGCACTTGGGAAAAAGGCAGCATGGGCGCCGCGGGTACGACAGGCAATGCCGGGTCAAACTCCAGTGCCAGCATGTCGCACGGGATGTTCAACGTCAGTAACGTTGACATGGTTTCCGAAAACTGCAAGATCAAGAGCAAAGGCAGCTCCAGCGGTATGGGAACCGGAACTGGCTCGACGACCGGCAGCGGTACGGGAACGGGTACGGGGACCGGAGCCGGCAGCTCAACTCAACCGCAGTAACCAATTCGTAACCCGCTTCCCCTGGGAAAAGGGCCCTTAAGTGGGCCCTTAATTTTTGGCCCCATCCCCTCGAAAGTCCGGGCGCGACCCTCCTGGCGTTACCGTCAGGCGCAGGGGAGTGCCTTCGCCAGCCCAGTTTGATCCCCGGCTGGCTGAAGCTCAGTCATTCCATGATGAGGGTCGACGCGCGCCCACAAGATTTGCCGGGCTTAGATGAATCATGCCGATCCGTGCCGTAGAGAAACTGAAGTCGTGACGAAGGAAGGAGGGGAAAAAACATTCCGGACCGAAGTCTGGTT
Organism: Terriglobales bacterium; assembly: GCA_036376415.1. Taxonomy (GTDB): domain Bacteria; phylum Acidobacteriota; class Terriglobia; order Terriglobales; family Acidobacteriaceae; genus Gp1-AA145. The sequence goes on from DASVAJ010000100.1 coordinate 43,355, forward strand.
TCCATTTCGCGCGAAGAAACCAGCCGCGGTCCGGCGATTAAAACTGAGTTTGCCGACTCGTCGGGCGATGGCTTATATCCCAGTTCGTCCGCGGCGAGTCAGGCCCGTGATCAGGGTGATGAGGAACACCACCAGGAAAATGAAGAACAGGAGCTTCGCGATTCCGGCGGCCGCGACAGCGACGCCACCAAAGCCAAAAATGGCGGCGATAATCGCAACAATCAGAAACACCAACGCCCAATAAAGCATACTGCCTCCTCTTGGTAAGTCGTATCTCGCAACATCCGAACTGAGCATAGCGGATGCATCTGCAACTGACGATCAGGCCGTCGCTGTACTTCAATATGAGGGTTGCTGTAGGGAAGGACCCGCATAGACGTTTGATTTCTATAGCTTGCGGAAGCCAGGGGTGAGACCCAAAGGAAGCACAGCCAATGTGCCGCTGTTCACCAACCTGCTCCTGTGCCTTGCCATCTAACGCTTCACTAGGTGCGGTGGAACCGTCCCCGGACCTCGCGACAGTGCCCGAATCTGTCGCCATGCTCCGGGGACGGCGTAAACTAAGCGCCGTACCCCGTGCGATTCCAGGACATGTAATTAAACTGAATTCAGTGGCCGATATGGCTTCCCCACCGGCTGATGGGATCTTGCGCCTTCGCTTCCAGATCTCCCAGCGCAAGATCGACGATGGCGTTCTTCATGGAATGCGAGAAGATGGAGGCAAAGAGCAGCATCTTCTCCGTGGTGGCCGGGTCCACCGTCTCTTCGTCGCTGCGCCGCATGAACTCCATACCCGTGGCTACACCCGCCCAGAAGACTACTTCCTCCAGGCTCATGGTCTGTCCGGGGTTGGGCGGCAGCTGGCAGAAACTCTCAACCGCTTCGCGGATTTCTTCCGGAGAATGAGTTTCCATTTCGTCTAGAAATGACATAACTTCCAGAATCTGAGAAAAACCTTGCCAGTCCCTGCCGTTACCCGTTTCCAGTTTCATCATTGCGATCACCGCTGCTTTATGGATTGACGTCCGTCTCGTGCCTATGACCTCGACTGAACTCTATAGCGAGATGCGTCAACGCAGTATCCCCTTGATCTGTTAACGCTTGCCCAACCATCCTGTACAAAAGGGGGCGATGTTCCCTCGGTAGTTTGCTGTATGCCTTCGGGCGGGCTCAGGCAGCTTGCACGTGCTCGGCGAAGAGTTTCACGATGCAGGCGCGGGGCACGGCCATGCGAAATGTGGGCTCGGGCTGCGGGCGCCAGTGGCGCTTGTAAGTTTCCTGGCCGCGAAGAAGGTCGAATCGGCGCATGCCGCGTCGAACCGCGGCTTCCATAACAGAAAACATCAGTAGAGTGCCGGGACTGAAGAAAGACAACTCGGGATTGAAGCCCTGCAAATAGCAATAGACGGTCTCGCGCGCGAAGAGCGCGTAAATCACCGCTGCCGTGCGGCCGCTTACGCGTAATCGGTAGAGGCACAATTGACCGCTCCCTAGCAGCCGGGGGGACGCCAGCAGATGAAACCGGCGCACCTGCTCGCTGGCCAGTACCCCTGGTTCCCCGCGGGTGGACCACCGGCTGGTGTGCAGCACGAACAAATCTTCCAGAAACTCGCGGAGGGTCTCGTCGGTCGCGAGTTGCACTTCGCCGCCGCCTTCGCGGCGCAGCCGCGATTGCGCATTCCGCAAGTTGGCGCGCTGGCGATCGGAAAACAACTGTAGTAACGCTTCCCGGCTCGACGGCAGCAAGGTCACGGAACACACGTCATGCTCCACCCGGAAAGCCTTCAATTCGGGTAGATTGGTAAAGCGAGAATTGGCTGCGAGATCGGTGAGTTCCAGAACGTCCCATCCCCCTTCGTTTTCCAGGGCGGCGCAAACGCGACGGAATAGTTCAATTTCATTTCCCGGCTCAAGCAACAAATTCAAGTAGTCCGACGCTCCGCCACCGGCAAACGCGAGCACCTGCTGAGAATCGCGTGGATAGATCAACAGCGGCGCCAAGCCCACAAGCCGGTCGTCCTCACGCACCTCCACCACTCGCAGCACTCGCGGAGCAAACACCTCAATCCAGGAAAGTAGCCATTCGGGACTCTGAAAGGGAGTCGCATCCGGGCAGCGTGCGTACAGTTCGCGCCAATCTGCGGCAATGGACTGCAACTCATCCTGTGTTCGCAGCATTGTGGCCCGAATACCGTCCCGTGTCATCATCACGCCGCCTGCAGCTCCTGCGGAACCGGCTCGCGCATCATCTTTCGATAAAAATTCATGTAATCCGTGACCATCTGCTCCGAATCGAATCTGCGCTGCGCCTCGCGCCGGCAGGTCTCCTGAGAGATGATTTGCACATGGCGGATTGCCGTGGCCATTTCCTCTACGGAAGAGACCACGAATCCAGTCCTCCGGTCGGTCACAATTTCGGCAAGCGCTCCGGCCTTCCACGCCACCACCGGAGTTCCCGATGCCATTGCCTCCATTGCTACCAGCGAACTGGTTTCCGGAGCGTGGCTGGGCACGAGCAGGCACCTTGCCCCGGCCAGCAACTGCGCTTTGGCCTTGCCGCCGACGGCGCCTATGAATTTGACTTTGGCGCCGAGCCTCGGCCGAATCATGGTCTCGAAGTAAGCCTGGTGCTCGGGATAATCAAACGCCGTCCCCGCAATCACCACATCGATACCAGCGCGTTCGGCAGCATCGATTGCCAGATGAGTTCCCTTCTCCGGACAGATTCTTCCGATGACCACGGCGTAATTTCCTTTGCGGACTCCCGGCGGGAAGTTTTCAAGATCAACTCCGTTGGGAATCACGGCCGAGATCCGCGCGTCCGGCGGAGCGCTCGCGCGCTGGCTACGGGAAACACAAACCAGAGCTGTGTTGGCGCGTAGCGGCTTTAACGCTTGGGGACTGTACCAGCTCAATGGCAAGTGCAAGGAGACCACGACCGGGACATCCTCTTCGGCGGGAAGATAGCAATCGAAGTCCAAGCCGTGCATGTGCACAACGTCGACGGAAAAACGCGCCAGCGTGTGTTCCAGAGTCCGCTTAAAGCTGCGGCGAGCCTCATGTTTGGCGCGCTCGTCCAGCACTCCGGCAGGAACCTGCGCGGGGATCAGGAGTCCATGACATCGGGACCCAGTTGGGGCAAGCACGAGTGATCGGCACCCGTGGCAAACCAATCCCCGATCGAGTGTGAACAAGACCTGCTCGGCGCCGCCAGCCGTACGCGGCGACACCTGCGCTAAGGGAAACCCGATGCTTAACACGGTTAAAGGCAAGTGAACTCCCGCTCCAGCGCCGCCGCAGCTAACTCCCGCCAATGTTCGCCTGTCATTTCCCATCCCAGGCACTGGTACCAGAGCCTCCCCTCGTGGGGCGGCTGGCGAAAATCGTAGTTCGGCGCCGCACGAAAACGCTCACGATCCGTCCGAAAGGCTTTCAGGACCTCCTGCTGAGTTGCGTATTCGTCAAACATGCTGCGCTTCCGAGCCCTCTCGTCTGCGCTGAGTTCGACAACCATCTCCTGCGCGGCATTGCCGCCCAGAAACTCGCCCGTGACCAGCTTCCTATCCCGCGCGTGGTACGAACTCATCTCCAGCACGCGCGCACCCGTCCCAAGTCGCGGCACAGCAATGCTGGCGATGAGAGCAGCACAATCGTGATCAGGATGCCCGCCCTCATACGGATGCGTCACGATAACCTGCGGCCGAATCTCACGTAGCGCTTCGATAAGACGCGTAGCCAACTCGGAAACCGCAAAGATTGTCTCCTGATCGATCGCCCCAAGCCACCTAATCTGCCCCTGCGAAATGCCTACGCGCCGCAATGCATTCTGCGCCTCTTCGCGCCGGATGCTTGCATACTCCTCACGGGACCCTTGAATCGTTCTGGGCCATAAGCGGCTGTCGCGTGGAGCTCCGTCGCTCAGGAAGATGACAGACGCGCGCTGAGATCGTGCGAGCAGAACGGAGGCGCCAATCGTCTCATCGTCAGGATGTGCGGCAAGAACCGCGATGCGGAGTGGCAACGGCGAATGGCGAGCCCAGGATTCGAGCCCGGTCCAGTTGGAATCAGCTTGCCAATTCATGGAAGGCCGACTGATCGGAAAGAACCCGCACGGCTTCGCGATACCCATGCAGGGTTCCGACGTCCACGTAAACGTCGCCCCGCTTGATTCCCAGCGCCCTGCCGCCGCGCTCGAGATAGGCGTTCACCAGGGTTCCGATGTATTCATCCGAGCGCCGCCGCTCATTCCATAGCTCGTGCAGCGCGTTGAAATGCGAAGCGGTGAGCTTGAACGCTCCCCAGACCCACTCGGACGAGGCGTGCTGCTGCTTCACCTCGATGCGATCAATCCGTCCGTTGTGATCCGTGACCACCGAATCAAATAACTCCGGATGTGCGACCGGAAACAGCAGGAAAGAGAACTGCCCATCCGGCAGGTACTCAAAACCCGCCACCGGGAACCACACCGTATCCGGCAAGCCGACATACACCTCGTCCTCGCGCCCGATAAACGGAAGCGCGCTGAACAGCGCATCGCAGAGCCCGTTTGGATTCTGCTGAACTGCGTAGCAGATGGGCGCGTCGCCGATCTTTCCGCCGAAGTAGCTGACGATATCCGTTTTATCGTGGGAAATCACGAAGCACACGCGATTAACGCCGGCGGCGAGCATGCGCTCCAGCAAGTACTCGGAAACAGCTCGCGGGCGCTCGACGTTGCCATCGCGCCGGGTGCCAACCGGCAGCAATTCTTTGGAGAATGCAAGGGGCTGAATGCGTGTGCCCAATCCTGCCGCCGGGATGATTCCCCACCGAAAACTCATGCCGCCGCTCCAATGCAGTTGAGTAGCTCCTGGCTGCGATGCCTTGCGGTATGCGCATCGAGAGCTCGTTCCCGCGCGGCTCTGCCAATCCGCCGCAGCTCTTCCTGGCTGTGAGAAAGCGCATCGATTACGTCGCTCGACTGCTTTGCCACGAGCAGCTCGCGCCCAGGCTCGAAGAACTGATCCAGTCCTTCCCACCAGTCGCTCACAATCGGGGTCTCGCACGCCGCGGCTTCAAACAGCCTGCCGGACGGGCAATAGCCAACGCCGGCCATGGCCGCGCGGGTCACATTCAATGTCGCGCGCGACGACGAGTAAAAGGCCGCATGCTCGCTCGGCGGCACATGCGGAATGAACCACACGTTCTCGTTCCAGGGAAAGTCTTCCGGGTACTGAGCGCCTCCAACAAGAAACTTCTTTCCCGGCAGATGCCGGGCGGGATTCAGTAAAAGCTCCTCTAAAGTTTGCTGCCGGTCGGAAGCATAGGTTCCGAGGTACGAGAGATCGGCATCGTACTGGCTCGATTTGGGCACCGGTTTGTGTACGTCGGGATCCACGCTGCCGTAGAGCGGTGCGGTTCTTTTGGCGCCCAAGAGGGTTCGGAGATCGCTCAGAGCTCTGCCTCCTACATAACTGAGCACCAGATCGAAGCCTCCCAGCCCCTGTTCAGGGAGGTAATCAACGCTGCCTTCGCGGCGAAACTTCTCCAGCGTAACCGCCGTATCGAGGTCGTAAAAAACCTTGATGGCGGGGGAATCGAGCACCAGTTGCGAAGCCGCACGGCCGTCGGGACAGTAGGAGGTCACAATGGCGGCATCCGCTTCGTGCACCGCGCCCTGCGCCTGCTGGAAAATTGCGCTCCAGTCGGAATACAGCAGCAACTGGTAATCCGGCGCGGAGGTCAGGTCGCGGTGCCGGGCATAGTAGGGGACGTCGTGCTCGAAGAACGTAACCTCGTGCCCATCGCGGCCCAGCTCCTTGCACAGGCCACGCCACAGTGTGGCATGACCGTTCCCCCAGGACGAACTGATCGTCAGGCCGAAGATCACCAGCTTCATTGCGGTCCTTGGCTCACGTGAAAAACCAGCCGGAGCACACCTTCTCTGCTTCGCAAGCTTCGATGCCGGTGGCGCGGCCAGCGCTGCATTTCATCAACCGCAGGAATGCCGGGCCGGAAGGCGGGCATCTCACGATCTTTCAATGGCATCACAGGCAAGTTACGATTTCTTGCAACCCCACCGCAGTCGGTCTCGAGATCAACCGCCATGCACCACTATCAGACTTTTCCGAACAGCCCCAGACGCGGCCGTAGGGCGTGGGCGCACTTGCTTCGCCGCGCAACCAGGACGTAAGCATGGCGACTTTGCAGCCCATCACTACCGCCGCCGGCAGCCAGGCGTTTTCGAACGAGGCCGTCCCTCATCCGAGTCAAGCGAATCCTGCCGAATCTGACTTGTGGGTTTTCCGTGAGGGGCAAAAGCAAATCGCCGGGCGTGTCATTTTGCGAGATCTCCGCCAACGAGTGTCGCGATCGCACACCGCGGGCGAACTGACAGACGCGCTCATCCAGGCGGGCGAACTTGAATCGGCTCTCGCCGATGCGGCCCACCCCGGCTGTGCGGCAGCGGCCCAACTCACCGACGCGCTCGCTTGGGCGCTGTGGACGGGGAAGTTGGATCAGCCACTTCTGCAGCGGCTGGCGACCCTGATCACCGCGCCAGAACAAATTCGCACTTCCCCCCCGGAAGGCTTCACCTACTACGCCCTGCATCCGCTGGACTTTGCGCGATTGACCTCAAGTGTCCGGGATGAACCGAAAGCCTGCGCAGTTATCGGAATTCGAACGATTGGAACGACGCTGAGCGCCGTGGTGGCGGCTGCATTAAGAGCGCAGATGCACCCGGTATCCCGAATCACCGTCCGTCCAACCGGCCATCCCTATTCGCGCGTCATGGACTTCTCGCGCGAGCAATTGCAATGGATTCGCGAACAACTTTGCTGCGCAGCTCAGTTCCTGGTGGTCGATGAAGGCCCGGGGCGCAGCGGTTCTACTTTTCTGGCGGTGGTCGAGGCGCTGGTCAGATCCGGCGTGCCACGCGAGCTCATCACAATACTCGGCAGCAGGCAGGTGGATTCCAGTTCGCTGCTCGCCGAGCAAGCCGGGTCGCGCTGGAATGCTTTCCGATTCCTGTCGACTGCGCCTTCTGTAAGCCGGAGGTTCGAGGGCTGCCGCTATGTGGGCGGCGGCGAGTGGCGTCAATGGCTGTTGACAGAAGCACAAGCCTGGCGCACCGAAGAATGGCCGGAAAGCTGGACACAGATGGAGCGCCTCAAGTTCCTCTCCCAAGACGGCGCCACCCTGTTCAAGTTTGAAGGCATGGGCCCCCTTGGTGCGGCCATTCGCCAACGTGCCAACGTATTGGCGGAAGCGGGTTTTTCTCCTCCCGCAAGCGACATTGGAGACGGATTCCTTGCCTACCCGGTCGTAAAGGGTTCCACCCTCAGACCACGCGATCTGAGCACGCCGTTACTGGAGCAAATGGCCCGGTATTGCGCCTTCCGAGCCGCCCATTTTGCCGCAAGTTCGGATCGGCCGGATGAGCTTCGCCACATGGTCCAATACAACGTGCACCAAGAGCTTGGACTTGACCTGGTCTTGCCGGAAGGAGCCCTCGTCGCGGAGCAGGCGGTGCTAGTCGACGGGCGTATGCAGCCGCACGAATGGGTCGCCGGCGAGCGGATCTGCAAGACCGATTCTGTAGACCATGGCGACGACCACTTTTTCCCTGGCCCGTGTGACATTGCCTGGGACCTCGCCGGAGCGGCCGTCGAATGGCAAATGAGCGAGGAGGCCGCACAAGCCTTCTTACAGTTCTTTCGACGACTTTCGCAAATCGACGTCTCTGAGCGCCTGCCGTTTTACATGCTGGCTTACGCCATTTTCCGCCTGGGATTCTGCAAAATGGCGATCTCAACTGGCAGCGGGGACGACCTACATCGCTTGCGCCAAGCCTACGGACAGTATCGCCGCCTCGCCATGCAGCTGGCCGAATCGCATACCCAGACGCCGCGCGAACTGTCAGCCGCTTGAGCGCCGGTTACCTAAGCGCTATACAGGATTCCCTTTATTGTCGACGAGTTAACAACCCAATACACTCCTAACTTCGCGTCGGGCATCGACTTTTTCCCGTTCGTAACAGCAGACGCGGTAAGGGCTTGCCCTCATTCTCGGCATGGACAACGTTCTCTCACATTAGGTGTATTCTATGGTCTCTTTGGCTATGCCGGTCGCAGACCCAGCCAGTGTGAAGCTGGACACACAGCCGGTCAGAATTTTAATTGCCGACGATCATGAGGTCATGCGGATGGGCATCCGCAACCTGCTTGAATCGGTTCCGAACTGGTCTGTCTACGCGGAAGCCCGCACCGGCGTCGAAGCGGTTGAACTGGCTCTGCTTTCCTCTCCTGACATCATCATCATGGACATCACCATGCCCGAGATGAACGGACTCGAGGCGGCAGCCAAAATTGCTATCGAGCGGCCGGAGATTCCCGTCATCATGTTCTCGCTGCACCTTTCCGAAGAGGTAATCGGGCGCTTTAAGACGGGCACCATTCGCGGCGCGGTAGCCAAGAGCGAGGCCGCCCGTGACTTGCTCGAGGCGGTGAAGTCGGTTCTCGATGGAGGCACGTTTTTCCCCGAACGGCAGTCGCAAGCCATGGGCGACTGAACCTCGAGCGCCTGTGCAAAAACTCTGCGGTCTCCTACACTTTCTACCCGATTACCGATGACCTTTTTCTTGTGAGATACAAGAAAGGCATCACTGCTGGTTCCCCCATGACTTCTCACTGTGCCAATCCCGCTTGCGCTATGCCTTTGGGCTACTTGCGTGATGGGCGTTTATTTCAGTTTGAAGTTAAGCCGAAATTCGCGAACTCTGGCGAGCTTTCCAAGGATCAGGGCCCCTCCGCCACGGAAAGGCTGGTGCGGAAGGTTTCGCACTTTTGGCTTTGCGGAAAATGCGCATCAACCCTGACCCTGGCATTCGACGCGCTCAAAGGCGTGGTGGTGCAACAAAGACCTACCGCCTGATTCCCCTGCAACTCTATTTGGCGCCCGGCTTCCAACGGCTCAATAAAGCGATGAGGTCCTGGGGGCCAAGCGCCCGCGCTCGCTCCCATTCCCCATTTTTCTGGCTGTAGATCAAGTTCCCTTTTGCATCCAGGATGGCAATAGCCGGAATCCCACGCTGCATCGGAACCTGGTACTCATTCATGAGGTCCTGGTTCTTATCGCCTTCGCCGACATCGATATCGACAAGTTCGTAGTTCGGATCCAAAACGGCGGCCACATCCGTACGGTGAAACGCCTTGTCCAGCACATGGCAGTCGTAGCACCAATCGGCGCCGAATACGACGAGGATGTTCTTGTGCGCCTTTTGGGCTCGCGCCACCGCATCCCGGATTTGTTCATGAGCGTCGCCGGTGGGATAAAGTTTCTCAGCCGTCGAAGCGGGCTGCTCTAACTTCGCGATATCGCGTTTCACACCCACTAAACGCCAGGTTCCGGCCTGGTTTTGCCAGGCTTGGCCCTCGACAATGTTGGTAGTTCGCTCGCCTGCCCCGACGACTTTGACCTGCAGAGTGAAAAGCTCTACGCCCGGCTGCGGAGAACCGGCTTCGGCCACTTTTATAGCCAGGCTGCGGGCCTTCAACCCCGTCCAGAAAGCGATATCCGCATCGGTATCGACCTTGCCTTTGGTGGTGCTGACCTGGACTGCCGGCCAGGAACTGTACAGGGATTTCAAGACCGCGGGGTCGGCTTTGAGCACCGCGTCCCTCCATTGCTCCAGGGGCGGAAAAGTCGACGGCGTTTGGCTAAAGGCCAGCTGCGAAGTGACGAGGACCAGGACGGGAAACAGGGCACGCATCGTGCTCTGAGTATAAAACAGCCGGAAGCTGGGTATGTCGCAGAATGGACGGACGCCCTTCCAAAGGAATACATTCTCGCTTTGCTATTTTCCATCCTGAATTCGCAAGCAGAGGAGACGCATGCGCAACCCTGCCTTGATTCTCGCCCTTTTGCTTTTGTATGCGATTGGGAGCGCGGCGCAGACCAACCCCGACTCGGCGACCTTTGATCCGGACGGAACCGCGCACATCACCCGCGTGGTTCCCATGCCCAACACGGTCAGCCCCGAGGCGCAGAAATGGCTCAAAGCGATCGAGCACGAAACCCCGCAATCCCAGGATCTCGCCGCTATTCGCAAGGGAACGGACGAATGGCGCGCGAGAGACTCGGCAGAAGCGAAACGTCTCTACCCGGTCAATGTCCAGGGAAGTACGATGGCCGGAGTCCGGGTCGACCTAATTACGCCTGTGTCGATGCCAGAAGTCAACAAGGTTCGCGTCCTCATCAACCTGCACGGCGGCGGCTTCATCTCCGACTCCGGATCGCTGATCGAAGGCATTCCCATCTCGAATCTCAGCAAAATGAAGGTCGTCTCCGTCTATTACCGGCTTGCGCCGGAAAACCCGTTTCCGGCCGCCGTCGACGACGTGGTAGCGGTTTATAAGGAGCTGCTGAAAACCTATCAACCCAGAAACATCGGCCTGTTTGGAACGTCTGCCGGCGCGATCTTGAGCGCGGAAGTCACGGTGAAACTCAAGCAACTGGGCCTGCCGCTTCCGGCAGCACTGGGCTTTTTCTCCGGGCTCGCGGACTTCAGCCGGACTGCCGATTCGCAGCAGTTATTTGCTCTCAACGGATTTTCCGGAAACCTCTCGCCTCAGAATCCCAATGGAAATCACGACGCTTCTTATGTCGGGAAGACAAATCCCCGCGACCCGGTCCTCTCGCCGCTGTTCGCCGACCTGCACGGTTTCCCGCCCACTCTGCTGGTGACCGGCACACGCGACCTGCTGCTCAGCAACACCAGCATATTCCACCTGGCGCTGCTGCGCGCTGGGGTCGACGCGCGCCTGCTGGTTTACGAGGCCATGCCACACGCCTTCTGGTACCACTTCGATTTGCCTGAGACCAAGGAGTGCCTCGAAATGATGGCAGAGTTCTTCGACGCCAATGTCGGCAAGTGAGGATGATTTAATCTCTTCCTGTGGACAATAAGTCCATTGCCGGCATTCTGTACGAGACCGCCGATCTCCTGGAGATCGATGGCGGCGATTCCTTCCGCATTCGTTCCTATCGCAATGCCGCGGAGGCCATCGAAGGCTTTCCGCAGCAGATTGCAGACTTGATCTCCGAACCAAAGAAAGTTCTCGCCATTCCCGGCATCGGCAAAGGAATGTTGATTAACCTGCAGCAAATGCTGAACCAGGGCCGGCTCGACCTGCATGCCGAACTGCTGCAGAAGTACAGGCCTTCGATGCTGCAGTTGCTGAAAGTCCAGGGCCTGGGGCCGAAGACCATCGCCCTGATCTGGAGCGCGTACCAGGTTTGCGACCTGGAAGGGGTGGCGCAATTGGCGCGCGAAGGCAAGATTCGCATCCTGCCGCGCATGGGCGAGAAGCACGAGCAGAAAATTCTTAAGGCCATCGAAGATTATCAGCGAATCGCAGGGCGGTTCCTGCTCGACGTAGCGGAGATGCAGGCGGAGAAAATCATCGACCACCTGCGGAATTATGACGGGATCGAAAAGATCACTCCGGCGGGTTCGCTCCGGCGCGGCCGCGAGACGGTCGGCGACCTCGATATTCTCGTCACCGGCCCGGCGTGTTGCGACGATGCCGAGCGCCAGAAACTGATCGAGCACGTCATCAAGTTTCCGCCGCTGATGGAAATCATCGCCCGCGGGGAAAACAAAGTCAGCTTCCGCCTGCGGGGAGGGATGCAAGTCGATGTGCGCCTGCTTCCCCCCGAGTCGTTCGGAGCCGCCATGCAGTATTTCACCGGGTCGAAAGCCCACAACGTGTCGCTACGGCAGCGCGCGCTGAAAATGGGGTACACGCTGAACGAATACAGCTTGGCCCGGCTCGACAACCAGCAGGTGGTTGCCTCCAAATCGGAAGAGGAGATTTACGCGGCCCTCAAGCTCGATTACATCCCGCCCGAGATGCGGGAAAACCTGGGCGAGATCGATGCCGCCGGCGAGCACAACTTGCCGCATCTGATTTCGCAGAAAGACTTACAGGGCGATGTGCACATGCACACGGTGGAAACCGACGGCCGCAACACCATCGAAGAGATGGCCGAAGCTGCGCGCGAGCGCGGCTACCAGTACATGGCCATCACCGACCACTCCAAGAATCTTGCCTTTGCCAATGGCCTCGACGACGAGCGTGCCGTAAAGCACATCCAGAAGATCCGGGCCGCAAACGAAGCCATGCAGGGAATACGTATTTTCGCCGGAGTCGAAGTGGACATCCTGGCCGAGGGCGAGCTCGACCTGTCCGATTCCGTGCTCGAGCAGATGGACTTGGTCATCGCCAGCGTGCACTCGCACTTCCATCAATCGTCCGAGGAGATGACCGCGCGCTTGCTCAAGGCCATTGCGAATCCGAACGTCTCAATCATTGGACATCCTACGGGCCGCATCTTGCTCCGCCGCGGCTCGTATCCGTTCGACATGGATAAAGTCCTGCAAGCGGCCGCGCGAGATAAGGTTGCCATGGAGTTGAATGCCTACCCTGACCGCCTCGATCTCTGCGATCGTCACCTGCGCCAGGCCAAGCAGTTGGGAGTGAAAATCGTCATCAACACCGACTCGCATCACACCACCCACATGGAAAAGATCCGCTTTGGAGTGTTGCAGGCACGGCGGGCCTGGCTCACAGCCAGTGACGTGCTTAACACCTTGCCGGCGGAGCCATTTGCCAAAGCCATGAAACACGGGTGGCCGCCGTAGAGTGGTACCCGCCCCTTCAGCAAAAGCCTTTAACCGCAAAGAACGCGAAGAACTGCCGCAAAGTTCGCAAAGATTGATTGGCCATCTTCGCGATTCCTGCGGGAGGTTTGCGGCTTAAGATTTTTTGTCTTCAGCTGCGAGCCCTTGATCGATGATTAGCTCTTGTCAAAGGCCCAGCAGCGTAGAACCGAGATCCGCAGTACAATCGTCGGTGCAGGAGGGCCCTATGGCCGATCCCTCGCTTACGCCTCCACCACCGCCCCCAGCGCCTGAATCGCAAACACCGACTCCGAACAGCAACACAGATTTCGATATCAGCGAAGAGTATGGGACCGCCCGCAAGAATCTCCCGCCGGCGCGAATTCTGGCCATCTGCATTGCCGTGGTGGCGGTTATCGCGCTGATCTACTCCCTGACCCATCGAGCCCATCCGCTTTCGACAGGATCGATCGACGACGTGGTCGCCGTTCCCATCCCCGGCCAGGACGAAACCATGGTGGCGATCAACATTTCCGTCCAAAACACAGAGCAGAAGCCGATCTGGATCAAATCGATCAAAGCAAGCGCGGAAGTGAACGGACAGCAGTACTCTGACGACGCTTCTCCTGCCACCGATGTGGAGAGGTATTTCCAGGCCATGCCCGACCTCAAGCAACACGCGCTGGAACTGCTGACGACGGATAAGCAGGTCAATCCTGAGAGCAAGATTTCCGGAACGATTGTGGTCAGCTTTCCGGTGAAGCCGGATGCGTTCGCCGCCCGCAAGTCGCTGAGCGTTAGCATCATGCCCTACAATGAGTTGCCGGTTGTGATCAAGAAATAAACCGCAAAAGCCTTTAACCGCAAAGATCGCCAAGGATTCGCAAAGTGGCGCGAAGTGAAGCGTTACCCCTTTGCGAACTTTGCGGCCGTTCTTCGCGATCTTTGCGGTAAAAGGCTTTTCTGTGGGAACCTGCAACTCACTGATCTTACAGATCACTCCCAAGATTAAGATTTCCGGCACGATCGTGGTCAGCTTCCCGGTGAAGTCGGATGAGTTTGCCGCCCCCAAAATCGCTGAGTGTCAGCGCCATGTTTTACAACGAGGTTCCGGTTGTGACCAAGTAACAAAGGCAAAAGCCTTTAACCGCAAAGATCCCCAAGGATTCGCAAAGTGGCGCGAAGTGAAGCGTTACCCCTTTGCGAACTTTGCGGCCGTTCTTGGCGATCTTTGCGGTTAAAAGCCTTTCCCGGGGGAACTCGCGATTACTGATGTTTCTGCAGATATTTCCGGCGCACGGGGTGGTTGGGCGCCTGTGGGTTCAGTTCGTCGTACTTCAGGCAACTGATCGAGCCGTCGACTTCGAGCACCGCCAGGGCGACTTCGTGATAGTTGTTGATTCCGTGCTCGCGAAGGGCGCGCTCCAGTTCATCCATGCTGACGTGTTCTTTCGCCATGTGCGGCAGCAGAAGGCTGCCGTTGTGCACCAGCAGCGTTGGCTGCCCCTGGATGATCTTGCGGAAACGGCGGTTCGCGCCCGAGAGGTCGGCAATCACGTAGTTCATCAGCAGCAGCGTGAGCGCCGCGGCAATCCCGCCCACCACGGAGTTATCGGGACCGGTCATGGCGTTCTGCACCGAGTTGCTGATCAGCAGCAGCAGCACCAGGTCGAAAGGGGTCATCTGCCCCACTTCGCGCTTGCCGCTTACGCGCACGCCAATCAAGACCACGATGTAAATTACCAGCGTGCGCAGAACGATCGCGCCGATGACGTGAATACCAGGATACATGCTTGACCCCAATGCCGCAGAAATTGCGACCATGCTAGCATCCATCGCAGAATCGTGCCCAGGATTTTGCTGCGCGCTAGAGCTGGAGCGACCGCAGTCGCAGTGAATTGCCGATCACCGACACCGAACTGAAGCTCATCGCCGCGGCAGCCAGAATCGGGCTGAGCAGCAGGCCGAAGAAGGGATACAGCACGCCCGCCGCGATCGGCACCCCAATGGAGTTGTAGATAAAAGCGAAAAACAAATTCTGCCGGATGTTTTTCATGGTAGCCCGGCTGAGCCGGCGCGCTCGGATAATCCCGGCAAGATCCCCTTTTACCAGGGTGATCCCGCCGCTCTCAATGGCCACGTCGGTTCCCGTGCCCATGGCGATACCCACGTTCGCTTGCGCCAGAGCGGGAGCATCGTTAATGCCATCGCCGGCCATGGCGACAACGCGGCCCTGCTCTTGCAGACCTTTCACGATTGCGGACTTGTCCCCGGGCAAAACCTCGGCTTTGAAATCATCCATGCCGAGTTGCTGAGAAACAGTTTCTGCGAGGGCGCGATTATCTCCCGTAAGCATCACAATCCGCAGACCCTCGCGCTTCAACTCGCGAACCGCTGCTAAGGCCGATTGCTTCAGGGGGTCCGTCATGCTGATGGATCCGGCATAGCTGCCATCGATGGCAACATGTACGACGGTCGCGCCGGGCGTAGTGCCAACCAAAAAAGCTTTATCGGTTACCCCGGCCTCTCTCATCATCGCGAGCGTTCCGAGAGCGACTGCATGCGCGTCCACGGTGCCGGTGATTCCCTTTCCTGGATGTGCCGTGAAATTCTGAACTTCGCTCAGATTCAGCTTCTGCTCCCGCGCGCGGTCGAGAATTGCCGCCGCCAAAGGATGCTCGCTGCCGCGTTCCAGGCTCGCAACCAGCCTAAACACTCCCGGTTCGCTGACTTTGTTCGAAATTGCAGTGACCCGCGGCTTGCCTTCGGTTAGGGTCCCTGTCTTATCAACCAGCAGGGTATCGACCTTCTCCAAAGTTTCGAGCGCTTCGGCATTCTTGATCAGCACTCCGGCGTGAGCGCCGCGGCCCGTGCCCACCATGATGGCCATCGGTGTGGCGAGCCCCAGCGCGCAGGGACAGGCAATAATCAGAACGGCAACCGTATTCACGATGGCGTGAGCGAAGCGAGGCTCGGGGCCAAATCCGGCCCATGCGATGAATGTCAGGACGGCGATGGCTATCACCGCGGGAACGAACCATCCCGCCACCCTGTCGGCGAGGCGCTGGATGGGCGCGCGGCTGCGTTGAGCCTGGCTGACCATCTTGACAATTTGCGCCAGCAGCGTTTCGCTCCCCACTCGCTCGGCTCGCATGAGGAAAGAGCCGGACGCGTTTACGGTGGCGCCGATGACATGATCACCTGCACTCTTCTCCACGGGAACTGATTCGCCGGTAATCATCGATTCATCGACGGAGCTGTGCCCCTCAAGCAGCACGCCGTCGACCGGTACCTTTTCCCCCGGACGCACCCGCAACCGGTCGCCCGCGCGGACCTGATCGAGTGGAATGTCTTTCTCTTCTCCATCGATCAGCACGCGCGCCGTTCGTGGCGCCAGGTCCAGCAAGGCGCGAATCGCGGCTCCGGTTCGGCTGCGGGCGCGCAGTTCCAGCACCTGCCCAAGCAACACCAGCGTGACAATCGCCGCCGCCGCTTCGAAATAAACCGCCGGCCTGCCGCTCATGTCGCGAAACGAGGCGGGAAAGATTCCTGGCACCAGGGTCGCAGTCAGGCTGTAGGCGTACGCCACCCCCGTTCCCATCGCGATGAGCGTGAACATGTTGGTCGAGCGGTTCACAACCGAAGCCCAGCCGCGCTGAAAAAACGGCCATCCTCCCCAAAGCACAACCGGAGTCGCCAGAGCCAGCTCGATCCACGCCAGCCAGCCATTGGGCCAGGCATGCTGCACCGGCATCCCCGGCAGCATGTCCGCCATCGCCATCGCAAGCAGGGGGACCGTCAGCGCGAAGCTCACCCAGACACGCCGCGTCATGTCGCGCAATTCAGGGTTTTCCGCTTCCGCGGCAGTGACGGTGCGCGGCTCCAGCGCCATGCCGCAAATGGGACAACTCCCGGGCGCATCCCGAACAATTTCCGGATGCATGGGGCAGGTGTACTGAACTTTGGTCGAGGCAACCGGCGATTCCGGTTCCAACGCCATCCCGCAACTCGGGCAGGGGCCCGGCTTGGACTCGCGCACCTCGGGACACATAGGACAGACGTAGGCGCCTGAATTCGTCGCCGCCATGGGAAGAGTTGCGGCTTTCGTACCCTGCGCAGAAGTCAACGGAAGATAGCGTTCGGGCTGTGCTTTGAATTTCTCCAGACAGGATCCACTGCAGAAGTAATACGGCTGGCCCTGGTATTCAGTCCGGTGCTTCGCGCTCTCCGGATTGACGCTCATGCCGCACACCACATCCCGTACAGTTTGATCCGCCGCTGGTCGAGGCTGCATGACGGCCAACGGATTCTTCGACGCGGACAACCCGCCGCCCAGCATCACTAATCCGGGGCTTGAAGGTTTCGGCTTAAGGTACTCATCGGGCGTGGACTGAAACTTCTCCGCGCAGCCTCCGCAGCAGAAGTAATAACGCCTACCGTCATGCTCGACAGTGGCTTTGGCCTTAGCCGGATCCACGGTCATTCCGCAGACGGGGTCCCTTTCGGGCGCTGAAGTTGGATTTGCCGTCATAGCAGCAGAAAAGCCGAGCCAGCCATGCCAGGCGAGGCAAGACAAACTAGCTCAGCAGTTTTCTAGATTCCGCAACGCGCAGAACGATTCGCTGGTGTATCTTAAACTGTTTGAGGAGGAACTTAGCGGGAATGACGACAATGGAAGTGTCCTATCGCTATGCCAATACGCCCACCGAGGCCGTCATGCGAGCTATTGACAACATGCGCGAGGTCTACGGGATTCGCAAAGTGGGGTTCAAGGAGAAAGACCGGATCGTCCGCATCGAGTACGACGCCTCCCGCTTTAAGGAGCCAGTCGTAGTCCGACTGCTGCGCGGCGCTGGCTTGGATGTGCAGGAAAAAATGGTGTTGGCTTAGCCCACGAGAAACCTGAGCTAGCTTACGGGTATTTCCATGTCTACAGGCGACCTGCTCTAAGCCTGGGGAGGGCTGCCGGGGGAAGGCATTGGGGGAAATTGCAAGGGGCGCCCAAGAAAACCTCTGGCCGAAGTTATTCTCCAGTGCGCCCCGTTGCGCGCCACTTCGTCTGCCATGAGACATTGCATCCCTCGTGCCATTCCTAAACTACTGAAAATACGTGTCGCAGCCCTATGCAA
Source organism: Terriglobales bacterium (assembly GCA_036376415.1). Classification (GTDB taxonomy): domain Bacteria; phylum Acidobacteriota; class Terriglobia; order Terriglobales; family Acidobacteriaceae; genus Gp1-AA145. The sequence goes on from DASVAJ010000100.1 coordinate 61,148, forward strand.
CGCAGGTAGGAATTGCCAGAGACTCGGAAAGATTTACTGGGAAAGTAGCCGTTGCAGGAGGTGTGCCGAAGGCTGTTGAAAAACCTCGTCAGAAGGACGCCAGAGCGAAAGCAGACAACCGCGGCGTTCTGAAGCTTTAGCTTTGGTATTGCGGCAGTAGGCCAGCGTTAATGGCAGCGCGAACTTTTTCCATCAACTGGTCGCGGGTGCCGAAATTCGCGGGTTCGATAGGTTCATGAAAAATCAGGGTGACGACCCCGGGCTTGATTGAGAATCGCCCCTTCGGCATGACATAGTGCGTCCCCGAAATAGTCACCGGTACGACCGGCACGTGGCACTCCTCCGCCAGATAAAACGGACCCTTCTTGAAGGGGAGCAATTTGCCGTCGTAGGACCGATGACCTTCGACGTAGATGCCCATGTGAATTCCCTTTTTTACAACCTCCATCGCTTCGCGCACGGCGGCAATGCCGGCATCGCGGTTGCCCCGGTCGACCGGGACCAGAGAGGCCAGCCGCATCGCTTTGCCGAAAACCGGCACGTTGAAAAGCTCTTTCTTCACCATGACCGAAGTGCGCCCTGGCAGCAATGGTAGCGCGAGCGGCGGATCGATGTTTGACACGTGGTTGAACATGAACACATACGTTTGCTTTGGATCGAGCCGCTCCATCCCGACGGTTTTCACCTTGACCCCAGCCAGGCGCACACCGGCAAACGCCGTCCACATGCCGATGCGGTACAGCGGGCGGATATCGCCCAACAGCGCGAACGGGAATGCTACGATCGCCGCGACCGGAAGCATGGCCGCCCAAAAAACCAGCATGATGATGGTGCGGATCATTGCCTGCCGCCGAAGAGCCAGGATTGGCGGCGTGAACGTTGCTCTGCGGTAATGCTGGAAACATCTTCCAACCGGTACACGGTTTGCGTACGGGCGCCAACCGTCCAGTGCAGTTGATGCTGCACGCCCTCGCGAACGATGGTGAGATTGAGCTGCGCGCCCGGACCGAGGGCCTGAATGTCCTTGTCGATGTCGCGGCTGGGAGTCTTGCCGTTGATTTGCGTAATGACATCATTCACGGTGAGGCCGGCGCGCTCTGCTTCACTGCCCGGCTGGACACGCGCCACCACGAGCGGCTGATCGAATTTCTGCACCGCGTCAAAACCGCGCTGGGCAAATAATCTTTCGAAACTCACAACCTGCAAGCCAACCCGAGCAAACAAGTCATCCCATGAGATTTCACGAACGCCGCTGACGTAAGCATTGAAGAAGCCGCTGAGGTCGGTGTGGGTGAGGGCTTCCGCGGACTCGCGTACGCCGGCAGTATCGGCGAAGAACTTATGCTGTTGCGCATAGTGCTCGTTCATGTAGCGGAATAGATTCTGCAGGGAAGCTTTGTCGTCGGTTGCGGCGCGAATCTTAAGATCCAGCAGGATTCCCACCAGCTCGCCTTTGTTGTAGTAGGAAATGCTGCGATCCGGCAGGCTGTAGTAAGGATATTTCTCCAGCCAGGCATCCAGGCTCGATTGCTCGAGCGTTTGGGTCAGGTGCGCCGGCTCGTTCTCCAGCTCCGTAATCGCCTGCCCCAGATTTTCCAGATATCCGCGCTCGTCAAGAAGGCCAGCGCGCAGCAGGACGTAGCCACTTACGGTACTGTCGACGCCTTCGCTGAACCATAGAGCCCGGGTGTAATTCTCTTTCGTGTAGTCGACGGGCTCAAGCGACTGTGGCCGAATCCGCTTCACATTCCACAGATGAAAGAATTCGTGCGCGGTGACGGCGTTGAACGTATTCAGACTCTGCGCGACCGAGTTGGACGAGAGTGTGATGGCCGTGCCGTAAGCGTGCTCCATGCCTCCGCGCTCCGGACCGTCGGTGAAGTGGTAGATAAACGTGTAGCGCTGAAACGGGCAGTCGTTCATCCAGTGGGTCTCGGCGTTCACGATCCGCTCGATCGAGGGAGCGATTCGGTCGAGGATCTTCTGCGAATCCCCTTCCTGCCCGCGATCCGGGTCGAAGACGACGCGGTAGGTACCGCAATTCGCCTTTATGTCGCGTTCCTGAAATTCACTCAGTTCGACGGGCGAGTCCACCAACTGGTCGTAGCTTCCTGCTAAGTATGCACTTCCCTGCTGAGCCAGTGGCGTCGCGATCTTCCATTGCGCCGGAACGTTCCTGAATTCCACCTGGGTTGGGCGCGAACGCAGGTCATCGGAGTAGAGGAGGATCTGCGCAAGATTAAAGAATGCGTGGTGCTGGTTCAATTGCGCGCCGAAGGGGCCAGCGGAGTCGGCGAACATCTCATACTCGACGCGAGCACCATGGGCGGCGCCCTGCAGCTTCCAGCGGCTGGCATTGATGGCAGCCAAGTCCAGCGCATGCCCGCTCCCATCTTCCGCACGAATCCAGTTCATGAACTGCGAAAAGTCCCTGACCTGGTAAAGCGCGTTCCAGACCGGCAATTGCAGTTCGCGAGTGGCCACACCTGGAGGAAGTTCCATTCGGACATGTACCAGGTGCTTTTCGGGATGGAGGAGAGAGATCGAATAGCGGACGGGTGATTCAGCCAGGGCTTGTGTGCAGAAGATAACCACTGCGGCCAGCAGGCTGCGCTTCATCATTTAAGGGTGCCGGCCTCCACCGCGCTGCTGCCCGCGAGTGCATTGAGCTTCTGCGGCAGCTTTTCGTAGATTCCACCAAAACCGCCGTTGGACAGAATGGCGACGACGTCGCCGGAGCGCATTTCGGGCGCGCAGATTTTCACGATGCTGTCGACGTCCGCGAGAACGCGGGCGCGGTGACCGGAGCGGCTGAGTTCGCTACCCACGGCGGTAACGTCGAGACGCTCCGCCTCGGGAATCGATTCTGATTTAAAGACATTGGCGATGACGATTTCATCTGCGATGGCCAGGCTCTGGGCAAGTTCGTGTTGAAACACGTTGCGCCGAAGCGTGTTAGAGCGGGGCTCAAGAATCGCCCACAGGCGCCGGCCGGCATAGCGAGCGCGAAGCGCATTCAGCGTTGCGGCAATTGCCGTGGGATGATGCGCGAAGTCGTCAATGATTGTGATGCCGTTCCTTTCGGCTTTGACTTCGAGGCGCCGCTTGACGCTCTTGAAGCTTTGCAGGGCTTCTGCAATCGCCGCAGCGGAGATCCCATAGTTTGCCGCGATTGCCGCCGCGGCGGTTGCGTTCCAGACGTTATACTCGCCCGCCAAAGCGAACGCGAATTCCTCCCAGCGCTTCCCGTTCCGCGCCACGGACCACGCCGTCCCACTCGGCGAAAAGTTTATGCTTTCAATCTTCCATGTTGCTCGGTCGCTTGCGCCGTAACGCTCGACCGGGCAAAATGCGCGTGCCAGGCAGCGCTCGAGGCTGGCCCCGGTATCAAAAGCAACAATTCGGCCTCGCTGCGGAACGAGATTGACCAGGCGCTTGAAAGAAGTTTCGACGGCTTCAAGGTCCTTGTATATATCCGCATGGTCGAATTCGACCGAAGTAAGAATCACAGCGTCGGGGAAATAGTGCAGAAACTTCGGGCCTTTATCGAAGAAGGCAGTGTCATATTCATCGCCTTCGAGGATGAAATGCTTGCCGCTGCCGAGTTGAAAACTGCGGTCGAAGTTCTCGGCGATGCCGCCGATGAGAAACGACGGTTGCAGACCTGCGGATTCAAAGATCCAGGAGAGCATGGACGTAGTTGTGGTTTTGCCGTGCGTGCCCGCTACGACTAGGACTTCTTTTCCGCGCAGGAATTCATCGTGCAGAAGTTGCGGCAGCGAGCAAAATGGGATGCGCTGATCGAGCACATGCTCCAGTTCGGCGTTGCCGCGCGAAATCGCGTTGCCCACGACGACCAGGTCCGGGGCAGGTTTGAGGTTGTCCACCGCGAACGGCTGCGCGACCATAATGCCAAGCGCGTGCAGAAAGTCGGACATCGGAGGATAGGCGGCGGCATCAGAGCCGGTCACGTGGAAGCCGCGCTCCTTCAGCATGCCCGCGAGAGAGGCCATCGCCGTGCCGCAGATGCCGATCAGGTGGATGTGTTTGGGCATATTGTCGTTAACCGTTGGTCCTCGACCACACCTCTCTCGGGGTTAGCCTGCAATCGTAAAAAGAACTTAACCACGGAGAGCACAGAGTTTCACAGAGGAACACGCCTCATGGCGTCGTTGCCGATTCTAGTATCTCCAGAGTTGCCGTGGAATTGTCGACTGACAAGGACGCATTCACACCCATTGGTAACGTGATGTTGAGGCGCGAGACGTGCCCTGAGCGCAGGCCGCAGGCAACCGGCACGTTCAAATCGCTTACTACTCTCAATACAACTTCTTCCAATGTGTAACCCTGGTTGGGCGCCTGGATGCAATCGAGCATCTCGCCGAAAATCAGGCCGCGTACCCCGTCAAACTTACCTGCGAGCTTGAGGTGCATCAGCATGCGGTCAATCTGGTACGGCTTCGCCGCCACATCTTCAATGAACAGTATCGTACCTGAGGTGTGGATTTCGTACGGGGTGCCTAAGGACTCGGCCAGCATAGAAAGGCACCCGCCGTAAAGAACCCCTTCCGTGCCCCCGGCTATCAGAGGTTTTAACCCGGCGTTCACGCCTAACTTCAGAGAGTCCCGCGCTTCCAGGGCCGCGCGCCAGCAAGCAACGTCCACCCCGTCGGACCGCGCAAGATCTTTAGCCACCATCGGACCGTGGAAGGTTACGAGGCCAACCTGGTCGTACAGGTAGGTCATCAGGCTGGTCAGGTCGCTGTACCCAACAAAGATTTTGGGGCTGGCGGCGATCTTGGCGATGTCAATTTTCTGGAGGAGGTAATTCGACCCGTAACCACCGCGGGCGCAGACAATCCCTTTGACGTCGTCACGCGCAAACATCTGCTCAAGTTCGCGGATGCGCCGCTCCGGTCTTCCCGCAAAGTACAGGTCCCGGTCGAAGATGGAATCGTCGTAGACGACGTTGTACCCCATGCTCCGGAGGGCGACGCAGCCGTTGTGGAATTCATCCCGGTTGAAATAGCTGGCTGGCGCAACAATAGCGACAGTGTCGCCGGTGTGCAGGGCGCGCGGTTTGAGCTTCTGCGGGTGTTCCATTTACGCGAAGAATTCTCCCCGGCATACGAGTTCCGCGGGACCACGCAGAAAAACTTCGCCTTCCCAACGGACGGTCTGCACTCCACCCAGGGCGTGCACGCGCACCGGCGATCGAGCCTTCTGGGCGAAGACCGAGGCCACCGCCGCGGCGCAGGAACCCGTGCCCGACGACTGCGTCTCACCAACGCCCCGCTCGAAGAAGCGAACCCCAAGATTTTCCGGATCGCGTACCTGCACGAATTCTACGTTGATGCCGTGCTTGAAGTCGTGATGCTTGCCGATCTCGGCGGCGTCGCCCTGCCAGCCCGGCCCAAACTCACTGACAAAAACTACAAAATGCGGGTTTCCCATCGACACGGGAATTCCTCGCGCATCGCCGAACGCGACTTTGATGGAGAATTCATCCCCTACCTGCGGTTCGCCCATGGCGGTTTCGAATTCAAAAGAATTTTCGGCGCGGGCAGTCAGCGTGCAGGTTTTGATGCCGGCGCCGGTACGGACGGTGACCTGCTCACGGGGATTCTCCGAACACAGATACGCGGCCACGCAGCGAGTGCCGTTGCCGGAAATTTCCGCTTCGGAGCCGTCGGCGTTCAGCAGGCGCGCGCGGATGTCTGCATCCTGCGCGGGAAACAGCCACTCGACCCCGTCGGCGCCAATACCGTTGTGGCGATCGCAGATGCGTCGCGTGAAGGCAACCAGATCGGAAGGCGCATGCATGCCGTCGATGATGAGGAAGTCATTGCCGCAGGCGCTGGCTTTGACGAAGGGGATTACCGTCATTCAGGCTGCACCGCGCCCAGCCACACCACGCTTTCGAACGCGCCCGACTGTTCCAGGTTCCGGTGCGCCTGGCCCAATTGCCGGCGCGTACCTTGGCACTCGAAGCGCATGCGAACGTGACGCGGAGTAGGCGCAACTTGCGGGTTCATGGGCATTAAATGCAGTGGCTCAAGCAGTCCATTCACGTTGGCGGTGATCTGTTCCGCGCTTTCGCCCGAGACTTCGCAGGCATGAACCATCAACTTCAGGTTGAGGAAACGCTCGATGCCACCGAGCAATAACAACACGCCCAGGATTAGTGCGGTGGCAATGACCGCGATCAGGTACTCGCCGCCACCCACAGCCATTCCGACGGACGCCACGACGAAGATCGTCGCCGCCGTGGTTATTCCGGTCACCCAGTCGGCGCGCGCATGCATGATCGATCCCGCACCAATGAAGCCTATGCCGGGAATGATCTGCGAAGCGATGCGAGTGCGATCACTGGGGCTGGCAAGCGCGGAGGAGAGCAAGGTGAAGAGCGCCGCCCCCATGCAGATGAACAGGTTGGTTCGCAATCCAGCCGGTCGATGCTTGGCCTCCCGCTCCAGCCCGATCGCTCCACCGAGACAGGCGGCCAGTAGCAGCTTACCGACATTCACCCAGACCTGATGCATTCTCTCCTCGCGAATAGCGGCGGATTTGCTCGGATTTTAACACCCTGCGACACGGACGCCTTTCGCGCCGCCGCACCTGCCGTTAACGCGGCTGGTTACTCTTCAGCGTGCGGTAAATCGTGGCCGGAGGCTGCCCAACGATGTGGAGAATAAGGAAGGGATCCAGTTCGGCTTTATTGACGGCGGAGGCGACCGCATCGTTATCAAAAGCGATCACAAAATCCGCAAAGGACGCGGGATGTGCCAGTGCGCGCTCCCACAAACCTTGGGGGTCGGTGGGCCGCTTCCACGGGCGGTGATTACCCTCGTTGATCACTTGCGACAGTGGAATTCCGGCGCGCTGCAATGCGCCTACGTGGTCGCCCAAATACATGAGGAACGTCGAATCCGGCGGCAGGGTGCGCAAGATGGATGCGAGTTGGGTCTGGAGCGCAACCCGGCTGCGGGAGTTGACCGCCGCTTCCTGGTAGCTGACGGGTCTTGCGGAGACGACCTCAACGTAGCTGGTAACGATGACAGCGAGAAATGCCGCGGCAATGACGAAACGGCTTTTGGTGCTCCCGGCGAAGCGGATCAGGCCGTAAGCTGCAATGGCAGTCAGGACGGCGAATGCCGGCAGCAGTTCGATTCCATAGCGCGCGTTGTAATAAGAGAACGGCCACCAGACCGGGATGAAGACCGGTACGCCGCTGTAGGCTATCGACAGCATGTAGAACGGCACCGGAATCCACAGCAGGACCGCGGGCCAAAGCTTGCGCTGAAAAAGAAGAGCAATCGCCGTCCCGAGAAGAAGTGCAACCACCCAGAAGAGCTGCATCCTTCCCGGGGCCTGATTCAGCTCGGCGGACTTAAAGTAATACTTGAAGGCGAGAGGCAGATTGTCCGAGCCCGGGTGAGGAGGAAAGCCGGGCACGGCAGTCTTCTGCTCGATGGCCTTCGCCGAGTACGGGCCGTTCGCGAACTCCAGCGGATTGCGATACACCGCGGCGTTGTAAGCGAGCCAGAGCGCCGGACCGATGGCGGCGAGCAGGACAAGCTTTCTTACGGCGGAGCGCAGCGCGGTGAAATTGCCCACCCAGGCGAGAAGAATTGCAACTCCCGACAACCCCGCCGCCAAAAACCAGCCATCGTAACGGGTAAGACAGGCTGCGAGTACGCACCATCCCGCTTTGACCAGCGATGAATTCGACCTTGGAATCTCACCTGCAGCACAGCCTCGAATCGCAGCGCAGAAGAAAACCATCGCCCAGATGAAGAACGCCAGGTAAATAGGCTCCGTCATCGCCGTGCTCTGCAGGTAGATGATGTTGGGATTGAGGGCGAACACCGCGGCCGCAAGCCAAGCAGTAAACTTGCCTTCGGGGCGACCGAATTTATCGCCGAGCAGAACCTGCGCCAGGCGAAACATTCCCGCAACACTGAACACGTACGCGAACATTGAGGGAATCGAGCCGCCGATTCCCGTCTGCCACAACCAGCGGGAAACCAGAAACGGCAGCATCAGCAGATGCGGCAGGGGCAGCCAGACCGTCCCCAGTTGCAGCGGCCCCGGCGTCCTCGAATCGAAGACTCGCCGTGCGATGTTGATGTGGGCAACAGCGTCTCCATAGCGGAGCAAATCACCCTGGCGCAAGTGATAAAAGAACGAGGCAATGGAAATTGCGGCGGCAAGTTGAGCGACCAGGCTCAGATGACTCTGCTGCCGAACGGATGTTGGTTTCATTCGAGGTGGGTCAACTCGCGGAAGACCTGGAAGCGGGCTTCAATTTGGGCGCGGGTCAGATTCTGCAGGCGTTCGGTGCCAAAGCGCTCCACGGCGAATGATCCCATGACCCCGCCGTAAAACAGGGCGCGCTTGATTACCTCGCGATTGATGTCTTCCTGCGAAGCAATGTACCCCATGAAGCCGCCGGCAAAAGAATCGCCGGCGCCGGTCGGGTCCTTGACCTCTTCGATGGGCAGAGCAGGCGCCCGGAACGGATGATTGCCCACCCCGAAAGCACCGTCGCGAAAAAAAATCGTGGCGCCGTACTCTCCGTGCTTCAGCACCAGTGCCTTGGGCCCCATGGTGAGCACTTTGCGCGCAGCCCGGGGCAGGCTGGACTCTTTGGCCAGCAGCTTCGCTTCCGTATCGTTGATGAGGAGAATGTTGACGAGCTTCAGAGTTTCCCGCAGCTCCGCGGGGGCGCCTTGGATCCAGAAATTCATCGTATCGCCGCCGGTGAGCTTCACGTCGGACAACTCAAGGCGCACCGCCGATTGCAGCGTGGGGTGAATATTCCCGAGGAAGAGGAACTGCGAGTCCCTGTACTCCGCGGGAATGCGCGGCTGAAATTTCTCGAAGACGTTCAACTCGGTGAAATCAGTTTTGGCTTCGTTCAGGTTGTCAAGGTATTGACCACCCCAGCGGAAGGTCTTCCCTTGGGCGTGCTCGATTCCGCGCGTGTCGATGCGACGATTCTTGAGAACCTGTTCGTGTTCCGGCGTGAAGTCTTCGCCAACAACCGCAACCAGGCGGACATCCGTGAAGTAGCTCGCCGACAGCGAGAAGTAGGTTCCCGATCCGCCGAGCACATTCTGCGCCGTCCCGGAAGGGCTGGTGATGTTGTCAAAGGCTACGGAACCGACGGCGAGGATGGTCATGAGTTCGGTTTTTAGGTTTCTAAATATTTGCCCAAAATCAGTTTCAACCGTTCGCGAGTGGATTCCGGAATCTTCCCGCGATCGGTAATGATGGCGTGGGCCAGCGCCGACCCGCACCTGCAGCTGCGCTCTTCCGGCATGGCGGCAACCGCCTCCCGCACCACGTTGCAGGCGTTCTCGGCATTCTTCAGCAACACCGCCACGATCTGGTCGACGGTGACCGAATCGTGATGGGGATGCCAGCAATCGTAGTCGGTCACCATCGCGACCGTGACGTAACACAGCTCCGCTTCGCGGGCCAGCTTGGCTTCCTGCAGATTGGTCATGCCGATCACGTCCATGCCCCAGCTGCGGTACAGATTGGATTCCGCTTTCGTGGAAAATTGCGGGCCCTCCATGCACACGTAAGTACCGCCAGCTTTTCCCGTCACCCCAGCCTTCTGGCAGGCGTGCACCATTGTTTCTGCAAGCTGCGGGCACACGGGATCAGCAAAAGCAACGTGCCCCACCACGCCATTGCCAAAAAAAGTATCGACGCGGTGCCGTGTGCGATCCACAAACTGGTCAACCACCAGGAACTCGCCGGGCTGGTGCTGTTCTTTCAAAGACCCGACCGCCGATACCGAGAGAATGCGTTCAGCTCCCAGCTGCTTGAAGCCGTGAATATTGGCGCGGAAGTTGAGTTCCGTGGGCAGAATGCGGTGGCCGCGTCCATGGCGGGCGAGGAAGGCAACCGCCCGGCCTTCCAAAGTGCCAAGTACGTATGCGTCGGAAGGCGCGCCAAACGGCGTTTCGACGGAAATTTCACGCACCTCCGTCAAGCCCGGCATCGAGTAGAGCCCGCTGCCGCCGATGATGCCGATTTCTGCCTGTTGCAAGACTTTCCCTTGCGGTTGGAATGGAACAACGAAGCGTGATTATACCGGAGAGAAACCTTAGCCACAGAGGACGCAGACAGCACAGAGGAATGCGGGAACCACAAATGGCACGAAAAAGTACGTGATTACCTGCCGTGTTCTCAGCGCCCTCTGGTTAGTGCTTTTCGGCAGGACTACCCAGCACTTGTGCCCGAAACTGATCGGTGATTTTGGCGTCGAGGCTTTCGGTGACCAGAACGGTATCGCCCTTGACATCGATGACCACCGCGCCTTCTTCGGTATTCCAGGTGTGATCTCCGCCGAGCGTCCGCAGCGACTTCAGGTCGGCGGGTAGATCACTCGACTGTGCCGCGGCCACATTCTTATAGCGCTGCTGCATTCCGCGTGCGTAAATGGCAGCGAACTGCGCCGCCGCCCGGTCGCTCGACCAGCGCGACACGAACAGCAGTCCCAGAGGCGAATTGCTGTCGTGCTTGTGATGCACGGAATAGTAGTAGCCGCCTCGCCAGTTGGGATAAACGTGCTTGGCCGCATCCTCTCCGGCGTATTGTTCGGCGAGCACGTCTACGTCGAACTCGCCAATCGCTCCCACATCGAAGCGCTCGTAATCCTTAAAGATCCGCTTGAAGTCCGGCAACGGAAGCTGTGGGATATGCTCACCCTGGATATAGGTCTGTGGCTCCATGATTTCGCGGCTGGTCTGCGGCGGATTCTGGAATGGGGTCACGAACGCCTGCTCCTTGCCGCGGGCCCGCAACACCTCGGCTTCGAATTCAATCCCGTAGCGGTAAGGGAAGGTCAGCGACTCCTTGAGAAAGATAGGCGCATTTTTGTATTGCACGGCGTCGGCGCTGCCGGTGGCCATGTCGGAATTCAGGGTATCGACAATATCCGGCGAGTCGGCGACATTGCGGTGCAGTGGGGCGAGCATGTAATCGAGCAACACCACCATGGCCTGTCCCTCTACAATCGCCTGGCGAGCCTCGCTGTTCTCGTCCTCGGTAATGTCGGCGGGGGTGAGATTCTTTTTTGTATCCAGATCCTCGTCGCCCTTTTTCAGCCACTTGTCGAGCCCGAACGACTGATCCTGCAGCGCATGGGTCAGTTCATGAGCCAGTACTGGCCGCTGCAGATCGGGCACCACCCAATCCAAAAGATTCACGGTCTTGGTTTTCGAGTCGTAATATCCGGCTACCTGCTCCTCGAGCAGGCTGACGAGGAAGCTTTGCAGGTCGAAATTTTTGGGCAACAGCCCGAACTTTTTCAGCACCAATTCGGTGCGGCGGAGGCGCTTGACGTCCTTGTCCTCAGCCATATTTTTCTTCAGGTAAGTGACCACTTCCTCGCGGCTGGCCAGGCGTCGCTTGACCTCGTGCTTGATCGGCAGAGATGAATCCTTGCTTGCGAAATCCAGGATGGTGTCCACATCGCGGAACAGTTGCTCCGCCTGCTGCCGGGTGATCTTGGTCTCAGTCTTCGATTCAGCAGGTTTGGACTGATCTGCATCCGACTGCTCGCCATTGCCCGCCTGCGGCTTACTGCCATTCTTGGTGTTGCCATTCCCCTGGTCCGGTTCGCTTTGCGTTTGCGGCTGGGAAGATGGGGAGGCGGGCTGCTGTGCTGGAGAGGTTGCGTCCTGCGCCGCAGCCAAGCCAGCAAGCGGGGACGCCAGGGCTAGGGCCAAAACCAGCCGCGAAAACCCTGCGCAGAAGAAGCGGGACATCTCTTAACCATACTGGGCTTTGAAGGAATGAACAAGGCGCAGGGCAACGCACGAAACGCTACTCGAGGGCGCTGCCCCTTAGACATCATGCCGGCATTGCAGTACCTGCGCTACTCCGCTTCGCTCACCTGAACCGCCTGGCTGGTGCGGATCGGCCAAGTCGCAGTGACAAATCCCACGGCATACACCAGTCCAATCACCGCGAAGCCGGCAGCCAGATTGTGTTGCGCGAATCCTCCTACGATGTAAGCCTGCGCCACCTGCAGCAGAGTTCCGGCAAAGTAAAACGTATTCTGTACACGCCCCATGAAGTGCTGTGGGATCTGCTCCATCAGGCTGGTGTTCATGGCCACGCCGGTGATACCGCGGCCCGAGCCCATCAATCCATAGACGACTACCGCCAGGGCGAGAAACGGCATCATCGGCGCGGAAATCATCAGCACCGTCAGCGCGCCGAGGGAAATCGCGATCGAGCGCCGCGGCCCGAATTTGCGGATAAACATGGGCGCATAGAAGGCGCTCAGGAACGCGCCCACGCCCCACCCGCCATTCAGCCAGCCATATCCAACCGCTCCCTTGTGGTAAACCTCGTCGCTAAGCGGCGGCGTAACCACCACTCCCGTCATCATCGCGGAAAGAAAGAGCGCCCAGCTTACGCCCAGCATCACGATCTCGCGATGCCCGCTCAGGAACTGGATTCCTTCCTTCATCTCGCGGAAGAACTTCTCCATTGCGCTCTCCGCCGCAACCACATCCGCATGTAACTCCGCCGGACGCGGCACCACGTGCCTTCCCTGGCGCACCGCGAAGTAGCACAGAAATGAGACCAGGTAAGAGCTCACGTCCAACAGGAGAACTCCGCCAAGGCCGATCTTGTTGTACACGAATCCCACAATGGCTCCGGCGATGAGCCAGCCGCCCTGCACTCCCGCAAGCAGAAAGGTGTTGGCGTGAACGAATTCGTCGTCCGGGGTCAGTTCTTGAATCAGCGCGGTAATCGTGGGCCAAAACATCCAGAAGCCCGCCGCCACCAGCGTGTTCATGGCGTAGAGCTCCCAGATTTTGACTTTTCCGGCAAACGCCAGCAGCGCAACCCCAAGTATGATGACAGCACGGATGGAGTCGAGCATCATCACCAGGCGGCGACGGTCCTCGCGATCGATAATGACGCCGGTGAACGGGAGAAGAAGAATTGCCGGAACCGTCTGCACCACGGCAAAGGTTCCCAGCGCAATCTCAGAGTGCGTGGCTTGCAGAATGTACCAGGCGACGGCGGCCGAGTTCATGCCGCTGCCCACCATCGAAACTACGTTCGCCGCAAAGACGAAACGCAGCCCTTTTTTCTGCAAAATCGACCGCATGAGCTACTTTAAACGACCGCAAGAACGATGTGCCAATTCGAAATCTGGATTTGGCACATTCGAACAGCGAAGGGGAAGGATTTGGAGCTGACAGGGACTGAAGTGAGGTGAATATGGCAACCGAAAACTCAGCTTCGAAGAGCCAGTGCCAGGATTTTCTTTGCGATCTTTGCGGCCGTTCTTGGCGATCTTTGCGGTTAAAAGGTTTTGACCGCAAAGTTCTCGCAAAGCTTCGCAAACAACAGCAACCAGGCTGCTTCACTGAATCCAGCCGCCGCCGACCACGATGTCGCCATCGTAGAACACGGCCGCTTGGCCGGGTGTGATCGCACGCTGCGGCTCGTCGAAAGTCACGAGAACCTCATCGCCCGCCCTCTTCTCGATCACCGCCGCTGCGGGCTCGTGCCGATGGCGAATCTTCACGCTCACCCGCATGGGCTGGTGCAACTCATCCACCGAGATCAGGTTCGTGCGGCGCGCAACCAGCGTCTTCGAGTAGAGGTTCTCCTGCTGGCCCACAACAACCTGGCGGGCATCTCCCTTGATCTGAATTACGTAAAGCGGCGAGCCCGTGGCTACGCCAAGTCCCTTGCGCTGTCCAACCGTGAAGTTGTGAATCCCGCCATGCTCGCCGATTACCCGGCCATCCGTCGTGACCAATTCACCCGACGTGTCCGGAAGGGCGTCGCCCTGCTCGGCCAGGTACGCATCGAGAAACCGCTTGTAATCTCCGCCCGGAACGAAACATATCTCCTGCGAATCGGGCTTCTCGGCGAGGGCTAATCCGTACTTGCGCGCCAGTTCGCGAACTTCAGGCTTCGTCATCTCCCCGAGGGGAAACAGGGTGCGGCTGAGCTGCTCCTGCGTCAGTCCAAACAGGAAATATGTCTGGTCCTTGGAGCGGTCGGTTGGCCGCTTCAGCAGCCAGCGTCCGCGCTCCGCGTCGAAGTCAAGCCGCGCGTAATGGCCGGTAGCGACCGCGTCGGCGCCAATCTGCTGCGCCACCGTCAAAAGCTGATCAAACTTCAAATGATTGTTGCAGAGACTGCACGGAATCGGCGTCCGTCCCGAGAGATACTCCTGCACAAACGGACGCACCACCTCACGCTCAAAACGCTCCTCATGGTTGACGACGTAATAAGGAATGCCAATGGTCTCGGCAACACGGCGCGCGTCGTAAACATCGTCGAGTGAGCAGCAGCGGCCGGTCACCGCCTCCGGCATGCCCTCGCGCCCCGCCAGCCGGCGCTGGTTCCAGAGCTGCATCGTCAAGCCGATTACATTCCGCCCTTCACTGCGCAGCATGGCCGCGACGGTCGAGGAGTCAACTCCTCCCGACATAGCTACGGCAATGGTGTTGAAGGTCGGCACCAGGAATTATTGTACCGGGAAGGGTGTCGGTGGTCTCGTCGAGTACGAGGAAGTGATGCTCTGTTGTGCGATTGAAGATGGCGGCAGCGCTGCGTGCCTGCCGCCATCTTCCGGATCGCTTCCCTCACCCGTGCTTAATGAAAGTTCCAGTTTGCAGTTCGCTCATGGCCTGCCGGAGCTGCGATTGCGTGTTCATCACAATCGGACCGTACCAGGCAACCGGCTCTTCCAGCGGCTTGCCGGAGACCAGCAGGAAGCGAATGCCCTCCTCGCCTGCCTGCACCACGATTTCATCGCCGCGATCGAAGAGCACCAGCGAGTGGTTGCTCACATCGTATTTCGGCATCGCGGTCGGATCGACGGCTGACTCGGTCAGCACCGCCTGGGGATTCGACGCATCCCGGAAGCTTCCCGATCCGGCAAAGACGTAGGCAAACGCATTGCGCGTGGTCTCCACCTTCAAGCGCTTCTTCTTCAGCGGCGGCACGAAAACATCGACGTAGTTGGGCTCGGCGGCCACTCCATCAGCCGGCCCTTTCTTTCCCCAGAACTCGCCGCAGATCACGCGCACTTGCGTCCCGTCATCATCCGTCACCTCGGGGATGGCGCTCGTGGGAATGTCCTGGTAGCGCGGGTCCGTCATCTTCAGCGATGCGGGCAGGTTCGCCCACAGCTGAAAGCCATGCATTCGCCCGCGTTCATCGCCCTTGGGCATCTCCTGGTGCAGGATGCCGCTGCCCGCGGTCATCCATTGCACGTCACCGGCGGTCATTTTGCCTTTGTTGCCCAGGCTGTCGCCGTGCTCGACCGAGCCCGCTAAAACGTAGGTAATGGTCTCGATTCCGCGGTGCGGATGCCAGGGAAATCCGGCGAGATAGTCGGCCGGATTCTCATTGCGAAAATCGTCCAGCAGCAGGAAGGGATCGAATTCGCCGGTCTTGCCGAATCCGAAAGCGCGCTGCAGCTTCACGCCCGCGCCCTCGAGTGTAGGTTTGGTTTGATAAATCTCTTTCACGGGTCGAAGAGACATGCATTACTCCTTCTCACTGCCGCGGGATCCCTTAGCAGATGCTCCGGGGCAATGAATGATTCAGTGATTTGCACAAACGGTGTGGCTCGGGCGGCTCTCCCGCGCAACCCAGGGTCCTCCAACAGCTCGACTCAGGCCTTCACGAACTGAACGTCGAGCGTGAGGGTGACTTCATCCCCGACGAGAATGCCGCCAGTTTCGAGCGCCGCATTCCAGGTCAGGCCGAAGTCCTTGCGGTTGATCTTAGCGGTTGCGGACAGGCCCAGCCGAGTGTTGCCCCACGGATCTTTGGTGGCGGGAGTCGGGCCCTCGACATCGAAGGTGACCTTCCGGGTCACGCCGTGAATGGTGAGGTCGCCTTCGACCTTTAATTCGCCGTCTCCAGTCGGCCTTACCCGAGTTGACACAAACGACAGCGCCGGGAACTTCTCCACGTCGAAGAAGTCCGCGCTCTGCAGGTGCGCGTCTCGCTGCGGATCGCGGGTGTTGATGGAGGCGGCCGCAATCGTAGCCTCTACGCGGGAGTTGGCGATATCGGCTTCATCGAAATTCAGCACACCGGAAATGCCGGTGAACTGCCCTTTCACGTTCGAAATCATCATGTGACGAACCTTAAACTCGGCAACCGAGTGTACGGGGTCAAGGTTCCAGGCCGTGGTTGCAATTTGCGGGATAGCCAAAGCGCTCATCGGGAAGCTCCTTTCCGCTACCTGCTTAGATGCGTTAGAACGATATTCGTTGCAACATATATTATTCCCAGGAAGCGCGCGCATCCGCATCTCCGGGGGGTATTCGGGGGAGGCTTTGTTCCGCCATCGACCGGCGGCGCACGAGGGTCCCAAGATACTGTCGTACCCTACTCGACGCGCTGGCGCGCAGCCTGCAGCAGTTCCATCAACGCCCATAGCCGGCTCTGTCCCAAATGAGCTAACTGGTCACGATGGACTCGTTGGACGCGCCCATCCAGATCCCTGAGAATCCGCAGCCCCTCAGGCGCAATGCGTGTGAAAACCATGCGGCGGTCCTGGGTTTCGCGGCAGCGTGAGATCAACCCGCGCTTCTCCATGCGGTCAAGCAATCGGGTAACGTCGGGATCTCTGGTTATCATGCGCTCTGCAATCTCACCGCAGGCCAGTCCTTCCGGCGCCCCCCGCAGGATGCGGAGAACGTTGTATTGCGTGGGCGACAGATCGGCCCTTTTCAGCACTTGCGCCAGACGCCTGGACAAAAGATCGCAGGTGCGCAGCAGATCCAGGAAAGCAACTTCCTCGGTTGAGCCGGTGAAGTCCTTTTTCTTCCGCAATGGCCCGGGCTTGCTCATTGAAACCTGATTATAAGCGTTCAAACGACTTTTGTCGCGAGGCATAACTAGGGGCTGAGGCAACTTCCCACCGGCGGTTGTTCATGATGGTGTTGCCAAAGGTTGGTGCCGGGAGGGGGAGTTGAACCCCCAAGGTGCTAAGCACCGGCGGATTTTGAGTCCGCTGCGTCTGCCAGTTCCGCCATCCCGGCGATGGAAAATGCTGGAGGTTCAAGATTAATTTACCCGGGTCCTCTTTGTCATCAGCCGCGGTTTAGTCGGATTGGGGCTGTTGTTGGATCACAGTCTTT
>DASVAJ010000102.1:0-29862 GCA_036376415.1 Terriglobales bacterium
AGCTGACCGTCCGCGATTCGCAGATGGCGGTGTTTGTGAATGAAGGCAAGGTGGCCGATGCCTTCGGTCCCGGCCTATACACCCTGAATACCAATACGCTGCCGATCCTTACGTATCTGAGGAATTGGGATAAGGCGTTCAAGTCGCCTTTTAAGTCAGACGTCTATTTCTACTCGACGCGCCTGCAGATCAATCAGCACTGGGGCACGCCCAACCCGATCACGATTCGGGACAAGGAATTTGGCGCGGTTCGCATTCGCGCCTTCGGCATCTACACCTATCACATTGCCGATCCCAAGGTGTTCTATTCGAAAGTCAGCGGCACTCGCGACCTGTATACCGTGCCGGACCTCGAAGGCCAGCTGCGCAACACCATTATCGGGCGCATGACCGACACTTTCGCGAACAGCCAGGTGCCTTTCCTCGACATGGCGGCGAACCAGGTGGCGCTGGGGAACACCATCGCGGGCCAGTTGAAGCCGAGCTTCAGCGAGCTTGGCCTGACTCTCGATGCCTTCGTGGTGGAGAACCTTTCATTACCCGATGAGCTGCAGAAAATTCTCGACCAGCGCATCAGCATGAACATGGTCGGAGATATGGGGCGCTACACCCAATTTGAAGTCGCGCAATCGATCCCCACCGCGGCGGCCAATGAAGGCGGAGGCGTGGCCGGCATTGGCGCGGGTCTGGGCGCAGGCGTGGCTATGGGGCAAGCCATGATGGATGCGCTGAAGCAGGCTGGATCTTCGGGAGGCGGCTCCGGCACTCCTGCCGCGGGCGGCGCGGTTGCGAGTGCTGAAACCAAGTTCTGCATGAATTGCGGCAAGCCGATTCCGCGCGCCAGCAAGTTCTGCCCGGAGTGCGGGCACGCCCAGCAGTAGTCCGGTCTTCGCGTTTATGAATGGGGCTGAATGGATCGTGGACGCGCAGGGATGTAGCGCGGAGTCGCTGCAGAACCTTGGCCGTCTGCGCACCCTCTTTGAACGGATCATCTCGGATCTGGGGCTGCGGACCATTGGAGAGACCCAGTGGCACCAGTTCCCCGGGACGGGTGGGATCACCGGTCTGTGCCTGCTTTCCGAGTCCCACCTCGCTTGTCACACCTTCCCAGAATACGGATCGCTTTGCCTGAACCTATTCTGCTGCGTCCCGCGTCCGCAGTGGGATTTTGAAGCGCAGCTGGCCGAGCTGTTCTCGGCGGCCGGGGTACAGGTGCGGAGGCTCGCGCGCGAGTACGAACCGCTCGCGCAGGTGGAAGCGATCGCAGCGGCTGAGGAGGTTCCGGAGCGATGACCCAGCCTACCGCGAACTGTCCAAATTGCGGAGCCAAGATCACCTTCCGCTGGTCATCGAGCGTGCAGACAGTATGCGAGTACTGCAAATCCATCCTGGTGCGAACCGATGTTGACCTGCAGAAGGTAGGCCAGGTCGCGGACTTGCCGCCCAACAGTTCGCCCATCCAGATTGGGACAGAAGGCGTTTATGGCGCGCATTCCTTTGTTGCGATCGGCCGCATCATCTACGAGTACGACCAGGGCAACTGGAACGAATGGCACCTGATGATGAACAACGGCAGCAGCGGCTGGCTCTCCGATGCGCAGGACGAGTACGCGGTAACCTTCGCGGCACCGGGGCGTAAGTTGCCCGAGCAATGCCGGGTTGGCCAGCAGTACGCCTGGGACAAGGAAATGTACACGGTCAGCACGATTACGAAAGCACATTACCGGGGCGTGGAGGGCGAGCTGCCGTTTCAATACTGGGACAAAACCGACGTGGTTTTTGTCGACCTCATGTCGGCGAGCGGCAAGTTCGCCACCATCGATTACAGCGACGAGCAGCCGGTGCTCTACCTGGGCGAGAACGTCGAGTTCGACAGCTTGAAACTCAAAAACTTGCGCAGCTTTGAGGGGTGGGCGTGAGCGCGACCGGCCCGACTCCTGCCGGCGCGCCGCAGGTGAAGTCGCTGACTTGTCCCAGTTGCGGCGCTACCCTTACGCTGCGCGCATTTGGCCACGCCGTCACCATTGTTTGTGACAGTTGCCATTCCATTCTCGACGCGCAGGATCCGCGCCTGCAGGTGCTGCAGAAATTCGAGGCGAAAACCGGCGAGGACCGCCCGCGGATTCCTCTCGGCACGCGCGGCACCATTCGCGGGGCACAGTATGAAGTGATTGGCTTTCAGCGCCGCACCATTCGCGTGGAGGGCATTCCTTATAGTTGGCACGAGTATCTGCTCTTCAATCCGTTCAAGGGATTCCGCTATCTCACCGAGTATAACGGCCACTGGAACGATGTGAGCACGCTGCGGGCCCTGCCGCTTTGGACTCCCGGTCAAACCACCCTCAGCTATCTGGGCGAAACCTACAGGCATTTTCAGACGGCCGATGCGGAAACCAGTTTCGTGCTGGGAGAGTTTCCCTGGCAGGTTCGCGTGGGCGAGACCGCCCAAGTCTCCGACTTCGTGTCGCCGCCGCGCGTGATTTCCAGCGAGAAGACCGGCAAAGAAGTGACCTGGTCGATGGGCGAGTACGTCACCGGCGCCGATCTATGGCGCGCGTTCAAGTTGCCCGGCGCGCCGCCGACGCCAGTTGGAGTTTACGAGAACCAGCCGTCGCCGCTGAGCGCGAACGTGAAGATGGTGTGGAGCATGGCGGCGCTGTTTCTGATGGGGTTGGTTGTTCTGCTGATTGCTTTTTACTCCATAGCGCAGGACCAGCAGGTCTTCTCGCAATCGTATGAGTTCAACACCAACGTAAAGACTGAAGCCTCGTTCGTCACTGATGTCTTTGAGCTCAAGGGCCACGCTTCCGACGTGGAGCTCAGCACTACCGCCAACGTCAACAACAACTGGATCTATCTCAACTACGCGCTGATCAATCAGGACACCGGGCACGCCTACGACTTCGGGCGCGAGGTCAGCTACTACCACGGCTACGATTCAGACGGATCATGGTCTGAAGGCAGCACGCACGACACGGTCACGGTTCCCAGCGTTCCGGCAGGCAACTACTACCTGCGGGTTGAGCCGGAGAGCGATTTCTATCGCGGCACGATCTATTACACGATTACGCTGAAGCGAGATGTGCCGCAACTCAGTTTTTTTGGCCTGGGCGCGCTTGCCCTGCTGATACCCGCTGGACTGATCACGTGGCGCTCCATGAATTTCGAGCACCTGCGGTGGGCAGAGAGCGATGACGGCGGCGCGCCTGCGGACGGGTCACTTCAGAGCACGCTGGAAGATATTGTGGATTCGGTGAAGTCGATGGGAGATGACGAATGATCCGAACTTTCTTTCTGATTTACGGGTTGGCCATACTGGGCGGGGTTTCTTTAGCCGAGTACCAGGGATGGAGTCTCAATCGCGTGAATGAAATCCCGAACGTTCCCCGGTCGGTGCGCGACAATCCTGGCTCCTACCGTTCGGTATACGGCTACTACCACCACTACACAGGAGGCAAGTGATGGGCATCCAGTTGAACAATGTAGTCAATGCGGTTGTCTACGCGGCCATCGGCATCGTGATTTTTGCCTTGGCATTTCTGGTTCTCGACAAAGTCACGCCTTATAACCTGTGGAAGGAAATCGTGCAGGAACACAATACCTCGCTGGCCATCTTGCTGGGGGCCATGTCGCTGGGGATTTGCGTGATCATTGCGGCGGCGGTTCACTAGACCTTGGGCATTCTGCTTTTTATTACCGTTTTGCTGATCGCGGCCTGCGGGCTCATTTATGAGCTGATCGCGGGCACGCTCGCCAGCTATCTGCTGGGCGACAGCGTTCTTCAGTTCTCGACCATCATCGGCTGCTATCTGTTTGCGATGGGCATTGGCAGCGCGCTGTCGCGCTACATCGAGCGCGGACTGGCGTACCGGTTCGTCTGGATTGAATTGCTGCTGGGCGTGATCGGCGGTTTGTCCTCCGCGCTGCTGTTTCTGGCGTTTGCCTACACGCAGGGGTTCCAACTGCTCATGTATGCGCTGGTGATCGTGATCGGCGTGCTGGTGGGCCTGGAAATTCCTCTGCTCATGCGCATGGTGCGCGGACGCTATCACTTTCGCGATGTGGTAGCGCATGTGCTCACGTTCGACTACCTGGGCGCGCTGGGTGCATCGCTGATCTTTCCCATTCTCCTCGTGCCCTATCTTGGCCTGGTCCGCTCGGCCATGCTGTTCGGGATCATCAACGTGGCGGTCGCGTTGTGGAGCACCTTCCTGTTCGCAAACCAGTTAGTAAAGGCAGGGGCGCTGCGGGCGATCTGTTTTGTTGTGCTGTGCGGGCTGGGCATAGGGATCGCGCAGGCCAAGCACATCACGACCGCCGCGGAAGACAACATCTACGCCGACGAAATCATTTTTGCCCGCGACACGCGCTACCAGCACATCGTGCTGACTCGATTTAAAGATGACATCCGCCTTTTTCTGAACAGCCACCTGCAATTCAGCTCGCGCGACGAATACCGTTATCACGAAGCGCTGATTCATCCGGGGCTGTCGGCCATTCCGGCGCCGCGCCGCGTGCTGGTGCTGGGTGGAGGCGACGGGCTCGCGGTGCGCGAGATTTTGAAGTATCCACAGGTGGAGAGCATCACGCTGGTCGATCTCGATCCGGAGATGACGCACCTGTTTTCAACCCACCCCATGTTGACGGCGCTGAATCAGAAGTCATTCTTATCACCCAAGGTGCGCATCATCAATGCCGACGCGTTTCCCTGGGTCGATGCCAACAGCGATAGCTTCGATTTTATGGTGGTTGATTTTCCCGATCCCACGAATTACTCGCTGGGCAAACTGTATACGACAGCGTTCTACAAGGCAGCGGTGCGGCATCTGAGCGCCCAGGGCCTCATGGTGGTGCAGAGCACGTCGCCGATGTTCGCTCGCGATTCGTTCTGGTGCATCGCGCAGACCATCAAGCAAGCCGGACTGAAAATTTATCCATATCATGTTTACGTACCGTCGTTCGGCGAATGGGGATTTGTGATTGCGGGGCAGCGCGACTACCAGTTTCCCACTTCTGTTCCCAGTGGCCTCCGCTTCATCGATGCAGCCGGCCTTCAGAATCTCTTTCAGTTTCCTCCCGACATGGCGCCGCTTGCCATGCCCGCCAATCACCTCAATGATCAGGTCCTGGTGCGCTTGTACGATCAGGATTGGAAGGACATCAGTCATTGACGGTTTCACGGCGTGAATTTTTGCAGTCCGCCAGTGCCGCGCTGGTTGGGCTCTCCTGGAAAAACCAGCGCCCGATCGCCGGGTCATTCGTCCATGACTCTTTTCAACTCGGCCATCAACTGCGCGACCACGCCAGTTTTCCCGCACCCCGGCAAGTCGTGAAGATCCCCGTCGTGATTGTGGGCGGCGGCATGGCCGGCCTGAGCGCGGCGTGGCGCCTGCAGAAGAAGGCCTTTACGGATTTTGTGCTCCTTGAAATGAACGATCAGGCCGGCGGCAATTCGCGTTGGGGAGAAAACGAGATCACCGCTTATCCGTGGGCGGCGCATTATGTCCCGGTGCCCGGGCCGAAGGCAACCTACGTTCGCGAGTTATTCGAGGAACTGGGCGTTCTCCATAACGGGGAATGGAATGAGCGCTATCTCTGCTTCGCTCCCCAGGAACGCTTGTTTCTTTACGGGCGCTGGCAGGAGGGAATTGAGCCGGCGATCGGACTCAGCCAAAAAGACCGCGATCAATTTCAACGCCTGGAAGACCAGATTCACAACTTTCGCGCCACCGGCAAATTCACGGTTCCTATGGAGCTGGGTTTTTCAGAGAGCACTGCCGGTCTCGACCGTATTTCTTTCGCCCAATGGCTTCGGGAACAGGGAATGGACTCGCGCATTCTGAACTGGTACATGAACTATTGCTGCCGCGACGATTACGGCACGACCACGGACCAGGCCTCCGCCTGGGCCGGCGTTCAGTATTTCGCTTCGCGCGAGCCGGAGGAAAAAGGCCCGCTTACCTGGCCGGAAGGGAATGGCTGGATCGTGCGCCGCCTGTTAGAACGGGTAGGGAAATTCGTGCGCACCGGCCAGATGGCGCACAGAATTTCCCGCGAGAAGGGCCGCGTGAGGGTGTTTGCGGGAGAAACGGAATACCAGGCGGAGTTCGTCATCTTTGCTGCGCCTACGTTTCTGGCCCCCTATTTGATCGAAGGCATGCCGCGGCTGCACGACTTTGAATACTCGCCGTGGCTGACCGCGAATCTCACGCTGGAGCGGCTGCCGGCTTCGTACGGCGGCGATCCAACCTGGGACAACGTCTTCATGGACTCCCCCACACTTGGCTACGTGGACGCCACACATCAGAGCCTGCGCACGCATGTGGATCGCACGGTCTGGACTTTCTATTGGGCGCTGGCCGATGGTCCACCAGCGCAAAATCGCCAATGGTTGCTGGATCGCGATTGGAACTACTGGAAAGAAGCCATTCTGCACGATCTCGAACGCGTGCATCGGGATATCCGTGATTGCGTGTCGCGAATCGACGTCATGCGCCACGGACACGCGATGGCGCGGCCGAAGGTGGGTGCCATCTTTTCTCCCGAACGCCGTCAACTCGCAACAGAAAGCGGGCAGATTTTTTTTGCTAACTCGGACCTCAGCGGCTTTTCCATTTTCGAGGAAGCGCAATATCGGGGCGTCACCGCCGCCGAGAGGGTCTGGCAGAGATTTTCGGGATCGCGTTCTAGCGACGGATACAGAACTTCCTGAGAAGACGTTTGTCTTCCGTCGTGGCTTCCAACGCTGGCGGCGAGAGAGGCGAATGACCACGGAGGGCGCGAAGAAAGGCGGAGGAAAACCGCTGAATCTTCCGATCGGATCCCCTGAGCTCTCACAGCTGGAGTTTCATTGATAGTCTATAATTCGTCCGTTCCGTAAGACGCTGAGGGAATAGATGCACAGCTTAAAGCCAGCACTGCTGATCGCCGTATTGGTGGGCGCGCTCCTACACAATGCCAGAGCGGAGGACAACGGTCTCGAGCGCACGCCCGTTCTCGGCTGGAGTAGCTGGAGCTTCCTCCGCAAACAGCCCACGGCAGACAAAATGAAAGCGCAGGCGATGGCCCTGCATAATTCCGGATTGCAGCAATTGGGCTATCAATACATAAACCTCGACGACTTCTGGTATCAGTGTCCGGGGCCGCAAGGCCCGAACGTCGATGCTTATGGCCGTTGGATCACGGACCCTGCGATATTCCCGCCCCAAGGCAATACCGACGGCATAAAAGTCGTCGCTGATTACATGCACAGTCTCGGGCTGAAGTTCGGGATCTACGTTACGCCGGGCATTTCCAGGCAGGCAGTCAGCCGCAACACGCCCATTAAGGGCACGGCGTACACGGCTGCCCAGATTGCGAAACCGTCTGTAAAGGAGAACAACTACAACTGCAAGGGAATGGTGCGCATTGACTACAGCAAGCCCGGCGCGCAGGAGTACACGAACTCATGGCTGGAGATGCTCGCGGCGTGGGGCATCGATTACATCAAAATTGACGGCATGAGCGACAGCAACGCCGCTGACGTTAAGGCTTGGTCCCATGCGATACGGCAAAGCGGGCGGCCCATGGTCCTGGACGTAACCCAGGGGAGCTATACCAGCGCTCTTGCCCCCACATTGATGAAGTACGCCAACCAATGGGAGTTCGCGCCCGATGTCGAATGCTATCGCTGCGAAAAGGGCGGCAGCAGCTACCCGCTGACCAGCTGGGCCGACGTTTCCAATCGATTCGATTATGTCGCCAAGTGGCAGCCTTACGCTGGTCCGGGCGGTTTCAACGACTATGACTCCCTCGAGATCGGAAATGGCGACAACAACGGACTGACTCCGGTCGAGCGTCAGACTCAGCTCAGCCTGTGGGCGCTGGGAGCCTCACCTCTCATCCTCGGCATCGATCTTACTCACCTGGATGCAACCGATTTAGAGAAATACCTGAAGAACACCGAAGTGCTTGCCGTCGACCAGGACGCGATCGCCGCGAAAAGGGTACTCAAGATCGGCAGCCAGCAGGTGTTCGCTAAAAGGGAACCGAACGGCGATGCCATCGTAGGTCTGTTCAATACCGGTGCAAAGTCGGAAGAAGTTTCCATTCCGGCGTCCAAAGCAGGCCTCGCCGAAAATAAAAACGGCTATTCCTTACACGACCTGTGGAGCGGAGAAACGAAGAAAGCCGGCAGCACCATCAGGGCTGTCGTTCCCTCGCATGGGGTCGTGCTCTACCGTGTGAAGGGACTTTAGCTTGTCGATTGCTGCCGATCGGCACGTATCGCCAACTTCAATATTCTCGAGTCCTTTCTCCTTTGAGTAGCCTGCTCGTTACGTCGGCAGTTTCTCCCGTCCCCGGAAATCGTCACGCTCTTCTAACGCCTTCGATTCCTGGAAACGTGCAGGTTCTTTTACCCGCACTCCACAATCGCATCGACCTTCAAGCGCGCTTGTGACGGCCGCTCTTGAAATTAGCAAGCATGTAATCGCAGGTACGCATGGTGAAGGCTACGATAGGCATCGTGGTGGTTTTGTCAGTGCAGATAGGGAAAACGCTCGCATCACAGATGTAGAGGTTAGAAACATCGTGAGCCTGTGCCCAGCGGTTTGTTACCGAAGTCTTGGGATTATTTCCCATCCTGCAAACTCCGGTTTCATGCAGGCTGGTGCCTGGGCGGTTGGGCTCGGCATCCGCGCCCCACATCTCCGCGCCCATGGCTTTGAAAAGATCCATCATTACACCCTTGGAGTGGTCCCACATGAGAAGCTCGTTCTCGCCCCATTGGAAATGAAATCGCAGTTGGGGAATTCCAAAAATGTCTTTCTTCTCGGGGTCAATATCCACGTAGTTGGTTGGACTTGGAAGGGACGGCGCTTGAATGAGAGCGCCAACCGGGGTGGGATAGAATCGTTTAATCTCGCGCTTGTAAGACGATCCAAAGCCCTCGATCTGATTGTAGTGCCCGGGAAACTCCCCGCATCCGCCTCCCATATAAACCGAGTAGCCACGAATGAATTTTTCCTGCCGGGGATTCTTCAGGTTTTGCCAGCGCGGCATCCAGGCCACAGTCGAGTCCGCAATGTTATCGGGCGTGGCGGGCTGGCCCAAGAGTTGAGGCAGGTATCCGTACCCCGGGCAGCCGTATAAGTGATCGGAAAGATTGCGGCCGAGCTGCCCGCTGGAATTGGCGATGCCGGTTGGCCAGTGCCGGGACTTCGAATTGAGCATGATGTGCGCCGTTTCAACACAGGACGCGGCGAGCACGATCACCTTCCCGTAAACCTCCACCTCTTTGTGCGCGGTACGGTCAACGTAGACTATCCCTTTGGCCATACCGTTTTCGTCGATGAGCACTTCACGCACGAGAGCGTTGAGGAGAAGAGTGAGGTTTTTGGTCGCTTCGGCTTCTGGGATCGTGAACCAGGTAGGCGAGAAAAACGATCCGACGTCGCAACCGCGGGTGCAGTTTCCGCAATAGTGACATGCGAGATGGCCATTGTGGCCAACCGTTAATTGCGCACATCGGTCCGGCAGATACGGCACGCCGATTTTTTCGGCTCCTTTCTGAGTAATGTAGTCAAGGCAGCGCCACGGGATCGGCGGTAGATATTCGCCATCCGGATTGCTCGGGCGATTCTGAACGGTACTGGCCACTCCCATGTACCGCTCGGCCTTCGAGAACCAAGGGGAAATCTCCGCATAGTCCACCGGCCAGTTTTCGCCGAACCCGTCAAGATCCGCAGCCTTGAAATCAATATCGCCGAAGCGAGCCGACGAGCGCCCCCAAAAATTGGCTTTGCCGCCGGTGCCCTTGCAACGCTTCCAATACCAATCGGTACCGGGCGCATTGGCATAGGCGACGTCGTGCTCAAAGAGATCCCGTCCCTCGCTGTATTCGGATTCTTCTACCGAATAAGGTTCCTGGTGAGGCTTGCCCTTCAGGCGCAACGGATTCCCGTATCCGCGGTACTTCAAGTCATAGACCTGGCGGTGCCGTCGATAGTCGGTTGCCGGGTTGGTGCGTGGTCCAGAGTTAATGGCACAGACGCGTAAACCGGCTTCGCAGAGGATTTTCATGGCGGTGCCCCCACCCGCGCCGGTTCCAACCACAATCGCATCGTAAATTTTCGGCATGACTCCTCTAAAGTGCGCTTCTCCGGGGGAGACCGGTTTGCGTCATTCTGGCTGGGGAAGATTGACGTGCTCAGGATTATCAGGATGTGCACAACCGGGCATTTTTGGCCAGTGCGTTCGCAGTCCCGGGTAGCCCAGGCTCTCCAATCCAATTCTTGTCGTGTAATAACCCACAACCGTGTAGTCGCGTATCATGTGGAAAAACGCGCAACCGCTTTCGGTTGCCGGCTGGAATTTTGATTTATAAGCAAGTGCCTCAAGCAAAGTGTTCTGCTGTTCCGAGCTGCAATCCATGAACGCCCGGCCAAACTCCGAACGGCAACGCGCGTTGATCCAATCAAGCCCGAGCAGGAAACGGCCCTGCGCATCATTTCCGATTTCGATTGCATCCTGAGTCGAACGAACTTCGCGCGAAGTGCTGACCGGAACACGGTTCGCCACCATAAAGTCTATGAACTCAGCGACGCCCGCCTGCCTTGCACCAGAAGTTTCATCCTGTGGAATGATCAGCTCGGCAATCTCATCCACCATGCGGTAATGCTCGCGCGAGAAAAATAAAGGCTGGTATTCCTGGGGCGAAGAGTTGAGTGGCACCGACTCGGAATGCCCCTGGGGGCAAGCGAATACCCACTTACTGAAGCCGGGATATGTTGCTGCGATGGCTGCGATGCCGATATAGCGGAGAATTTCTCGCCGTTCCATCCCCTGTCCGCCCATACGGAAGTACCTCGTGAAAGACCTGCGATCGGAAGTCGAAGAACTAGATTTGAAAGATACTCTTTCGACCTGCAGCAATACCAGCACGTTTTGACTGTATCCACAACTTGATGGTGACCTAGGAGCCGGGCTTCTTCTTCCGGACGGCCGGAGGGGGCGGGAAATCACGCGGCCTTAGCCGGCGTTTGCACACAAGATCCTGACCAAAAAATCTGTTTTGCTACTTGTGTTGCCATTCGATACCAGAAAGTGTGCAAGGAGAAGCCGCCTAAGTTTCATATTCTTCCCGCGTGATGCCGAGCTTCTGCATTCGCGACTGAAGAGTGGTCCGCTTCATGCCCAGCCGCGCGGCGGCGCCGTGGGTGCCGGCAATCACACCGCCGGATGCTCGCAAAGTGCGGAGAATGTACTCGCGCTCCACATCCTCCAGCGTGGTTCCTGCTGTTCGTCGGTATGGATCCGGCGAGGAGACGCGCAGCTCAGCCATGGGGGCAAAGAACACCGGTCCTTGCGTCAGAATGACCGAGCGCTCGATGAAGTTCTCGAGTTCGCGGATGTTGCCGGGCCAGTGCCACTGTTCCAGTTCACGGATGATTTCCGCAGGAATAGATTCAATCTTCTTTCCCATGCGCCGCGCGAACTTCTGAACAAAGTAGCGCACCAGGAGGGGAATATCCCCCGGCCGCTCGCGAAGAGGCGGCAGGCGAACGGGGAATACGTTCAGGCGATAGAACAGGTCGGTGCGGAATTGCTTGTCCGCGACGGCCTGTGCCAGATCACGATTGGTTGCCGCGATCAGACGGACGTTCACGCGAATGGTGCGGTTGCTGCCCAAACGCTCGAATTCGTGGTCCTGTAAAACCCGCAGGAGCTTGGGCTGCAGTTCGGCGGGAATCTCGCCGATCTCGTCGAGAAACAGCGTGCCCTTGTCCGCGAGTTCCAGCCGCCCGACTTTCTGGCTGATAGCGCCGGTGAAAGCGCCTTTTTCGTGGCCAAACAACTCGCTTTCCAAAAGGCCTGTGGGAATGGCCGCGCAATTCAGCTTGATAAAATTACTCTCCCGCCGCGAACTCAAGCGGTGCACCGCTCGTGCGATCAGTTCTTTGCCTGTGCCCGTTTCTCCCAGCACCAGCACGTTGGCATCGGTGGGAGCTGCAATTTCGACCTGCTTTAATACCTCGCGCAAGGGATGGCTGTTTCCCACCACTTCGCCGAAGTTGTGCTGGGCCCGAATCTCATCTTCCAGGTAAGACTTTTCTTTCGCCAGTTTCTCTTTGTACTTGGCAATCTCGTCATAAGCGCGAGCGTTGTCGACGGCGACAGCGACCTGAGCGGCAATCTGCGTCAGCAACACGGTATGGTGTTCCGACGGCGCATTGTCTTGCAGGCTCGCCAATCCCAGGGTCCCCAGTTTTCTACCGCGACTCAGCAGCGGGAAACAGCATATGCTGCGCACCCCGGCCTGCAGCATCGCATCCGTGTACTTGGACCCAATCAACTGCATGTCATCGTGGCTGAAACGCATGGTTTCTCCCTGGCGAAAGGCGATCCCCGCAGGAGAGTGGGACATCGGAACGAGCGTTTCAGGAAGCACCAACGCCGGATTGCTGCCGGCATCGAGAATGTAGAAGCGCATCGAGTCGCTTGGTTTGTCGTAAAGTGCAAGGTGGGTGTAGTCCTGCTGCACTGTGCGGCGAATGGACGCCGATACTTCCTTAAATAACTCCTGAATGTCCAGACTGGAGATGAGCGCGGAATTCACATCCAGCAGCGTCTCCATCCGTGATTTTTCGCGTTGCAGCACATCCGCCATGAGCATGTTTTCCAAGACTAACGCGACCAGTTGCGCGGCGTGATCCAGGTTGCGAATGTCATCCGGGGAGAACGATCCAGGTAGCTTGCGGGCTACACCGATGGCGCCGAGATGGACCGTCTCCGTACTGAGGGGCACGACGCGAAATGATCCGAATCCCCCCTCCCGGGCGTACCGGAGCAGGTCAGGAAACCGGGTCTCGCTGGCCACGTCCTGAACTTCCAGCGGCTGCTGTTGTTCGAGAACGATGCCCAGTGAGTTTTTCAGAACTGGAACCTCCTGAGGCACCTGATAGTGCCCCGCCTGGACCGCCATGCGAACCACATTTTTCGCCGGGTCGTGCAGGCTGAAACTCAAGTGGTCGAAAGGAAGGTTTTGTTCTAGTCGGTTCAGCAGTTCGGCGATAACATTTCTGAAAAGTTGGCGATCTCCGGTGGGCCGTAAGGTGGGGAGGAAATCAAGGCACTGGCCTGACAGGTCATCAAGCCGATAGCTGGTAATTGTGGAGTGCCGATCTTTCTGTCTTTGCATCGTACTCCTTCCGGACCCGCCCCTCGATGCAAAGTGACCTATCTTTGAGTGCCCAGATTGTAACGCAGATCTGTACGGCTGGAACGATATTTCTTGTGGTTTTTGTGGTTTGTTTTAAGCTTTGTTTCGCCGCCTGTTCTCTTCCTGTAACAGCGGGCGGTCCGCAATTCCGGGACCTTCCAGTTCCACACTTTGGTCACCGCACAACTACCCGCGTCGGCACTATGCCGTATAATCAGCTATCCCCATGAAAGCTTATGTTTATGTCTCTCTGAAGCGCAGCGTTCTGGATCCGCAGGGCAAAACCATTCAGGGCGCCCTTAACAAGATGGGATACCAGGGATTGCAGGACGTGCGCCAGGGCAAGTTTTTCGAGTTGACGCTGGACGGCGGATTGGGCCGAACCCAGGCAGAAGACGAGATTGCGCGCATCGCCCGCGAGGTGCTGACCAATCCGGTGATTGAAGAGTTTCGATACTCCATTGACGAGTAACACACACAACCCAGCGGTCAGCCATCCGCAGTGAGTCTGCTGAATGCTGATGGCTGAGTGCTGACTGGAGTTCGCGCAGGAATCCTCCCCACAAAACATCAGGAGCATTTTGTATGTGTGGAATCGTGGGATACGTAGGCAAGAAGCGGGTTGTGCCGGTTATTCTTGATGGCCTGCGGCGGCTGGAATACCGCGGCTATGACTCGGCGGGCATTGCGGTGTGCGGTAACGGCGAGGGCCTGCAGATCCGCCGCGCAGAAGGGAAGCTGCGCAACCTGGAAGAAGTTATTCGCCTGAAGCCGCTCGATGGCACTTACGGTATCGGGCATACGCGCTGGGCGACCCACGGCCGCCCCACCGAAGAAAACGCCCATCCCCATCGCGACTGCACCGGCAAAGTCGTGGTGGTGCACAACGGAATCATCGAGAACTACGTTGCGCTCAAGAAGAAGCTCGCCGAAGAAGGCCATCGCTTTACCACCGAAACCGACACTGAGGTGGTCGCGCATCTCATCGAGAAAAATTTTCTGCAGACGGGCAATGGACATCGTCCGGCATTGGAAGAGGCAGTGCGCAAGGCGGTCACCCAGCTCACCGGCGTATTTGCGCTGGCGGTGATTTCCGTGGAAGAGCCGAACAAGATCGTGGCTGCGCGCAATGGGCCGCCCGCCGTCATTGGCTTAGGAAAGGATGAATATTTCGTCGCTTCCGATGTGCCCGCCATCCTGTACCACACGCGCGATCTGTTTTTCCTCGCCGACGGCGATCTTGCTGTGATTACGCCCGACGGCGTGCGCCTGACCGACTTCAACGGCCAGCCCATCAACCGCCAGGTGCAGCACGTGACCTGGGACCCGATCATGGCGGAAAAAGGCGGCTTTAAGCATTTCATGCTCAAGGAAATCTATGAGCAGCCGCGCGCCGTCCGCGACACTACGCTAGGCAGAATTTCGCAGGAAACCGGGCACGTGTTTCTTGACGAGATGGAAATCACAGAAGCGGAATTCCGCGCTGCCAAGAAAATCAACATCGCCGCCTGCGGCACCAGTTGGCATGCCGCCCAGGCCGGCAAGTTCATGATCGAGCGCATGGCGCGCGTTCCGGTCGAGGTGGATTATGCCAGCGAATGGCGCTACCGCGATCCCATTGTTCCTGCGGATACGATCACGCTGGTGATTTCACAGTCGGGCGAAACCGCCGATACCATTGCCGCCCAGCGGGAAGCCAAGGCCAAAGGCTCAAAGACGCTCGCCATCTGCAACGTGGTGGGTTCGATGATCACCCGCGAAGCGGCGGGCACCATTTACACGCATGCCGGACCCGAAATCGGCGTCGCTTCGACCAAGGCTTTCACCGGGCAACTCACGGCACTCTACCTGTTCGCCCTGTACCTCGGGCAGGTTCGCGGGGTCATCCAGCCGGAGCAGGCTCGCGATGCGGTGCACGAACTCACCCGCATTCCCGGCAAGCTCGAGCACCTGCTCACCCATGAAGAGGACTGCGAGGATCTCGCCAAGCAATACGTCCGCTCCCAGGACTTCCTGTTTCTCGGGCGCGGCATTCACTATCCCATCGCTCTCGAAGGTGCGCTGAAGCTGAAAGAGATTTCCTATATTCACGCCGAAGGCTATCCTGCCGGCGAAATGAAGCACGGGCCGAACGCGCTTATCGACGAGAATCTTCCCGTGGTGATTATCGCCACACGCGATCCCAAAGACGCCTTGTCCATGGTTCGCTACGAGAAGACCTGCTCGAACCTGAAAGAGGTCAAAGCGCGCTCCGGGCAAGTGATTGCACTAGCCACGGAAGGCGATCACGAGATCAAAGAAGCTGCGGACCATGTGATCTATATTCCGGAAGCTCCGGAGGAGCTGCTGCCCATTCTCGAAATCGTTCCGCTGCAGTTGCTGGCCTATCACATCGCTGTGCGGCGGGGATGCGATGTGGATCAACCGAGGAACCTGGCCAAGTCGGTGACGGTGGAATAAGGATGCCTGGAGCCGGAAGGCCAAGCGATTCCTTGTGGTTTGCAATCGGATTTGGAGCCGGATAGCTTTCGGGCTCTGCGTGCACGAGATTTGGGCTGGGCGCGATGGGCATCGTGATTGGTGGAGCGTTAGGCTTGATTCGCGAGGTCGCGAAGCGGCGTTGAATCAGTATTCGGCCACTTCAACGTCGGTCTTCCGAAAATCCTCTCCCTTGAACAGCAGCGGCTCTCCTTTGTCTTTGGCAAGCGCGTAGGCGAAGCAATCGCCGAAATTCAGTCTCGCCCGGTGATGTCCTTTTCCGTATTCGCGATACGCCTCTCGGGCGATGCGAGCCTGCTCGATCGTGACTGGCTCGAGCAGAACCTGCGCCTCGCGCAGAAAATCATCCAGACGCCGGCTGAGAGCCGGATTACGACGGGAATCGAGGACCATGGCCGTTTCCACATAACTGACCACTGATATCCGACGCTCGGTTGCTTCCTGAATGGCCTCGGCCAGCTCTCGCGTGTCACTCTCGAATTGCAGGATCGCGACGATAGCCGAGCTGTCGACGATCACTTAGGCAGACCTTTCTCGTCATACAGTAGTTCATCAATGCCGGGCAGAGGTTTCCCGTTCAGAAGCGCGGCAGATTCTCTGGCGATCTTCATGATCCGGGCCGCCATCCCTTGGTTCTTGATACGCTGCAGTTTCTCTCGCACCGCCTCGGTGACGGCCGCACTCATGCTTTGGCCCGTCAGCGTCGCCAGCTCCTGTGCCAGGCGATGGGTTTCTTCATTTTTGATATTCAGGCTCATGGTAGAATTCTACCACATCATTCTACCATTCTACCTAGCTGGATTAGAGCCGCCGTTAGCGCTGCCATGCCCGCTGCTGAGATGCCGAACGCAGCATCCACCACCCACCTCGGCGCGGCTCCGATTCTCCTCAGCACGAACGGCAGAAAGTTCCAGCAGGTAAGGTGCTGAAAATCCCAGTGGTCGTAGGTCATGGAGTCGGTGTTCAGGCCCCAGGCGTCCATTTTGCCCAGGGCGAATGCGACGATATTCTTGAAGCGCAGCCCGATCACCCACTGCGGATGGCCGAAGTCGTCGCCCTGGTAAATCTCAAGCGGAAGCCAGAACGCCAAGGACGCCAGTTGGATGATGAGGCTTGCAACGATGAGAAAAAATCCCAAGGACCAGACCGCGCGTCCGAGGTGGGTGCGGAACGCTAGCAGCAGGGGAACCGAAATGAAAGCCGCCATCTCAACCGCCGTGGAAACGTAGCGGTCCCCCCAGGCAAAGTTGCCGCTCCATTCGTAGTAGCGGGCGTAGAAGCATATGTAGGCGAGCACCAGAAAAAAAGTTGCGACCATGTACGCCTTGACCGCAGGACTGATTCTTTTCCAGGCCACGACGAAAATAATGATCGTCAGCACCATCAGCGGGTCAAACAGGAAGATGGACTTCTCGGGAGAAATCAGCGGCCCGAGGAAGCCCTTGTAGAACGGCGTAGTCCAGGGATAATTCGCGAGCAGAGTGGGATCCTGCAGGCGGTGCTCGATCGTGAAGTAGTGAACGTAGGTGGTGGTCCAATTGCCGAAGCGGTGAAACTGGTAGAGCCGGTCGCAAAACAAGAAGAACGCATAAATCGGGAAGGCGACTCTGGCGTATTCGAGAAATCGCTTCCAGAACTCGTGCCGTCCCGCTTTTTCGAACCACAGGATCACCAGCAGGAAGACTCCTCCGGCAAGGAGATCGAGCCCGGTGGTTAGCCTGGTCAGCAGGTTCAATCCAAATGCCGCCGATCCAATTGCCAGCGCGCGCCGGCTGCCACTCCGCAGCCACTCGTATTGGAAAGCGAATCCGGTGAGCGTCAGCAGCTGGATGTAGTTGTTCTCCATCATGTTCTGTGTGTAGTGCAGGTGAGTGGTGCAGAACAGCAGAGCCAGCACGCCGGCGATCGCTTGCGGCAGGTCGAATCCCAGCAGGATCAGAAATCGATAGCAGACGAGCGCGGTCAGAACATTGAGCAGGATATTAACCGTGTACGTGACGAAGATGTTGCGGACGGTGGGGTCCGTGTCGCGGCCGTAATCCGAGAAGACCGGCAGATCAGCAATGCCTGTGCCCACGATATCGAACGGCAGCAGCAGCAGCGGCTGTCCGATGCCGTACCAGTCGTAGAGCTTGCCGCCGCGCCCATGCACGCCAAATTCTGGATACTCATTGGGGAACACCGGCGGTTCGGAAGTCCAAAACGAATGCGCCGTTTGCAGCCGGTGCATAGTGTCGGCGGAGCCTAATTCTCCCGATTGCACACAGAACGCGATCAGGCCCGCGCACAGCGCGAGCCAGAAAACGGGTTTTCGCGAGGTAGAAAGCGGAGCCATGAAGCAATGATGGTAAGGCAGACTGGGCGCGCTTCCAAACTCAGGTTGATTGCGCCGCCGCAAAGACGGATGCTGCAGCCGCAACCGTGTTGCAATGGATGGCAACCGTGTCCTCAACATGCCGCGCGTATCCGCCGGCGTACGTCACCATAACCGGGATGTTGCGCGTCTTCGCGACCTGAAATACCAGTTCGTCACGCCGTTTCAGCCCTTCGAAGGTGAGGCCGAGTCCCCCCAGTTGGTCCTCGCAGTAGGGATCCGCGCCGGCGATGTAGCAGAGCAGGTCCGGCCCAAAATGGCGCAGGCCGGAACTGAGCGCATTGTCGAGCCACGCGAGATAGTCGTCGTCGGCAATGCCATCCGGCAGATCTACGTCGATCGACGAAGGCGGCTTGAATGCGGGGTAGTTGTGCTCCTGGTGCAGGGAAATGGTGAACACGTCTCCCGCATGAGCGCCGCGCATCCGCGGCTTTTTGCCGGCAATCGCCGGGCCTTGCGACGGGAGCGGCTCGCTTACCGTTCGCGTGCCGGCGAAGATTGCCGCAGTGCCATTCCCCTGGTGGACATCGCAGTCCACCGTCATCGCGGTGCCAATCTTGCCGTCTCGTTGCATGCGGCGAATGGCAACCGCAACGTCGTGAATCATGCAGAAGCCTTCGCCATGATCCGGATAAGCGTGGTGGAAGCCGCCGCCGATGTTGACGGCGA
This sequence comes from Terriglobales bacterium, assembly GCA_036376415.1. GTDB lineage: Bacteria > Acidobacteriota > Terriglobia > Terriglobales > Acidobacteriaceae > Gp1-AA145. Next base: position 18,744 of record DASVAJ010000102.1, read on the forward strand.
CGCCGTCTTGCAGTGCGTTCTGCGCCGCGAGAATCGAGCCGCCCGCAGCCAGCCAGAAGGCGCGCACCAGTTCAGGAGAGTAGGGAACTTCCAGCTGCAATTCTTCCCGGGCAGAGAGCGTGCCAGTTTTCAGCTTATTTACGTATGCCGGGGTGTGAACCAGCAGAATGTCCTGGTCGGAGGCAGGCTGCGGGGTAAGAAAGTCCGACGGATCGGCGATGCCTCGCTCAATCAAGCGCCGGTGCACGCGTCGATACTTCTCCGCCGGAAAGACATGCTGCCCGATCGGCAGATAGTATTCGTCGCTGTAGATGAGCTTGAAGGGAAGCATGAGGTTTCCATCATATCGAAACAGGGACGTGCGAGAGGAGCCACTGGGCGCCCCACCCTTCCGCAAACACCGCGAGACCAGGACGGGGACCAAGATACTCGCAACCGGCACGCACTACTTCTTCCGGCCGACCTCCGGCGGGAAGGGACGCCGGATGGGCACGATCGCTCCCCGCGAGGGATCAGCCGCGGCATTGGCGCGCGAGAGCACTTCTTGCTGAATGTACTTCACGAAATCCTGAATCTGGCGCTGCATCTCTTCCATGCGCTCGCGCATTTGCAGGATGATGGCAATCCCGCTGATGTTCACGCCCAGGTCGCGCGCCAGATTCAATATGAATTCCAGCCGCTGCAAGTCCCCGTCGGTGTAGAGGCGGGTGTTGCCCTCAGTGCGAGAGGGTTTCAGCAGGCCTTCGCGTTCGTACAGGCGAAGCGTCTGCGGATGGATTCCATACATCTCGGCTACGGCCGAAATCATGTATGCGCCTTTGGAGCGGCGTTTGGTCATGGGAAAAGTCTAAAGCATAACCACAGAGGACACAGAGTTCCACAGAGAAGTCCTCTGTAGGTGCTCAGCGCCCCCTGTAGGTATTGGGTTTCTAGGCAGCGGGCTCGGCGGTTTCGCGGGTTACCCATCCCGCCGGTTTGAATGCGTGCTTCAGCGCGTAGGCTACGATGCCCGCAGCAATCACCATGGCGCCGAGGGCGAAAGAACTCATCCCCCAGACGCTTTCGCTTTCACTGCGGACGAGGTCGAAGCCCAGCAGGAGCACCGGGGCGATTCCGACCGCAATGGCGCCGATCAGGCCGCCGGGCACGCGGAAGGGGCGCTTCAGTTGTGGTTCGCGGACGCGCAGGACAACCAGGGCCAGGAATTCCAGCGCCAGACTCAGGCCATAAACAAAGATGTCGAGCGTGACCAGGCGCTCGAAGCCGAGGTTCAGGCAGGCCGCCCATCCGATCGCCAGCGTGATGATCGCCACCCAGGGGGCCCGCCGGCGGTTCAGCTTGCCGAAAAATTTGGGCAGCATGCCATCCTGCGCCATCGCCAGCGGCAGGCGCGAGTAGCTCATCACCAGGGCGTTGAACATCCCAAAGGCGCTGAACATGCCTCCGACCACCAAGGCAACGCGCAGCAACGGCCCGCCCAGCAGCCCGGCGATGTCGGCCCAGGAACCGGTTTCCCACGCTCCCGAAGGAAGGCCGGTCATCCAAACTGCGGCGACCGGGATGATGTAACTGAGCGCGACAATGCACACCGCCGCCAGCATCGCGCGAGGGTAGGTCCGCTGCGGGCGCTCCACTTCGGTGGCGATGGTCGAGGCGTTGTCCCAACCCATGTAGTTCCACATGCAAATCAGCAGTCCGCCGATCAGGTCGACTTTCGACGTGGTCGGCGTGGTCACGGCATGAAACAGCGCGCCGTACTTCATGGGAGAGAGCAGCACAATCAACAGAAAAGGCGAGGACAGGGCAAAGAACAGCCACAAGGAAGTCGTCGAGACGACCTTCACGCCCAGAATGTTCAGCAGGGCACAGACCACAACCACGGCCAGCCCGACCATCACCCCGCGATAATTTACCGAGAACCAAGGAAAAAGCCGGGTCAGGTAGGCGACGAACAGCGTCGGGTAAATCGCCATATCGAACACCGACGCCGCGAGAGAAAGCCAGGCCTCCTGGAATCCCCAGAAATTGCCCATGGCCCGGCGCACCCAGGCGTAGTAGCCGCCTTCGAAGGGCAGCGCGCTCGAAAGTTCGCCGATCATAAAGGCGGTCGGCAGGCTCCAGAGCAGGGGCGTGAGCACCAGGAAGAGGATGGCGCGGCCATAGCCGGCGCCGTGCACGATGTCCTCGATGCCATAGGTGCCACCCGACACCATAAAGAAGGTAGCGGCCACCAAAGGCCAGAGTGTCAGGCGGACGGATTTTTTCTTGGAAAGGGAAAACGGGGCGGGAGTTGTGGTCGTGTTTTCCTGAAAACGGCTAGCTGTTGCCAATTCCGATGGCTTCCTCCTTGAAATCAGCTCCCAGCCATTAGCCGTTAGCTTTTAGCTGAATTGGCGCGAGTGGTTCGCGGGTTCGAGCTAAAGGCTAAGAGCTAACAGCTAAAGCTAATCTACGGAAAATTTCCACAGATGCAAGAAGAATCTTGCAAATTTTTGTAGCGGAGGTAAGTGGAAGAGCGATTCACCGCCGCGACCGCATGAGATCGCGAAGAAGAGGAGTTCACAGTTTCTCGGCGCTCTCGGCGGTTAGTGCTTCATCCCAGATTCAGGCTCCAGGTTTCCGAGACCAGATCGGTTCTTCCCCAACTCTGGTGAGGCTTTTGCGCGAGGCATTTGAACCCGGCCTGCTGGTATAAGCGGCGGGCGGCGTGAAGTTCGCTCTGTGTCCAGAGCACGACTTTCTTGTATCCGGCTTGCCGGGCGAATTCGACGCACTCGGAAACCAACCGCTTGCCGATTCCAAGCCCGCGCGCGCCTGGTTCCACCAGCAGCAGGCGGAGCTTGGCCACCGCCTGGGATTTCTTGACCAGAAAGATGGCGCCGAGCCGCTCGCCGCTTCTTTCGGCGATCCAGCAACGCTCGCGGTCGGGATCGAAATTCTGCACGAACTGCGCCACAATCTCGGCCACGATGGCCTCGAAGCGCTCGTCATAGCGGTACTCCCGCCAGTAGAGTTCGCCGTGCCGCTGCACCACCCAGCCCATATCGCCAGGGCGGTGGGCGCGAAGGGTGTAGGCCGGCTCGACGGAATGTCGGCTCGGCTGTGGTGCGGATGGTTTTCTTTGCAGCCTCCGCGAAAGCTTCGAGCCTTTTGCGATGAAAGCCTCGGTGCCAGCTCCTTTTACCCCAAGGATCGCCTCGATTTCGCGCATCGCGCCGAGCAGGCTTTCCCGTTCCTGGTCCGAAAGCCGCGCCAACATGGCCCCCACCTCCTCACTCGAACGCCTGTCGAGGGGAGCAAAGATCTTCCGCCCTTTGGCGGTGAGCGAGAGCAGGATGCGCCGCCGGTCCGTCGCCGACGCGGTAGTCCTGATCCAGCCGTTTCTCTCGAAGCTGGCCAGCATGCGGCTCACGTACCCACGATCGATCCCCAGTTCCTCGCGCAGCTCGATCGCAGTCACATTTTCGCGCTGTGCCAGTTCGTAGAGCACGCGCACTTCGGTCAGCGAAAACTGGCTTTGCAGCAGATGCTCCTGCAAAACTCCAATCTGCCGCGTATAGAAGCGATTGAAGCGGCGGACGGCCTGGATGGCGAGGTCCGGAACGGATGCGGAATCTGGCGTGAGCGCAGCCATTGACCGATAATCTAGCAATATTGGTTGACGTGGTCAACTAATGAGATTTGGAGTAATTCGGTGTGCAACAATAGCGATGATTTTTGGCATTTTTACCCTCGGGTGCGCAGTTTTCCAACCACGCTGGCTGGCAGCCGCCCGCAACCCAACCCTGCGAAAACCTGGCCGGTCTTAATTCTTCCGGCGTACGGCGCTCAACAGATTCGCCAGCTTGCCTATTTGCATCGGTGCTTATCCCCATCGCATCATAAAACGTGACCGCCTTGCAGACGCCGGGGCAGAATTCCCCAGAATCCAATCCGCCTTCCAAAGCGCGCAGCCGGGCGTTGCCCGTCGCACTCCGGGCGCTGCAGCACCGTAATTTCCAGTTATTTTTCAGTGGGCAGCTGATTTCGCTGATCGGCACATGGATGCAGAACGTCGCCCAGTCCTGGTTGGTATATCGCCTGACAGGGTCTTCGCTATTACTGGGTTCCGTTGGCTTCGCCAGCCAAATCCCGGTGTTCCTCGCCTCGCCGCTCGGCGGCATCGTGGCTGATCGATATAACCGGCACCGCGTCGTGATCGCAACCCAGAACGCGTCGATGATCCTTGCCTTCGTCCTAGCCGTGCTGACCCTGAAAAACCGCATCACCATCCCGGAAATCTTCGTGTTGGCGGCGCTGCTCGGCGTCGTGAACGCATTTGATATCCCCGGCCGCCAGGCGTTCCTGGTGGAAATGGTCGGCAAAGAAGACCTGATGAATGCCATCGCGCTGAACTCATCCATGTTCAACGGCGCGCGCATTATCGGGCCGGCGATTGCCGGCGTGCTGGTGGCGAAGATCGGCGAAGGCTGGTGCTTTTTCGCCAATGCAGTGAGTTACATCGCGGTGATCGCCGGCCTGCTGATGATGCGGGTAGCCCAGCATCATGAGCGGCCGACGGGTTCGCCCCTGGCGCATATTGTCGAAGGCTTCCAATTCGTGCGCCAGACCGCCCCCATTCGCGCATTGCTTCTGCTGCTTGGGCTGGTGAGCCTGGTGGCCATGCCGTACACGGTGCTGATGCCGATTTTTGCCGATCGAATTCTGCGCGGCGGAGGCGAGCACTTGGCAGTGATGATGGGGTCGCACGACGTTGGCGCTGTCCGCCTCGGCATCCTGATGGGCGCAACCGGTGTGGGCGCGATGCTGGGCGCTTTGACCCTCGCCGCCCGCACGGGGGTTCACGGCCTGGGGCGCTGGGTCACCTTCTCGTGCGCGGGTTTTGGCGTGAGCCTGATTGCTTTTGGACTGTCCAGGAATTTTTGGCTCTCGACCGCGCTGCTGGTGCCGGTCGGCTTCTGCATGATGCTGCAGATGTCTTCATCCAACACGCTGATCCAGGCGATGGTGCCCGACCACCTCCGCGGCCGCATCATGTCGGTCTATTCCATGATGTTCATGGGGATGGCGCCGTTCGGCGCATTCTTCGGAGGCGCATTAGCGGACAGTATTGGGGCCGCGACCACGGTGAGCATGGGTGCGATTGCCGCGATCGGCGGCGCCGCCCTCTTCGGTCTTCGCCTGCCCAAAATGCGAGGCGAAGCGCGCCGCCTGATCATCGCGCAGCAGATGGTCGGCGGAGAGCCTGTGCAACAGATGAGTGCGCGAGCGGTCGAAGACTAATGCAGGATTAGAGATTGAGGGCGGACCTTGCGGTCCGCCCGTTTCAGGAGCGTCCAGTCGCAGCCTTTTCGCTCCCTAGAAGCTCACTCGCAGGGAGAACTGTCCAAACCGCCGCTCGTCGTGATTGCCGCCCAGGGCGAGCGATCCCAGGCCGCCCTTTTCCGCGGTGACGGAATTGCTTCCGGTCCCCAGGGTCGCTCCCGGTCCCTGGCTGGAGTAGTCCAGGTTGCTGGTGTTGACATAAAGATTGTGGTGGTTGAAAACGTCAAAGCCTTCGGCGCGGAAAGTCAGTCCTACCCGTTCCGTCAGCTTGAAAGTTTTCTGTACTGCCGCATCCGTGTTCCACGCGCCTGGCCCGCGGAACGCGTTTCTGTGCGTCATGTTCGCCGGATAGGGTCCGAAGTCGGAAATCCCCAAGGTGGGGTTCAGTGGTCCAATCGGCGCCGGGACCGGCACATTCATCACGTTGAACAGGTTCGGTCCGGCAAATGTCGGGCTGCCGGTTTTATAGCTGGTGATCGGCGTCATCGGCGTCAACCGCGGCACGGTGTAGAAGTTCAGATCGTTCGAATAATCGAAGATCGAAAACGGTACTCCCGTGCGCACATTGTAGATGGCGGAGATGGTCCAGCCACCTAGCGCTTGCGTTAGGAATCCCTTGCCGGTTTTCAACCACGGCGTCTCCCACACGGGAGACACAACGAAGCGGTGCCGCACGTCGAAATCGGAACTGCCCCAGTCCAGCTTGGGATCGAGCACATTGGTGTATCCCAGGTTGCCGATTGCGCCCGAACCGCCCTGCAGGTTGTCCGAGAACGTGGAGCTGAGATCATCCAGTGAATGCGCCCAGGTGTAGTTCGCGACCAGCGCCAGGCCGGTGTTGTGCAGATTTTGCGTCTGGAAGCGCACGTTGAGCGCGCTGTAGAAGCTATTGCCCAGGCTGCCTCGCATGTTGATATTGGAATACTGATTGTTGGCGCGGGTGTAGCAGAGCGTTGGATTCGGCGTAGTTGAGACGAGAGTCGCGCATAGGGGATCCGAGACATTATCCCCGAGGTAAAGATTGCCGCTTCCCAGCAGATTGATGTTTTCAATGTCGTACAAATGGACGCCGTGCGCGCCGTTGTAACCGATGTCGAGGACCGTATTGCGAGCAAGCTGCCGCTGAACATCCAGGCTCCAGAACTGCGTCTGCGCCGTGTTGATGCGAGGATCGGGCATGCGCAGTTCGGCGGGGGTCAGCGGCAACGCCGGGCCGGCCGTGCCAAAGGGTCCGAGATCGTTATTGGTCACGTGGATGCCGCAGGTGGCAGAGCCAACCGGACAGGTGTCGCTGATCACCGCGCTGGCCGGGGGATTGAAGCTGGCGTTGAAGGTTACGTTGCCAAAGTTGCGTTCGTAGCTGATGCCGGCGCCGCCTCTCAGGCTGGTGCGTCCGTCGCCAAACACGTCCCAGGCAAACCCGATTCGCGGCGCGATCGTGCCCCAATCCGGCGCCCAGAACCCGCCTGCCGGACTCTTTTGCGTTTGCAACACCTGGCCGGTTCGCACCTGTTGGTAGAGGCCCTGGCCGGAGCCGAAGTAGAAATTCGAGTCCAGAGACTGGACATTGTTGCGCTGCACGCCGTAATGCTCATAGCGTGCCCCATAGTTGAAGGTGAATCGCGGCGTCAGCTTCCAACTGTCTTGCGCATAGAAGGCCCAATCCCAATAGCGATAGCTGCGCGCGTAATTGGCCTGCGACAGCGGCGGGGTCACGGTGCAGCCGGGTGTGATTTGCAGGCCATCGAGTGAATCCGCAGGCACTAAGTCATTGGTCGACCAGTATGCGGGGTTGGCCACGCAAGGGAGCGCCCCATTGGGATTCGCTCTGGCGGAAAACGTGATCAGTGGACTGCCACTCGGATCGCCGGCCGCGTTCATTAGTCCCGCCATGCCGGTGGGAAAATCAACTCCCAACTGCTCGACGGCCTGGGCGTACGCGCCGTAAGCCTTGTTCAACTGGATATAAGTGAGTTGCCCGCCGAAACGCATGGTGTGAGCGCCCTTGGTTACCGCCAGGTCCTCCTCGGCTTGCAGAGTGTTCTGCGGTCCTCCGAACGGCAGGCCGCCGAGCCCGGGAGCTATGTTTTCTAACCCCGGAAACTGGATCAGGTTCCCGGTGACGGGATCGGAGGCAAAGCCGAACAACATCAGGCTGGGGGTGTTGGTCAGCGCAGTGTTGAACGTGTTGGCCGTGTTGAGCCGCGAGAAACTGAGCTTGGTGTTGCTGACCGCGCCCGAGCTGAAGCTGTGATTAATCGAGAACAGCCCGCTGTTATTGTTGATGCCCGTCCCTACGTCATACTGCGGGTACGGCGAGTAAAAGGCCGTTCCGTTGAATTCGTCCTCATTCTCCCGCCCAAAGCGGAAGAACATCTGTGTCCTGTCAGTCATGTTGAAGTCGAAACGCCCGAGCAGGCGATAGGTGTTCTGCGGTTGGTCGCCGCCCGCATCGAATGGCGCCTTGAAATGCACAATATCAAACACCGGCGTAGACGCGGGAATGGCCGTAGTCCCGTTAATGGCGGGCAGTGTGCCCAGTTCTCCCGCGGTAACCGCGCCCGAGGCTGGGAAAGAGTGCGTTCCGTAACTGGAGAAATAGCTCTGCACGTTTCCCGGCAGCATGCTGAGAAACGCCGGGTCCAGGGTTTCCTCGGTCTCCAGAGCATTGCTGCGAACTCTGGTCCATTCCGTGCTTCCGAAGAAGAACAGCTTGTCCTTTACCAGGGGGCCGCCGACGGCGAATCCAAACTGGTTCCGCGTGTAGGCGCCCTTCGGAGCCGGCTCCGGACCAGGGGTGCCGCCCAGGCGTGCGAACGCATTTTGCGCATCGTTGGCGTAGGTGTTGGCCGTGTATGCGGACAGCCGGTTGAATTCCCACACCGATCCATGCAAGCTGTTGGTTCCGGACTTCGTCGTGAGGTTGACGACGCCGCCTGCGGCTCGCCCGTACTGAGAGTCGAAATTATTCGTGATGACACGGTATTCCTGCACGCTGTCGACGGGGATGTTCTGCCCGACAACCGCGTTGAACAGGTCAATGTTCTCCACGCCATCGAGGAGAACTTCTGTGCCCGACATCCTTTGACCATTAATCGCGAACCCTGTGCCGCGTCCGGTCAGGTTCTGCGATCCCATGGTGTTTGGGGTGGTGCTGTCGCCCGCGCTGACGTTGCCGGAAATCTGAATAAAATCGTATGGATTTCGCGTCAGGCTGGGCAGATTCGCGAGCTGTTGGGTGTCCACCAGCTGCGAGACTTCTTGCGTCTGCGTGTTGACCTCGGTTCCTCCGGCGCCGGCGACGACTTCAACCGTCGTCGAGGCCGCGGCGGTCCCGAGTTGTGCGTCCACAGTGGCCACCCCTCCCACCGTTACTTCGGCATTGGTTTTGTAGGGCGCGAAATTTCCGCTGTTGACGGTGATCTCATAGGTGCCCACAGGAAGCCCGGCGAGATTGTATTGCCCCACATTGCCCGTGGTGGTGGTGCGTTGAGCTCCGGTGGCGACATTTTTAGCGGTTACATTGGCTCCAGTTACCACCGCTCCCGATGGATCACGTACCGTCCCGGTGACGGTGCCGGTATTCACCTGGCCCAGCGCTGCGCGCCAGGGTAGAAGTGCCAGGGTTAATGCACACGCAACGTATAACAACAGGGCTTGTCTCGACATGGGCGTTCCTCGAATGGATTTCGAGATTCTCCAATGCACGGCGCGGGCCAAAGCGCGCCAGAAAACTTGCTCATGAAAGCGCGCGAGTTATACGCAAGCGGCTGCTGGCCAGATTTGCCGGATGTGAGTTTCGAGAGCGCAATTCAATGCTGCGAAGCGAGAGACGCTGATTGGAATGCGGACACTACATCAATGACCGCATGCAGGAAATAAGCGGAATTCTGTAGAAGAGGTTAGCGCGACAGGTGCCAGTGCGCTCCCGCCGGCAGCAAAGACCTCACGGACTCCAGCAGCGAACCGGGACCCACGGGCGCATAGGAGAACGTCAGCACCAGCATGAGTAGCGCAAATACGGCCAACACTTTTCGACCGGGTGTGATGTCCGGCCATTCCGCAACTTCCGGATGTCGCATTCCGCTGACGCGCAATAACACGGCCCACACCAGCCATCCCATCCAGCAAAACAATGCCAGAGGAATCAGTGCCAGAATGGTGGCACGCGAGATCGCGTTGTGCACTCGCGGCGAGACGGCAAATACAAGGTGCCCGCCATCGAGCTGCCCGCCGGGAAGAAGGTTGAGCGAGGTCGCGAACATTCCCACCCAGGCCGCTACGGCCATGGGATCCAGATACAAGCGACTCAACGGTACCCAGCTGATTGCGCCCCCATGTCCGATGGCGACGAGGAATTTCTTGGCGAGTAAAAAAATGAGGGGATAGCCGAGCGAAATGTCGGCAGGCGCTGCCCCGACCGGAGCCACATGCGACCGCCCCAGTGAAAAGATCAGTACTGGCAACGCCACAATAAAACCTGCAATGGGACCCGCAATCCCGATATCAAAGAGGATGGAGCGGGACCGCAACGGCGACCGGATACGAATAAAGGCTCCCAGGGTGCCAATCAGCGTGGGAAACGGAATAAAGAAGGGAAGGGTCGCGTGCACGCGGTATTTTACGCAGTAAAGATAGTGTCCCATCTCGTGGGCCAGCAGAATCAGCATGAGCGTGAGCGAGAAGGGAACTCCCAGCAGCAGATTTCGCCCATGCAGCGCCCACAGCACGGGAAAAATGTTCTCTTCCAGGGCGAACGGGGGCAAGCCGCGTTGGAAGTTGTATTCCAGCCGTGCCCCCACCACCAGCGTGGTAAACACGGTCGCCAGCAGCAGCAGAATGTGCAGCCAATACCGGTGTCGGGGCCGCGGAACCCAAACCACGCGCGCGGCCTCCGGGGAATAGATTTCGCTAGGGACGAGAATTTCTGGGGAATCTTTCGGCATGGACACTTCTTTGGTTCGCCTCGTAGCTGTTGGCTCTAGACTTTCTTTGGATTGTAATCGAGGGCGTGAGGTCTCACCGATTTGTGTCGGTTCCCGGCGGTTCAGGGCTAAATGCTAAATGCCAAGGCGAACTGCTCAACTGCGGGTCCTACTCGATCGACTGCAACTCCTTGCCGGGCTTAAACCGCACGGCTTTGCCGGGAGGAATGGAAACCTCCGCGCCGGTCCGCGGGTTGCGGCCAATTCCCGTTTTGCGAGGACGCACGTTGAACACGCCGAAGCCCCGCAGTTCGATGCGGTCGCCCTTGGCCAGCGACCGTTTCATGCTTTCAAATACCGTCTCCACCGCCATTTCGGCTTTGGTCTTGGTGATGCCAGTCCGGTTAACCACTTCGTTGATAATGTCGAGTTTGATCACGTGCGCCTCGCCGCGTCAGGAGTTTGGGATGCCCCAAGTCATTGATGCTAAGGGGCATAACCGCAGATTGTCAACGCGGACTAGTGTCGCGCGAGGTGCCGCTTGAAGCGCCCTCTGGGGTGCTCGCGTCAATTCACGAGCCTTAATGGAGGGCGGAGATGAACCGCAATCCGTCCCTGCGCCACACGCGCAACCAGGGCGGACGAACGATGGCAAAGCCGAGAATAGCAGGGGCTCCTCTGTTCACGATCTTCGCGGAACAGGAGTCAGGAGCGGATGAAAGCAGGCGAAAGACTGTGATCCAACAACAGCCCCAATCCGACTAAACCGCGGCTGATGACAAAGAGGACCCGGGTAAATTAATCTTGAACCTCCAGCATTTTCCATCGCCGGGATGGCGGAACTGGCAGACGCAGCGGACTCAAAATCC
>DASVAJ010000104.1:0-49302 GCA_036376415.1 Terriglobales bacterium
TGCTCCTGGAGAATGCGCAGGCGGATGGCTTCGGCAGCATGAATGATGGTGCGGTTGGCGACGGTGCCGCGGATCGGCGAGGCCAGCGTGGTGACGGAAGCTACCTCTTTGGGCCGCTGACCCGCAACCGAGCGCGCAATGACTCCACCTAAGCTGTGGCCAATGAGGTGGATTTTGCGTCCGGTTTCATCGATCGCCTTCTCCACCGTCTCATTGAGATGGCGCTGGATCAACAGGTTGGGACAATCGGCGTTGATGCCGATCCCGGAAAAATAGGCACGGTACCCGATGCGGCCCAGCCAGCCGTGCAGTTCCATCAGGTAGAGATCTGTTCCGAGAAAGCCGGGGATAATCACCACGGCCGAATCATCGCCATGCGGCACTCCGAAGCCGTAATAGATGGGGGTGGCGTGCAGCAGGAGAATTTCCGCGGCAAACAGCGCCTCCGACCACAGCGGCGTGTTGACTTCAGGATGGGGTAAAGGCGACCGCTTACGATTGTTGAGACTAGACGGACGGGGTTCTCTTCTTTGTGCGCGCAATGGTGACCTGTTCGCCCCGCCCGGTTCGCCAACGCGTGCGTCCGGGCAAACGCTTTCCGCAGGGGATTATACCGCGAACGGTATCTCTGCTCCATAGCTTTGATGAGGGATTACAGCAACACGTTTTGCGCCTCGCGGATTTCTAGTGCTTCTTGCGTGCGCGTGGTTTGAGTTTCGAACTCTGCTGCAGACGTGTTTCCAATTCGGCAATGCGATTGCGCAGTGCTTCCATCTCGGGATCCGGCCCGGGCCTGGCGGGCGATGGGCTTCCCAGGAATTTTTTCATTAACTCCACCGGCGAGAGGATCGCCGACTGCACTTCGCCTAATCGATTCTGTACTGCATCCTGTACTTTCTCGTAGGTGTCGAAGGCCGACTTCAGGTACCACATGATGAATTCCTGGCGCACTTCGTCCCCGGCGACGATGAGCTGGCGGAGGAGTTCGAGGGGAAGGCCGGTGGGCTTGTCCTTGGCGTCTTCGGTGATGATCTGGGTGAGGGTGACGCGGGTGAGGTCCTGGCCGGTTTTGGCGTCAACGACCTTTACCTCTTTGCCGTCGCGGATGAGGGTGGCGATATCGTCGAGGTTGATGTAGCGGCTGTTGGTGGTGTCGTAGAGGCGGCGGTTGCCGTATTTCTTGATGGTAGTGGTCATGGCTGCTCCTCCGATGGCCGCCGCAGACTTCGCGGGCCAGGCGTCTCTCGAGACCCGTCCCCACACTGGCCGAAGCCCCATTTATGAACAGGGTGGCTCTATGTTGCTGTGCACAAACACACTATATCGCTTGACAGGATTGTGTCCACACTCCTATAGTTTAGGCGAATGCTGCAGTGCAGCAATTCTTGGAGGTTTTATGCCCGTCACCGCAAAGACCGAGTCCCGGATTCATACCAGGGAGTCGTCATTCCTTTCCATTCTATCGGGCTGGGCTCAACAGGGAGTACAGGGCTTTTTCGCGACGCAGCGGATTTTGCTGGATTTGGCCATGAAACAGAACGCCAACATCATGCAGGCTGTGCGCGAGCAGTTGACCGACCCGCATCACTCGCCCACCGCCATTCTCAGCGAAGCGGCCGCGGACGGAGTGAACAACTTCATTGAAGGGCAGAAGGTTCTGCTCGAACTGGGAAAGCAGCAGAATGAAATCCTGATGGCCGGCGTCAAGGAGCGCGTGGGAAGCGTTCCCGCCGCCTATGTGCTGACCGATCTGCTGCAGCGCACGGTCGAGAGCTTCATCGCCATGCAGGAAGAATTCCTGAAAATTGCCGGCAAGCAGACGCATGTTTGGGTCGAAGCGGCAAAGTCCGGCAGGCCCTATCAGCCGGAGCACATGGTGGATCTTGCCCGCGAAGGCCTGGAGACGTTTGTGAAGGCGCAGAAGCAGTTCCTGGACGTCATTGCCGACGAGACGGCGAAGGCCACAGGCGCGAAGAAGATCGACACGGACGCCAGGAAGGGAAAGAAAACCGATATTCCCGAACTGGCGCGGCAGGCGACCGAGTCGTTCATTGAGGCGCAGAAAAAGCTGGTCGACCTGGCCGGGAAACAGATGAATGCCAATGTGAAGAGCGCGGGCAAAGCGGCCGAACTGCTGAAGCCATTTCCGTTTCTTCCCTTGGCCGAACTGACCCGGGAAGGCGTGAAGAGCTATGTCGACGCGCAGAAGGCGCTGATGGACGCGGTGGTGAAGCCGGCAGGGGAGCACAAGCATCCCGCAAAGCCGGCGCGCCGGGCGAAGAAGGCGGCGGCTGCTGTAGCAGCGGCCTGAGAGGAAGGCGGACGACACGGCTTCAGCCGGCGAGGTAACCGCCTCGCATTCCCCGCTGCGCGTGTGTCGCAGCATGCGGTTGAAGCTGTGTCCTGCCTGGGATGAAGAGCCACGAGCTAAAATGCCGAGTCACTGCCGTGCAGTGACTGGTGCGGGGTCCGTGTAGCTGGCGGCCGGCAAGCAGCCACTCACGGCTGGGGCAACGGAGGCACGTATGAAGCTTCCTCTCACTCCCGTGCGCTTTCTGCGTTATGCCCGGGAGCAATTTCCAGACAAGACTGGTGTCGTCTGCGGCGAGCAGCGGTTCACCTATGCGCAATTCGCGGAACGGGCATCGCGGCTGGCGGGAGCCCTGCTGGCCAGGGGCGCGCAACCAGGCGATCGCGTCGCCTTTCTCAGCACCAACTGTCATCGTTTGCTGGAGGCTTACTACGGCGTTCTTGAGGCGGGATGCATATTGCTGCCGCTGAACGTGCGATTGAGTCCCCAGGAACTGGGGTATGTGCTGAGTGACGCGCAGGCGCGGTATCTTTTTGTCGAACCCATTTTCCTTCCCCTCGCGGAAGCCCTGCGCGCAAATTATCCAGCGATGGAAACATCTTTTGTGACGGAAGGGCAGCCGCGGGCAAAGTGGCTGGCGCCGCAAAGCTATGAGAGCCTGCTGGCCACGTCGCCTCCATTCGAATGCGACTTCACGCAGATTGATGAAGACTCGGTCGCCGAACTCTTCTATACGAGCGGTACCAGCGACCGGCCGAAAGGCGTGATGCTGACGCACCGCAACATCTATCTGCATGCGCTATCGGTGATTGCCGCGGGACAGATCTCGAGCACAGATTTTGGTCATACGCGCGGCGATTCGGTGTTGCTGCACACCATTCCTCTGTTTCACGCGAACGGATGGGGCGCGGCGCACATCGTCACCCTGCTCGGCGGCACCCATGTGATGATTCATCAATTCAACCCCGTAGAAGTCTTTCGCCTGATTGAAAAGGAAAGAGTCACCGGCTGTTGCATGGTGCCGACCATGGTCGCCGCACTGGCGCGCTCTCCGGAGAGAAAGAAATTCGATCTGAGCAGCTTGCGGACGATCCAGGTTGGAGGAGCCGCATCGTCTCCGGCCCTGGTCAAAGAGGCACAGGAAAATCTGGGCTGCGCCTGCATGAGCGGGTATGGGCTTACGGAGACCTCTCCGATTCTTTCCGTTTCACCACTGAAATTCGGGATGGCTGCGCAAGGGGAGGAGCGATACAGCCGGCAGGCAATGACCGGATTTGCAATTCCCGGGGTCGAGTTGCAGGTCCTGGCCGCAGACGGCACGCTTGCGCCACATGATGGTGAATCCATGGGAGAAATTGTCGCGCGGGGCGACGCGGTGATGTTGGGGTATTGGCGGCAGCCGCAAGCTACCAGCAGCGCCATGGCGGATGGCTGGTTTCATACGGGCGACCTCGCTTGTGTGGATTCGCAAAACTACTTTCAGATTGTCGATCGCAAGAAAGACATCATTGTGAGCGGCGGAGAGAATATTTCCTCTCTGGAGGTGGAAAAGGTCCTCAGCGCTCATCCGGCGGTTTACGAGGCGGCAGTGATACCGGTTCCCGACGACAAGTGGGGTGAGGCGCCGAAGGCGCTGGTGGTACTAAAGCCGAGTGCGCAGGCCAACGAGGCAGAAATCATTGCGTTCTGCCGGGAACGGCTCGCCCACTACAAGTGTCCTCACTCGATCGAGTTTGTGGAGAGCCTGCCCAAGTCCGGCACGGCCAAGCTGCTGAAGCGGGAACTGCGGCAGAAGTATTGGCAGAAGAGTGCGGTTTGAAAGAATTCGGGAGATGGCCCGTAGCGCCGCGGGCGTCCACGCCTGGGCGGCAAGCTCATTCGGCGAAACGCGCGCCGGATGAGGTCCGCGTGGACGCCCGCTGTGGCCGGAGAGCAAGGGCTGCGATTCCGGCCCTTGCGTCGACCTGCGGCCGGGCACGATGTCCGCGTGACGCGGGGTCTCCCGCACCGATTCCTGGAGGGGCACGGTTTCGGTCACTGGGGGCAGTGTCTCTTGGGAGGTTGGCCGGACCTTTCCGAGAGCTGGCTGAGATTGTGCCCTTCCAGGGGTGATTGCGCAAGAGATTTCGATCGAGGTGAAATATGGCCACAGTGACGGCAATGCCCGCGCGCAAGACTTCCGGTGGCGGCTTTCTGATCGAAGAGAGAAGGCCGGAAGAGGTCTTCACTGCAGAGGATTTCAGCGAACAACATCAGCTGATCGCACAAACGGCGGAAGAGTTCGCCGGGAAAGAAATTGTTCCCAACATCGAAAAAATGGAGCTCAAGGAGTTTGCGATAAACCGCGAACTCCTGCGAAAGGCCGGCGAGCTGGGGCTGAGCGGCGTCGATGTCCCCGAGCAGTACGGGGGGATGCAGTTGGACAAGGTGACTTCTGCGATCATCGCCGACCGCATCGCCAAAGCCGGCAGCTTCAGCACGACCTGGGGAGCGCACACCTGCATCGGCACGCTCCCGATCGTGTATTTCGGAAGCGAGGCGCAGAAAAAGAAATATCTTCCGGGGCTGGCGGCGGGAACCACTGTGGGCGCGTATGCGTTGTCGGAAGCCTCCTCCGGATCGGATGCGTTGAATTGCCGCGCCAAGGCGTCGCTTGCGCCCGATGGCAAGCACTACCTGCTGAATGGTGAAAAGATGTGGATCACCAATGCGGGCTTCGCGGACCTGTTCATTGTCTTTGCCAAGATCGATGGAGAGAAGTTCACCGCATTCATCGTTGAGCGGAATTTTCCCGGATTCGCCGTCGGCGCGGAAGAGCACAAAATGGGGATTCGCGGCTCCTCTACCTGTCCGCTGATCCTCAACGACTGCCGGGTGCCGGTGGAGAACGTGCTTGGGGAGATAGGCAAGGGACACCACATTGCGTTTAACGTTCTCAATGTTGGCCGCTTCAAACTGGGCGCGGGCTGCATCGGGGGCGCGCGTAATTCTCTCGAAAGCGCCGTCGCCTACGCAAAGCAGCGTAAGGCATTCGGCAAAGTGATTGCCGATTTCGGCCTGGTGCGCGAGAAGATCGCGAACATGGCGGTGGGAATTTTTACCGGCGAAGCCATGGCCTATCGCACCGTCGGAATGATGGATGCCGCCATCGCTCATCTGGGCGAGAAGCACGAGGACATGGCAGAAGTCCGGAAAGTCATCGACGAATACGCGATTGAGTGCTCGATCCTGAAGGTATGGGGATCGGAGCTGATTGGCCATGTTTCCGACGACGCCGTGCAGATCTTTGGCGGCTACGGTTTCGTCGAGGAATACCCGGCGGAGCGGGCCTACCGGGATGCGCGCATAAACCGCATCTTCGAAGGGACTAACGAAATCAACCGGCTGGTCATTACCGGCTTCCTGCTGAAACGAGCGCTGTCCGGACAGCTTCCGCTGATGTCTGCCATCAAGAAGCTTATGGAAGAAGTGCTTTCGGGTACGCGCGACGAGGCTCCCGAAGGCTTGCTCGCGGAGGATCGCAAGCTGGTTGCGGCCGCGAAGAAGATGGGGCTGTTCGCCGCGGGAGTGGCTACGCAGAAGTACATGCAGGCCATTCAGGATCAGCAGGAGATCATGGGCGCGATCGCCAATATGACGATTGAAACCTATGCCATGGAGTCAGCGGTTTTGCGTGCGCAAAAACTAGCTGAGCGGGAAGGCGAGGCCCGCGCCGCGAACGCCATCGCCATGGCCCGGGTCTATACGGCGGCTGCAATGGAGAAAGTTGAGAGCGCGGCAAAGGCAGTGATAGCCGCCTCTGCCGACGGGGACATGATGCGCTCGCAGGTGGCCATTCTGCGGCGCCTGGCAAAGCATGATCCGATCAACACGATTGCCCTGCGCGAGAAAATCGCGCAGAAGGTGATTGAGACGGGCAAGTACCAGGTCGTTTGAACAAAAGAGCTTGGGCACGTTTTCTCTCTCGAGGGGCGTCCCTGGGACTTCGGCCGCTGCCATTTGGGCTGGCGTGAAAGCGGCGGAAGTTTCGGGCGGAGAGAAACGTGCCCTTCCTGCTTTTCAAGTCCCGCCGTGGACGAAGGGACTCAGCAACAGGGTCTCTTCCTCGTCACGCAATCAGGAAAGATCCGAAGAGGCTGTACAGCAGCACGGCCAAAACAACCAGCGTGAAGACGACGTACATGCGATCGTGCTCGACGGCGAAGGCAAAAACCGAAAAGATCACTCGTGCCACCGGTGTGGCAATCAACAGCAGCAGTCCGAGTTGGATGATGCTTCGCGCCTGGCCGGAAAAGGCGGACCGGACAATCCCATGCACGTTCTTCAGTTGCTCGGGTTCACCCGCAAAACTGCGGTAGGAGACGCGCGCAAACGGATGCGAGCCCAGGTAAAGCACTGCGCCGGCAATCACGACAAAGGCTGACAGCAGGACGCCTCCCCGCAACAGGTTCGCGATGGTGTTTTCCATCCGCTGTTCATACCACTCGCGAAAGCTTCGGCCGCCATCGTTATCGGGAGACATCGCCATCAAAAGCCTCCACTAAACCCTTTTAACAGCATTTCGATTCCGAGAAGAACAATAACTCCGCTGAAGATCAGACGCAGTTTTCTGGTTTGAGTCTTCACCAGAACGCGCGTGCCCATCAAAGACCCGATCAGGACACCCAGCATGACCGGCATGGCCAGTGAGGGATCAATGTATCCGCGACTCAGGTACACGCCCGCGCTGGCCGCGGCAGTTACACCGATCATGAAATTGCTGGTGGTTGTGGAAACCTTGAACGGGATTTTCATTGCCTGATCCATGGCAACTACTTTCAGCGCGCCGGAGCCGATGCCGAGTAGTCCCGACAAGGCGCCCGCGCCGAACATGATGCTGAACCCCGCCGGCACGCGATAAACGTTGTAGCTGCGAAGACCGCTGGTATCGGGGAATGTGCCGTTCATCTTTAACCTGGTAGCCAGCGGATCGGGCGGTTTCTCCACGTCGGTGCGTGGCCGGGTGCGTCGGGAGACATACGCGGAGTACATCAGCATCAGTCCGAAAATGATCGCGATCGCGCTGGCGGGGACCTTGGCGGTCAGATAGGCGCCAAACAGCGCGCCTATGGTAGTGGCGATCTCCAGGAACATGCCAATGCGAATGTTCGAGAACCCTTCTTTGACATAAGCGGCGGCGGAACCGGAAGAAGTCGCGATGACCGAGACCAGCGAGGCGCCAATGGCGTAGTGCAGATCGACGTGAAAAAAAATCGTGAGCAGCGGAACCAGTACCACTCCGCCGCCCAGGCCGGTAAGCGCGCCGAGAAAGCCGGCGACCAGCGAACCGGACCACACCAGGAAGGTGAATTCCAGGACGTTCAACTACATAGTCTGCCATAAGCCGGGGTATGCGGAGCGGCAGCTGCTTGGGCTGAAACTCTCCAGGCACTTCCGGGAACGCGAGAGGCGAGCGAAATTGATCGTATGACCCACGGAGCCTTGGTGCAAAAAGCAGTCGCGTGGCTGCGCCGGTATGGATGTGGAGTGGTGCTGTCGGAGCAGAGTTGTGCCAACGGAGAGACTCCGGACGCGATCGGCTGGAAACGCGCGTGCCATTCCGTGGTGGTGGAATGCAAGATTTCCCGCGCCGATTTCCTGGTGGACCGCGAAAAGCCGTTCCGCCGCAAGCCCGAGACTGCCATGGGGTGCGAGCGGTTTTATTTGACGCCGGCACGGCTGCTGGATGCCTCGGAGGTGCCGGACGGCTGGGGACTGCTCGAAGTTCGAAATCACCGGGTTGCGATGGTCATGCCGTCCAGCACCTCGCTGCGCTCGACCCGGGGATTTCGCCACGAGATGAACTTGCTGCTCGCCAGCCTGCGGCGCGTGGAAGTGCGCATTGAGCCGCAATCCATCACCGAGTTCCTGAAATGGAAGAACCGGATGGCAGAGTACAACGGCGGGGCGCTCCCCAAAGGGATTTCGTCGGCGCAAAATGAAGCGAATACCTTCCTCAGCGTGGAAGGCGATTAGCGGTGTTCTCGGCGTCTTTTGGAACTACTCTGCGGTTTAAAGCTTCTAAAGATCTTAACCCAAAACTCGTTCAGGACTCGCAAAGCGCGCAAAGCATACGCTATAGTTCCCGCCGTCCTTCCATCGCCTTCAGCATCGTGATCTCGTCCGCGTATTCGATGTCGCTGCCGGCGGGAATGCCGGTTGCGATGCGCGTGACCTTCACTCCTGTTCGGCGCAACTGGCCGGTGAGGTAGGTTGCGGTAGCCTCGCCTTCCACCGTCGGATTCGTGGCCACGATCACTTCGTCCACATTGCCGTCCTCAAGGCGCTTGATTAAATTGGAAATGCGAAGCTGTTCCGGTCCGACTCCGTGAATCGGGGAGATCGATCCGTGCAGCACGTGATAAACACCGTTGTAGTGGCGGGTCTTTTCGATTGCAGCGATGTTGGTGGGTTCTTCGACCACGCAAATGACCCGCTGGTTGCGGGTTGCGCTGGAACAGTAAACGCAGGGATCCACGTCGGTGATGTTGTTACACACCGAGCACAGCCGCAAGCTGGCCTTGAGGTCTCGAATCGCGGCAGCCAGGGCTTCGGCGTCATCATCGTTCGAGCGCAGGATGTGAAATGCCATGCGCTGGGCAGACTTGCTGCCGATGCCAGGCAATTTCTTAAGCTCGTCAATGAGGCGAGCCATGGGTTCAGCGAAGCGAGACATAGAATTGGGTAATTTTGTAATTCAGTAATTTTGTAATTTGAGACCCGGTTGCAGAAGGGGTCTTCAAGTTACCCATTCGCCAAATTACTCAATTACTAAATCCCCGGCATTCCCATTCCTCCCAGCATTCCGCCCATGGTGGATTGCACGGCATCGTCAACTTTCTTCCCGGCTCCGTTAACCGCGGCGGTAATGAGATCCTGGAGCATTTCGAGATCGCCGGATTTTACGGCTTCCGGATCGATTTTCACGCTCAACACCTGCTTGCGGCCATCCATCTTCACCGTGACGGTTCCGCCACCGGACGAACTCTCGACGATGGTTTCCTGCATCTTCTTCTGCAGCACTTCGTATTGCCGCTTGGCTTGCGACATCAACTCTTGAAGATTGAACCCACTCATAGGACCTCGTGCAAAGCGCTCTCGGACTTCAATTTCGTTTGTGATCGATGACCGTACGGATCTCTGCGCCGAATTTTTCCATCATTCGCTTTACGACGGGCTCCTGCTCGGCACGGCCTCGGCTGCTTCCGGCGGGGGCGGCTGCCGGCTTGCGCGAATTTGTCTCTACGATTGCACCGGGAAGGATTTTTAATTTCGCCGCCCGGCCCAGAACCCCGCTTGCCGCGGCGATGATCGTTCGTTTGCCTTCGGCGCTGGCGTACATATCGATCAGCGCGGCGGAAGCGGCCACCTTGATGACGACTTCATTTCCGTTTAGAGTCCATTCGCCGGCCTCCAGCATGGAAGAGAGCATGGTCAGGCCCGCGCCGGCAAGGGCGTTCATGGCTGCAGATCGCAAGGACTCCAGATCCGCGGGTCTCGCGCCATTGGCGGGTTCCGGACTGCGCTCCTGGGCCACTGCCGGCGCCGCGGCTCCGATCACAACCGCGGGCATGGACGCCGGGGCCGCAGATGGACGCGGGGGAAGCTCGGAAACCGGGTTCGCAACTTCCATGCGAGGAGTGCCTTTGCGCGCACTGTCCGCCGCAAACGGAGAAACAAAGGGCCGGGCTGCGGCAGGCTCGGTCCGCTTGGGATCGGCGGCAGCAACTACTCTTCTATCCGCAACGGAGGACTTGGCGGGTTCTACGCCGCTCAGCAACTGCTCCAGGGGAAGCAAGCGCTGCGCGTGCGCCATTTTCAGCAGGCCGAGTTCGAGATGAAACCTTTGCTCCTGCCGATAACCAAGTTCCGCATGCGTTCGCAGCATGATTTGCAGATGTCGCGCCAGGTCCTCTTCCGAAAATTGTTCCGCAATCCGGGAAACGCGGTTTCGTTCATCAGAGGAAATTTGCAGCAGCGGCGAATCCGCTCCCGATACTTTGCACACGAGAGCGTTGCGCAGGAAGCGCACCAGTTGCCGCGCGAAAGGCACGGGATTCTGGCCCTCGGTCAGCAGGCGGTCGGTCATTTGAAGAATGGCCTGGCTGTCGCTCTGCGCCACGGCCTGCATGATTTCTTCCAGGGTGCTGGACGGCGCGACCCCAATGAGTTGCCGAACACCCTCGGCGGCGACCTGGCCCTGGCTCGACGCGATTGCCTGATCGAGAAGAGAAAGCGCATCGCGCATGGAGCCATCGCCGGCTTCCGCCAGCAACGCCAATGCATCATCATCTGCCGGAATATGTTCGCGAGTGCAGAGCTCGCGTAATTGCGAAACGATCTGGTCAAAGCTGACGGCGCGAAAACTGAAATGCTGACAACGCGAGCGGATGGTCTGCGGAATGTCCTCGGGCTGCGTAGTTGCCAGCATGAACACAACGTGCCCGGGCGGTTCCTCGAGAGTCTTAAGCAGGGCATTAAACGCCGCATCGGTGATCTGATGGGCTTCGTCGAGGATGTAAATCTTGTAGCGGTCGCGCGCTGGGCGGTAACGGGCGGCTTCGCGCAGTTCGCGGATCTCGTCAATACCGCGATTGGTGGCGGCGTCAATCTCGATCACGTCGACAGCGTTGCCGGCGCGAATCTCAACACAAGAATCGCATACCCCACAAGGCTCGGCGACCGGCGCCTCTGCCGAGCGGCAGTTCAAAGCCATCGCCAGAATGCGGGCTACCGTGGTTTTTCCAATGCCGCGATGGCCGCTGAAAATATAGCCATGCGCGATCCGCCCCTGCTCGATCGCGTTCCGCAAGGTGCGGGTCACGTGCTCCTGCCCGATCACTTCGGAAAAGCGCTGCGGACGGTATTTGCGGGCGAGAACCTGATAGCTCATGAGCGAAAGGGATGAAGTGATTATACGTGAGCGCGAGCGCCGCCAGAGTCCCCGCAATCCCCTTTACCGGCTTGCATTCCACAGGTTGTAAGACTAGGCTTTGTACGACTTTGGGAGGGGGATTGTATGCAACTCAGGATCAGCGTGCGCACCCTGAATGATGGCATCGTGATCTTTGATTGTGCGGGACGCTTGTTGTTTGGCGATGAAACCGCTGCGCTGCGGGATCAGGTCAAGTCAAAAATTGCGGAAGACAGCCGCATCGTTCTGAACCTGGCCGACGTCACCTACATCGATAGCGGCGGCTTAGGTACGTTGGTCGCCCTGTACACAACCGCCAGAAACGCGGGTGGGACGGTGAAGCTGGCGCGGTTGACCCAGCGGGTAGGCGATTTACTGCAACTCACGAAGCTGCTCACGGTCTTCGAGGTTTACAACAGCGAAGAAGAAGCCGTCGAATCGTTCCGTCGCGGAGCCGCGGCTTAGTTTGGGGATGCGCGCTTCTCCAACCGCCTCCTCGCCGGAGGCGCGAATTCGCGCCGCCATCCGGAAAATTCCCCGAGGCAAAGTGTCAACCTATGGCGCCGTGGCGCGTGCGGCGGGTCTGCCGGGACACGCACGGCAAGTCGCCCGCGTTCTACACGGTTCCTTCGGACTGCCATGGCAGCGGGTTCTCGGCTCGGGAGGCGAAATCAAATTGCGCGGGGACTCCGCCCTCGAGCAACGGTTCCGGCTGCAGGCGGAGGGCGTACGCTTCCGCGGACGCCGCGTGGACATGAAGGCGCACGAGTTCAAATTTCGCAAGGCTTAATTCCTGTTGCGGCCGGAGGGAAATATCATGCTCGATCGCATCGCCGATGGACGCACCGATCTTGTATTTGAATTTCTCGCCCAAGGCGGCGATGCCCATGCCAAGGATCGCAATGGTGTTTCATTGATCCAGTGGTGTGCCTATTACGGCGATGTCAGTGCCATACGTTTTCTCCTCGACAAGGGTGTGTCGCTCGATTCCTTGGGGGATAATTTCGATCTCAATGGCGCGGCATTTCATGGTCACTGGCAACTCTGCCAGTTCCTGATCGAGCGCGGTGCGGACGTAAATCGAAGCTTGCCGGATACCGGCGAGACACCGTTGCACGCTACGCTGTGCACAACCGACCGCCTGGCGCATGATCGAGTTTTGACGCTCCTGCTTGCCAACGGTGCGGACCCGAACTGCGTTACCCGAGCAGGCGCCGAGACCGGCGGCTTTATGCGCGATTGCCGGACCAAAGGTGAAACACCGCTGCATCGTGCAGCTGCATTCGGAACTGAGCAAACCATTCAACTTCTCCTGGATGCGGCTGCAAAGATCGATGCGAAGGACGCGAATGGAGATACACCGCTGAGTTGGGCAAGCTGGTACCTGCGGCCGGATGCGATTCTGCGGAGGCTTTGCTACGGGGACTTTCACATCCGTCCCGAAAGGAAGTCCATGAAGGATTACCTGCAGGGCGAGCCCCACCTCGACCAGGTTTCTTCCATGCAAAAGTCGCGCTAGCGCTGGCTGGCCTCTCCGGCCAGCACCTTGCGGTTGAACTCTGCCGATTTATTTCTGGGCACCGAGAGCGATTTCCAATGGTCGGGGTTCAGATGCTTCGCCAGAAACACAATTTGGCCGCAATGGTACGCATAGTGCGCGATCTGACGATTGATGGCCTGCATCACGGAATGGGGCTCGCCGCGGATAGTTACGCTTCGCTGCAAGTCGGAATCGGAAAGGCGCTCAAGCGCATGGAACAGCGCATCCCAGCCCTGATTCCACATCTGCATCAGATCCGCGCGATTTTTGGGAGGCTGAACGAATTCGCTGTCGCGATTGCGATTCGGTTTTTCGCCATCGCTGGTTAGAAAGTCGGTCCAGCGCGAGCGCATGTTGCCGGCCATGTGCTTGGCGGTAATGGCAATCGAGTTCATCTCCTCATCCAGGGTGGCGAACAACTGGTCGTCCGTCACCTGCTCCATCGCTCCTTCGGCGAGCTTCTTGTAGTAGCGGAAAAGAGAGAGTGAGTCTTCGAGGTAAGAAGTGGAAAATTTGTGAGCCATAAATCTCCGAATTGTGCCTGAGGATGGCTGCTTCCCTGCACGGGCCCATAGCCCAGAGCAGCGCCGTCACACCTTGAACTGCTCATCAATTTCGATTTGATAGCCCGCAGCCAGCCGGTTGGTTTCATTGGCCATCCCCACAACGGCCATCAGTTCGCGAAACATGGCGTCGCTCATGCCCTTGTTTTTCGCCGACGCGGTGTGGGAGGCGATGCAGTATCTGCACTGATTCGTGACGCTCACCGCGACGTAAATCATTTCTTTGGTGAGCGGATCGAGCGCCCCGGGAGCCATGATCTGCTTGATATCTTCCCAGGTGCGTTTCAGCGTAGCCGGATCGTTGGCCAGCGCTTTCCAGAAATTGTTGATCCAATCCGTCTTGCGCGTGGCCATGATGTCGTCATAAACGGCACGCACTTCGGGTGAGGCATCCTGGTACTCGATGAAACCGAGAGTAGGCATAGAACTCCGCTGAAGAAATAATCACAGAGGGCATAGAGTTCCACAGAGATGTGTTCAATTACCTCTGCGAGCCTCTGTGTCCTCGGTGGTGGGTGTTGTTTCCGGCGCTGAAGAGCTGATCGCGCGCGAGTGAAACCAGCTCATGTGGGGCAATGGGCGTTCGACACGCCGTCGTGCAGCGATCAGTTCTGCCGTGATGGCGACGGCAATTTCTTCCGGCGTAATCGCGCCAATATCAAGTCCCACGGGCGCGTGCACGCGTTCGAAGAGACGCTCGGGAATGCCTTCTTTCACCAGTTCACGAGAAATGGTGATGGTCTTGCGCTTCGATCCGATCATGCCAACGTAACGCGCGCGCGTCTGGACCGCCCAGCGCAGCACGCGCATGTCATCGCGGTGCCCGCGGGTAACAATAACGATGTAGGAAGTTTCCGCGGGGCTTAGCCGCGCCATTGCCTTTTCAAAATCTTCAGCGATGACTTCTTTGGCTTCGGGGAAACGCTCGCGATTGGCATAGTTCTCGCGATCATCGACCACGATCACATCAAACCCGGAATTCCTCGCCGTCCGATAGAGATTCAAGGCAACATGGCCCGCTCCAAAGATGTAAAGCAAGGCTGGAGGCAATACAGGTTCGATGAAAATATCGAGGGTGCCGCCGCAGACCAGGCCGGTGTCATACTTGGGATTCTGATTCAGGTTGAAGGTGAGCGTCCGAGGTTTTTCGCACTCCATGACTTCGCGCGCCGCCTGCCACACCTCGGCTTCAACGCAGCCTCCGCCAACCGTGCCCACAATTGACCCATCGTCGCGGATCAGCATCTTCGCGGTTTCAAAAGCAGGAACGGACCCGCGCACGTTGACGATCGTGGCAACCGCGCCGCGCCGACCCTCGCTGCGGAGTCTTACGATCTGCTCGTAGATGTCCACAGCATGATTATTGGATTGGCCGCATCCGGAAGTCAAACTCCTGTGCTTGGCAGGCATGGGTGCATGGGGCCACGGCGTGTTTTCACAATCGGGGAAGCCTGGTTTCGCAATCCGAGCGAAGCCGAGGGTTCGCGTAGAATGATGGCCATGAAAGCCGTTCGCATCCACGAATTCGGTGGCCCGGAAGTTCTCCGCTACGAAGACGTTCCCGATCCGCAACCGCGGAAGGATCAGGTCCTGGTGCGCGTGAAAGCCTGCGCCATGAACCACCTGGATCTCTGGGTCCGGAAAGGACTGCCTGGGATCAAGCTGCCGCACATTCCTGGCAGTGATGTTGCGGGAGAAATTATCCAGGTTGGCGAGTACGTGTCCCATGTCGCCGCTGGGCAGCGCGTTCTGCTCGCGCCGATGTCATTTTGCGGGCATTGCGACAAATGCCTGTCCGGCCTGCAGAATCAGTGTCGCGAGTTCACGGTCTTGGGCAACGCCGTCGATGGCGGTGACTGTGAACTCATCGCGGTCACCCCGGATAAGGTCATAGCAATTCCCGACCATCTCGATTTTGTTCAGGCCGCCAGCATCCCCTTGGTGTTTCTCACGGCCTGGCACATGCTGGTTTCACTTGCAAAGATTGCTCCGGGACAGACTGTGCTGGTGCTGGGAGCAAATTCCGGCGTGGGTATTGCGGGAATTCAGATCGCGAAACTGTTTCAGTGCAGGGTCATCAGCACAGCCGGGAACGAACGCAAAATGCAGAAGGCGCGCGAGCTTGGCGCTGACCACGTCATCCATCATTATCAGCAGAAGATTTCGGAAGAAGTCCGCAAGCTCACCGGCAAGCAGGGCGTGGATGTCGTTATGGAACATGTGGGGGTGGCCACCTGGGATGAGAGTCTGCGCTCGCTGAAAGCAGCGGGAACACTGGTGACCTGCGGAGCAACTACCGGCCCGCAGGCCGGCCTTGATCTGCGCTTTGTTTACGCGCGGCAGTTGAAAATTCTCGGCTCCTACATGGGCACGATGGGCGAACTGCATGCGGTGCTGGAGCATGTTTTCAACGGGAAGCTGAAGCCGGTGGTGGACCGCACGTTTCCGCTGCAGGAGGCGCGCGCGGCCCACGAATACCTGGACAAGAGCGAGATGTTCGGCAAGCTCGTAGTGCTGCCGTGACAGCGGCAGTGGTTCCTCTGTGAGACCCTGCGCCTTCTATGGTTTTACGGTTTTCGACGACACAGGGCATGTCTCACAGAGGACAACATCCTAGCTTTTCCTGCTCCAGTCGCGGATAGCCTTGATTTCCGCATCTGCGATATGGAGATAATGCAGGAATTCGTTGTGGTCGTCGGGTGCGGCGCGCTCGAACTCGCGGTGCCAACGCCGCATGTCGTCTTCGCTGAAACCTGCCGCCTGCATGATGGAAACCCATTTTTCTTTTGTCATGTTTTTGGTCCTCCTTAGGATGTTCTTGCTTTCGAGCAGCCGCAAAATCACGCGCTGGTGACCGCGTAGCCGGTGGATTTCGGAATCCAATTCTTTCAGCCGACGGCGCAGCAGCGCTGCTACATCGCTCTCGGGATTCGCCAGCATGGCGCGAATGCTTGCCACGCTTAATCCGACCGAGCGATAGAGGCAGATCTGCTCCAGCACCCGGGCTTCCTTGTCGCCGTAAAGGCGATAGCCGGCGCGGGTGCGCAGCGCCGGCTTCAGCAGCCCGCACGATTCGTAGTAAAGAATCGTGGTGCGGCTGAGTCCGAAGCGCCGCGCGATTTGCGACACGCTCAACATGAACCGAGAATGAACCCTACAGTTGTAGACAGGTCAAGAAGGAGTATTGCACGGAGCGGTTGAAATTGCACAAGCGGTGTGGGGCGGGCGCCCTCGCCCGTCCGGGTCGAGCGAAGCTCAATTCGTTTTCAGGGGAGGCTAACCATGCTCGGCTCCGCCGAGCTGAGCGGGGGAGGGGCTTCGCCCTGCGTGGCCCGTGCTACTGCGCCGGGTTCTTTCCGACCCACTGGTCCACCCAGTCGTTCACCGTCTTGTACCAGAGCTGCGAATTCTGCGGCTTGAGCACCCAATGGCCTTCGTCGGGGAAGTAGAGCATCTTCGAAGGCACGCCCAGGCGCTGCAGCGTCGTAAACAGCTGAAATCCTTCTGAAACATCCAGCCGGTAATCTTTCTGGCCATGAATCACCAGCGTCGGCGTCTTGAAATTGGCCGCGCTCAGGTGCGGAGACCACTTCCGGTACAGTTCGCGGTTCGTGTACGGCGTGCCCTCGAACTCCCATTCGTTGAACCAGAGCTCTTCGGTCGTGCCCCATGCGGAAGTCGTATTGAACATGCCGTCGTGGGTCACAATGCACTTGAAGCGGTTGGTGTGGCCGAGAATCCAGTTGGCCATGTATCCGCCGTAGCTGGCGCCCAGTGCGCACTCCCGGTCTTTGTCGATAAACGGATAGTGCTGCTCGGCGTAGTCCAGTCCCTTCATCAGGTCTTCAAACGGAGCGCCGCCCCAGTCGCCGTTGATCGCGTCAATGAACTTCTGCCCGTAGCCGGTCGAACCGTGGAAGTTGATCATGACGACCACGTAGCCGTTCGCCGCAAACAGTTCGGGATTCCAGCGATAACTCCAGTCGTCTCCCCAAGCCCCCTGCGGCCCGCCGTGGATGAGGAACTTCACGGGATACTTCTTGCTGGAATCAAAGTTCGGCGGCCTGACCAGGAAGCCCTCCACAGAATCGCCGTGAGCCCCGGTGAAATTGAAGACTTCGACATCAGACATCCTGACTTCTGACAGAAGTGACTCGTTGACGTGCGTGATCGGCCAATCTTTGTTTAGTGAACAGTCCCACTTTCCGTCATCAACGAAACCGGTTTTAGCTGGGCAACCGTCGCCTGCAGC
The DNA here is from genome assembly GCA_036376415.1 of Terriglobales bacterium. GTDB lineage: Bacteria > Acidobacteriota > Terriglobia > Terriglobales > Acidobacteriaceae > Gp1-AA145. The sequence goes on from DASVAJ010000104.1 coordinate 17,620, forward strand.
AAAACTCGCATAGATTTCGTTCGGAGCCGAAAGCGACATTCGAGAGAAGACCAAGGTATGCCCGTCGGGCGTGATCGCGAGATCGTCGTTATATCCTCCAATTAACGAACGTCTTGGGTAATTGGCTCGGCCGTTTGGTATTGGCATCGCGCCGATGGCATATATCAGGCTATGTCGCTCGTGCTCGGCGCTCAAGTAAATCGTCTTCAAATCGCGCGCCCACACAAAACTTCCGACCCAGTGATCAAATCCCTCTGTTAAATCCTTTCTGTCCCCCGTCTTCCGGTCATACAACATCAGCCGGAAGCGGTCGCTCTCGTATCCGGGGCGCTGCTGGGCGCGATAGGCGATGTACTTGCCATCCGGCGAATACAGCGGAGTGTTGTCGGCGGCCTTGTTCTCGGCCGTGATGTCCTTCGTTGCTGCAAGCACCTGGGCAGAAGTGGCGTCCGCAGGCCAATTCACGGGAACCGTGAACAGATCGTTGTTGGTCGAAGCCGCGGGCATGGCATCGTGATTCGACGCGTAGCAAAGCTCCTTCCCATCCGGAGAGAAGGCGTAGTCATCCTGTCCGCCCAGCGAAAACACCGGCGCATCGTAATCCCCCGGGGTAAGGTCGCGGGCAACACTCACGAGGGTACCCCACCCTGGTCCCGGTTTTTGGGACAGGGTGGGGTCTTTGACTTCCTGTGTGGCGCGGGCGCCCTCGCCCGCGTTTTCTGTGGAAGTCGAACTGTGTCGAGCTTCGCTCGACTGGACGGGGGAGGCGCCCGTCGCTCCAGCGACATCAACTACAAACAAATGCGTCCTCTTCCCCTCCTTGTACGCATTCCAATGCCGATACAGCAGATGCGTGAAGATCTGCGCCTTGACCTTAGACTCTTTCGCCTCCTCCACCTTCTTCGCGTTGCACGCAGCTTCTTCCCCCGCGGTCCCCAAACACTCTGGATAGACATCCGATGTAAACAAGATGTACTTCCCATCCGGCGACCACAGCTCGCCGCCTGCCTCCGTTGGAATGTTCGTGAGCCGATGCTTCGCCATCACCGTCCCAGTCGCGCCATCAAAATCCGCCACCCAGATTTGCGATCCATTCTCTTTGGTCGAAATAAATGCGAAGCGCTTCCCATCGGGCGCCCAGCGCGGCCGCTCCGCATCCTGATCAGAAATAATCTCCCTCTCCTTACTCTCTGTCATTCCGACCGGCGTGGAGGAACCTGCGGTTGGCTGGTTCAGCGGCACCACCCAGACATGTGGCGTCCTGGTATTTGCCTTCAGATCTACGTCAACTGCGGCGAACAGCACCCACTTCCCATCGGGCGAGACTTCCGGTTCCTCGACGCGCTTGAGCGCCATCATGTCTTCGAAGGTGAAGGGGTGCTTACTTTGAGCAACGAGGGGCAAAGCAAGAAAGAGTACGAGAAGAAAAGAGCAGACGCGCATACCGCCTCCAACGAGAGAATCAAGTCACAGTCCCCATCCTGTCGCCCGAAACGCGACAAGGATGGGGCACCCGCAATGACAAGACCCAGTAGTCTAATCCAGCACCGTGGCGAGTTCGCCGCCCGCAATCACTTGCGCAACTTTGGCGAAATCCCCGTACATCACGCGGTCGTGTTCCATTTTTGGAGATACCGAGCGGATCGCCTCGTAGGCTTTCTGCGCGCGTTTTCCCGGCTTGAGCGGGGCGACGAAATCCAGGGCCTGCGCCGAGGCAATGGCTTCGATCGCCAGCACGTTGCGGGTGTTCTCGAGGACGCGGCGCAGCTTGAGCGCAGCGGTCATTCCCATGGAGACGTAGTCTTCTTTGTTGCCCGAAGTGGTGATCGAATCCACCGACGCCGGATGCGCCAGCACCTTGTTTTCGCTGACCAGAGCCGCCGCCGTGACCTGCGGCATCATGAAACCGGAGTTGAGTCCCGCGCCGGAAGCGAGAAACGGCGGGAGGCCTTCGTTGAGAGCGGGATTCACCAGGCGCTCGATTCTGCGCTCGGAGATTCCGGCGAGCGCGCTGAGGGCAATGGCTAGGAAGTCGAGGGCGAAGGCGATGGGCTCGCCGTGGAAGTTGCCGCCGGAGAGGACCGCTGCTGAGCTTTGCTCAGCTTGGCGGGTCTGGAGGCCCGCCGCCACATGGCCATTGGCTACAAATACCAGCGGATTGTCCACCGCAGAATTTGCTTCAATCTCAAAGACCTCGCGGCAGTGCGCCAAGGTATCGCGGACGGCGCCGTGCACCTGGGGAATGCAGCGCAGCGAGTAGGCGTCCTGCACGCGTCCGCACTCGCGGTGCGACTCGCGGATCTGGCTGCCCTCGAGCATGCGGCGGAGGTTGGCGGCGGTCTTCAGTTGTCCTGCATGGGGACGCACCTGGTGAATGCGCTCATCGAACGCGACATCGGTGCCGCGCAGAGCGTCAAGAGTGAGGGAGCCAATGACATCGGCGGAATCAACCAGCGTTTCCGCGGCGAGCAGCGCCAGGCTGCCGATCGCGAGCATGGCCTGCGTGCCGTTGATGAGCGAGACGGCTTCTTTGGCTTCGAGAACCAGCGGCTTAATCTGCGCGCGGCGCAGCGCGTCGGCGGAGGGAATGCGGCGGCCGCTTTCATCCAGGCATTCGCCTTCGCCGATCAATGCCAGCGCAAGATGAGCTAACGGCGCGAGATCGCCGCTCGCGCCAACGCTGCCCTGGGATGGAACATAAGGCGTAACCTTGCGGTTGAGCATCTCGCAAAGCGCATCGATCACGGCCGCACGGATGCCGGAGTAGCCCTTCGCCAGAGAATTCGCTCGCAGCAGCATCATGGCACGGGTTTCGGCAACAGGGAGAGGATCGCCAACGCCTACGGCGTGCGAGCGCACGAGATGGACTTGCAGTTCGCGGATCTGATGGGCGGCGATGCGCACGTCGCTGAGTTTGCCCACGCCGGTGGTGATGGCGTAGGACACATGATCTCCGGCAACCAGTTCTTCGACCACGCCGCGGGCGCGATCGACGGCCTGGCGCGCATCGGGCGCGAGCAGCGCCGAACGGTCTGCAACGGCCACGTCGCGTACCGCTTCGAGCGTCAGATCGTTCCCGTTGATGTGGAGAGCTTGCATAAACCTGGCGGCGAGCTATGAGCGTATCGGCTCACTGCGCATTGCCCGCTGCTCGCTGCCAATCGCGTCCCTAAAAACCCGCATGTACTTGTCTGGAATGGCCCGCTTCTTCATGTCTTTGTCAGTCACGACGTGCGTGGTTTCACCTTCGGCAAGGAGCAGTCCATCACTCACGCGCAAAAGCTCGTACCCGAAATGCACCAAGGACTCGCGCACATTCTTGAGATGGGTGCGCACGATCAACTCATCATCGTAGCGCGCGGGCGCTTTGTAGCGGCAGCGGGCATCGACCAGCGCGATGCAGCATCCGTCATTTTCCTCCATTTCGCGGTAGGAAAACCCCAATTCGCGCAGAAATTCCACGCGGCCGACCTCAAACCAGATGAAGTGGTTGGTGTGATGCACAATGCCCATCTGATCGGTCTCGGCATAGCGCACGCGGAGTTTGACTTGGTTGACGCGTCCGTTCACTTGCCGCTCCAGTTGGGCTTGCGCTTCTCCAGGAATGAGCTGATACCCTCGCGAAAATCCGCGGTTTGGCGGATGCGGGCATTGTCTCCGACCGCCTGCTCGATTTGACGATCCAGGATTTCGGTGATGAAGCCGTTCACCAGTTTTTTGGTGGCCCGAACCGACGAGGGGCTGTTCTCCATCAGTTGCGACGCCAATTCCCGAGCGCGCGCGATCAGGTGGCCGGGCGAAACCACTTCGTTCACCAATCCATAGCGATGCGCCTCGGCCGCATCAAATAATCTGCCGCTCATGAGCAAGTCGCGGGCGATCTTGTGCCCGACCTGCCAGACCAGGATCGAGGAAACCAGCGCCGGCACAAACCCGATGCGCACCTCGGTGTAGCCGAATTTGGCTTCGGGAACGGCAAGCGTGAAGTCGCACATGGTCGCGATGCCGGTCCCCCCGGCAATAGCCGCGCCGTTCACAGCCGCGATGGTCGGTTTGGGAAAATCATAGAGGCGGCGAAAAAACTCGGCCATGCGGCGTGAGTCCGACAAATTCTGCTCATGCGTCTTGCCGATCAGGGATTTCAACTCATCGAGGTCCAAGCCGGCGCAAAAGGCCTTCCCGGCTCCGGTCAGGATCGCGACCTGCGCGCCAGAGTTCTCAATCTCATCCAGCGCGGCGAGCGTCTCGTCCAGCATGCGAAAGCTGATGGCGTTGCGCTTGTCAGGACGATTGAACGTGATGTTCGCGAGGCCGGAGTCATACGCGAGTTGAAGAGTCTGGAATAGCATGCGGGGCGGGACAGGAAATTATACAGATTGAGGCCTTCAATCATTGCATCAGCGGATCCTTGAATTCGGCGCCGTGCCTGGTTTTCTAATGATTCCATCCCCCGATGATTCGATGATTCAACGGCTACATCAGCTTCCTTCTGACCATATCCAGCGCCTGTTGCGAGGCGAACCAGCGGATGCGGGTGCGGTCTCCGGGGAACTGGCGTTTGACGACCTCGGTCCCGCCATCGCTGGCAAGGGCGTGAAAAACCAAGCCGACAGGCTTTTCCGCAGTGCCGCCGGTTGGTCCCGCCACTCCCGTAACCCCAAGGCCCAGCGTGGTTCCGCAGCGCTTGCGTATGCCCTCGGCCAAGGCCTTGGCGACCGGCTCGCTGACTGCGCCGTAAACGTCAATCAGGTCTTCCGGAACGCCGGCAAATTCGGTCTTGAGATCATTGGAATAAACCACCGCCCCGCCGATAAAGTAGCGGGAACTGCCGCTGATCGAGGTCAATCGCTCCGCAAGCAAGCCCCCGGTGCATGATTCCGCTACCGAAAGTGTGGCGTTCCTCATCTGCAGGTAGTAGCTGACAATTTGCTCAAGAGGATCGCCGTTGTCGGAATAGACGTGATCCCCGAGTTCGTCTTCGATCTTGTCCACGAGTTCGTCCACGCGTTGCTGGGCCGATTCGAGGGATGGCCCTTGCGTGCGCAAATGAAGCTGAATCTCTCCGGGAGCGGCCAGGATCGTGGTATTTACGTCGGCGAAACGCTTGTAAATAGGCGCGACTCGAGCATCGCAGGCAGACTCACCCATGCCGGTAATCTTCAGCACGCGCGTACGGATGAACTGCGGCGGCACGCGAGCGCGCAGGCGCGGCAGGACGGCGCTCTCGAACAGCGCTTTCATTTCGTGCGGTGGGCCGGGCAGAAGAATAATGATCTTTTCTTTGCCATCCGAGCGGCCGCTGATCCATTGTCCCGGCGCGGTACCGTTGGCGTTTGGCAGAACCGTTGCGCCACTGATCACGTCCGCCTGTTTTACGTTGTTGGCCGACATTTTCCAGCCGTGCTCGGCGAAGCGGCGCTCGATGGCCTGCAGAATTTCGGGATCCCGCTTCAAGGGAAGGCCGAGCATCTCGGCGACCGCCTCGCGGGTTAGATCGTCTTCCGTCGGGCCCAGTCCGCCGCTAAACATCACAACGTCGGCCCGGGACAGAGCGGTTGTGCTCACGCGCACGATGTCTTTCCGGACATCGCCAACGATGGTCTTGAAGCGCACTTCGACGCCCAGATGGTTCAGTTGCGCCGTGAGAAAGAGCGAGTTGGTGTCCTGACGGAAGGGGGTCAGAAGCTCGGAGCCGACGGCGATAATCTCGGCATTCACGCAGGGGCGGGTCTCCAAACCCGGCCTTTGCAGTCTAAACGAAAAATTTATGTGAGTTCGACCAGCGGGTGTCCGGCAATGTCCCAGGCAAGATGGTGCACCGCGTTGGTGCTGGCGAGAACGGCGGAGCGTCCAGGGGCAAAAGCGAGTCCTACGAGGCCCGGTCCGGCAACCGCCATGGAGGGTTTTCCGTCGGGCGTGATTTTCACGATGCCACGCTGGCCGCCGTGCGAGGCCGCGACGTAAAGATCGCCTTCGCGATCAAACGCCAGCCCCTGCGGCCTGCCCAGCCCGCGATAGAAGACCGACATCGAGCCATGGGGATCGATCTTATACACGCAATCGAAGCTGGACGCCGTCGGCCCGGTTACAAACAAATCGCCCTTAGGCCCGAATGCCAGGTGATACGCGGAGACGCTGGGTTCAAGGGTCGCGAATACAAAAATCTGGCGATCGCGGGCAATCTTGAATATCGTCCCGCTGCGATCGCCAACATAGAGGTTTTCTTCGCGATCGAATGCGATACCCGTCGCCACTCCCATGCTTTCCGCATAGGAAGACATGGTGCCGTTGGGAGCGACCCGATAGACGGTTCCATCGAATCGCGAAGAAACGTACATTTGCCCGGCGCGGTCGAACGCAATCGAGGTCGCGTTCATCATCTCGGTCAGGAACGGCTTGACGTTATAGTTGGTGTCGATCTTGAAAATCGAAACCGGAACCTTCTGGCCGCGAGATCCGGAAAAGGTGACGTAAATATTGCCTTCGGGATCCAGCGCGGGATTGGTCACGGGATGCAGGTTGTCGGCAATGGGGGCGGCGACTTTGACCGGGAGACCATTGCTGGAGTGCCCGTTGGTCGAGACCACGACCGGGCCCGAGGCGGCGCCAAAGGGCACGCGCGCGACCACGAAATCGTCGGCGCTGATGACCACCGGCGCCTCCACTTGGCCAAAGCGCACGCGAGGCCTGCGCAGATCCGGCACGCGGAAGCCGCTGCCCACGATGCGCACCTCGCCTCCGGGCAGAGCGGCGGCCGGCGACACCGCCTCAATGTGCGGATTGCCGTTTACATTTTTCTTGCCCAGAATGCGATTGGTGATTGCCATCAAACCGAAATCAATCTCTATGGTGAAAGAAGCCGAAAATGCAGAACCAGTTGCATCACCAGCAGCGCGTAGGCTCCCGCCGCGACGTCGTCCATGACGATACCCGTACCCTCGGGAAGACGTTCCAGTTGCCGCGCTGGAGGAGGCTTCACAATATCGAAGCTACGAAAAAGTATAAATCCGACGAGGAGTGTTTTCCACGAGAGCGGCACAAACAATAAGGCGATCCATTGGCCGGCAACTTCGTCGATGACCACGAAGCCGGGATCTTCTTGACCGGCGGCACGCGCCGCCAGAGTGGCTGCCGGAATGCCAATCCCGATGACGAGGGCGATGAAGCCTGCCAAAACCGGAGTTTGAAGGCCCGTGCCCACCCGTCGTGCTATTGCCCACCAAGTCAGAGCGGCTGCAGCCGAGGCCCAAGTTCCCGGCCCGGGACGAAGCCTACCCATTCCAAAGAGGGTTGCGATCGCAGAGGCCCAAAGCGGCGCCGAAGCGCGGCTCGAGATTTCAGGGACTGCGGCCTCACTCTTCATCATTGCTCCCGGGAAGCTTGGGGAGGCCGCTCGCATCCGAGGTATCGCGCAAAGGCGAGGAAACAACGTACTGCCCGCTCGCCCATTTACCCAGGTCAATAACACGGCAACGCTCGCTGCAGAAGGGGAAGTCCTCGGAGGTGCTTTTCACGGCCTGCTTGCAGGTGGGACATTTCACGCTGATTTTGCGCTTGCGGGGCACGGTTTAATTGTAGATGCAAATAGTGCCAGTTCGCTGTCGACTCTCGGCTTCGTTACGGCCTTCAACCCATAACCGACAACCGAGAGCCGAGAGCCGCAACCCGACCCGTCCCGTATCATGGATCGATGAGCAGCACGCAAGCGCGGCCCGCCCGGTGGAAAATCATGGTGGCGTTCGCCATCATCTACCTGGTTTGGGGATCAACTTATCTTGCTATCCGGATTGGCGTGCGCGAAATGCCGCCATTCCTGATGGCAGGCTTGCGCTTCACGGCAGCTGGGTTGATTCTTTTTGGGTGGATGCGCCTGCAGGGGACGCCGGCTCCCACGCGCCGGGAGTGGCCGGGCGCAATCGTGCTCGGCTCGCTGATGTTCCTCATTGATTATGCGTGCCTGTTCTGGGCCGAGCAGCGCGTTCCTTCAGGTATAGCAGCTGTCATTCTGGCTGCGATCCCGGTGTGTATCACGGTTTTGGAGATCTTTCTGCGAGCGCAGCAGCTCACATGGAGGCTAGCGTCTGGCCTGGCGGTTGGGGTTTTTGGTGTTGCCGTATTGATGAATCCCTGGTCATCGATGGGAGAAGCGCCGCTGGATCGCGGAGGTGTCATCGCGCTCATTGTGGCCTGTTGGGGCTGGTCGATCGGAACCGTGGTTACGAAACGGCTCGCGCTTCCTGCATCAAAAGCCATGAGCGCAGCCGCGCAAATGCTGTCGGGAGGCCTGCAATTATTGCTGCTCGCACTCATCGCGGGTGAGTTCCGGAACTTTCACGCGCACAACATTTCACTGGCCGCGTGGCTGTCTTTGATTTATCTCATTACCGCGGGCTCGATTGTTGCATTCACCGCGTATGTGTGGCTGCTGCATTACGAATCGCCCACGCGGGTGGGAACCTATGCCTATGTCAATCCCATCGTAGCGGTGATCCTGGGCGCGTTATTGGGCGGAGAGATCATCGGCCGTAGAACCATGCTTGGGTCGGTGCTGATTCTGGCTGGCGTGGTAGCGGTTACAACCGCTAAGGGCAAGAAGGAAATCGTGCCGGCCGGAAATGCGCAGCCAGCGGAACGCGCGGCGGCAGATTGAGGAATGCTCTGCCGCAGGGTTGAAGCAATGGTGGGCGGGAATTTCAACAAGTCAGGCAGCGTGGCGGTCCATGGAGGGTGCGCTCTCTTCAAACTGCCAAAGATTCTGCTCGCCGAGGCAGGCGCGAAGCAGGCGTCGCCATCCCATCCGTCGTTCCAACCATTGGGCGAGAAGCGTTTTACGGTTCACGTGATCCGTGAGCTGCGCGGGTGTTAGCCGTCGCCAACCTGCTTCATCGTGCCCGAGATCGCCCAAGCGGCGGACTTCAATCGCCCCATCCTGAATGCGATACTCTTCCATCGCGGTACCATCCGGAGCTTCCAAACGAAGGCTCATGGGCATGAGCGGCATAAGAACCCCGTTCCGGCCAGAGCGGGTTGCGACATTCATGGCGACCGTACTTGGCTGGGGTGGCGACTGAGCCGGCACCATTCTCCCAGCTCTACGCTAGGATGCCGGACCGCCCGGTTCGTGTTCGATCCGGTACATTCCGTATTTTTCTCACGGGGACTCCGTAATACCGGGAAGGCGAAAGGGCCACTCAGCCTACCTCGAAGCTAGCCTTCGGCGCGCTCCGCCTTGGCCGTAAGTATCGCCAACGCAGGATGCTGAGGGTGACGATCACAAGCACGCAGATTTCGATAAACACCTTGCCCCCATCCAGCCAGTCCACCAGGTTGGTCAAATCTGGCGATGTGAGAACACTGTGGCAGAGCAGTGCTGCTGCTGCGAAGTACACCACGAAGTGAAAGGCTTTCCAAAGCGGACGGCCGAGCTGTAGCCGAAAATAGGAAGTGAGCACCACGACCGCCAGGCCGTACAGCGCAACCGCCCCGAGCGTATTCTCGAACGGCTGGCTCGGCGAGTGGACCGGATACGCGATATTCGCGAAAGTAAACCGCGGTTTCTTATTCCACAGGAGAATGAGCGGGTGAATGATGGACGCAACCAGGGCGACGTACCCACACCAGTTATGCAGTCGAAAGTAGTTGAATTGGCGATGGGGCCACTGGCGAACCGGGCTGTAGCGAAACGCCATCAGCACACCCAGGAACATGTTGGCCGTGGCTGCGCCCACCGCGAGTAGCCCAAGATAGGCTGACAAATCCAGTACAGTGACGTTCATCAAGCCCAAGCATGCGTTCAGGGATTAGAAGGAATTGCGGCGCTACTCTCCTGGCGCCGCGCCACCAGCATCGCGGTCCCGGTCCGCCTTCGTCTACTGCTCACCGCTGGCAGCGCCACCCTTAGGCTGCTCATAGGGCTTCTGCAGATATCGGCGGGCTTCATCCAGAGCACCTTGAGTATTGTCGTTGGTCTGAATTGCCTGGCGGTATTCATTGGTGGCGCGCTCGCGTTGGCCGGTAATGTCGAAGATTTTCCCGAGCTGAATGTGGCTCCAGACCTCGGTCCAGCGGGGATCGCCATCGCCGTTGAGGCTATCGCGGTAAGCGTTGGCCGAAGCCTGGTAGTTGTGTTGCAGGAAGAAAACCTCGGCCACGCGATAGTGAGCCAGCGAGCTGTTCTTGTTGATTTCGAGCGCCTTGTTGAGTTCGGTGAGAGCCCCGGCCAGATCTCCCTGTTGTACCAATGCCTCGCCGCGGCGAATGCTGGCGCGCAAGCGGATGTCGGCAGAGTTTTTCAATAAGCGGTTATCGGGATCGATGCTGATGCGCCGCGGCCGTCCAAATGTCTCGACGCTGAAAGCGGAGTCGGTTCCGACCACATCGATGCGTTTGGTTTCAGTCTTGCCATCGGTATCGATTTTCAGTTCAACCGGCATGCGGAACAGGTCGAGATCCTGAGCAATCTGGCCGACCACGCGAAATCCTTTGTTGTTGCCCAGCCGGAAGACCTTGTATTGAGTCTTAAACTCGGGCGCGCCCGTGGAATCGAGCCATTGGGAGAAGAACCAGGTCAGCTTGTCGCCGTAATCTTTCTCGGCCAGAGCGCGGAATTCATCCGCGGTCGCGGTTTTTCCCGCGTACTGCGCATAGAAATCGCGCATGATCTGATCAAACTTCTGATCGCCGACCACCCAGCGCAGCATGTGCAGAATCATCGCGCCTTTGTCGGTCGCGAGAGACTGAAACTCGGGAGAGTACAGGTCCAGCTTGCCCGAACTGGAGAGCGGAACCGTATCGTACGACAGAGCGCCGACCGACATGTCTTTTACGACTTCCTGCAACGCCCCTTGTCCGGCGGCGGTCTCCACGTAGCGGGCTTCCGAGTAGCGGGCGAAGCCGTCCTCCAGCCACCAGTCACTGCGCGAATCGGGGCTCACCGAAGCTCCCCACCACTGGTGTGCGATTGTGTTGGCGAGCAAACGGTAGTTCACGCGCGGGGTTATGCCTCGGCTGGCCAGAGCTGCGAATTCCGGCGCCCACGCGGAGGGAACCGTGTCATCCGGCAACTCGACAACGCGCAGCACGTTCGATGGCGGCACGCCATAAGCGGTGATGAAGTAGGTGTATTCCTTGACCGCCGTATCGGCGTACTGGGCAGCGAGATCTTTGTGCAGGGGCTTGAAGTAAACGTGCAGATCGATTCCGGCCTCGGTGCTGTGATAGTCGCTGAAGGCCCCGGCTACGATGGTTCCCGGAAAACTGGCCTTCTCGTATCTCAACTGGTAAGTTTTGGTGGGAGTGCCCGCCGGAGAGGCTGTCTTCAACGCCGGACTCAGGCTGGTGGTTTCCGTGCCGCTGCCGATCACCACCATGTGCGCAGGAACCGTGATGTTCATGGTCGCGGTGAACCGGTCAATTCCATAGGCGTTCACCGGAAACCAGTCGCCCGCGTAAAGCAGGTAGCAGGTGTCATCGTCGATATTGGTCAGCTTTAATCCCGGCACCGGGGAATCGTCGGCAGAATCGAGCACGCCTTCGTAGTCAAACGTAATGGTTGTGGAGTCGCCTTTTGCCAGAGGCTTCAGCAGCGTGAGTCGCACACTGGAGTCCTGCGGCACGCGGTCAGCCGTGAGCGCTTTGCCGTCGGCATCCGCCACTTTGGTCAGCCGCAGGTCGTTGTGCAGCTGAAACGTGGCGATGTTCATGTCTTCCAGGGCCGTGATTTTGACCTTGGCGCGGGCTGTGATCTTGTGCTCGTGCGGGTTCAGAACGGCGTCAATCTGGTAGTCGTCAGCGTGGAAGCGCGTTTTTTCCGCGGCCCATGCGGGCAGGGTAAGTAGGAAACCGGCCAAAAACAGGCAGGCGGACAGCTTCATACGCTGAAGCCAAGGTGCTAGAAACATGCGGTGAATCTCCAGAGAAGTGCTACCCCTTAATTGTACGATGAAAAATAGAAGGGAAAAGATGCGCAGCTGCAAGCATTTAGCAGATGTGACGCAAGCCGGAGGGACGTACGCGGATTAAATTTCCACGGCTGGTGCGGGCTTCAATTTCATGGCTGCGATGGCTTTTGCGGCTTTGGCCGCTGCGCGGCCGCCAGACCCTTCCGCCCCCCGAAGTTTCGCGCGAATTTTCCGCAGCCCGTTGAGCATGCGCTCTCGTTCGGGGCCATCCGCAATGACTCGATTCAGCTCTCTGACAACGGCATCGGCGGTGAAATCCTGCTGAACCAGCTCTGGAACCACCCTGTGTTCGGCAATCAGGTTCACCATCGCAAAATAGGGCACTTTTACAGTCGACCGGCCGAGTAGGTAGGTGAGGGGCGTTACCCGGTAGACCATCACGAATGGCGTCTCCATCATCGCCGCTTCCACCGTAGCCGTGCCGCTGGCGATGATGCCGGCGCGGGAGTGGTGGAGCGCGGCAGGGGCCTCGGGTACGAGATGGATGTTCGGCAGTTCAGTTCTGCTTGAAGCCCCGTGGTCGCTGCTTTCCCGGCGTATCTCTCTCCACAGAAAGTCCCGGTCCAGGGTCGGCGCGACAGGCAGCAAATACTCATAGTCCTTGCCAAGCAGCACACTAGCGTCGATGATTGTCGCAAGATTCATGCGGACTTCTTTGACGCGGCTGCCTGGCATAAGCGTGATCCAGTGTCTCGCGGGGTCCAGGCGGAACTGGGCCGCGTAGGCCGCGCGCGTGATATCAGGTTGCGGCAATTCGGCTAGTGGATGCCCAACGAATTCCGCATCGACGCCGCGATCGCGATAGAACTTCTCCTCAAAAGGAAAGATGACCAGTGCCTTATCCACGTACTTGCGCAGCAGTTTCACCCGGCCCTGGCGCCATGCCCAGAATTGAGGACATACGTAATACACCACGGGCACGCCGCGTTGTTTCATCTCGCGGGCGACTCGCCAGTTGAATGCAGGAGAATCGATGACGATGGCGAGGCCGGGCTTGCGGCGGTCGGCCTCTTCGATCAGCTGGTGAAACCGGCCCCAGATTTTCGGCAAATGGCTGAGGATTTCGGTAATGCCGACTACCGCGAGCTCGCGGGCATCGACCACGATGTCGCAACCGGCGGCCCGCATCTTGTCGCCGCCAACCCCGAAGAATTCAAGTGCAGATGTGGCGCCGGCGTCCTCGCCCGCGAAAGCCGCGGAAGAGGCCGGGGAACTTCGTTCGGCGGGAGCGGTCTGGAGGCTCGTCTCCCCACTGAACTGGGCGCGCAGCGCGGTCATCAGCTGCGCTCCATACATTTCTCCCGAAGCCTCGCCGGCGGAGATCAGGATTCGCACTTGAGCATTCTAAAGCGCCGCTCTTTATTTGCTCACGCCACCATCCGCCCAGTACGTGACCGGCAGGGCCGCTAGAGCCGGCAGGAGGAGATCCTGAGCCAAAGCCCTCGTTCGCGGGAGTAAATATACGTATCCTTCGACTTCGGCGAGAGTCGCTTCAGCTGTGAAGATTTCGGTAACGTTCGTATGCCCGAAGACCAGCCTTGCCCGGCCGCCGAGAACAGCCGAAAGCAACACGTTAGCGTCGGCGACGAGTTTCATGCCGAGCTCTCGCCAACGGCCCCGGTGACCGTTCTAGCCTCTAGTCGTCGGCGCCGGCTGTCACTTCCGGGCGGACGCTCGAAGTCACCGGAATTTCCTGATCTTTGTATTGCAGCTGATACAGCTTGTAGTAAATCCCGCGATTGGCTAACAGTTGCTGGTGCGTTCCCATTTCGCGCAGCTGGGCCTTGTGCATGACCATGATCTTGTCAGCCCGCTGCACGGTGGAGAGGCGATGGGCAATGATGATCGAGGTGCGGCCCTCGACCATCTTGCCCAACGCATCGCGTACCTTGAATTCTGTTTCCGTGTCCACGCTGGAGGTGGCCTCGTCGAGAATCAGGATTTTGGGGGAGTGCGCCAGCGCGCGCGCAAAAGAGATCAGCTGCTTTTGCCCCGTGGAGAGCGTGGATCCGCGTTCGCGAACTTCTTCTTGGTAGGTATTGGGCAACTGGTGGATAAAATCCGCCAGGTTGACGTCTTCCGCCGCCTGGCGAACCTGCTCATCGCTGATCCAGTCGGTGCCCAGGCGAATGTTTCCGCCAATCGTGCCGCTAAAGAGGAAGGGGTCCTGCAGCACTACGCCGAAGCGGCGCCGCAGGTCGGCCAGCGACATTTCCTTGATATCGATCCCGTCCACGCGGATGGCGCCGCGCTGGACGTCATAGAAGCGCAACAGCAGGGAAATGAGCGTGGTCTTGCCCGCGCCGGTGTGGCCGACAATCGCCACCGTTTCTCCAGGCTCAATGGTGAAGCTGACGTCGCGCAGCACCCAATCGGGCTCCCCGGGCTTTGCCTGGACCGGCAATGGCGGTGTGGGGCCGGGCGCCCCCGCCCGTCCAGGCCGGCCTGAAAGGCCGGCAGTCAGAGCCTGTGGGTCGCCTCCGTCGGCCGAAACCGTCCGGTATGCAAACCAAACATGATCAAATTCGATTCGACCGGGACCATCCGGCGACTTGGTTACGGGCGCTTCGGTGATCTCAACCGGCGTATCCAGCAGCTTGAAAACGCGCTCCGATGCTGCCATCGCCGACTGCAGGATGTTGTATTTTTCGCTCAGATCCTGAATCGGACGGAAGAAGCGCTGCGCGTACTGCATAAATGCGACCAGCACGCCCAGAGTCACGGCTTCATACTGGACATGCAACGGCAGGAACCTGCTCGCGCCAAATCCCCAATAAAGTTTCGCCACTTTGAGCCCGTGCAGTACGTCGTGCCCGCCAAACCAGATCACGCACGCAATCGCGATCGAGGAGAGGATTTCGACCACCGGATAGTAAATCGCGTGCGCCATGATCGCGTCCTTGAACGCATCCATGTGCTGCGCGTTGACTTGGGAAAAAGTTTCGAACGCCTTCTCCTCGCGATTAAAGAGTTGCAGGACCATGATTCCGCTGACGTGCTCCTGCAAGTGCGCGTTGATTCGGGCGATAGCCACGCGAATCCGCCGATAGGAATCGCGAACCCGGTCACGAAAAAGTTTGGTTCCGTAGCCGATGAACGGCAGCACCGCAAACGTGATAAGCGCGAGCTTCCAGTTCACGCCCAGCATGATCGCCAGAATTCCAGCCAGCACGAAAATGTCTTCAAAAATCGAGACCACGCCGGACGTGAACATTTCATTGAGTGCGTCCACATCGGTGGTAACCCGCGTAACCAGGCGGCCAACCGGATTCTTGTCGTAGAAGCCGATGTGCATGCGCTGCAGGTGGCGGAAAATCTCGCTGCGCAGGTCGAACATCACCATTTGCCCAGCCCACTGCATGAAATAAGTCTGCAGGTATTCGAGCAGAAAGCTGAACAGGATCAACCCGACGTAGATGGCGGCGATTTGCGCAATTCCGGTCAGGGGATCTGGGCTGAGCCATCGCCCGAGCAGGGAAGGAGCTTTGTTCGCCGGGGCCAGATAGCGGTCAACCGCCACCATGGTCAGGAAGGGGCCCAGCACATCGGCCCCGGCCTTCAAGATGATCGATGCCAGCGCAATCGCAACCTGAAGCCGGTAGGGGCGCAGGTATCGGAGCAGCCGCTTCATGAGGCGGCTGTCATAGGCTTTGCCTAAAACTTCTTCTTCCTGGTGAGCTGGCATGCGAAAAGACTATTTTAAATGGATGGCTGAAGGATGGTATTGGATTGAAATTAAGTGGATTGGGTCGCCATTCCCTGGCGGTCCAGCACATAGGGGGACAAGAGAGAAGACGAGCAGCAACTATCCTCGTAGCATTCATTCGAGCCGCTATGCGGGATGCCCCCAAGCGCAACCGCGGCGTGGCCAATGCCCAGGGCTAGAGCGTCCAGCGGAGGAGCGTGGCCCCTACCGTGAAGCCCGCACCCACTGACGCCAGCAGCACCAAATCGCCTTTCCGCAAGCGCCCTTGTTCCCGCGCCGTCTGCATGGCGAGCGGAATCGTGCCGGCTGTGGTGTTTCCGTAGCGGTCGATGTTGATGATCACGCTCTCAGGCCTCAGCCCCAGCCGGTCGGTGGTGGCTTTGATGATGCGCTGATTGGCCTGGTGGGGGATGAAGCAATCGATATCCGCCGCGGTGACCCCATTGCGCGTCAGCAACGTCTCGCAAACTTCGCCCATTTTTCTTACCGCATACTTGAAAACCGCCTGACCATCCTGGTGAACGAAGTGCATCTTCTTATCCACGGTTTCGTGAGTGGAAGGATGCAAACTTCCCCCTCCCGGCATGTAGAGGGAGCACCCTCCCGAGCCATCGATCTCGTGCTCAAAGTCGATAATGCCGTTTTCGTCTTCCGAGGCTTCCAGAATCACGGCGCCGGCGCCATCGCCAAACAGGATGCAGGTGGCGCGATCGGTATAGTCCAGAATCGACGACATCACGTCCGCGCCAATGACCATAACCTTCTTATGGGCGCCCGAAACCACGAACTGCGCACCCGCTTGCAGGGCATAGACGAAGGCGGAACAGGCGGCCGACAAATCGAATCCCCAAATGCCTTTGGCCCCGAGCTTATGCTGCACCAGGCATGCGGTCGAAGGGAAGAGCATATCGGGAGTGACGGTTGCGACCACAATGGCTTCGATCTCGCCGGCGTCGATGCCGCGCTGCGCCAAAGCGCATTTCGCCGCCTCGGCGGCGAGATCACTGGTGGCGACGCCCTGGTCCACGATGTGGCGCTCGCGAATGCCGGTGCGAGTCAGAATCCACTCATCGGAGGTTTCAACCATTTTCTCGAAATCGTGATTGGTAAGGACCTTGGGCGGTACATAGGTGCCAAGCGCTGTGATCTTGGCGCGGCGAGGTTGGCTCACGCGGTAGCTTTCTCCCTCTGGAAAATGAAAACGTTATTGTACTTAGCGCGCGTGCAAACTCCAAAAAGCCGTTGTCCGGGATGCACCCAAACGTTTTAGTGCTGACCGGCAGTGACCTTCGTCATAAGCAAGCATTTCCCGAACCGGAGCGATTCCTGAAAAGGGCAGTATTATTGGCCTGCTATGAAGGGACTCCGGTTCGTTGTCTCGTTGATCACCCAAGATAACGATTACCAGGTCGAACAGGCAGTGGCCGCCGAGGAAGCCGCACGCAAACTCGGGGTCGAGGCGCAGATTGTGTACGCCGATAACGACAGCATTCAACAGAGCCAGCAGATTCTTCAGTTCGTGCAGGGTGATCCAGGAGCTCGGCCCCATGGAATTATCTTCGAGCCGGTGGGCGGGCCTGCGCTGCCGCAAGTAGCGCGCGCCGCGGTTGCAACCGGAATTGCATGGGTGGTTCTGAACCGCGAGATTGGCTACATCAAGCAGTTGCGCCAGGCGTTTAAAGTGCCGGTCTTCGGGGTCGCTTCCGACAATCAGGAAATCGGCCGCATCCACGGGCGACAGCTTGCTGCCCTGTTGCCCAATGGCGGTTCGGTGCTGTATATCCAGGGCCCGTCCGAGACCGACGCCTGCAAACTCCGCAATGCCGGCCTGTATGAGACCAAGCCCGTCAATATTCAAATCAAGACCATGAAGGGCACCTGGACGGAGTCGAGCGCGTTCAAGGCGGTGACCGCCTGGCTGCGTCTTAGCACCTCTCAGCAGGCCCACATCGACGTGATTGCCGCGCAGAACGATGCCATGGCTGCCGGGGCCAAGAAGGCTTTTCAGCAGTTTTCCTACGAAGGCGAGGGGCGTGATCGCTGGCTTTCAGTGCCGTTCATGGGCTGTGATGGCGTGCCCAAGACCGGCCAGGCGTGGGTGCGCAGTGGATTGCTGACGTCCACCGTGATTGCGCCGCCGCTAGCCGGCACGGCCGTGGAAATGCTAGCCCACGCGCTGCAAACGGGGCTTCTGCCGCCCGAGATAACTTTAATGCCGCCGCGCTCCTTTCCGGCGCTGGAAACGCTGGTAGCCGCAGGAAGCAAGAAAGCGCAGGGTGCGTCGTCTGCAGGAGTGTAGAAAGGGTTAGCCAGGCACCGGCGGCCCACTGCACACGCAAGAGCCCGTTACCGTTGCTTCCTTCCGGATCTGGCGGGGTTGGCGGGAATGCGTCGCGCGGGACCGATGCCTGACAGTGCCATCTTAACATCGGCTTCGGGCTTCGGGCTTCAGGCTCTGATGTCTCTTCGCGGAATGGTTTTCGATTAATGGATAGAGCCGAAAGCCTGACGCCTGAAGCCGCTCTTCATCTTCCGTACCCTTTACCGCCGCCGGCAGAATCTGCACAATATTCCTATTCATGTCCCGCGCCCCTCAGACCGAGCGCCTTACCTTAACCGCGGCCATCCGCCGCTACTTCGACGTCGCGCTCTATTTGCTGATCTTCACGGGATTCGGCACCCTGGCGTCTACCGGGCGCCTGGACTTCCCGACGGTTGTGGTGGTGAGCGCCGGGTTGCTATTCCGGGGATACATTCTTGCGCGGCGGCGACAGGTGCTGCTGTCGGAGCGATGGACAAACCTGCTCACCATCGTGTGCGTGGGCTTCTTCGTCCTCGATGAGTTCATCATCAGCCGCGCCTTTCTGGAATCACTCGTTCACCTGGTTTTATTTGTGATGCTGGTGCGCCTGTTCTCCGCCCAGAGCGACCGCGATCACTATTTTCTGGCGATGCTTTCGTTCGGAATGGTTCTGGCCGCCGCGGTGCTGACGGTTGACAGCACCTTTCTGGTGGCGCTGGCGGGCTTTGTCATGGTGGGAGTAGCCACCTTCATCCTGATGGAGATGATTCATGCCGCGCAGCGATCGCAGGTGCAAGGACGCGATCCGCAGGTGCCCCGCGTCTACCGCAAGTTGTCGTACGCGATCGCCGGAATCGCTCCCGCGCTGCTGGTGATGATTTTCGCGCTGGGCGGGCTGATCTTCTTTGTCCTGCCGCGCGTTTCGGTCGGCTATCTGAGCTCGTACGCTTCCGGCAACGATCTGAGCACCGGCTTCTCCGATCGCGTGGAACTTGGCCGCATTGGAGAAATTCAGAAATCGAAAGCGGTCGTCATGCGGGTGAAGATCGACGGCGACACTGCGGGCGAGTTTGATCTCAAATTGCGCGGCATAGCTCTGAACGCGTTCGACGGGAAGACCTGGGAGAATACCGCGCGCGACCGATCTCCTGTCCTGCGCGCAGCACCGGGCCGGTTCGATTTAAGAAAAGGTCCCCCCACTGCACCCGGCCGCCCCGTGCACTATCGCGTGACTATGGAGCCGATGTTGAGCGACGTGTTCTTCCTGATGGCCAATCCGCAGTCGCTGGAAGGCAATTACCGCGCGATTGCCGAGGACGGCGCCGGAGACGTGTTTAACTTCGATACTGAACATGCGATCTCGCGCTACGAAGCCGATTCCATCCTGCCCCTGCCGCACGGCCGCAAATCGTTCGCCGCCAGCGCGGGCGGATATCCGGCGGCCATGCTTCAGGCATACCTGCGGGTGCCGCCGCTGGATCCGCGGGTCCACGATTTAGCCGTGCGCATCACGGAGAATTCGACCTCTCCTTTGGAGAAGGCCGCGGCTATTGAGAGCTATCTGCGTTCCCATTACGCCTACACGCTCGAACTGCCGAAGGTTATTCCGCCTGATCCCATTGCGAATTTTCTTTTCGTGCGCCGGCAGGGCCATTGCGAGTACTTCGCCTCAGCTATGGCGGTGATGCTGCGCTCCCTGGGTATTCCTTCGCGGCTGGTGAATGGCTTTTCCGGAGGCGAGTTCAACGACCTGACCTCCCAGTACATCGTCCGCGCCAGCGATGCCCATTCCTGGGTGGAAGCCTACATTCCAGGGCAGGGATGGATGAGCTTCGACCCGACGGCCAGCGGGGACGGCCAAGCTCACACCCCATGGAGCCGGTTCATGCTGTACATGGATGCCATGGCATCGTTCTGGCGAGAGTGGATCGTGAACTACGACCTGGCGCACCAGCTCCGTCTCAGCCAGGACGCAAGCCGTGGAAGCCGCGAACTGGCCAGCCGGGCGCAATCGTGGGGACGGGGGAAGTACGAAAAAGTTCTGGCCTGGGCCCGCCGCACCCAGGAGCGCATCGGGCAGCCAACTGTGAAATGGGGGTTGCGAGTGGTTGCAGCGTTTTTCCTCATCTTGCTGGCGCTCAGCCTTCCCCGCCTGGCGGCATTTGCGCGCAAGCTGCGGCTGGCGCGGCGGCCACGAACGGCTCCGCAGATGGCGGCCAGCATCTGGTATGAACGCATGCTGCGCCTCGCCGAACGGCTGGGATGGGAAAAATCGCCGGCGCAGACCCCCGCGGAATTTGTTTCCGCGATCGCCGACCCCCAGCTCAAGGCGCGAGTTTCCGATTTTACGGAGCACTACGAGAAAGCGCGTTTCGGGGGATCGGCGGATGAAGCCGCGCGCTTGCCTGCGTTGTATGAGGAAATCAAGAGCAGCCGCTGAAGTGCTACTTTAGAATCGGTATACCACTCCGCCGGCGACATAGTAATTGTGCTGGCGAGTCTTTCCCGTATCCACATTGATGGGCGGCACGCCGCTCCAATCATCCCGCGCTTCAAAACGAAACTTGAACTCGCGGAATGAACCCGGCAGTCCGACGTCGAATCCGACGCCGCCCTCCATGACTCCCGTGGTCTTGATGCGGTGGCCGGGGTTGGGGCCGCCGAAGAGCAGGTCCTTGCTGGCAACGAAATGTCCGACTCCGCCGCCCAGGCTCAACCAGGGCGAGATGACGAAGTTTTGCAGGAATGTCACGCGGGCTGCCGGCGTGCAGAAAAGCGAGCTGTACTGCCTGGGAGCGACGTTCAGCCCGAAGTTTAAATCTTCATCGGGATTCCAGATGGTGGGGAATTCGACGGCCAGTGCGCCCCAGTTAAAATCCCGCAACTGGCGCGCATAGTTGAATCCGAAAGACCATCCTTTCCCGAAATGCACTGTGTTGTCGAAGAAGTTTGTATTGGGGACGGTCTGGTCGCTGATGAAGGTGTGCCCGACGGTGACAGCTGCCTCATTCCTGGGACTATTTTGCGCGGCCGCAATCATGGTCGCGGCAAGCAACATGATCGCGGCTACTAATTTCCGCATCTCCCCTCCAGCGAAGCGCGCTAACAGGAGCCTAGCATGGTCGATAGCCTGCACGGGTTAGCTTGGGTGGTGCCTGAGTGGCTACGGTTGAACCCTCCTCCGCGCGCATGTTAGGCTCATGAGTTTGCTGCGGCAGCCCAGCTACTGCCGCTGATTGAGGCCGGTTTGTCCCCTATCGAAACCACGCCCGCCGTGCGCAAAACTGCTCTCAACGCCGCCCATCGCAAACTTGGCGCCAAGATGGTCGAATTCAACGGCTGGGACATGCCGGTGGAATACTCCGGCATCATTGCCGAGCATATGGCGGTGCGCACCGGCGCCGGAGTATTCGACGTTTCGCATATGGGGGACATCCGGCTCGCAGGCCGGGAAGCGCTCGCCGCCGTTCAACACGTTTCCATGAACGATGCCTCGCGGCTGGTGATCGGCCAGGCGCAGTATTCCGCGTTGCTCTATCCCCAGGGCACATTTGTCGACGACGTGATTGTCCACCGCTTGGGTGAGCAGGAGTACCTGCTTGTGATCAACGCCGGCACGCGCGAGAAGGATTTCGCCTGGGTACGCGACAACGCGCGCCAGTTTGACTGTGATGTCGAGAATCTTTCCGACGATTTCACCCAGATTGCGATTCAGGGCCCCAAAGGGATCGATCTGCTGCAGAAGTTGACGGACGCCAAGCTATCGGCGGTAAAGTTCTACTGGGTGACTCGCGGCACGGTGTGCGGACTGAAAGATACTCTGATTGCGCGCACGGGCTACACCGGCGAAGACGGATTCGAAATCTACGTTCCCAGCGATGAAGCCACCAGCGCGCGCGTTTGGAACGAAGTGCTGGAAGCAGGAAAAGAATTCCATGCCATCCCCTGCGGCCTGGGCGCGCGCAACACGCTGCGCCTCGAAGCCAAGCTCCCGCTGTATGGCCACGAAATTTCCGATACCATCAATGTGTGGGAGGCGGGGCTCGACCGCTTCTGCAAAATGGAGAAGCCGAAGTTCGTTGGCAAGGAGTCCCTGGAAAAAGCTCGGGCCGCCGGAATCAAACGCACGCTGATCGGCATCGAGATGATGGAGCGGGGAATTGCCCGCGACGGCTATCGCGTGCTGGACTTGTCCAATCGAGAGATTGGATACGTGACCAGCGGGTCGTATGCGCCGTTTCTAAAGAAGAACATCGCGCTCGCATATGTTCCGCCGGAGTCAGGCCAGGTTGGGACCGAACTTCTGGTGGAAATTCGAGGGCAAGGCGTCAAGGCGAAGGTGGTGCCGACGCCGTTTTACAAGCGGCCGAAAACAACCGGCAAATGACCGCGGTTTTTTCATAGTGCATTGGCTCGAATCTCCCGCCCGCAAAGCGGAACATAAGTAGCCCCGGAACGTAAGTCCCGGGAAAGCCGACAAACACACCGAGTCCCTTTAGGGACGGCACGGAGCGAAAAGAATGTCCTATCCCGCCGAGTACAAATACACAAAAGAGCACGAGTGGATCAAACCCGACGGCACGATTGGCATCACCAACTATGCCCAGGAATCGCTGGGCGACATTGTGTTCGTGGATCTGCCCAAGGTGGGCGCGGAACTCACTGTCGGAAAAACTTTCGGCTCAGTGGAATCGGTTAAGGCAGTATCCGACCTGTATGCGCCGGCATCCGGCACGGTAACAGAAGTCAACGCAGACCTGGCAACCTCGCCGGAGAAGATCAACAAGGATGCGCACGGCTCCTGGATGGTGAAGATCAAGCTGAAGAATCCCGGAGAACTGAACGCGCTGCTCTCGGCCGCGGACTACGAAAAGTTCATTGCGGAGGAAAGCGGCTCTTAGCTCTTAGCCTTTTACTCTTAGCCTTTTACTCTTAGCCTTAAGCCAAACGGCGCTGGATTTGGACAAAGCTTAAGAAGCTAAAAGCTAGGAGCTAAGACCCAAGCTACAAACTGATTTATGCGTTATCTTCCCAAATCGCCGGCCGATCGCGCGGCCATGCTCGAGGCCATCGGCGCGTCCTCGATGAATGACCTGTTTGCGGCAATACCCGTTGAATACCGTCTGAATCGTGATCTGCGAATACCGCGCCAGATGGCCGAATCGGAGATTCTCGACTGGTTTCGCGAACGCGCGCGCGAGAATGGCGACGGCTATCCGACGTTTCTGGGTGCTGGCGCGTACTACCACTATCGTCCCGTCATTGTCGACGCGCTGATTTCCCGCGGCGAGTTTCTGACCGCCTACACGCCTTACCAGGCCGAAATCTCGCAGGGAACGCTGCAATCCATCTTTGAATTCCAGACTATGATCTGCGAACTCACGGGCATGGAGGTGGCCAATGCCTCCATGTACGACGGTTCCACCGCTGCCGCAGAAGCCGTCATGATGGCGGCGCGATTAACCGGCCGGCGTTCGGTCGTGGTGGCGCGCAGCGTTCACCCGGAATACCAGGAAGTTTTGTCGACCTACGCGCGGCACCAAGGCATGCCGCTGGCCAGGGCGCCCTTTGGCGAAAACGGCCGCATCCAGCTTCGCGAACTGGAAGATGCGATTACCCCGGAGACCGCCTGTGTTCTCCTGCAATCGCCAAATTTCTTCGGCACCATTGAAGATGTGAATGCCGTGGCTGAAATCGCCCATCGCAAGGGCGCGATGCTGGTGGTCGCGATTGCAGAGGCCGTGTCGCTGGGCATTGTCGAGCCGCCGCGAGCAGCCGACATCATCGCCATGGAGGCGCAGTCATTCGGTGTGCCGCTGGGCTTTGGCGGTCCCTACTGCGGCGTGATTGCTACTCGCGAGCTGTACGTTCGCCAGATGCCCGGCCGTCTGGTGGGGCAGACTACGGACCGGAGTGGCAAGCGCGGATTTGTCCTCACACTTGCTACTCGCGAGCAGCATATCCGGCGTGAGAAAGCGACCTCGAACATCTGCACCAATCAGGCCCTGGTTGCTCTCATGGCAAATATCTTCATGACCGTTTACGGGAAAGAAGGTTTGAAAGAGCTCGCCCGCCAGAACCTCGCCAAGACCGCGTACGCCGCAAAACAATTCGGAAAGCAGGCGAAGCTGCTGTTTCCTGGCGCGCCGCGCTTCAACGAATTCGTGATTCAGACGAGCGAGGATCCTTACGCGATCAACGCGCGGCTGCTCGGGCACAAAATCGTCGGCGGCTTTCCACTGAAGAAGTTCTATCCCGAGCTGGGCAATGCGTCTTTGTGGTGCTGCACCGAGCTGACCTCGCGCAGCATGATTGACACGGCGGTCGGGCATGTGGCGGACAGCGAACGATCCATTCACAGCGCAAAGGAAGAAGTGCCCGAGACGGAAGAGGTCACGCGATGATTGTCACGGTCAACCGGTGCCCGTCTTGCCATGGCAGTGGCGAATGTGTCGAGTGTGAGGGATCTGGCGTGAATACGCGTCTGAGCCAAGATGAGCCGAGTTGCCGGAATTGTGCTGGATCGGGGGTTTGTCGAAGCTGCGGGGGGACCGGCAGCAGCGAAGTCTCCGACTTGCAGCCAGAAATTCTCGACCTGGGGCTAGATGAGTAACGATGAAGCGCATGACTCGCAAAGCCACGCGTCACGTCAGCCAGAACGAAGGCCTGATTTTTGAGAAGTCATCTCCCGGCAAAGCGGCTTGGAGGCTGGCGCCCCTCGATGTTCCCGAGGTGGACGCCGAGAGCCTGCTCGGCTCCTCGGCGCGAAAAGATCTCGGCAACATGCCGGAGGTGAGCGAGATTGAAATCATCCGCCACTTCACCCGGCTCTCCACCTGGAATTACGCCATCGATCTCGGTATGTACCCGCTCGGTTCGTGCACGATGAAATACAACCCGCGGGTGAACGAAACCGTGGCGCGGCTGGACGGAATCGCCAATGCGCATCCGTATCAGCCGGAGAAAATTTCGCAAGGCGCTCTGCGCATCATCAAGACTCTTAGTGAATGCCTCATCGAAATTACCGGCATGGAGGCGATCACCCTGCAGCCCGCAGCTGGGGCGCATGGCGAGCTTACCGGATTGCTGCTGGTCCGCGCTCATCACGATTCGCAGGGTGCGCGGCGGAAGAAAGTCCTGATCCCCGACTCGGCGCATGGCACCAATCCCGCCACAGCGGCCATGGTGGGCTATGCGGTCGAGAACCTCAAGTCCAGCGCACAGGGCATGGTAGACATTGCGGCCTTTGCGGCCCAGGTGACTGAAGACGTCGCCGCCCTCATGCTCACCAATCCCAATACTCTGGGAGTTTTCGAGCCAGAGATCCACAGGATTGCTGAAATTCTCCACGCCAAAGGCGCTCTGCTCTACATGGACGGCGCCAACATGAACGCGCTGGTGGGCAAGGTTCGCCCCGGCGATTTCGGCGTCGATCTCATGCACTTGAACCTGCACAAAACGTTCTCGACGCCTCACGGAGGCGGAGGGCCAGGTTCAGGTCCGGTGGCGACCAAGAAATTTCTCGAGCCGTTCCTGCCGAAGCCAACCTTAGTTACCAAGCCCGACGGCACTCTGGGATTTGACTATGATCGCCCGCAATCGATTGGGCGGGTGCGCTCTTTTTATGGCAATTTCGGAATGTTCGTGCGCGCTCTGGCCTACATCTTTGCCAACGGGCCTGACGGGCTACGCGAAACCACGGAAGACGCCGTGCTCAACGCCAACTACATTCGCAAAGGCCTGGAAGGAGTTTACGACCTGCCGTACTCGACGCCCAGCATGCACGAGGTTGTGTTCAGCGACAAGTGGCAGGCGAAAAAAGGCGTGCGCACCATGGACATCGCCAAGCGCCTCATCGACTATGGTTTCCATCCTTACACGACCGCGTTTCCCCTGATTGTGCCCGGCGCCATGATGATCGAGCCCACGGAAAGCGAGTCGCGCGAGGAACTCGATCTGTTTGTTGAAGCCATGCAAGCCATCGCCAAAGAGGCCGAAGAAGAGGCAGAGATCGTGCGTACCGCTCCACATTCCACGCGAGTGGCGCGTTTGGACGAAACCGCCGCGGCCCGCAAGCCCGTGCTCCGCTGGAAGCCCGGGGGCCTGAAGCCTGAGGCCTGAAGCCCGTTCTTTTACGCACTCTTCCTGGAAGTTACTGCATAAAACGCAGCCGCTGATCGTTCGCTATTGCGCTGCCGCAACTCGGCAGGTAAGAAGGAGCCTGTAATTTTCCAGCGCGGCTCAGTGCTGCATCGGCATGTCGGTGTTTTTCTGCGTGAATTCGATGGATGCCTGCGTGTTCTCCCAACTCATGCGCATGGTGCAGCTTCCGCCATTGTGATCGAAGGCAATCGTAAAGTTCTCCACCGGCGAAGACAGTCTGCTCACCTTCATCGGCACACGCGCCAGTTCGGTTGACTCGTACTTGTAAGGAATACCCCATTCGCCGGTAGTCTTGTTGATGATGAGGGTCCACTTGTCCTGCGCGGGAACGGTGAAGATGGTGTACTTGCCGGCGGGAATTCTCGTTCCCTTGGCGGCATACAAATCCTCGTCGGTATCGAAGGTCGTGGCTTCGTTTGCGCCGGTGCGCCACACTTCGCCGTAAGGCACAAGCCCGCCGAAGATCTTACGGCCCTTCATGCGCGGGCTCGAATAATCCACCGTGATGGTTTTGCCGTCGGAAAACTTGCATTCTGTCTGCGCCGGCGGGCTGGGGCGCTTGCTCTTATCCTGCTGGGCGGCGGCGAGGGTACAAAGGGTGAGGACAAACAGAAGTGCGATGGCGGTTTTCTTCATCGAGAGTGTCTCCTTGAGCACTCAGCAGTCAGTACTCAGCCAGGGCGAGACCACGTGAGACATGCTGGTGCACGGAATAGACTAGCTCCGAGGCGGGAAGGTTAGCAATCGCGCGACCCGGCTTTAACGCAAACCCGGACAGGTTACGCCGCGTGCGCGAGGAATACCAGCACCAGCACGCCAATCGCGATGCGGTAAATGGCGAACGGCGCAAAGCCTCTTTTCCGCACCCACGCCATGAACCACGCCACTGCCGCATACGCGACCAGGAAGGAAACGACAAATCCGATGGCCAGCACCACCCAGCCGTGTTCGTCGATCTGCGAAACCCCAATGGGGTTTGCGCCCTTGCCGCGCAGCGACTTCAGCAGGTCATAGCAGGTAGCGACAACCATGGTTGGAATGGATAGAAAAAATGAGAACTCGAGCGCCGAGGCGCGCGACATGCCCGCGAGTTGCCCGGCGGCGATCGTAGACATGGAACGGGACGTGCCCGGAAAAACAGCGGAGAGAATCTGGCACGCGCCGATCCAGACCGCCTGCCCCAGGCCCATCGTCTCCATGCTCCAGGTGTGAATACGGGAATTTCCTGCAGGCCCCTGCTTCTCGGCGGCCGCGTTCCTGGCATCGACAATCCACATGACGATTCCGCCGGCCAGAAGGGAAGTGCCCATGATGCTCAGGCTTTCCAGGTGCTTGCCAATCACCTTGGTCAGCAGAAATGCTGGAATGGCGGTGACCACGAACGCGATCATCGTCAACCCCAGCGGATGGGTCAGGGCCGCGCGGTCGCCTTTTTCCCCGTGCGGAAATGTGCTCAGGAATTTCGCGATACGAGCGCGAAAATAAATCGGCAGGCAAAGAATCGCGCCCAGTTGAATGACAATGGTGTACATCTTCCAATAGCCATCGCCCAGGTTGATGTGGAACAGCGATTCGGCAATGCGCAGGTGTGCGGTCGAACTTACGGGAAGAAACTCCGTGAGTCCTTCAATAATTCCCAGCACCACGGAAAGCAGGTAATCGTTCAAAGCTCCTCCCCAATCTGTGAACTCAGGCGCTGGCTTCCGACGAACTAGGTTCGGACGCGGGCACCGCGCGCTCGCGCGCCCACGCCCGCTGCGCCTCGATCTCCTCGGCCCGGGTTGTGGACAGAGGCACGGTTTGCTGCAGCCCATGCAACAGGGTTTCCGTCGTTAGAGGTTGCTTTCCGCTGTATGCGGCGTAGAGCGCGCTCTGCACCGCCGCATCGATTTCGGCTCCGGAAAAGCCACGTGCCGCGGTTGCGATTCGCTCGAGATCAAATTCCCCTGGATTGCGCTGGCGCTTGCTCAGTTGAATTGCGAAGATCTGCCTGCGCTCGCTCTGATTCGGCAGATCCACAAAGAATAATTCGTCAAATCGCCCCTTGCGAATCAGTTCGGGCGGGAGCGCGTTGATATTGTTGCAGGTTGCCGCAACGAAAACCGACGCCTTGCGGTCCTGCATCCAGGAAAGGAACTCGGCGAGAATACGCGAGGAGACTCCGGCGTCCACGGAAGCCGAGTCCGGGGCGCTTCCGGCAAAGACCTTTTCCAGTTCATCGATCCAGAGCACGCAGGGCGCGAGTCCCTCGGCAACTCGGAAAATCCTTTGAATGTGTTTCTCGGTTTCGCCGATGTACTTGTCGAACACCGCCGCGGTGTCGAATTTCACCAGGGGCAAGCGCCATTCGCCGGCAATGGCGCGCGCGCAGAGCGACTTGCCGCAGCCCTGCACGCCCAGAATGATGACGCCTTTGGCCGGTTCCAGGCCAAACTGCCTGGCCGCCTCTTCCCATGAGCCTTGCCGCTGCGCGAGCCATCGCTTCAGGTTTTCGAGTCCGCCGATCGCGGCCAGGTTCTCGCTGGCGTCAATGAAGTCGAGCATGCCCGAATGCCGCAGCAATTCTTCTTTGGCCTCGAGCAGGTCGGTCACGGTTTCCGGCACCAGGCCGTAGCGCGTGACCAGTGCTTGCGAAATTGCGCGCTCCGCCTCTTCTTCCGTCAGCCCGCGAAGATTGTTGACCGCCGCATCCAATCCAGCCGAATCCAGCGTCCGTCGCAGTGTGCGGCTCTGTCCCATGCGCGCAAAAACGTCGTTGATGATCTGGTGCAGACGGGTCTTGTCGGGCAGAGGCAGATCCAAAAACTCAACCAGGCCTGCCAGTTCCGGAGGGACCGTAATCGCCGGCGAGGTAATGACCACGGTTCGTCGATTGGTCGAAAATTTTTGTCCCACATCCCGAAGCCGCCGCACCACGACCGGATCATCCATATGGCGGTGAAAATCCTTCAGGATGAAAACCGCCTCCAGCGTCATCGCCTCCAGGGTGCTAAGCGCCTGCGCCGGTTCGCGGCTGTTGTAAATGGGGGCTGCGGAATCATCCGCAACGTGCAGCACGGCCCGGGCCGCGCCGGGGAATCGCATATCACCGCCGGCCGCAGCAGCCTCCACGCCACTGCGAACCAGGCCGCTGGCGATGCTCCACTCGAACACGGCCAGGTTTAAGGGTGCGGCAGCTTCGCGCACCAGGCGTACCGCGCGCATCTCCTCGGCGGTCTCCATCACCACGATGGGAGTCGAGGAATCAATCAGAACTTTGAGACGGTCCAGAACGTCAGCCATGAGCCCCGAAGGAATACCGTTATGAAGATACCCTACGGGCATGCTTCAACGTAGTTACTTTCGGGGTGAAGCGATGCAGCAGAAGAATGAGGCGTCCATAGGCCCTGAACAGGATGAGCCGCGAAGCGCCACAAGAATGTAGCCCTGGGCATAAGCCCGAAGGGCGCGAGAGGGACACAGGACAGTACTAGCCGAGCAATCCAAGGAACGCCTGCGGATCGAAGCCGGGAAAGACCTGCCGCAGATTCGTATTGCCCAAATGGCGAGATACCGCTTCGCCCATAACCGTTCGAAAGTCCGTGGTCAGCGCCAGGTCACGGCCCTCGTAAAGCTGCGATGCATCGAGCCCCGGCCAGCGGCCATATACCTTGCCGCCCTTTACCGGACCGCCGCAGACGAACATCACATTCGCATGACCGTGGTCGGTTCCGCGGTTGCCGTTTTCGCGGGCGGTGCGCCCAAACTCAGACATGCTGACGATGACCGTGTCTTCCGCGAGGTCTCCCAGGTCAACCCAAAACGCGCCGAGCGACTGCGAAAATTCGCGTAGCACGTTCGCGATCTGACCCTCCGTGCTGCCTTCGTTCACGTGGTGGTCCCATCCGCCGATGTCGGCAAACGCGATCTGCACGCCCAGATTGGCCTTAATGAGCTGCGCCAGTTGCCTCAGGCTATCTCCGAACCGTCCACGCGGGTAGTTCGCGCCAGGCGCAGGGGAATACTGCGCGGGATTTGCGGACTGCAGCATCTTGACCGCGCCAAATGTCTCCTGCGCGCTGCCGTGGAGCACGGTATCGACGGATGCCGCGTACATTGCTTCGAATGTGTTCTCGATCGGCGCGGTTTTAGGGTTGCGGCCGCCAACCCCGAAGTCACTGATGTTGTTCATTGCCACCGCCGGCTCGGAGCCCTGCAAGATTCGGGGAAGGGCGAACCCCATGGCGACCGCGCGGAAGGCATCCTCCGCAGAGGGCAGGGAACGCAGGCTGCGGTTCAGCCAGCCATCGTCGGTGGCCTTCACGCCTGGCGTACCCGATTCCATGAAATCCTGGGCGTCGAAGTGCGAGCGCGTGGGATCAGGTGAACCCGCCGCATGAACGATCGCAAGGTGTTTCTGGTCCCAGATTGGCTTCAGCGCTGCCAGCGATGGATGCAGGCCGAAGAAGCCGTCAAGGTCGATCACGGCATTTCGGGGAATGCCGATCGAGGGCCTCATCGCATAGTACGCCTGCTCACCGTGCGGCACCACGATGTTGAGGCCGTCGGCTGCCCCGCGCTGAAAGATGACCACCAGGCGCTTTGGGCTCGTCCCAGGCTGCTGCGCGCCATAAGCGGCGCGCCGTAAGAACAACGGCACGCCCGCTGTCCCGACCACCGTCAGTGCGCTGTTACGAAGAAAAATGCGACGCGTAATCATTTTGAACCCCGCTCTTGGCTCTCGTGATCCATCTCGGAAAGTGCTTTTCGCCACAAGCCTCATCTTGCCGGCCTTGCCGAGAACCGACTACCAAGGGCCGAGAGCTATCTTTTCTGAAACTCCGGCGAACCCAGCAGCAGACCCTCGATCACCGCCACATTGGGAGGGGCCGCCGCGTCGTCCAGCTTGCGATGCGTGATCGCGGGGTCGCTCAACTGCACCGTGATGGTGTCGTGTGTTTGCTTCGAGACATTGCCTTCGAGCAGTGAATTCTCGAGCCACGCCAAAGCCTGTTGCGCGTCCCACCTCTGATCGGGACTCGGCGGTTGCGGCAGCGTAATCTCGATCCCTCGCACATGTCCCGAGGCCAGGCGCAACGCAAAATTCATCCTGCCCAGCAGCGCCGACGAGTTTACCCACGCCTCCGCTTTCATGGAGTACCCGGTTGGCGGCTGCGCGCCATAGAGCGGCATGCCCAATTGCTGCAGTTGCCTGGCGATTGGCGTCGCGTCATTCACCTCGGCGCCCGTGGCCCGCAGCGCCGAAACCACAAACTCCAGCGGCGTTTTCACCTTGACCCGATATGCCTGTGGCGCCCAGAATTCCGGCGAATCGAGCATCGTCTTCAGCACTTCGCGAATGTCGCCATCTTCCTTAAGAAAAGTCTTGGCCATGCGATCCACCAGAGCCGGCGGAGGATCGTCCGAAATAAACCGCATGGCAATTTTGCTGCAGACAAATCTCGCAGTCGAGGGGTGACGTGCAAGCAGGCGCAGCACCTCGTAACCTTCTTTTTCGCCGTTCTCCTTGATCTTGTGCCCGAGGACGATTTTTGCCCCGGGCTCATGCATCC
>DASVAJ010000103.1:0-110100 GCA_036376415.1 Terriglobales bacterium
CGGCAGTTGCAGCCTTCGTGGAGGGCGATGACGACGACCGGCATGCTCCGTATCTGGTGCGCACGAAGCTGCTCAATATCCAGCCCGCTTGCGGGCGTGATCTGCGCGAGGGCGGTCATCGTTCCACCCTTGC
Organism: Terriglobales bacterium; assembly: GCA_036376415.1. GTDB lineage: Bacteria > Acidobacteriota > Terriglobia > Terriglobales > Acidobacteriaceae > Gp1-AA145. The sequence continues at coordinate 134 of DASVAJ010000103.1, forward strand.
CCACAGCAGGTAAAACTTGGAGGGCTCCCGCTTTCGCCGCATCCACGCTTTGAGCGGACGCAGCGCCCAACCCAGCCCATACCAGGGCTTTTCGACGTGCCAGTTGAGTGACAAGCGCTGCGAGAGACTGGAAAGAATTTCTGGCGTGAGGTATTCCCTGCTGGGCAGGCTGTCGGAGGAAAATCCGAAGCGCTGCCGAAAACATTCTTTTCGTTCCGCAAGCATTTGCTCGCCACTGGCGGCGCGGCGGTACAGCGGTGTATCCGCAATGACCAGGTATCCCGGACGGCGCAGGCAACGCGCGGCCTCCCGCAACGTGACTTCGTAATCTGTGGAGTAATGAAACGAGGCGTTGAAGATTACGGCATCGAATTGCCGGTCCGCGAAGGGCAGGTGATCCATTTCCGCCTGAAAACAGGGGAAGAGTTCGATCGCCTCTGAGAAGTAATGATGTGCCGCGCCAAGTCCGTCGCTCCTGTTATCGGCCAGATCAACGGCGACCGGACGGTGCCCTTTCCGGGCCAGGCGGTAACTCAACCAGCCATTGCCAGCGCCAACGTCGAGAATGTCGGCGCCATTGGGGTTTAAGGCTGCAATCCCGGGCAGGAGGTGTTGCTCAAAATGAGCGTAAGTACGCGCTCGAATTGCCCATTGCCAACGGTTGTGGCCGGTCAAGTCACGGAACGGGAGCGCCAGATAATAATCGGAAGATGAGGAACCGCGGCCTTCCTGCTCACGCACTGCTTGATACTCGGCCATGAACCGGCTGAAGTGGCGCTTGCGGTCCGGCGGCAGCGCGCGATAAATTCCGTCCACGTTGGAGATGGTGAATGCGCATGAAGCGCAAGCGACTCGTTCGTCAGTGATCCTGCCGATGGGCTGGCTACAAGCGGGACACTGGAGTTGAACGCGCAATGTGGCGGCTCGGGTCGAAGGGGGTAGCGGGCTCTCGTTCACAAGCGTGGCGTTCGTCCTCATCGTGCCACCCGCTCGAAGGTCAAGAGGATGTGGTCGGCAAGAGTTCGAATCCCGGGGCAGCGCGCCAGCACTCCATCCACCCGCTCAGCCAGATGGACAAAACCTGGGAACCTACTCATTGCGGATTCGGTGTAGGAAGGCGGAACCAAGAGCCCGATTCCCGTCATTCGTCGTAAGCGGAACTCCGGAGCAAACGTCTCGGCAAGCGAAGCAGCCGTGGGATAGTGCACGCGGAAGGGAGTACCGCTTGCGACCGTGGCGGTGATGCCGCCGTGCCGGAATCTCCGGAAGGCGCGGCCTGCCTCGCCACGAGCCAAATACCACGCCACCTCCCAAAGGCAACAGGGTCCCATGACGCAGAGGAGTAGTTTCGCGGAAGGCCGCAAACGGCTGGCCAAATCGCCAGCGAACTTACTCAGGTCCGCAATGCAGTTGATGGCGCCGAAATTCGAGAACGCGCCATCGAAGGTGCGCGCCGGGTGAAGCGAAGACAGCCGCTCCGCGGACCACGCACACAATTCCACCGATGCATTCTGAAAAGAGCCGGCGCGATCCTGAACCCGCTGCTGCGCGACCCTGATCATCTCCGGTGAACTGTCGAAGCCAAGCACGCTCACGCCGTTTTCCGCGAGAAAGCACGCGTCCACGCCCGTGCCGCAACCGATCTCGAGAACCTGATTGCCGGGCGGGAATGCTTTTGCCAACTCCTTCCAGGTGGCGGATCGCTGCGCGTGCCCGATGAGAGAGCCGGTGAAGACGTCGTCATAGCCGGCGGCGATGGCGTCAAAGGGGCTGGCTGCGGGTTGTAGATGGAGGGAGGTCATCAAGCTTCGACTTCCGCAGCTGCGGCCTCCATACCAGCCCGGAACTGAGCAATGTTCGACTGCATGGTCGCCACTGCCAGGGCATCGCTTCTGCCGGACTGGCGCATGCGCTCAAGTTCGACCTCAGTTCGGAGGAGTTGATCGGCAAAGCTGTAATACCGTCGCGAGTGGCGGCCGCGAAGCTTGATTTCCCGGTCGGAACTGGTGCGCCATGCTTTGGGATTCTCGACTCGGTTGGCGACCTCGGCAAAGTAAGGAGTGCCCTTGATGGGGTAGGCGACGGTGGTGAAGAACACATCCGGATTGGTTTTCTTCACGTGCTGAATGGTCGCTTCGATATCGGCGAATTCCTCGCCTTCATATCCCCACATCAGGAACATGCCGGTCTGAATTCCACGCGACTTGCAGAGATCCACGGCGGATTGAACCTGCTCGACGGTTACGCCGCGCTCCATCCGGTCGAGAATTTTTTGCGAGCCGCTTTCGGAGCCGATCCACACGCGGAAGCATCCGAGCGCGGCGAGAATGTCGGCCACCTCGGGGCTGAGCCGGTCGGCGCGGGAGATGCACTCGAATGGAATCTTGAGGCTGCGGTGGTTCAGTTCCTCGGCATAGCGCCTGAGCCAGCCGTGATGAATGGTGAAGACATCGTCCGCCATCCACGCCATATCCGGGCGATAGCGCTCGACGAGGAACGCCAGTTCGGCCGCAACCGAGGCGGGATCGCGGCGGCGGTGAGTCCTGCCGAACACTTCATGACTGCACCAGCGACAGTGATACGGGCATCCGCGGGCAGTAATCAGGGAGACCGAGCCCATGCCATGATGGGTTCGCCACGTCGACACGTATTGTTCCAGGTCGATTGCATCTCGCGCCGGCCATGGCTGGGCATCCAGGTCTCGAATCTGAGCGCGAGGCCTGGTCTGAACCACGTTGCCTTCTGGTGTGCGGAAAGCAATGCCGTCAATTTGCGCTAAGCGCTCGACGGAATCGGACTTGAGAGCAGGCAGCAATTCTTCGAGCGTAAGTTCGCCTTCGCCGTTCACGACAACGTCGGCGCCCGCATCGAGATACTGGCCGGGGTAAGCTCCCGGTTCCGGCCCGCCCACCACAACTTTCCACCCGCAACTCCTGGCTACGCCGAGGATTTCCACAACGTTCGGCCGGGTCATCAGATTCGCGTAAACGCCCAGAACGGATGGCTTCCCATTGCGCAACACATCGAAGAGTTGCTGGCGCGACGAGAAGGTGGAGTCAAAAACGTCAACGGAAAATCCCTTGGCGCGCAGATGCGAACAGATGTAGAGAATTCCCAACGGAGGATAGGGCTTCATGATTTGAAGCTCCTTGGGATCCTCTTGCAGGAAGTAGCCGTGGGTGAGAAGCAAATCCATAATGAGTCCGAGCTAAGGTGCGCTGACGCTGCGTGCCGGCTGAAGCTGTACCAGGCGGCCGCGTTGGTTATCGGCCACCAAGGTCGCGTCTGCATTGCGGCAACTGGATTCCATCCGCACAATGTTCTGCCACAACAAACTCGGATCGGCGGCCTCCTGGCCAGGTTGAATCCCGGCCAGCAGCCCGCGCGCGTTCCAGCGGTCGACTTCGGCATGCAGGTAATCGTGCAAAGCACGGTAAAAATCGTTGCTGTAAGCCCCATGGAACATCATGGAAATGTCGCCGCTGTCTTCCCAATTCGTTTTCGCGCCGAGTTGCTCGCGAACGCGATCGTAGAACTTGGTTCCGGGAAGGGGATAGGAAACCGAGATCCCGACGTCATCGGGGCGCGTTTCGCGGACCAGTTGCACGGTTTGCAGTATGTCCTCCCAGTTTTCTCCGGGATAGCCAAATTGAAGGAAGTAGCAGGCGCGAATGCCTTCGCGCCGGAGATTGTCGCGAGCCGTAACCACCTGCTCGACTCGCGTGCCCTTATCCATGGCCTTCAGAATTTTCTGCGACCCCGATTCCACGCCCATCCATACTTCGGCGCACCCGGCCCGGCGCAGCGCTTGCGCCGTCTCCGCATTGATAAGATCGATGCGCGACTGCATCTTGAAAGGAACGGCGGCGTGAAGGTGTTCGACTTCTTGCGCAAGTTCCTGGACCCAGCTTCTCTTCAGACCAAAAATATCGTCGGCAAACCATATGTGCTCGGCGCCGTATTGGTTCTTCAAGATACTCATTTCGTAGGCGACTTCTTTCGCCGCACGGATCGCAAAGGAGTTTCCGTAAATCGGCTTCGCGCACCAGTTACAGCGGTAGGGGCATCCGCGGCTGGAAATCATGTTGGTTGAGAAGTATCCATGTGCCTGGCGCCACGCTTGCTGGTACGGGCCCATGTCAACGAGATCTCGGGCAGGCAGCGGGATCCGACCAAGCTCGCGCATCAGGGGGCGATGCCCGGTCTGGTGGAGCTCAGCCTTCCTCTCCAGATAGGCAAGGCCGGGAATTTGCGACAGGTCGCATTTCGTTGACTTACTAAGTTCGCCAACCGTTTCGAGCAGAGTCCATTCGCCTTCACCCAGCAAGACACCCAGAAACCCCGCCTGCAGATACTCGAGAGTGTGGTCCGAGGCGTCGGAACCGTTGGCAAGCACGACCGCGCCGGCCTGGCGCGAGGCCTCGAGAATGCCGTAAGCGGCTTCGCGCATGCGCGTCAGGCACATTTTGGAAAGAAAGTTAAAGCTGTCTTCGTAAACGACAACCACTTTGGGCCGATGCCGCTTCAGGGCCTGGCGAAATCCTTGCTCGGGATCGTTGAGCATGGTGTCGAAGACAGCGACAGAATGCCCGGATTGGCGCAGCAGGGCGGCGGCATAGAGTGTGCCCAGGGGAGGATAGGGCTGCATTTTGCGCACTTGTTTGCTGTCGTAGTAAAGGTGATACGAGTGCGTCAGCAAAATGTCAGCCATACTTGCCTGTGTCCCTTCAACACACTTCCTGCATGCTTTCGCTCAACTTTTGTCCGGTGAGCAACGACCGGCGGGTGGTCACGCGTTGCACAGTGCGCGCAACCCATAGTTCCCAGGGGAATGAATAACGATTTCTGCTGATGCGCCAGCGAAGCGGCGCACCCAGCGCCCGGCGCACTCGGTTTCGCAACCAGGGAGCCCTCTTGGTCGCCTTCCGCAGCTGATTATTGAGAAGGAAGTACTCCAGGCTGGTCCTCAGGCGGCGCAGCTCTTCGCCCTGCAGCCAGGGAAGGACGTTATGGCCGAGAGCAATGTCTTGCCATTCTTCCAGGGACTGCGGCTCACGCACTCCCATCTGCTTCAACTGGGGCCAGATGGGAATCCCTGGGTAGGGCGTAAAGATGTTGGGGGAAAAACTCACATTCCAGTACTGCCGCGCAATGTCGCTCATGATGCGAAACGTCTTCAATCGGTCGGCTTCGGTTTCGCCGGGGTAGCCGAGAATGACGTTAAAAGTCACGTGAATGCCCGCCAGTTCCGCCTTGCGCGCGGTCTCCACCATCTGTTCGATTTTCTGATGGTGCTTGTTCATGAGCTTCAGGACATCCAGGGAGGCGGATTCCGTGCCGAAGCCCATGTGGCTGACGCCGCTTTCTCCCATCATGCGGACGTCATCGTCACTGATCCTCCAAAGAAAATCGGTCGAGGCCTGAAAGGTCCAACGAAACTTCACCCGGCTGTCGACAATGCCGCGGGCAATGGCGATCGCACGTCTAATGTCGACCAGAAAGTTGGAATCGAGGAGGGCCACCTCATCGACACCATAGCGGGGGACAAGATCGGCGAGATCGTTGACCACCTTGTCTGCCGCATACGCGTTAAAGCGGCGCTTATAAAACACCATATCGGTGCAGTAGTTACAGGCATAAGGACAGCCCATGCTGCTGGCGTAACCCAACTGCCGAGTGCCCGACACCGCAGCGTAGCGGTCCAAGTCGGAAAGATGAAAAGCCGGGGTCGGCAGAGTGTTTAAGTTGGCAACCGGGCGATCCGGTTCGTGATGCTGGCGGCCTCCATCCTTGAACGAGAGGCCGCGGATGCCCTCCCATGAACGGCCTTCCGCGATTCGCTGCACCAGTTCCAGGAACGTCAACTCGCCTTGCGCGCGAACCACTCCATCGACGAAGTCGGGCTCCAGGGTTTGCTCGGGCATGAGCGTGGGATGCCAGCCGCCAAAAATAATCGGGAGCTTTGGGCGCAGTTTGCGAACCCTGCGTGCGACTCGCACGCCCCACTTGATCATGGGCCCGGTCAGCAGCGAAATTCCGAGGCAGAGCGCATCCTCGGTTTCACGGAGAATGACCTCTTCAAAATCGGGCGAGGTCACGCTGTCGACTAACTTGACCTCAAACCTGGCTTCGAGCAACGGGGACGCGAGGGCAAGCAGGCACAGAGGAGGACCCAGCGGTGGACCATCGTAGGGCGGATAGAGCAACACGACTTTGCGTTTTGCGCTCACAGATGCGTAGGCCAGTTCCTTCAAGCTGACTGAATAACGAGGTCGAGCGAAAGCTTTCCGCGAACTCGGGGCATTTTAGGTTTCAAGAAGAGGCGTGCTTGTCAAAGTGCTGTTAATTTTGTGTCATTTCCCCGGCGCGCTTTGTGGTTTGTTACGCGGCGGGCGTCCAACACGAACCCGGGGATTCGCTGACACTGCGCGCTGGCAGTCCACAGGGGTTTTACACAAACTTGACATTTTTCAGACACCCTCGCGGGTGACGCGCTGATAATTTGGCACCGCAGGAAAGAGGCATCGAGGTGCCCGCGTGAATCCCTCCAAAAAAATTGTCTTCTTCGTTGCGTCGTTCTCGAGCATTGAGGCGACCGCTCCGCTGGGAATTCTGGCGATTTCTACTCCACTGCTGAATGCCGGCTATGACGTTCGCATCATTGACTCGACCATTCATCCGGACTACAAGAAGCGGGTTTTGCAGGAAGTAAAAGACGCCCTATGCCTGGGGATCTCGGTTGTAACCGGTCCGATGATTCGCGAAACCGTGGATGTGGCGAAGGCGGTGAAGGCGTGGAATCCCGACTTTCCCGTAATCCTCGGAGGATGGCATCCATCATTACTGCCGGGGCAAACGCTGGAAGCGCCGTACGTCGACATCATTGTCCGGGCGCAGGGCGAAGAAAGCATGTTGCAGGTTGCCGAACGGCTGCGAGATGATGCGCCGCTCGATGATGTGATGGGAATTGGCTTCAAGCGCGAGGGCAAGCTGGTCATCACGCCAGAGCGGCCGTTGAAGCAGATTCAGCAGATGCCGCAAAAGGCCTATCAACTGGCCGATTTTGACGCATACGAGCGAATTTGCGGACGGCGCTGGGCGATGTATGTGTCCAGCCTGGCTTGCCCCTTCAATTGCAATTACTGCACCAATGCCGGCGTCTATGGACGCAAGTGGAATGCGTTGCCGGTAGAGCAAGTGGTTGAGGAGACCATTGAACTTACCAAGCGTTATCGGCTCGAACTGTTGTGGATGGCCGACGACAATTTCCTGGTCGATCTCGACCGGGCGTTGCAGATCGCGGATGGCCTGGTCCGCCGCAACTCCACCTTCAAATGGAGTGTTCAGGCGACCACCAATTTAACCGCGCGCCTGAGTGTGGAAGAGCTGACCTTGTTGCGGCGTTCCGGGCTGCACCAGATCTGTCAAGGCATTGAGACCGCCTCGCCGACGGTGATGAAGCTCATGAACAAGGACTTCCAGGTACTGGAAGATATTTATGAGTCAACCGCGCGCTGCCTTCAAGCCGGCGTCATTCCCTCCTTCAACATTATCTTCGGATATCCCGGCGAAGGCTGGAAAGAGCGGCGCGAGACGGTCAGTTTCATGATGGACATTTGCAGGAAATTCCCCGGGGCGGAGTTCTGGACCAACATCTTCACGCCTTACCCGGGATCGCCGGTTTTCCACCAGGCGCAACAACTGGGAATCGAACTGCCCAAGTCGCTGGAAGGATGGGTGGACTATTTTCCGAGGTATACGGTCCTGCCTTGGCTCAAAGGCAAAGATCACCAGCGAGTACAGACGATGCGCGATTATCTGCGCATCGCATTTGATCGCGATCCCATCGCCAAGAACGGGCCGGGGCGTTTTGCAAAGACGGTTCAGCATCTGACGGCGTACCCGGCGCGCCTGCGGTTGAATCATGACTTTTACAGTTTTCCGGTTGAGTTGTGGGTGAACCGGCAATTGAAAAACATCGTGAAGCTGCCGAAACCGAGCGTGGACGCCAAGCGACTGGAACCGAATCCGGCGCCGGCGGCGTCTTGCACGTAAGCGCTCAGACCTGACGCGAGCACAGTTCCAGTCACCATTGCCATGATCGTTTTCTACAACCCGAAGGCCACCAAGCCAAAGAACCGGCGATTTCCGCTTTCCATTTTGTCCATGGGCGCGGTGGTCGAAGGCCGCGAGGATTACGTCATTGTCGATGGCAATTTGGATCCGCATCCGACGGAAACGATCCTGTCGCTCATGAAGTCGCAAGCGGTGGAACTGCTGGCTGCGACGGTTATGCCGGGCCCGCAGACGGTGGGAGCCGTGTCGACCTGCCGCGAAGTGCGGGCTTGCTTTCCCCAGGTGCCGATCGTCTGGGGCGGATACTTCGCGTCGAACTATACCAACGCGGCGTTGAACACGCCTTATGTGGATTATGCGGTTCGGGGACAGGGAGAACAGACTTTTCTGCAGGTGATCGACGCCATTCGCGGCAAGGTTGATCGCAAGAGCATTTCCGGGCTGTCGTACAAGGCGGGCGGCGAAATTCAGCACAACCCCGAACGCACGATGCGCTCTCCGGACGAGTTCCCGCCCCTGCCCTACCATCGCATTCCGGTGGAAAAGTATCTCCTTCCGACATTTCTCGGCCGGCGAACCGCGGTGCACCAGGCGAGCATCGGCTGCCCTTTTCGCTGCAACTTCTGCGGAGTGGTCACGTTTTCCGGGAGCCGCGAAAAGATGGAGTCGCCTGCCAGAACCGCGGGAGTGCTCGGCCGGCTCGTGGACACCTACGGCGTGGACGCGGTGCAGTTCTACGACAACAACTTCTTCCTGCGCGAAGACCACACCCGCGAGCTCATGGATCGAATGGAGCCTCTTGGTCTCCGCTGGTGGTGTGAAGGCCGCACCGACATCATGATGCGGTATTCGGACTCCACCTGGGAGGCCATTCGGCGCGCCGGTTGCGCCATGATTTTTTTCGGAGCCGAGTCGGGATCCAATGAAACCCTGAAGGCAATGAATAAAGATTTGCGCGCCGAAGACACGGTGGCGCTCGCGTCACGGATTCGGCGTTTTGGAATCATTCCCGAATTTTCCATCATCTTCGGCAATCCCAAAGACCCCGAAGGCGACACCAGCGATTGCATTCGTTTTATCCGGCAATTGAAGCGGCTCAATCCTGACGCAGAGATCGTGGTGGAGCATTACACGCCGGTGCCCCAGCGCTTGCGCATGTACGGCAATGTGGAAGATCAGGTCCAGTTCCCGACCACCGCGGACGAGTGGGCGACCGAGCGCTGGCAGCGCTATGCAACCCAGAAGGACCCGACCACCCCCTGGATCAAATCGCGCACCAAGCAGCTGATTGATAACTTCGAACTGGTGATTTCGTCGCGCTGGCCGACCGCGCAGGATATCCGCCTGCCGCACTGGGGACGCATCGCGCTCAAGGCTTTGAGCAGCTGGCGCTATCGCCTGGAAGTTTACACCGCCCCGTTCGAGCTGAAATGGGCGCAACGCATGATCGACTTGCGCAAGCCAAAGGTGGAGAGCCTGTGATCAGCGTCGCTCCACACCACGAGGATTCGATTGGGAGCGCGGCGGCGAGCACTCCCCCGCTTTCCGCTGCAATTTCCGTCAAAGAAGGCTACAGGCGCTGGGCCAGCAGCTATGACCGCTGCCACAATCCCCTGCTGGCGCTGGAAGAGCGGATGATCGGCCCGACAATTCCTGATCTGGCCGGCAAGCAAGCGCTGGACATTGCCTGCGGAACCGGGCGCTGGATGCCGATGCTCGCCGCCCGCGGCGCGGCCCAGGTCATTGGAGTGGACCTATCTCAACCAATGTTGCAGGTGGCCCGCGGCAAAGCCAGGTTCAAGCCGGCGCTGGTTCAGGCAGACTGCACTTCCATTCCCTTGAAGGAGGCGCGCATTGATTTTGCGATGTGCTCGTTCGCGGTGAGCCACGTCGGCGATCTCGGGCGCTTTGCGGCGGAGTGTTGCCGGGTACTGAAGCCGGGGGCGGAGCTAATCGTCACTGATCTTCATCCGGACGCTCACAACGCAGGATGGCGGACCGGCTTTCGAGACCGGCATGGGCGAGCAGAGATAGAGTCCATTGCGCGCCCCTCAACAGACATAGTTGACGAATTTTGCTCGTACGGATTCAGCTGCCTTGAGGCTTGCGGGTTTCATTTGGGCGAGCCGGAGCGAACGATCTTCGAAGCTGCGGGAAAACCGGAGTTCTTCGCCATCGCTTGTAAAGTCAAAGCCGTCTGGTTTTGTCGATTTTGCAAATTGCAGTGCAAGAGTAGCTCTTGACACATTCCAATTCATGAAGGGGAAGATCGTGAGATTCGCGCGTTGGTTCTTATTGCCGTCCATCGTGGTCCTATCAGCCCTGTCCTGGGCATCCGGACATTCCGAGCCCAAAACGCCCCAAACCTTCACTGGCGAGATCATGGACACGATTTGTGCGGCCTACAAAGGCCACGCCCGCATGATGCGCGAAATGAAGAGCATGGGATCGGACAAGCCGTCGTGCATACAGAAATGCCTGCAACTCGGCGGCAAGTACGCGCTTTACAACGCCGCCGACGGGACGGTCTATACGATTGCCAATCCGGAGAAGGCCCGGGCTTTTGGCGGACAGGAAGTCCAGATCATAGGCACTCTGGACAAGAAAAAGCTCACGATTTCCGAAATCAAGACACTCGATTCCGGAATGGTGACGCCGGGTTCGCATTGACGGTTGAGGAGATTCTTGCTGGCAACGCTGGCGAATGCGGTTTTGGATTTTGTCGCTCCGGTCGAGGCAGGCCAATCACCGGCCGTGCTGCCGCGCGCCAGCTCTCGCCGCTGGTCCCGCATGCTTCCGTGGCTGGACTCCGCCGGGCTTAGCCTCTATTTCCTGGATGCCCTCACCAGGCGAAACGCTGCCGACGACGTTCCTGCGGATTTCCTGGATGGCCTGCGCCATCGTAAGCAGCAGAACCGGGAACGCATTTGCCGTATAGAAGAGACCTTCGCGGCTCTAAACCGGCAGTTCACCGAGGAAGGCGTACACTACGCCGCCTTGAAGGGCTTTTCACTGGTACCGGATTATTGCGCGGACGCATCGCTGCGCGCGCTGAGCGACCTTGATTACTTCATTGGTGAAAGCTGCCTCCATCGCGCGCAGCGCATTCTAGCCGGGCATGGATATGTGCTGAAGAAGCAAACCGCCGAAGAGTTTGCGTTCTGGATCCCTTCGGCGGAGCCGACTCGAGAGGACCAGCAGTATAGCGCGGCAAGCCCATTCGCCATTGAACTGCATCTTTCGCTCTGGAACTCCTCTTATTGTGAATTGCCGGCGCTTTCTCTGCCCATCTCAATGGAAATTCAGGTCCGCAACTACAAAGGATCTGAGTATTGCGGATTGAGCGACCCGGAAATCTTTCTTTTCCAGATTTCGCATGCCTTTCGTCATTTAATGCGAGGTTCGGTGAGGCCCTCGTGGTTGCTGGAAATCGCGCGTTTGAGCGCCAGGCGGCGGCAGGACGCGCGATTCTGGGCGGACATTGCCCGGCTCGCTGCTTCCGACGACATTCTCGGGGAGATGATGGGGTTGATCGCGAGCATGGCGGCGCAGGTGTTTGAAATGCCGCTTCCGGAAGCTCTGATGCCCTGGCGAGAGCGGGTCGCTCGGCCGGCCCGGATGTGGATGGAGCGATACGCGCGAGAGTGGCTGATTGACAGCGTATGCTCGAACGGGTTCAGCGCCTTTCCACGGAACAAGCTGTTGCTCTTCCTGAAGGAAGGATACATTCGCGATGCCGGGCCGCGTTTGCAGTCCAAGAGGAGCTCGCTCTATCCATGGGCGGGACTTTCTCACCTTTTCGAGCGATCGAGAGGGCAGCGCGTCACCAGGTTTGCCGCAATTCGCAAGCGGTGGCGCTGGCTGGCCTCGCGACTCCGATATCATGCCGGCGCCAACGTTCGCTACGGCTGCGAACTTCCGCGCTGGCGTTGGGCGTGCAGACGGGGTGAGTTCGATGGCATGGAGCGGAAGCGCAGCGGCACCCCGGCAGCTACATATCTCAATGGGCGACTTCCTACGTAAAAACGCGAGCACGCCGCTGCTCGAGCACTTCGATATAGCGGGCGCGCTATGCCGGCTTGCGACAAATTCCGAGAGTATCCTGGCCGCCGCGCGCGAGGCTTTCAGCACCCCCGGCCAGAACCATGGGACGCCGGACCTTTGCATGCGCTTCTGGGCCGACCCGGACCGCCCGGGCGCCCCACCCTGGCCCAAACCGCATCTGCGGGGTCTGGATCACCTCATCTATGCCGGATTCGATGAAGGCAGCTTTATGCTCGCGGATCTTGGTTCGCGGCGAATCGCCGGACGAACCTCGGCCGGCATGGGCAACGATGTTGAGCACTGGAAACGCGTGATTTTCCCCATGCTGACCTCGGTCGTAGGCGCGACCATTGGCATTACGGAACTGCATTGTGCCTGCGTTGCGAAAGGGGGAGACGGCGTTCTGCTCGCGGGCCGCAGCCATTCCGGGAAATCCACTTTGGCTTTAGCGCTGGCGTGCTTGGGATTCGACTTTTTATCCGACGACCGGACATGTTGCACGTTGCGCAAAGGCAAGTTACGAGCCTGGAGCTTGCCGACAGATCTGAAGTTGCGTACCGAAGCGGCGGCATGGTTTCCGGAATTACAGCCCAGTGGCAAGTTGCAAGAAGACGAACTGCATTTTGCCCCTGAAACGCTGCGCGGCATTCGACGGGCTCGCGTGTGCACGCCCCGGTGGCTGCTCTTTTTGGAGCCGACGAGTTCAGGAACCTTCTCGCTGGAGAGAATTGCGCCGGAAGAAGCGGCCTGCCGCCTGCGCCAAGACCTGCTGGCGGAAACTGCGGACGCCAGGCAGCATGAGGCTGAACTGATGGATGGGCTCACGAGCCTGCCATGCGGCATTCTGCGATACAGCGAGGACCCATGGTTTGTGGCAAACAAGATATCGGCTTGCCTCGCCGAAATGGAGAGCATCATCGGTAAGAAACCGGCGGCCGAGGCCGGCCGGCGGGTGATGAGCGGGAACAGGTCTGGAGTTGTGGATCCCCTGGGACGATTTACGCGAACGGAACAGCAAACTGTGCTTCCGGTCATGGGACGAAATATAAGGTTCGAGACCAACTCCGAGAGCCTATTGAGGCGCGTGCAGCAGCTGTTCTCGATCTATCCAGCTTGCAGCGATGAGGCTCAATTCCGCTGGAGAATCATTCAGAATCCGCCATCTCCGTCCGGTACGGGCGGATTCCGGCGATCAGCTTTTTCTGATGGCCACCTGCGCTTCGCTCAGGTGGGTCGGCGCAATTTTTACGCGCTGGATCTGCGATTGCGGACCGCAGTGGGGTGGGTCGCCGAGGAACTGGCACACGATGAAGTTCGCTTGACTATTCCCTACCTGGACAGCCTCTTTTGCATGACCGCTGCGTCCCTGGGTTTGGTGTCCCTGCACGCAAACTGCGTAGCGCATAACGGTAAGGGGGCCATCATTCTCGGTCATGCAGGGGACGGGAAGACCACGGCCAGTTACCTGGCCGCGCGCGAGCCAATGCACTTTCATGCCGATGAAGGATTGTTTCTCGAGTTGCACCGGGGGAGCGTGCAGGCCTGGGCCGGCTTCTGGCCGGCAGTCTTTCGTGAGGAAAGCGGAGTGTTTTTTCCCGAACTCAAAGCCCGCGCGCGACAGTTTACGTACGGCGAGCTTTCTTACTATCACTTGGACAAGAGCTGTTTGCAGCGCAATGGGCGACCAGTATTACCGGCTTACAGTATTTTCCTGCGAAGGGCGCCCGGCTCTGGAGTAAAGCTCGTACAAATCGCTCCTGACAACGCTTACGACAGGCTTACAAGCAGCGTGCTGTTCGAAGAAGAGGAACAGTTTCGCCAACAGGAAGCTGTTGTGCTGAAGGCTCTGGCAGCGCTTCCGTGCTATGAACTCAGTTATGGTGGGGACCCGGCTGCGGCTGCCGAGATCATACAGGAACTCTTAAACCGCTCTCCCCGACCGGAACAACCGCTTTCGCCATCTCTGTTGGCGCCTGCCTAGGCGAAGCTGCATAACCGGCGAGGACTTCCGCAACGGTGGCGTCAGCGCACAGGCGCCCCGCATCCAGAAGGATTGCGCGCGCGCAAAGTTCTTTCACAACGAGCAGGTTGTGGCTGACGAGGAGAAGCGCACACCCTCGCGCCGCAAGATCGCGAATGCGCGTCAGGCACTTCTTCTGGAAGTTTGCATCCGCAATGGCAAGCAGCTCGTCGAGAATCAGAATCTCCGGCTCGAGATGCGCCGCGATGGCGAATGCCAGGCGTAGGTGCATCCCAGATGAGAAGCGCTTCACCGGCGTATCGGCAAATGACTCCACGCCGGCAAAATCGAGGATCGCCTCCATTTTGCGTTCCAGCTCTTTTTTTTTCATGCCCAGAATGGACCCGTTCAGGTAGATGTTCTCTCGTCCTGTGAGTTCCGGATGGAAGCCGGTGCCCACCTCCAGCAGGCTGGACACCCTTCCGCGCAGCCGGACTCGGCCGACCGTGGGCACCGTAATCCGGCTCATCAGCTTAAGCAAAGTGGTCTTACCCGCGCCGTTGCTGCCGATGATTCCCACCACTTCACCCGGCCGAACCTCCAGGGAGATGTTCTTAAGAGCCCAAATTTCCTGAGCCGAGCGCCCGACCGATGCAGGCTCGAACATCCGCCTGATGTTTTCCATGACGGCGTCCCGCAGCGTAACGTAGCCGTGTTTCCTGCCGCTGGGGTAGGCGCGGTAGCATTTGGAAACGTTCTCGAGCTTGATGACCCAGTCGTACATAGGATGGCGATGCGCGAAACTAAATCACGTCGGCGAATGTCGTCTCCATTCTTCGGAAGTAGGCGATGCCGCTGAGCCACAGGATAATTGCAACCGCCGCCGAAGCCGCCAGCCCGGGCCAGTAGAGCGGCGCAGCACCGCGCAGAAGGGCCCAGCGAAAGCCGTCAATGACACCCACCGCAGGATTCAGAGAATAGGCAAAGCGCCAGGCGTGGGGTACCAGCGAACTGCTGAAGCCGACGGGAGAGATATACATCGCTAGCTGGACGACGAACGGCACAATGTGGCGAAAATCGCGATAGGCGACGTTCAACGCCGCCAGCCACAACCCCAGCCCCGTGGAAATCAAGACCGCCAGAGCGACAAACGCCGGCGCCACGAAAATGCGCCCGTCCGGCCAAACGTGGTACCAACCCATCATCGCGAGCAGTGCGACAAATGAGACGCATGCGTCCGCGGCTGCGGTTATCACCGAACTGGCCGGAACGATCACCCGGGGAAAATAGATCTTTGAAACCAGGCTCGGGTTTTGGACCAGGCTGTTGCCGGCGTCGCTCACGGCGGTGGTAATGAACTGCATCGGAACCATGGCAACGTACACCATCACGGCGTAAGGGACGGCGCCTTCACTGGGCAAGCGCGCGATGCGTCCAAACAAAAATGTAAAAACAATCATCGTGAGCAGCGGACGAATCAGCGCCCAGAACACCCCCAGCACGGTCTGCTTGTAACGGACCAGCAGGTCTCGCCAGGTCAAGAAATAAAGGAGCTCGCGGTAGCTCCACAAATCGTTCCAATACTGCCCACCCAGGCCTTGTGGCTCCACCACCAGCTCTGCAAGCAACGGATTTTTAATGGCTGTGCCCACGCAGACTCACCGCAGCTCAACCCGGCCGGCGGTGAATTATAGGCGAGCAGCGAAAAGCGAATTGTCAGGACCTTGTCATACTTCGGTCACGCCACGTTTCCCGTAATCACCGATCGCAACTCGAAATCTCCACAATGAGACTTCATGAATTACTAAATCTTCACATCCTGATGACATTTTCGTGATTTCTGCGAACTCTAACTTCGCTACAGTGAAGCCCGCTTGAGCTCTGCACAAAAACTCGCATTCGCAGGTAAAGCTGGGGCTGTGCTTGAACCAATACTTTGGCGCGGTTCGATTCGCCGCACTCGAGGCGCAGAGCGTAATTTCCAAAACGTAAGTAGTTGGAAAAAGAGAACGTAGCACTCGGCTGACTCGCAAATGCCGCTGTAAGTGAGGTGGCGAAGCTGTACCTGGAGCGAGGTTTGTTGACTTCATGACTGGTGCCGTCGTTGCCGGGGTTCAATCGTCCACCGCGTCCTGGTTCGCGATCTATACCGCATCGCGTCACGAGAAGGTAGTGGCCAAACAACTGGAAGAGCGCAGCATTGAAACATTTCTTCCCCTCTATCGAACCTGGCACCGGTGGAAAGATCGCAGGAAGATGGTTGAGCTCGCGCTCTTTCCCAGTTACGTGTTCGTCAAAATCGACCGTCCGGAGCGGGTGCGGGTCTTGCAGGTTCCGGGCGTCGTCAACCTGGTTACATTTAACGGGCAACCGGCGCCACTACCGGAGGTTGAGATCAATGCGTTGCGCGAGGGTCTGGAACACCGGGTCTACGCGGAACCCCACCGCTACTTGCACATAGGCAGGCGCGTCCGGGTGGTGCGTGGGCCCATGGCGGGCATCGAAGGCATCCTCTCGCGGAAGAAGGACAGGTACCGCGTCGTAATTTCCATCGAGGCGCTGATGCGCTCCATCGCAGTTGAGGTGGACGCATCTGACCTGGAAATGATCTCTCAATCCCGCGTCTCATAGCTGAAGCTCCCAGAACTTTTCCCTCCGCGCAGGAGAACCGCAATGCGTAATGCACTCATCCGACCCTTCCCTCGGCCACTGAATGTGATCGTTGCCGCCGCGCTGTTGAGCGTCATGGCGCAGTTTGCACCAGGCCAGCGCGTGCCGGTGGTAGAGAGCTCGCACACAGTAAAGTCGCGCGCAGAGCAGGAAGCCGAGCAAAGCGTAGCGCTTTCGCCGGAGAAGATCATTGAACTGCTTCGCCAGGAGCCGGGCCTGCTCCTGGAAGTGAAGCGCATGCTGGTGCGCAAGGCCTTCGAGCAAGGCCGAATCCTCGATCCGGAAGATTTAACCGATGAGGCGCTATTCCAGCTCCTGCGTGAAGATCACAACATCTGCGTGCTGGCGACGGGGGAAATTGAAGATCGCGGCTATGTCAAGGCGAAGCCAACGAAGGAAGAGCTGGAAATCGAGAAGGAACGGGAAAATCGGTCCAGGGCCCGCGTCTCGAACACGACTGAGCAGACCGAGGCGGCCGATGCAGGGCATCAGGAAAAGTCCTATTGGGAACGGCGGGAACGCGAGATGCAGCGAAATACGGCCCCTCCCACGCAGCCCGCTCCCCCGGTTGAAGTGCCCGAAACGCCTTCGCTTCCTCCCGCCACCAACCCGGCCCGCCAACTGGAACTGGCGCGCGCCATGAATAATCAGAATTTCGATCTGGCAGATGCGCCGGATTTGGCTCTGATCCCCGATGCGACCGGCATGAGCCGCATCAGCCCCGAGCAACTTCCTGCACTCTTGAATGCGAACGCAGGCTCGAGCGCAGATCCGTCATTGCTTCAGCAAATGGCCGCTATGCGGGCGCGATCCGGCGCATCGCTAACCGGCTATGGGACTCCGTCGTTTGAGTTCGGTGGCATGTCCATGCCTCCGCTTCCGCAGCGGCAAAGCTCCATCGCCAGTGGCGCCGGCATGAATCTCGAGGCCAGCGTTGGCGCGGTTCGGCGGCCGGTACCGTCCGCGGAAGACCTCGATTTAGACCGGCCCCAAATCCGCCGCCACGCCAACCCGTACGCCAACGTGCCCTCGCTGTACGATCTCTACTCACAAGTATCCGCTCGCGCGGCAAGAATCGAACGTTTCGGGCAAAGTATCTTCCGCAACGGCTCCGGCAACATGGATGAACTTCCCATGGACTTTCCTGCCGGGCCGGATTACGTGCTTGGTCCCGGGGATGGGGTCAGCATTGATGTTTGGGGAGGCGTCGCGCAACGACTGCAGCGCGTGGTGGATTCGTCCGGCCGCCTGGCGCTCCCGGAGGTGGGAAGCATTCCGGTATCCGGAAGGACGCTCGGCGACATTCAGCGAGTAGTCCAGGCAGCGTTGCGTACGCAGTTTCACGATGTGGAAGCCGACGTGTCGCTGTCGCGCATTCGGGCCGTCCGCGTATACGTGGTCGGAGAAGTCGAGCATCCGGGTGCCTACGACATCAGTTCTCTGTCGACGCCGCTGAATGCGCTCTATGCCGCAGGAGGCCCCACTTCTCGCGGATCGTTGCGCCACATTCGGGTGATGCGAGGAGCAAATCTCATGCAGGAAGTCGACGCCTACGACCTCCTGCTGCACGGAATCCGCAGTGACATGGTTCGCATTCAATCCGGCGATACGGTTCAGGTGCTGCCAATTGGCCCCGAAGTGACCGTAGGCGGCATGGTCATGCACCCGGCAATCTACGAGCTCCGCGATGAAAACACTCTCGCCGAAGCGCTCGAATTGGCTGGAGGAGTTTTGCCTTCGGGCACCTATCGCCACATCGAAGTCGAACGTGTGATTGCGCACCAGAACCACACCATGCTGCAGCTCGACCTGCCCGACACCAATGATGCCCAGGCCATCAATAAGGCGCTCGACGATTTCAAAATTCAGGATGGAGATCAGATACGAATTTCGCCCATCCTCCCCTACTCGCAGGCAACGGTTTACCTGGACGGCCATGTGTTTCATCCGGGTAAGTACGCATACCGCGAGGGCATGAAAATTTCCGACCTGATCCACTCGTACAGCGACCTGCTTCCCGAGCCTTCGCAGAAGCATGCAGAAGTCATTCGGCTGCAGGCTCCCGATTACACCCCGGTGGTGCTGGCGTTCAACCTGGCGGACGCTCTAGCCGGCAAAGAGCAGGATCTCTCGCTTAAACCGTTCGATACGGTTCGAATTTTCGGACGATATGATTTTGAGGATCCCCCGCTAATTACGCTGTCCGGTGAAGTTCGCGATCCCGGCGATCATGTCACGAATGGAAGCACCCGGCTGCGGGACGCGATCTATCTCGCGGGCGGCACGACGCCGGATGCCGAACTTAATGACGTCCAGATATTTCGCCGCACCAATGATCACAAGCTCAAGGTAATCAGCGTTGACCTGGAGAAAGCACTCGCCGGCGACACGAAGGCAAATGTTCTTTTGCAGGCAAAGGACCGCATTTTCGTTCATCGCGATCTGAGCAAACTGGATCCTGCGACGGTCGTGATTCGCGGCGAGGTGGCGCGGCCGGGCAAGTATCCCCTGGGTGACGAAATGACCGCGGCCGCCCTGGTTCGCGTCGCGGGCGGATTTAAACGCGGAGCCTATACAGAAACCGCCGACCTTACGCAATACGAGATGGTCAACGGCTCGCGTGTGGCGGGAGAATCCAGGAACGTAGCCATCGGGAAAGCGATGGCCGGCGAGCCGGACACGGATGTTCTCCTCCACGATGGCGATGTACTGACCATCAAGCAAGTAACGGGATGGAGCGATGTGGGCGCCAGTATTACCGTCCGTGGCGAAGTCCTCCACCCCGGCACTTACGGGATCCAGGAAGGCGAACGCCTCAGCTCGATCCTGTTGCGCGCGGGTGGTTTTCGGACAGATGCGTATCCTTACGGAGCGATCTTCGAGCGCAAGCAAGTTCGTCAACTGGAGGAGGAAAATCGCGAGCAGTTAATCCGCCAGGTACAAATAGATGGACAAAACCTTACGCTCATTCCCGACGGAGATGTCGAACAAAAGGTCGCGAAGGAGGCTGCCGTCAGCCAATGGCAATCCGCGTTGCAGAGGCTGCAGAGTTCGCCTCCATCCGGGCGGCTCGTGGTGCACATGACGGGAAATATCAAGCACTGGGCGAATTCCGCAGCGGATGTCCAAGTGCGCGCGGGTGACTTGATTTACATTCCCAAACGGCCAAATTTCGTGATGGTGGAAGGTTCCGTCTACAACCCGACGGCAGTCACCTTCAAGCCGGGCAAAGACGCCGGCTGGTATTTAAGACAAGCCGGCGGGCCGACGAATAGCGCGAATAAGAAAGCCGTCTTCGTAGTTCGCGCCGACGGTTCGGTCGCGGGCGGCTCCGGCGGGCTGTTCAGCGGCGGGGTGGAAAGGGCCGCGTTGCATCCCGGAGACCTGGTCATGGTGCCGGAACGCGCCTACAGCGGCACCACCAAATGGAAGACCACCCTGGAGTCGGCGCAACTGGCTTACGCGGTCGGCGTTGCCATCCAGGTGGTTCGAAGCTTTTAACTCACAAGCTGTGATGCGGCCCTGGAGTCTGCTCTTGGTGGTGCTAACCCTCGCTCCGGCGATGGTCATGGCGCAGGCGGACGGCGCGCCAAAAGACACTCCAAACGCACCCTCAGCCTACAGCGGAGAAAATATCGCTCCTGAATCGAATACCGAAGTGGATCCGGAAGGCCCCTTGCCTTCGCCGCTGTTGAAACATGTCGCCTCCGATCAGCGCGACTTCTGGATGGCGCCCCGGCATTTTCGACGCAGGGATTTGCAGTGGGCCGCGCCTTTCCTGGGCACCACGGCAGGGTTCATCGCAGGCGACAGTTGGATCTCAAAACAAGTTCCGCCGGGCAAAGTTCACGCGAGCAACACCTTCTCGGACTACGCAACCTATTCTTTGGTTGGAGCAGGAAGTGCCGCTTTCCTGCTGGGACGCTTCGATGGCAACGATCATTTGTCGGAGGCCGGCCTGCTCAGCGGCGAGGCCGCGCTCAACAGCTCCGCAATTACTTTTCTTCTGAAGAGCATCACGCAGCGCCAGCGTCCCTCTCAAGCTAACGGCAGCGGTACGTTCTTCCAGCAAGGCGGTTCTTTCCCCTCAGAACACGCTGCGATCGCGTGGTCCGTGGCCAGCGTGCTCGCGCATGAGTACCCGGGACCGCTGACGAAAGTTCTCGCCTATAGCTTAGCCACCGGCGTGAGCGCAACCCGCGTCACGGGGAAGCAGCACTTCGCGTCTGACGTGATTGTTGGCAGCGTCCTGGGCTGGTATTTCGGGCGGCAGGTTTACCGAGCCCATCACGACACCGACCTTGGCGGCGCACCTTGGGACAGTTCCCTGCCTGAGCGGTCAGAAGATGGAACGCGGGACCCGCGAAACATGGCCTCGCCCTATGTCCCTCTTGACAGCTGGGTTTATCCCGCCATTGAGCGACTGGCGGCGATGGGATACGTGAAGACCGCGGCATTAGGTATGCGGCCATGGACTCGCCTGGAATGCGCGCAGTTTTTAGAGGAAGCAGAATCGCGCATGGGTGACGAGGAACGCCCGAACGGCGCCGCCCTGCGCATCACGGATGATCTCTCGCATGAATTCGCCGGTGAAACCGCCCGCCTGAACGGTGCGGCCAACCTCGGCGCAAGCCTGGACGCCCTGTATACCCGAGCGCTGAGCATTTCCGGTCCTCCATTGCGCGATGGATATCACTTTGGGGAGACGATCACCAATGATTACGGGCGTCCCTACGAACGCGGGCTCAATTCTGTGGATGGCGTAATCGCCCATGCCCAAGCCGGGCCGGTAGCATTTTTGGTGCGCGGTGAGTACCAGCATGCGCCAGCCGCGCCTGCTCACGCGCCAGCCATCTTACAGGCAATTGCAGGTGGGGATTTCACATCGCCCGTGTCCGACGCCAGACCAGAGGTCAACCGCTTCGAGTTAGTCGAGGGCGCAGTCTCTCTAACCCACGGAAACGTGCAGCTCTCGCTCGGCAAGTTGAGCCAGTGGCTGGGGCCGGGCGAAAGCGGCGCGTTATTGATGAGCAATAACGCGAGCGCCATTCGGATGGTCAAGCTCGAAACCGTTTCGCCCTACGAGATTCCGCTGCTTTCCCGTTTCATGGGGCCGGTGCGCACGGAATACTTTCTGGGACAATTGTCCGGGCACCAATTCGAGTTCACTGGCACGCAACTGCTTGGTCCCGGCGGCATCACTCCACAGCCGTTCATCGACGGAGGAAAATTCACGTTTAGCCCCTCGGCAAATCTGACTGTTGGCGTCGGGTTCACTGCGCTGTTTGCGGGTCCTGGCTTGCCGTTCACGTTCAGCAATTTTGCGCGCACCTTTTACGTACACACGGATTCAGGAGCTACAACCACCCGGCATAATCCTGCAAAGCGCACCAGCACCATCGATTTCATCTACCGCATTCCCCGGCTGCGAAACTGGCTGACCATTTACAGCGACGCTATGACGGTCGATGAGATTTCTCCCCTGGGGTCGACTCGGGCGACGGTGAATCCTGGAGTGTACGTTCCACAATTCCCGCGTCTCCACAATCTCGAGTTTCGAGCCGAAGGCCTTCATGAGCCGTTAACCCGGGAATTCGCGCCTGGGTTTGTTTATTACGGGCTGCGTCGTTACCGGTCGGGTTACACGAACGATGGCGACCTTATGGGTAACTGGATTGGCCGCGCGGGGCGGGGCGGGCAAGCCTGGCTTACTTACTCCTGGTCTCCCCGCACCCGTTTTCAATTCAGTTACAGATTGCAGGAAGTATCGCGACAGTTCCTTGAAGGCGGGCGGGCGGCTGATTACTCGATTAGCGCCGACGTCGCAATAAGGCCTGCCCTGGCGTTGCAGGCATTTGCCCAGTACGAGCAGTGGAGTTTCCCACTGCTGGCACCTACCAGGCAAGCAGATACATCGATCGGTATCCAGTTCACGTTTTTTCCACATGCCCCGCATCGGCGATAAGCCGGTGCTGTCATTATGAGCTCCTTAGCTGAAACCCCTGCCTCCGCGCAGGCCAGCGCCGAAGAAACGTTAGCGGCCAGGCTCGCACTGCTACAGCCCGCAGCAACGCGGCATAGCGCTTCTCGCTTCCGGAGGATGATCGCCGGATGCGAGCTTACGCTTGACCTGCTGACAGTTACCCTGTCCCTGGTCTCGGCGTATAGCTTGTATGAACGAGTTCATGCGGAGTTACATACCGCATTTTCTTTTCGTTTAGCATTGGTGGGAAGTTTCACGTGGGCGGTAGTTATCGTTTTCATGCTCGACCGTGCAGGAGCATATTCGAAGGGCAACAGCCTGCTGCGGGTGCGAGAAACTGAACAGATTCTCAGGGTATCTACACAATCCTTCTTCGCAGCCATGGTGCTGGGGCTTCTGGCAAAGATTCCAGTCCCGATTTCGCTGTTGGCGTGGTGTTTCGGCGTGGTGCCCGTCGCACTCTTCGTTCAAAAGACCGGGTTCTACATTTTCGTACATATGCTGCTGGTACGCGGCTACGGCAACGAACGAGTCATGATTTACGGCGCCGGCGGAGTTGGCAGGCGCTTGTTTTCCGCTTTGAGCCGCTCTCCAAAGCTCGGCCTGATTCCGGTGGCGCTCGTCGATGACGATCCCAGTCAGGCGGGTCGAATCCTTTTTGACATGGGTTACGACCGGCAGAGATCGGCGGAAGTGCTGCGCGGCCCGGTCAACAGCCGCTTGCTCAAAAACCACGCGGTCGACTTGATCATCATTGCCAATCCTTCGATAGGGCGAGAACGATTTCTGCAAACGACGGCCGAGGCTCTGGCGGCAAATGCTCGTATTGCTTTTGTCCCGCAGTTATTTGCGTTGTCAAATCTCTGGATGGATTACCGTGACTTGGATGGCGTGCTGCTGGCGTCTGTTGGCGCAGCTCCGCGCCGGGCCGCGTATGAAATCGCTAAGCGCGCTTGTGACATTGTGGTTTCGCTGACATTGATGCTTATCGGCATACCGATATTCCTTCTTATTGCGCTGTTGATCAAACTCGATTCTCCAGGACCGATTCTATTTCGGCAAGAACGCGTGGGCCGTGCGGGCGTGGCGTTTCCCATGTTCAAGTTCCGCACCATGGCAACCACGGCGCCTCCCTATGAGTTCTCGCCCCGCGACTCCCAAGATGCGCGTATTACCCGAATAGGAAGATGGTTGCGGCGCAGCAGCCTGGACGAGTTACCCCAACTGATGAACGTCCTGCGTGGAGAAATGTCCCTGGTAGGACCTCGCCCGGAAATGCCGTTTATTGTGGCGCGCTACACGGAGCAGGAGCGCGCCCGGCTGGCGGTCCTGCCCGGGTTGACCGGCCTCTGGCAGCTCAGCGGAGACCGCAATTACATGATCCACGACAATATCGAATATGATCTCTATTACATCCAGCACCGCAATTTCTTTATGGATACTGCCCTGCTATTGCACACCATGATCTTCGCCATGAGAGGAATCTGAGGCGGGCCCATCTTTGCACAAGGACTTTAAACGACCTTGAACCCTGCAATCCACGATATTCAAGAAGCCTCGCAGGACAGCTTCGACGCTCAATTGGACCGTCCTCAGCATTCCGACGGATGGTTACTCAACCTGGAGCTGTTCTGGGCTCATCGCTGGCAACTGGTTAAAGTGGCGGCCTGGGCAATGGTTATCACTGCTGCCTTGGTTCTGCTTCTGCCAAAACGCTATGAATCGACAATTGCTCTCATGCCGCCTGACCCGATGAACACCGGCAGTCTCATGATGGCCGGCATGAGCAGCAAAGTGTCCCCTGAATTAGCTGCGATGGCAGCGAGCTTTCTAGGCGCACGCAGCAACTCAGACATGTTTGTAGGTTTGCTTCGCAGCCGCACCGTGCAGGAAGCCATTGTCGACCGCTTGCAACTTCAGCGGGTTTATCATTCGCGCTATGAGCAGGATGCGCGCAAGTCTCTCGATCGCCGCACCGAGATAGAGGAAAACCGGAAGAACGGGATTATCACTTTGACGGTTAGCGATCCCGACCCCCACCGCGCGCACAACATCGCCACCGCGTATATCGACGAACTCAACCGCTTGCTGTCCAACGTAAGCACCTCGTCCGCGCGCCGCGAACGGATTTTCATTGAGCAACGATTGACCAGCGTAAAAGCCGATTTGGAGGATGCGGAACAACAGTTCAGCACTTTTGCCAGCAAGAATACGGCATTGGACATCAAAGAGCAGACTCGAGCCATGGTCGACTCTGCAGCTATGCTTCAGGGAGAACTGATCGCCGCCCAATCGGAACTCGAAGGACTTTTACAACTTTACAGCCCCGGTAATGTCCGGGTTCGCTCGGTGCAGGCGCGTATTGGCGAACTGAAGCGTCAACTGGAGAAACTGGGCGGCAGCACCAACCCCCAGGCAACGGACACGTCAGTTACGGACATGTATCCGTCCATTCGAAAGCTGCCGATTCTCGGCGTGCAGTGGGCGGATTTATACCGGCGGGTGAAGATTCAAGAAACTGTGTTCGAGTTACTAAACCAGCAGTATGAGCTCGCACGCATTCAGGAAGCAAAAGAAATACCAACTGTCGACGTCATTGACCCAGCAAACCTGCCAGAAAGACGCTCGTGGCCTCCCCGAACAATGCTGGTGTTCATTTTGACTACTCTTACCGTACTGGGAGCCATGGCCGCCCTGGTTCTGCAAGACAGGATTCACACCATGGATCCGCAAGATCCACGATTGGCATTGGCGCAGCGAGTCTCAACCTACATCAAACGTAAACTCCGACACGGTATCTCAACGGTTCGCGATCGGGCTTGACGTTTTACATTCGAGTTTCAGACTTACCCGTCAACTCACGCCGGCCAATGTCTTCGGTTTGCCGCGACTCACACCTACTTCCCTATTGAATGCTTCTCTCAGCAGTCGGACTAGCGTCCACAATTCCGCATACAGCGTAGCCGAGTACATTACTCAACCTGCGCTGATGCTGCTGGCCGCGCCCTTCCTAGTTCGCAAGCTGGGAATGGATCAATACGGGTTGTGGATGCTGGTTACGGCAATCTTGGGGAGCATGGGACTTTTGAGCGGTGGCTTTGGCGACGCCACCGTCAGGTATGTTTCTTCGTACCGCGGCCGGAACGACTTACTCGGGGTTGAACGCACGATACGGGCTACTTTGGCTGTCAATGGGATTCTCGGGACTTTGTGTGGACTGTTAGTGTGGCTGGCAGCGCCCTTGGGTCGCAGCTTTTTTACTATCAGCCAGCCCTTGCAGACCGCCAGCATTCAGGCCGTCCGGCTCAGTGCGATCATTTTGCTGGTTCGTTCGATGGAAAGTGTCTTTGTGAGCACTCTGCGCGCATTTGAGCGGTATGGCCCTCCAGTCGCGTTCAACATCGCCCTGAGAATTGCGGTCGTGTGCTCCGCCGTGATGCTTGCGGCCTTGAATTATGGCGTGGTTGCGATTATGGCGGCTACCCTCTTGTGGTCTGTCGTCGTGCTTCTCTTGCAGGCAGTTGCAGCAAGGCGGGTTGCAGGCCCCTTTAAGGTTTTCCCAAGTTTTGCCAGAGGGCCGTTCGCTGAAGTTGTAAGATTCGGATGTTTTAGCTGGCTGCAGTCCCTTGCAGGTGTAAGTTTCAGCTATGCCGACCGCTTTCTGGTTGCGGCGATGCTGGGGACGGAACAACTTGGCATTTACGTTCTCTGTGTACAAGCCGCCCAGACCATTCACGGGCTCAGCGCTGCCGCGTTCAACTTTGTCTTCCCTCACATCAGCTCACGCTACACAGGCGGCAATCAACAGGAATCCGGGAGAGTGCTTCGCGTTTCAATGCTAGGCAGTTTGGGACTTTCGTTGGGCATGGCCCTGGTCCTGATCGTCTTTGGCAAAGTTGTTCTGTCCGTGTGGATGGGGGCTGCTTTTGCTGCCCACGCGTATTCGGTATTGGCGATCCTAGCCCTGGCGTATTTCACTCTCGCGCTCAATGTGGTTCCACACTATACGTTGCTCGCTCTGGGGCAGGTGCGGTTTGTATCGGCAGTGAACATCGCGGGCGGCGTCGCGTCGCTGCTCGCAGCCAGCGCGCTGATTCCTTTTTTCGGCGTCGTGGGCGCTGCTCTCGGGCGGTTGCTGTATGGTCCGACTACCGCGCTTTCCTTTTGGCGTTTGAATCTGGAGTTTAAGAGAGTTCCTCTGGTGAAAAAGCCGATCACGGTCTAGCCCGCCTGCAACAACTTGACTCTCTATGACTAACAGTGATGCGGACAGCCTGCGCGGAATGTGCGCACCCGCGATGCGCAGCGTGATGGCGCGGGTCCCTGCGTTCACGGCCGTCATCTTCTTTCTTTTATTTTCCGGCCCGCCGTCTTTCCGAAAACGCGACCCCATGGATTCGCTGCAAGGAGTGGTTGACTGGAGCGTCCTCCTTCAAGCGGCTGTCTGGGTCTTTGCCGGCCTATGGACCGTGTACCAACTGGGACGAGATCTTCGCGCCGGGCGCCGGATTCCCATCACCCAGGCTGAGATCGCCGGGTTGGTGATGATTGCCTGTCTGGCAGTGTCCATTTTCGTTTCTGAAGCGCCCCTGCTTACTGCTTTTAAAATAGGTCAATTACTCATTTCTTTATTGTTCGCGGCGCTGTTTGTTCGCAGGCATGGGATTAGCAAATGTATCGATTACATCTTCGCCGCCAGTGTGGTGCTCACGTTGGCGATCGCTGTGTGCGCCTTCGTCGCACCTGATCTGGTTTTCTATGAGGACTTTGACATGGTCCGTCTTCATGGAGACCCTATTGCGCCCTTGCCTACCGTTGCCACTTACGCATTATTTCTTTTGATCACGCGGCGTCGGCGTCTTTCGGAGTTTCGGTTTTGGATATTATTTTCATTCCTAAGCACGATGTTAGTTGTCTCGCTCACCCGGCACGCATGGTTTCTAGCGATCGCTTCACTTCTGCTGTACTTGTACAAGGAGAGCAAGAGCGCGGTATTGCGGCGAACAACATTGCTGCTGCTGGCGACCGCTCCATTTGTCCTCGTGTTCTATGTGTTTCCGGCCTTGAACACTTACCGTTCCAGCGACTCCATCGCCAACCTAACCGGACGAACCGACCTCTGGGTCTATCTCGTGGGAATTACGATCTTACGTTCACCTTGGATCGGCCTTGGCTATTACTCCGCATCGCGGCTTGTGGCCAGTAATTTCAATGCTGGCATGGGCACAGCACACTCGGCGTTTGTTGAAGTGTTTCTGGGCGGCGGCCTGATCAGCCTGATTCCCTGCCTAATATTATTTTACCTGCTCGCCTACAAATCCTTGCAATGCCTGTCCAGAACTGCGCCACGCCTCAACTTCGTCGGCGGGGTATTGTTCCTGATAACGGCGACGATTGCCTTGATGGGCGGCGATTTCACGGCGGGGGAAATCGGAATCACTTTTTGGAGTCTTGCCGCTTTTCTTCCCGCGGCAGTTGACGCTCGGCACCCGGTCTCCGGAACGGCTCATCAACACCTCAGGGCTGTGATTACTTAATGCTCCTGACGCCTGGAAGCTAACATGCAGAACTGGCCGGCCATATCGATTATCACCCCCTCATTCAACCAGGGGTCCTATATCGAGGAGACTCTCAAAAGCGTCAACCGGCAAGAATATCCGCGACTGGAACACATCGTTGTGGACGGCGGTTCCACCGACGGAACGCTGGAGATCGTGAAGCGCTATTCTTCGCTGCCGAGTTACGGTTACTTACGCTGGATTGCGGAACCCGATAACGGCCAGACCGATGCGCTGAACAAAGGCTTCCGAATGGCGAGCGGGGACATTATAGGTTGGTTGAATTCAGACGACGTTTACGAGCCGACGGCGTTGCGGTATGCCGCTGAGTTTTTTGACCGCAACCCGGAGATCGACTTTGTTTACGGCGATTACAAGATCGTGGATGCTGCCGGGTCCACGTTGCTTGAGAAAAAAGAAATTGATTTCGATTGGGACATACTGCTCTGCGGGCTTAACTACATAGCGCAGCCCAATGTGCTATTCAGAAGGCGCGTCTTCGATGCATTAGGGTATCTGAACGACTCTTTGCATTACCTGATGGATTATGAATTCTGGTTGCGCGCAGCCAGCCGCGGCTTTCGGTTCGGGCGTGTACCCCTTACGCTCGCTGGTTGCAGGTGGCATCTGGACTCGAAAACTGTTTCGTGCGCTCCCGCGATCGACCGGGAACTAATGCGCCTGCGGCAGCAGTACTGGAACAAACGATCATTTCGTAATCCCACGTTGCAATTGGCTTATCAGAAGGGCTGCAATGTCCGCGCCCGCGCCTTACGGCAATGGCGCAAGTTGCGGACGCGCCATGCCATCGATGTCATACCGGCGTCGTGGCACCTGCAGGCGTGGAAACTTCGGCAGGCGATTCGATTGCGGCCTGCATAACGAGTTTATCCCCGTGTTTCTACCGCTGTTCGCCGCCTGAACACAGCGCTTACTTACGGTTTATGAATGCCGCGGTTGCTGTCAGCATCGTTTCCTATAACGGCAGAGCACTGCTTGACCAATGCCTCAGCTGTGTTACTTCCCAGGTATATCGTCCACTTGAGATTTTCTTGTTGGATAATGGCTCGACCGACGGCACAGTCGAGTTTGTGCGCAGCCGCTACCCTGCGGTGAACGTGTTTTCGTCGGCGCAGAATCTGGGGTTTGCCGCGGCGCACAACCGCATTATCAGGCTCACAGAATCACCCTTCGTCCTGGTTCTCAATCAAGACGCGTTTCTCTCCGAAACCTTCCTGAAAGAGCTCATGGCGGCCATGACTGAACACCCGGAGGTGGGGATCGCGGGGGGAAAGCTCTACTCGGCGCGCAACCAGCAGTTCGGCAACGGACGCCCAGTCATAGACATGACCTGGCTTGACATTGAAAAGAAGAGGCGGCAGGTCTGCTATGCGCAAGGAGAATTGGACGTCGGTCAGGCCGATGTCCCGCGGTTTGCCTTTGCCCTCGACGGAGCGGCGATGTTGCTGCGACGTTCCATGCTCAAAGATATTCAAGTGGATAGCGAGGTGTTTGACGAGGACTTTTTTGCCGGCAAGGAAGACTTGGACCTTTCCTGGCGCGCTCAACTAACGGGATGGCGGTGCTTGTACGTGCCTTCCGCCACTGGTTACCATCTGCGGACATTCAGCCCTTCGGACAAACGCCGCAACATTTCGCCGCACCTTCGCACTGCTTCCATTCGTAACCGCTACCTCTTGATATTTAAGAACGACTTACCCGCCTATTTCGCCAGGCACTTACCCGAAATACTGTTTTATGAGCTTCAGATTCTTATTTACGTCCTGTTACACGAACGGTCTTCGTTGCGTGGGTACGCTCAGGCCATTTGCCTGCTGCCTCGCGCTCTCAAGAAACGATCCGTAATCATGAGCCGGAAAAAGACAACCGGTACGTACATATATGAATGGTTCAAGTAAGCGTATGAACGATGCGCGCGCATCAACAACTTCGAAAGCGTTGGGAGGCAAACACATGAATGGCACTAAACGCGTACTGGTCACGGGGGCTGGGGGATTTATCGGCCATCATCTGGTTCAACGACTCAAGGCGGAAGGGATGTGGGTACGTGGAGTAGATATCAAACAGCCGGAATACGAGGCTACGGCAGCCGACGAATTTGAGCTATTGGATCTGCGCCGTTTTGATAATTGCCTGCAGGCTACACGCGGCGGGATACAGCACGTGTATAACCTCGCGGCCGATATGGGCGGGATCGGGTACATTACTGCCTCGCTCGCGAACATTGCCCGCAACAATATTCTGATCAACACGCATATGCTCGAGGCCAGCCGCTTGAATGACGTGCAGCGGTTCCTGTTTTCTTCCTCGGCATGCGTGTATGCGCGTTACCGGCAGCACAGCGCCGATGTAACTCCCCTGCGCGAAGAGCATGCTTATCCGGCCGATCCCGAACCTGGGTATGGGTGGGAAAAGTTATTTGCCGAAGAGTTATGTCGCTACTACGGTCAGGACTATGGATTCCAGACGCGCATTGCCCGGTTTCACAATGTTTACGGACCCCTGGGTACATACGATGGCGGCAAGGAAAAGGCTCCGGCAGCGATCTCGCGCAAAGTCGCACTGGCTCGCGACGGCGGCGACATAAGTATCTGGGGAGATGGAGAACAGACCCGGTCCTTCATGTATGTGGACGATTGCGTCGAAGGTTTACTTCGGCTGATGGCCTCTGACTATCGCGAGCCTCTGAATCTGGGGACGGACAGGCTCATAACCATAAACCAACTCGTTGATCTTGTGGCGAGCATCGCCGGAAAACGCGTTACAAAGAGACACGACCTGGGCAAACCACAAGGAGTCCGGGGCCGCAATAGCGACAACGGACGGCTCTCCGCGGTCCTGTCATGGACACCCAGCGTTTCGCTGGAAACCGGTCTGCAAGTCACCTACCGGTGGATTGAAAGCGAGTTACAAAAGAATGGCCGCATCAGCGCCAGATACTCTGCTCAAAGCGCAGACTAAGCCACCGCGCGCCAACATTGTTGGGGTAGGCGTTCACGCGACGGACTTGAGCGGTGCGGTAGAGGCTCTGGAACAACACATTTTGGAGCCCCGCAAGGGATACGTTTGCGTTACCAGCGTCCACGGCATTATGGAGGCGCGCAGAAGCGCTGACTTTCACCGCATTTTAACTCGCGCTTCGCTCGTCGTTGCTGACGGGATGCCACTGGTCTGGCTCGCTCGCCTGCAGAAGCACAAAGTGGGGCGCGTCTTTGGCCCCGATCTGATGTGGCAGCTTTGCGCCCGGTCGGTTGCCAGAAAGTTTACCCATTTCCTGTACGGTGGCAAACCGGGTGTTGCGGAAGATCTGCGCGCGAACCTGGAGAAGAGGTTTCCGGGAATTCGCGTGGTCGGCACCTACACACCACCTTTTCGACCGCTGAATGACGCAGAGCTGCGGGAGGTGCGAAACATCATTCACAAGGCGCAACCGGATATCATCTGGGTGAGTTTGAGCACACCCAAACAAGAGCGCTTCATGGCAGAGATGATCGATGGCTTGGAATGCAAACTGATGGTGGGCGTTGGAGCCGCTTTTGACCTTCACACCGGCCGGCTGAAAGATGCTCCTGAGTGGATGAAACAGTGCGGAATGCAATGGCTGCATCGGCTGTGCCAGGAACCAAGGAGATTATGGAAGC
The DNA here is from genome assembly GCA_036376415.1 of Terriglobales bacterium. Taxonomy (GTDB): domain Bacteria; phylum Acidobacteriota; class Terriglobia; order Terriglobales; family Acidobacteriaceae; genus Gp1-AA145. Next base: position 32,087 of record DASVAJ010000103.1, read on the forward strand.
GGTACCTCCTCAACAATCCAGGCTTTCTTTGGCAGGCAGGTCTGCAACTGAGCGGGATGCGGAAATACGAGTTACCCTGCGCAAGCTCTAGCTCCCACCCTCCAGTTGTGGAACGACTGCATGCTCATGTAAACCCACGCCCGGTTTCCTTCAGCGATTGCCGAGACCTTCAATAATGGCGTTGTCAATTGTCTCGGTCTTCGAGTCCAAGAGACCGAACACTTTGACCTTCTTTCCCGAAAAGCGCTCCACTCCCGCCTGGTTTTTCAGCCGGTAAACCTTCTCGCCCGACCGTAGCACCCACTCTCCGCCGCGCCGGACGCATGCGCGTGCACAGGATGCGGCATCGGTGCCCAGTGTCTGCTTGGCAATCATCTCCGCATGCGAGCGGTTCAATGAGTGCACATTCAGGGCACACTGCGAGTCGGAGATTTCCCCCTCGATCCCGTTGCTGTTGCCGGCGGCGCATAACGCTAATACCGGCAAGCAGATAAAAACGCTGATTGCTAATTTCTTCATCAGTTACTCCTTGCGACCTTTCTGGGATCAGCGACCAGGACGGTGAACTTCATCCCGATGTGAGCGTCGCTGCAGATAATCGTGCACACCGCCGTGTAGCGCCCCGGCTGTTCGGGCGCGGTGACGGTGACGTCCTGAACTCCCGGGTGAAAATAAAATCTCCATCCTGGAACTGCATCCAGGTTCTTGTCCAACAGGGCGAGTCCATGAATACTGCCATCGCGCGCGACCTGCTTGGCTCGAATCGCGGTAATGCGCAGGACAAGGTGCTCCCCCGGTTGCACCTCGATGGTCGGCGAGACCTTGCCCGCCATTCGGTAGCAGCTGTCTTTGTCCGCAGTTAACTCAATCACTCGTAGCGAAGCACTGCTGTTTTGTGCGAGAGATCGAGCGACGACAAATGCCAGCGCGATTGCTCCTGCGAGTTTGAATCGGTGTCGCATCAGTGAGTCATGTAATACAGCACGTATTTCATGTCATCCTCGGTCAGCATGGCCCGAACTCTCATATGCCGCACCACCGTCGCCATCGCGCGCGGGGGAAACTTGTGCGGAGCTTGATGGCAGCGAACACAGTTGACCCGGTATCGCTTTTCTCCCTCCAGCATCCACTCTTGGTTGACGTCGTTAGCTGACACTGCCGTCTGCGGCTGAACAGCTGCCGAGTTCTTCTCGGAAGACCAGGCACACGTGAACGCGCCCAGGGCCAGCACAACCGCAACAACATATTTACGCACGCATTTCATTGCCCGCGCCCCAGTGGAAGCACAAACCGGTACGCCATGCCGACGGTCCAGATATTCGCCTGTTCATCCACCGTAAAGGTCTTGCCATAACTGGCGAGCGCTTTCCAGCCATCACTCAGGTAGTAATTAATGCCACCTTCCGTGCGTCGAGTGTTCAGGAGCGGCAACCCAGGGTTGCTGAACGGTAGCGTGCCTACATTGAAGAACTGTGTACGTGCCACCAGTTGCATTCGCCGCAACGTGGGGAGATGAAAATCGCTGAGCCGATAGGCTGCTTCCGCCCACATTCCACTGCCTTCTTCGTGGGAGTACACTCCCTCGGATCTGAGTTCGAAGGGCACGCGCATGGGCTGCCATTCGAAATAAGCGCCGTAACGGCCGGCGTGAGCGTCTTGCAACTGATGTTGCACGCTAACGCCAAGCTCCACTCGCCGCCGCGGCAGGAACATGCCAATGCGCAGGCCGGCGTGGCGCTCCGATTCCCAGCCATTCGCGCTGACCAAAGTTGAAAAATAAGCGGTGTAATTGAGTGTAACCTGGTGATTCGCTGCTATTGCCCCGCGCACCATGAAGCCATCGTCGCTCCCCGTCCCAATAGGAAAAATGAGCGGATCTGTTTGCGTATCGCGAATCCAGTTGGGGTAGAGGCGCTCATTGAAAATATTAAAGGGAGTAAGGAAGCGGCCTGCGGTGATGGTCAAGTAGCGGCCGGCCAGGAAATCCAGCTGCATGTAATCGATGGACTTATCGATGGCGCCGGTAAAATCGCCGGCGTTGCCGTTGCGACGCTGGAAGTCTCCTTCGAACGCCGCCCGAGACTCAAATACAACATTGCTGCTAACCGGCACCAGCACGACCGGCGAAATAATGGATACGAGCGTCGGGTCGCCAGCCTCCCAGGTAGGCACAAATGCCGCATAGCCCGACAGTATTGGCACCGGCTTTGGCCCGGTCTCGCCATAGTTGGGCGCGGCTTCTTGCTCTTGAGCCAAGCACGAGGCAGCCGCCATGGCGAGTATGAATAGGATTGGAAAGCGCTTAGACACAGTTCTTCCCACGTGCTGCTATCATGCACCGGCAGCGAACACTTTCATGTCAATGGCTGGTCAACGCTGGTTACGGGAGTAACTTCGGCTGGGATGACTTCCTGCCAATCAATCAGCAACTAACGGCGAATCGGCTCACATAGTCCCGGGCTTGTTGGACACGCAGTCGCGCATCCGACACCCGCTGCCTGGGAGCGGGCGTGTGCGGACTGGTGTCTTACCGCATGCGGTTCTCGCCATGGCCTGGAGTTGCGCTCGGCTATTCGCGGCATGCGCGAAGCGGATATCTGCGAACCCGTCGACGCTTCGCCTCATTCATCCCCGTCCAAGCTGCATTCCCATAAATCGCATCGTGAGCGGTAGAATGCTATCCGCGCGCCGCTGCAGTCGAAAGACATACGAAACGAGGCTGGCATGAACCGCTTATGGATTGCGTTGTTGCTTTCGTGGTTTTTATCCCCGATGTCATTCGCGGCCGACCCCGGCCTGCACGTCGTCAACACCTACAAGCTTGGAGGCGAGGGCGGATGGGACTACCTGACGCTGGACCCGTCTTCGAAACATCTTTTCATCTCGCGCGGGACGCACGTCATGGTGATCGACGCTGATTCCGGTAAAACCGTGGGCGACATTCCGGACACCCCCGGCGTACACGGCATCGCGCTGGCTCCGGAGTTTGGGCGCGGATTTAGCAGCAATGGGCGTGAAGGCACGGTCAGTATTTTCGATCTGGCCACCCTGAAGCCGATCAGCAAAGTCCAGAACGTGGGTGAAAATCCGGATGCGATTCTGTACGACCCCGCAACCAAGCGAGTCTTTACCTTTAACGGCCGCAGCCATGACTCGACCGCGATTGATGCCGCGACGGGCAAGATCGTGGGAAAGATCCCGCTGGACGGCAAACCGGAATTCGGAGTGACGACCGGCAAAGGGGAAATCTTCGTCAATATCGAGGACAAGAGTGAACTGGCGGCGCTCGATCCCAAAGACCTGAAAGTGAAGTCGGTGTGGCCGCTCGCGCCTTGCGAGTCCCCCAGCGGCTTGGCAATGGACGTTGCGAACCGCCGCCTGTTTGCCGGTTGCGACAACGAAATGATGGCGGTGGTGAATGCCGATACAGGTAAAGTAGTTGCCACTCCCGCCATCGGCAAAGGCGTCGATGCCGATCGCTTTGACCCGGCGACCAAGCTGGCTTTTGCTTCCTGTGGGGAAGGCGTGCTGACCGTGGTCAGCGAAGATTCGCCCCACCAGTTTTCGGTGGCGCAAACGGTCAGGACGGAACGGGGCGCGCGGACTATGGAATTGGACCCTCAAACACACAAGATTTACCTGGTGACCGCAAAATTTGGCCCCCCGCCGGCGCCCAGCGCGGAGCAACCCCATCCCCGGCCGGCGATCCTGCCGGACAGTTTTGTCGTGCTGGTAGTGGGAAAGTGAGTGTGGCAGCGGGTCTCCAGACCCGCTGCTTTCAAAATCGATGCCGCGCCGGCGGTCCGCTCACCCGATCGGCCAATTCTGCATCTCAGATTGTCTGAAGTGGGCCAAGCCACAGGAGGCAAGTTCGAACTCAGATCACCCGATGACCCGATCACCCGATCGCTCGATCCACGTGACCCGATTTTTCGATCGTCCCCTCCTGCTTGTGGTTGTGGCGGTGGGGATGCTATTTGCGACCGCGCTTCCGCTGGGCGCATATTCCGTACTCACCCATGAGCAGGTGGTGGACCTTGCCTGGCGGGACCAGATCGAGCCTATGCTTCTGGCGCGCTTTCCCAACACTACTCCGGATCAACTGCGGCGCGCCCACGCCTTTGCGTATGGCGGCAGCGTAGTCCAGGACATGGGCTATTACCCGTTCGGCAATAAATACTTCAGCGATCTTCTGCATTACGTGCGCAGCGGGGATTTCGTCGCCAACCTGATCGAGGAATCGTCCGATGTCAATGAGTACGCGTTCGCCTTGGGCGCGCTCGCCCACTACTGCTCCGACAATATGGGACATCCGACCATCAACCGCGTCGTTGCCCTTGACTTCCCCAAGTTGCGGGCCAGGTACGGCGACGAAGTCACCTACGCTGACGATCACAAAGCGCACATTCGCACCGAGTTTGGCTTCGACATGGTGCAGGTCGCGAAGAACCGCTACACCTCCGATCGCTTTCACGACTTCATTGGCTTTGAAATCTCCAAACCCGTCCTGGAGCGCGCTTTCCAGAAGACCTACGGCCTGCAACTGCACGATGTTCTCGGCGACGAGGACCTCGCCATCGGCAGCTTTCGTCGCGCCATCAGCAGAGTCATCCCGGCCATGACTCGGGTGGCGTTGCTGAACAAACGCGCCGACCAGGTTCCGGAAAAACGCAACCACGCGCAAAGAAAGTTCCTGTATCACATCTCGCGCTCGAATTATGAAAAGGAATGGGGCAAAGGCTATCGCCGTCCGGGAATTGGCTCGCGTATCCTGGCATTCTTTCTACGGATTATTCCGAAGATCGGCCCCGCCACCGCCCTCGATTTCCGAGTTCCCAACGCGCAGACTGAAGATTTGTACATCAAGAGCGTCGATGCGACCATCGACGATTACCACAAGCTGCTCGGGCAAGTGGAACGCGGAAATTTCAACTTGCCGGATACCGACTGCGATACCGGCCGCGAAACTCAAGCCGCGGAATACTCGCTGGCAGATCAGACCTATGCGCGGTTGCTGCACGATGTTGCGAACAAAAACTTTTTGGGTGTCAGCCCAGGTCTCGGGAACAACATCATGGCGTTCTATTCCAACCTCAATGCGCCGATTCACACCAAGCGCAACAAGAAGTCCTGGGAGGACACCCAGCATAGTCTGGCGCGTTTGAAGACGTGGACAGGAATTGAGAGCCTGGCCGCGCCCACGAAATCGACCTCATCTGCACGATAGTCTGGCCACGTCCTGCGACCACTTCCGTTTGAGAAATCGGAGCGCAACTCACCGTCGTCAACTCGCATTCTGCGCCAGCTGCATCTCGTAGAATCAAGACCGTGCACTCTGCCAGGCTCATGCTCGGCTTCGCCGAAACGGCTGAGCGGATCGCTTCGACGACCAAGAAGCTGGAGAAAACCGCGCTGCTGGCCGGCTTCTTCCAGGCGATAGCCATCGACGAAGCCGCCGCCGCTGCCGTCTTCTTCTCCGGCCGTCCATTTCCAGCCCGGGAAGAAACGACGCTGCAGGTCGGCGGCACCATGCTCTGGCGCATCGTCAAGGAACTTTCCGGTAAGTCCGAGGCGGAGTTGACGGCAACTTACCGCGAACACGGCGATCTGGGAACAGTCGCGGCGATGCTCCTCCCCGGTCCTGACTCGCACAGCGAACCGCGCCCTGGCCCAGGAATCGCACCCGACGCTCCAACCACGGTCCAGCGCATCTTTCGTGATATCGCCGCGGCCCGGGGTCCGGCGGCGAAAGGTGTGCTGGTGCGAGAACTCTTCAGCTCCGTTTCGCCGATCGAAGCCAAGTACATCGTGAAAATCATGACCGGCGACTTGCGTATTGGGCTTAAAGAAAGCCTGGTGGAAGAAGCCATCGCCAAGTGTTTCGCCGCTGCCGGCGCGAAACTCAAGGACGTTCAGCGCGCGAACATGCTGCTCGGTGACCTCGGAGAGACGCTCAGGCTGGCAGCGGCCGGCCGTCTCTCGGAAGCAAGAATGCGGCTGTTTCACCCCTTGGGCTTCATGCTTGCCAGCCCTGCCGAATCGGCCGGGGATGCTTTGAGCTATTTTCAGAATGCCTGGGTAGAAGATAAATACGACGGCATCCGCGCGCAGGCGCACTGCTCGGGTGAAACGGTCCGATTCTTCTCGCGCACCCGGGACGAAATCACCGAATCCTTTCCGGAATTGCCCAACGCCCTTGCCTGGCTGCCCAGCGATGCAATTCTCGATGGAGAGATCCTGGCGTGGAGTTACCTGACGGAGGACGCCAGCGATGCACTCGGCGTTCGTGATCGGACCGACAAGGCGCAAGCGCCCGCACCCGCGCCCGGCCGCGCCCTGCCCTTCAGCGCGTTGCAGCAGCGTCTGGGACGCAAGCAAGTCAGTGAAGAGTTGATGCGCGATGTGCCCGTCGCATACCTGGTTTTTGACGTACTTTACGCCGGCGGCGAGCTGCTCATTGATCGTCCGCTACGCGAACGGGCGAAAATCCTGGCCGATCTGCTGGCGCAAAGGAGCGATCACCCGCCGCGTGCAAAGCCGCACCGCAAACCGCAAACCGGCAAGCAAGCACAATTGCTCTTCCCGCCATCGACCAGCAGGCAACGGGCGGTGGCCGACAGCGGCTCCGATCTGTCCGCAGCGCAGGACGCGCGGCTTACGACCGCAATTCCGGCAATCAACGACGAGGCACCGGCTCTGGTTATCCCCGCGCCGATGTACACCGCCTCCTCCGCGGGCGAACTCAATCAACGGTTCGACGCGGCCCAGGCCCGCGGCAACGAAGGCCTGATGATCAAAGACCCAGAGTCGAGGTACACGCCGGGCCGCCGCGGCAAATCCTGGCTGAAGCTGAAACGCGAATTGGCGACCCTTGACGTCGTCGTTACCGCGGTGGAATACGGGCACGGCCGCCGCATCGGCGTACTGAGCGACTACACCTTTGCGGTGCGCGATGGCGACCGCCTGATGAATATCGGCAAGGCCTATTCGGGGCTCACCGACGCCGAAATTCTCGAAATGACGAACTGGTTTCTCGAGCACACCATAGAAGACCAGGGGTTCCGCCGGATCGTAGAGCCGAGGATCGTCCTCGAAGTCGCTTTCAACAACATGATGACCTCCGACCGACATGCCAGCGGCTACGCCTTGCGCTTTCCAAGAATCGTGCGCCTGAGGCCCGATAAGCTACCGGAAGAGGCGGACACGTTGCAACGGGCGAAAGAAATCTACGAGCGGCAGGTGAGAAGAAACGAAACTGGCGGCGTGGGCGGGTGAATTCTCTTCAGCTGAATCGTCCGCTGCTTGTCCACCCTTGGGGACCGAAGCGCGCCGCTCAGAAGTTGAGGTTCGCTCAACCAGGCGCGGGTTCCGATTCCGGTAATGAGCGCACCTGTCCTGTGTGGTCAGTTCTGTTTGACTTCTGGGATGGCAGCGCACTAGGTTGTGTGTTATGAACCCATACGCTTCCCAGCTGGGAAATCGGAGTGCCATGGATGTGCTGTCAACCACTCCTGGCCGCTTACAGGAGATGCTCGCGTCTTTCGGCGGAGGACGCGTAAACCAGCCCTTGGCCCCGGGCAAGTGGAGTCCACGGGAAATCGTGACGCACTTGGCGGATTGCGAGATTGCGCACGCCTGGCGCTATCGCCAGGCGCTTGCCGAAGATAATCCCGTGGTGCAGCCGTGGGACCAGGAGAAGTGGGCGAAGCATTACGCGGCGTACGGCGCAGAGCAGGCGTTGCGGGCGTTTACCGCGCTGCGCGAGTGGAACCTGGCGCTGCTTCGCGTGGTTACGGCCGAGCAAATGGCTCGCCCGGTGAAACATCCGGAGCGTGGCGATCTGACCCTGCGCGAACTAGTGGAGACGGCCGCCGGCCATGATGTGAATCATTTGCGTCAGTTGGAAGCGGCGCTCAAGCAGGCGGCGTAGTGCCTGATGTGAGACGGCCGGCCCGGCTGTCAGTCGGGCCATAGCTGCTTATGGCAAGGTCTCTCGAATTTGGCTCGAGAGAAACGGGCGAGCCGCCTGTTCCCGGTAAGGCTCAATAGCCGCTGCAGAATTGGAAGTGCATGGGATCGCAGAGTCTTCCCTGCCAGTCGCCTCCCCACTGAAACCCCGCGTCTTTGAAGATCGCGATCACGCCTGCGTTCATGCTTCCCTGAGTTGCCTGGGCATTGGTTTCTGGGTTCAGATCAACGGCAATTCCCCACGCATGAGTGGACAGCTTTGTACCGGTGCGCTGCGGGCGAAAGCAGAAGCAGCCGCCGAAACTGGTAATTTCCTGCTGCAGGCCCGCGCAGTGGATTCGCGCAAAAACGGCCGCAAGGGTGTCGGCGAGAAGCTTGTGACATTTGATTTGAGCGACGAAGCGTGACTTGTCCCAGGAGAGTGGGATAGCGAACGGGAGCGAGGCGCGGGCCAGGAAACCGGATTCCCAGCGCGGATCGAGGCTGTGATCCGGAAGGATGTAACGGGAGATGTCGCCGAAGAGGGCGCAAATTTGATCGCGGCCATGCGGTGGGGTGAGTTGTGACTTAACTGCAGCGGGATTCGTTGACACCTGGTCCTCCGTTTATAATCGAGCTTTTTCAAAAAGGAACACCACAGGGGCACAGAGATTCTTTCTTGATCTTCTTTGCTTGCTGATTTCACTGTGACCCTGTGTCTCTGTGGTGCGAAGTGCAAGAGAGGCAGCTTGGCTTACAACGACCTTCGCGAATGGATTGGGGCGCTGGAGCGCGCGGGCGAACTCCGGCGGATCAAAACCGAAACCGATCCGGTCCTTGAGATCAGCGAGATCACCGATCGCGTGTCCAAAAGCCGCGACCGGGAAGGAAACCGGGGCGGCCCGGCGCTGCTGTTCGAGAAGGCCAAGGGCTCCGGGTTGCCGGTGCTGATCAACCAGTTCGGCTCGGAACGGCGCATGCGCATGGCGCTGGAAGTCGAGTCGCTCGACGAAGTCGCCGAGCGCATTCGCGCGTTCATGGATGTGAAATCTCCGCAGGGCTTTCTGGACAAAGTGAAAATGCTGCCCATGCTGGCGGAGATGGGCAAGTTCTTTCCCAAGACGGTTTCAACCGGGCCCTGCAAGGAAAATGTTCGGCACGATCCGTTTGATTTGAATTCCCTGCCCATCCTGAAGTGCTGGCCGAAGGACGCGGGACGGTTCATTACGCTGCCGTGTGTCGTTACCCGCGATCCGAATACCGGGAAGCGCAACCTCGGGATGTATCGCATGCAAGTGTATGACTCGCGCACCACCGGCATGCACTGGCAGCGGCAGAAAGTCGCGGCGGAACATTACCGGGAGATGCTGCGGAGGGGGGCCGCTCCGAAGGATCAAAATCCCCACCCGGGCCAAAACCACCCTAGGATGGGGCACCCTGAACTTGGTGCTTCTGTCGAGATCATGGCTCGAACCTCCGGAGGCTCTCAGATTCCAGCAGGCGAGCTGCCGAAAGGCAAGATGGATGTCGCCGTAGCGATTGGTACGGATCCTGCGATTACATTCTCCGCCATCGTGCCTGCACCTCCTGAGGTTGAAGAATATTTAATCGCGGGATTTCTGCGGCAAAAGCCGGTGGAACTGGTCAAATGCGAAACCGTCGATCTGGAAGTGCCGGCTTCGTCCGAGATTGTCCTGGAAGGCTACGTCAACCTGGACGAACTGCGAGCGGAAGGGCCGTTCGGCGATCATACGGGCTTCTACTCGCTGGAAGATCTATATCCGGTTTTTCACGTCACCTGCGTGAGCCATCGCAACCATCCTATTTACGCGACCACGATTGTCGGCAAACCGCCGCAGGAAGACGCGTACATGGGCAAAGCCGTGGAGCGCATTTTCCTGCCGCTGATGCGGCTGACCATTCCCGAACTGGTTGATATCAACCTGCCGATCGAAGGCGTGTTTCATAACCTGATGATTGTTTCCATGCGCAAGTCGTATCCCGGCCAGGCTCGCAAAGTGATGAACGCGATCTGGTCGCTGGGACAGGCGATGTTCACGAAGTGCATCATCGTTGTCGATGAAGATGTCGATGTGCAGGACATTGGCGAAGTAGTGCTGAGGGTCTGCAACAACATTGATCCGGAGCGCGACATTCAATTCACGCTGGGCCCGGTCGATTCGCTCGATCACGCGTCGCGGTTGCCCGACTATGGCTCGAAGATGGGCATAGATGCCACGCGCAAGTGGTCAAGCGAAGGCTTCGCGCGGCCCTGGCCGGACGAGATCGTCATGGACGCCCAGACCAAGGCGGCCGTCGATGCCAAGTGGCAAGCGCTGGCGAAAGAACTGGGAATCGGGTAAAGCCCTGGTTCGGGCGAAACAAAAAGGCGGGACAGAAGTCCCGCCTTTTTAGCTTCTAAATTCAGCGTAGCACATTGAGCAGGCAAATTGTGACATGGTTTCCGGAATTATTTCCGGCTTGTAATCAGCAGGTTGCGAGAAAAATACGATTGCGGGGGGCTTGACAAGAATTTGCAGTTTTTGCGGTTAAGCGGCAACTCGTAGTGAAAGGCCCCTTCGTACGCGGCGATCGTCCAGCCTAGCGCGGCACCTCCGACATCAGGCACATAAGATTGCCTTCGCTGTCGCGAAAAGCGGCCAGCCACAGATCATGGTCGGGCATCTTTGCGACCAGGTTCGGATTTCCTTCGGTCTTCACGTTGTGCTGCTTCAGTTGCGCATGAGCAGCGTTAATATCGTCGACCTTGAAATAGAGAATTGACGAGGGATGGTCGAACTCGGGTTTTTCCGGCGGACTGAGCATGAGGCGGATGCCGCCGCAGTCGAAGAAGGCGAGGTGTCCGGCACGGAAGAGAAGCTTGAGGCCGAGAATGTCGCGATAGAACGCCACCGCGCGGTCAGGATCGTGAACGTTGATGGCAACCTGGCGGATTCCCTGGATGGCCAGGGCAGCGGCATTGGCGGAGGCAGCGTCAGTCATGTTGCACCCAGCCGCAGAATGTTACACGCTCAGCTTTCCCTTGGAAATGAAATTTCCCGAGGTTGCGTGGATCGCAAAATCAGAAAACGGGCTGCCCACGCATTCAGGTAAGCTGGAGGCCCCGCCCAGAATCGAACTGGGATTGCCGGTTTAGGAAACCGGTGCTCTATCCTTTTGAGCTACGGGGCCGGATTCTGATTACAGTTTGCCATAGGCCACGCTGGCTTGCCCGATTCAAAGTTTCAAGTTCCCAGTCTCAGAGCAGCTCGCGGTTTGATTCTCTCGCACGTGGGGCTGCAGGCCCGCGCTACAGCGCGTCACGCGCGGCGTATAATCGGCGTAGTTGTTGGAGTTTTTGGAGCCGTGCCTGATGAGTTTCCCTCGTACGCTGGGCGAATTGCGCCGTAGCGCCTTCTCCGAAGAAAGACTTCTCCACCGTCGCATCAAAGATGAATTGCGGGAAAACCTGATCGAGCGCCTGCGGACCAAGGCGGCGATCTTCCCGGGCATTGTGGGATACGAAGATACTGTCGTCCCGCAGATCGTGAACGCGATTCTCTCGCGCCACAACTTCATATTGCTGGGACTGCGCGGGCAAGCCAAGAGCCGGATCCTGCGAGCGCTCACTTCCCTGCTCGATCCGCAACTGCCCTACGTTGCCGGGTGCGACATTCATGACAATCCCTATGCGCCGATCTGCCGGCGCTGCCGCGATTTGCTTGCACAATGCGGAGAGGCCACGGGCATTGCGTATCTCACTCCCGACGACCGTTATGTTGAAAAATTGGCTACGCCCGACGTGACCATCGCCGATTTGATTGGCGACATTGATCCCATCAAGGCAGCACGAGGTGGGCATGAACTCGCGAGTGAGTTGACCGTCCACTATGGATTGTTGCCGCGCGCCAATCGCGGGATTTTTGCCATCAACGAACTGCCGGACCTCGCCGGCAAGATTCAGGTGGGCCTGTTCAACATCATGCAGGAAGGCGATGTGCAGATAAAAGGCTATCCGGTGCGGCTGCCGCTCGATGTGGCTTTGGTTTTCTCAGCGAATCCCGAAGACTATACCGCTCGCGGAAAGATCATTACGCCGCTGAAGGACCGGATTGGATCTGAGATTCGCACCCATTATCCGGCCACCGTCGACGAAGGAATTGCGATTACCAGCCAGGAAGCCTGGGCCGAGCGGGACGGACACAAGCTGTCCATTCCGAAGTACGTGCGCGAGGTCATTGAGCGAATTGCCTTCGCTGCGCGGGAAGACAAAAAGATCGACAAGCGCTCGGGGGTCAGCCAGCGCTTGCCGATCTCCTGCATGGAAAACGTGATTTCCAATGCCGAACGGCGGGCGATCGAGCACGCGGAGAAGCTGGTTGTGCCGCGCATCAGCGACATCTATGCCGCTCTGCCGGCGATCACCGGCAAGCTGGAACTGGAGTACGAAGGCGAGATGAAAGGCGCGGATTTCGTGGGCCGCGAACTGATTCGCAGCGCTATAGCCAAGACCTACGATCAGTATTTCGCCGGGGCCAACATGCAGCAGGTGGTGCAGTGGTTCGAATTGGGCGGAGAAATACAGATTACGGACGACAGCGCGGCCAGCGAAGTTCTGCAGAGCCTGCGCGGCATCCAGGGCTTGATGGACAAGCTCACGCGCGTGAACGTGGGGCCGAAAGACGCTGTTGAGTCCCAGGTTTCGGCCGCGGAATTCGTGCTCGAGGGCTTGTACGCACACAAGCGCATCGGACGCAACGAGGAGCGGGTGTTCACGGCAGGAGAGAAGCCGCCGAAGGTTGCCGAAAAACCCTTCGAGCGCGAGGAAGGGCCGGGGCCTTATCGGCCGAGGAGGCCTTTGAACTAGGATTCTGGATTCAGGCTTCAGGCTTCAGGCACGCTAAATTCGCGAGCGGTTATGGTGCAAAGCACTTTTGGTGGCAGGGTGCAGCCATCGCCAGACGCCTCGAGCCGGAAGCCGGTTTTTATGAAACGCATTCGGTACACCAAATACGTTCCCGATCCGGCCAGCGAGATGAGCCTGGAGGACCTGCTGGGCGCGCTCTCGGATTATCTGCTGCAGAGCGGATTCCAGAATTACCTGTCGTATTACGACACGCCGGAGGGCGAGCAGACGCTTGACGAATTGCGCCAGGCCATCGAACAGGCTCTGTTGGATGGCGACATGCTCAATGACGACCTGCGGGAACAATTGGAGCAGATGCAGGCCGAGGGCAAACTCGATGAACTGATCGAACAACTGATCGAACGCATGCAGCAGGAGGACTACATCAGCATCGACCAGCCGCATGATCCCTCGAAGCAGTCGAGCGTGGGCGGGCAGGTAGGCGAGGCGCAGCCGCAGGCGCGTTTCGAGATTACGGATAAGAGTCTCGATTTCCTGGGATATAAGACCCTGCGGGATCTGCTTGGGTCGCTGGGGAAATCCAGCTTTGGGCGGCACGATACGCGCGATATGGCGACCGGCATCGAGGCCAGCGGGGCGTCGCGGCAGTACGAGTTTGGCGACACCCTGAATCTCGATATCACGGCCACGCTTTCAAGCGCCATTCAGCGCGAGGGGATCGGGCTTCCACTCAACATCGAATATTCGGATTTGCAGGTGCATCAGTGCGAGTACCAGTCTTCTTGTGCGACCGTGCTCATGCTCGACTGCTCGCATTCCATGATTCTGTACGGCGAGGACCGTTTTACTCCAGCGAAAAAGGTCGCGATGGCGCTCTCGCACCTGTTGCGGACGCAGTATCCTGGCGATTCATTATCGCTGATTTTGTTCCATGATTCCGCCGAGGAGATTCCGTTATCACAGCTGGCCCGAGTGAAGGTCGGGCCTTACTACACAAACACGCGAGAGGGCTTGCGCCTGGCGCAGCGCATCCTGCAGCGGCAACGGAAGGACATGAAGCAGATCGTGATGATTACCGATGGCAAGCCGTCGGCCCTCACGCTCGAAGACGGGCGAATCTATAAGAACGCTTTCGGACTGGACCCGCTGGTCGTGAGTCAAACGCTGGAAGAAGTTTCGAAATGCAAGCGGGCAGGCGTGATGATCAACACCTTCATGCTGGCATCTGACTACGGTCTGGTGCAGTTCGTTCAGAAAGTCACGGAGATGTGTCGCGGCAAGGCGTACTTCACGACCCCATACACCCTGGGGCAGTACCTGCTGATGGACTACATGTCCCGGAAAACCAAGACCATTCATTAGGCAGAAGTCAGCATGCAAATGCAGGATCTGAAGCGCACATTGTAAGTTCTTATTTTTACCTTCTGCTGCCTGGGTTCTGACTTCCTCCCTGCACTCCTGATACCCTTTTATTTTGGACATGGCTAAGTGCGCTCAATGCGGACGACAGCTGCCGCCGCTGTCCTTCGGAAAGAAGATTTGCCAGTGGTGCGCGGAATACGCGGCGATGAAGCGCGGCGATGTGCCGGAAGATGCGCCACAGAAGGTCATGCCGGTCGCCTGGACCGCTGCCGGATCCGGGCGCCTGGTCACGCAGATTTTAGTGGGGGTTAACGTTGCGGTCTTCATTGCCATGGCCATGGCGGGCGTTTCGCTGACCGAGCCAACCATTCGACAACTGCTGGTATGGGGGGCGAACGCGGGGCCATTCACGTTTGGCGGCCAGTGGTGGCGGCTCATCACCTACATGTTTGTCCATGGCGGCGTTTTTCACATCGCATTCAATCTCTGGTGCCTGTGGGACCTGGGGATCTTGTGCGAGAACCTGTACGGCCCCTGGATGTATCTCGCCATTTATTTTTTGTCGGGGATTGCCGGCGGCCTGGGAAGCGTGGCCTGGCATCCCATCAATGTAAGTGTCGGCGCGTCCGGAGCTATCTTTGGATTGGCTGGAGCGTTGATCGCATCGTTCAAACTGGGGGAGTTCTCGCTGCCTGCGGGCGCCATTTCGGGCCTCCTGCGAAATCTCCTGATCTTCGTGGTCATCAATGTCATCTGGGGATTCGCATCCAGCATTACCGACAATGGCGCGCACCTCGGTGGATTGCTGATGGGAGCGATCATGGGCGCGCTGGTCGCCGTTGTCGCTCCTGACAGCAGGCGTATCGGACGACGCGCCGCAGTGGTTGTCTTGTCATGCGCAGTGGTCGGAGCGGCTTGGGCGCTGCTCTATCACCTGCTCACGCGCGGCTGAGTTCCTGCACCGCGCGCCAGGC
Organism: Terriglobales bacterium; assembly: GCA_036376415.1. Lineage (GTDB taxonomy): Bacteria > Acidobacteriota > Terriglobia > Terriglobales > Acidobacteriaceae > Gp1-AA145. Next base: position 47,237 of record DASVAJ010000103.1, read on the forward strand.
CTGATCGATGGCGCCATCGGTGTAGGCGTAGGCGCCGGCATCGGCGTTTGCGATGCTGATTCTGCCGAAGGGCTGGCGAGCAATTTCGCACGGCGTCACTCCGCCTTCCAGCCAGAATTTATCCCACAGCGAGTTGTATTCATAAGCGTAGCCGTGCGGCCAACGGTTCACGGTAATGGCGGCTATGTCGCGAGCCGGATCAAAGCCGCCGGGACCCAGCGTCCGTCCCAGTTGCTCGCGGATCTTGCGCTCGATCGTTTCAAACGTGGTCATGAACAGCTCGATCCTGCCCATGCGGTGCTGGTCGCGTGCGGGAAGGCCCGGCTTGCAGGGAGTTTTCATCATGTGCACGACGATGGGCTGATCGGGCGAGGTTGAGCAGTGGTAGTCGCCGATGCTGACGGGAAGGTCCAGCCGGAAATAGCTGTGATAACCGCCGGGAGCGTAGACGGCCATGGCTCCCAGCTTCTGGAACGAAGTCCAGTTTCGCAGGGCGACATTGGTGTAAAGCAAAGGAACTTTTGCGGCGGAATGCAGCGCCTGCTTCTGCTCCTCCGGCAATTCCGTGCAGATGTAGGGAATCACCATGTTCCAGCAGGCGAGCACCGCATTCGGCGCCATGACCGTATAGAGCTTCCCCAAACGCGAATAGGTAAATTTCACTGTCTTTGCGGTGGCGGGATTGCCTGCGTGCTCGACGCGAACCACGGTGCTGTTCAGCCGGATGCGAACCGGCGAGTCCGCTTGATCGAGCCGGGCGTAATTCGCCTTTGCGGTCATCACATCATCCAATGAGTTGCCAGGAATGGCGTCAGGAATCAGGCGCCGCACCAGTAATCGCGCGATCGTGGCATTGCCGTCGGGAAAGTGGAAAAAGTATTTGTCCGCTTCCTCGTTGGGAATGACGTCGCGATTCATCCCCTTCCCTGGTCCGGGCTCGAGCTTCAGTCCAGCAAAACCCAGGAAGCCGAATCCCCAGGCGTCCTGCGCGGAAATGGCGTCAATTCCCACCCCGAACAGTGCTTGCGGGGCGGTCTGGTACAACTTGAGAACCTCCGGGCCGACTCCGACCATGTCCGAGAGATAGCGGGCATAACTGATTCGCGCCAGCCGCGCCTTCTTTTCATCGGATGTGAGGCCTGGCAGATAGTCGGCGTCCCTGCGGCGGAGTTTCTGGAGGTCCTGCTTCGCGGCGGCCGAGAGCGGCGTTTCGGCAAGGAAGCGCTCCCAGATCTTTTTCTGTTCCGGGGTTTCGTCGCCCTCGTTGCGCGTGCCGCCAACCGGTAGCGGATTCACGGTGAGGCGGTCGGAGCCGAAGGTTTCTTTATCGAAGAAAACGCACGGTATGAGGCCGGCATTCTTGTAAAGATCCTTAGCGACATACTTCGGATAAGCGGGGACATCGACCCCCAGCTCTTGTATAAGACTCTTGGCAACCGTGCTGTAGGGCGCCGGGCTCTCGATGGAGAAAGTCCCTCCGTAGCCGAGCAATTTGCGGCCGTCGACGGTGAATTCGTTGCGCTTGGCGTGGCCGCCGAAGTCGTCATGGTTCTCGAGAATCAGGATGCGGGCATGGGGATTCGACTTGCGATAAAAATGGGCGGCTGAAAGGCCGCTGATGCCGCCACCGACAATGATCAGGTCAAGCTCCTCGCCGGTTTCTGCCGGCTTGCCGGCATCTTGCCAGAAGTCGCCGTCGCGGATGCTATGGGCCACCTCGAACGAACCTACGTGGCTTCCGCGCAGCCCGGTCAGCGCGGGCGGGTAGTAGTTCGGAGATTTTTCCGGATCGAGATCCTGCTGGAATGCCGCCAGCAAATGAGGGGGAAGAAGAGAAGCACCCGCGGTAAAAGCAACTCCGTTCAAAAAATCGCGGCGGGTAATCGCGCGATCCATTCCTAAATCTTTGTCTTTGGGTTCACCCATGGGGTCCTCCGGGTCCTTCCCGCTTCTCGCACAGCGAGAAATAGCGCCCAGATATTCGGCTACTGGCGGTCAGGGTCGCGGACCGGCAGATTCTTCGGCCTGCTTCACTGCGATTTCCGCGCCCTGGAAGCCAATCTTGCTGTGTGTGCCGTCGCAAAAAGGCTTATTCACCGAGCCACCGCAACGGCAGAGAGAGAAAGCCGGCTTGCCGGTCAGATCGTACCTGTTTCCCTCTGCATCGACGAGTTCAATTGTGCCCTCCGGGGCTTCGACCCGGTAAGGCCCGTTTTTACGAACGGTGATTTTCACTTGTGCCATGAGTCCTCCGGCGATGAGCAAACGTACAAAGATATCAGGTCTGTGCGCCGTTCGTCATGATGCGGTGTTCGGCGGGTGTCCACGCTTTTGCAAACACGGCGGCAAATGGGGCACCGCTTGCGGAGAGATATGGAGTCCTAGGCTGCGAAAACTTTTTTTGCTGCAATACTGCGGTAGAGCTGGACGTAATTGTCGGTCATGCGATGGGCATTGAAGGATTCGCGGGCCCGCTGGAACGCCCGGTTGGCAAAATTGCGCCGCAGTTGCGGGTCCTCAGCCAGCAAGCGCACCGTCTCAGCCAAGCTGCCGGAATCGTTCGTGCGGAAGTAGAGGGCGGCGTTTCCCCATAGCTCGCGATACGGAGGAATATCGTTCAGTATCAAGGCGCAACGCGAGAGCGCCGCTTCAAGTATGGTCATGCCGGAAGCCTCATAGCGCGCCGTTCCCGCGTAAATGGAGGCCTTGCTGTAGAGCATTCTCAGCTGCGACTCGGATTGTGGACCCTTCAGCGCGACACCGGCGCAGCCGTCGCGGAATTGCACATCGGCGCGCAGCGGAACCTTGCGGACGGGTTCCACCGAATCGTCGCCCACGATGCACACGGGAACCGGGTGCGACTCCAGCGTGAGCAGGTTCACCTGCTTGGCGGCATCGAGCAAACGTCCGATGGCCAGGACGGAGTCTTCCTTCGCCACGTAGGGATTGAAGAAAATAGGATTACGGCCATTGTGGATCACAGTTTCGCGCATGCCTTCGCAATAGGCGGCACGGATGGAGTTCAGCATCCACTCGCTGGATGCCACAACTGCGGAAGCGGCCGAGATCCCTTCCCCAATCGTGCGCCTGTACCAGCGCAGCCAGGCGCTGTCTCTAGGGTCGCGCCCGTGGACCGCTTTCCACCAGGTAATCAGGTCGCCATGCGCAACTACCACCCGGGGAATGCGGACTGGCAAGGCGCCATAGCACAAATGGTTGGAGTGAAAAATATCCGGCTTCAGGTCCTTGATCAGGGAGCAGAGATACGCCGATGCATCGTAGAAATCATGCTGTCCCTCCTGCATCCAGTCCAAGCGGAAGGCGCTGGGATGATAGCTGAGGCCATAGAGACGCTCCATCCAGGCGGTCTGGTGAGGCAATGGAATCTCACCGAAACTCACGAGAGTCACCCGGAACCCGCGCGTGATCAAGCCCGAGGCCAACTCGCGCGTGTACGTCCAATTGCCGTTCAGGGTGTCGGTTGTGATCAGGACGTGCATGGGCTGCGGCCGCCTAATTATTGTATTTTGGACGGGGCAATTCGGGAAAACATTTTGCATACTCCGCAAATGATTGCAGCATTTCTGCGAACCAGTGCACAGGATAGAATCTGGGCATGTTTCGCCTGATGTGCGTTACCGCTCATCCCGACGATGAAGCCGGCAGTTTCGGGGGATCACTGCGGGCCTATCGAGACCGCGGCGTCGAAACCTCCGTTGTATGCCTGACGCCGGGGCAGGCCGGCTCCCATCGGGGGAATGCGAAAAACGACGCCGAACTCGCCGCGATGCGGCGGCGGGAGTTTCTGGCCTCCTGCGAGATTCTGCGGGTCTCCCGGCCCGTCGTGCTCGACTATCCCGATGGCCAACTCTATCGCCAGGAACTCAACCGGGTGGTTTATGAACTGACGTTGCAGGTGCGGCATTTTCGGCCGCACGTCCTGCTCACATTCGGTCCTGAAGGGGGAGTCACCGGCCATCCCGATCATTCGCTGTCAGGAATTTTTGCCGGCCTGGCGTTTCACTGGGCTGGCCGTGCGAACCGCTACGCCGATCAATTGACCGACGGAATTCTTCCGCACCGAACCGCGAAGCTCTACTACGCGGCTGCGGGAATCGCGATTCCAGGCCGTCCCCCGATAACCTTCGCTCCGCAGACGGCGAGCATCGATATTGGCGATCACCTGGATACGAAAATCGCCGCTTTCAAGGCACATAAGACTCAGGAGCCCCTCTGGGCCATGTTCGAGGAAAACGCGCGCCAACGCGGACGCGTGGAGCACTTCCATCTGGCGGCATCGATCGTGACCGGTGCGGCGAAGCCAGAAACGGACCTGTTCGCTGGTGTAGCAGAGGACCAGCAACTAAAGGCTTCGTGAGCCTTCGTATCCTTGGCGGTTGACAATGCCAGAATGACCGCGAAGGACACTAAGCACACGAAGGAAAGAAATCAGTGTGCGCGGATGATGTCGGTCAGCACGTCAGGCTTCGAATCGTCGCGCACCAGATGCGGGTACTTCTCGCCTCCGTGGTAATTCAGATTAAAGGTTCGGAAGTAGGTGGAATTCTCGACCAGCAACTGCAACGGTTCCGAACCGTTCTTGCCCTGCGCGAGCGCATCTCGCAAAACCTGGGGCGTGAAAGCGCGGCCGTTCACGGCGACTAATTTCATGCCGGGACCGATGCCTGCCCGCGCCGCGTCCATGCCTTCGACGGTGTCGAGGATGCCGCCATCTTCCTTGATGACCAGGCCAATCGAGTAGGCTGCGTCAACCATGTTCACCCGCTCCTCCATGGCATGGCTCATGGGCGACGGAGTGCCGTCGTACACGATCTTCCATCCGCTGTTTTCGATGCCTGTGAGGGGGGCGCCTGGTCCGTGGTTGGTCAGGCGTTCGGTCCAGAAGCCGCGCCAATCATAGGGGACGATCTGGTTGAGCGCGTTGACCACGTCGTCAAATGTGTACGTCTTGACCATGGGAGGAGTGCTGGGCGCGCCATGAAATGACTTGCAAAAATCGTCGATGGATTTTTTCCCGCCGGACTGCTGGCGAATGATGGTATCGACCCACAACCAGTCGAGTTCGCCCTCGGGATAGTAGTCGACATCGCGCCGCCAGGAATCCCATGCGCGGGGAGCATAGTAAAGAATGGCCGCAGAGTCGGCGGTGTCCTGCAGGTTGCGCCAGGCGCGGCCGGGGCGGTGGTCCATGGCAGCCGCGGTGTTCCCCAAAGCATCGCGATACTGCTCGGGCGTCCACAGGCCGCTGCGCGCCGCCAAAAGATCGCCAACGTACTCGGTCAATCCTTCGTAGACCCAGAGCAGGTCATCCTGCATGGTTTGCTGATAGTCGGGCGTGGTCAGGTCAGCCGGGCGACGGTACTTGCCGTTCCAGGAATGCGTGTATTCATGCGTCAAAAGTGAGGCGGACAACATGCGCAAATCGGGATCGACCAGCGAGCGCTCGTCGGTGCGGCTGTCGTTGGATTCGTGGTGCTCCAGGCCAAAGTGCGCCACGTGATCGCTGAGGGTGTACAGGAAGTGATAATCACGATAATGCGTCGCGCCAAACAGGGTGGTGGCCTGTTTCACGACATTCTTGTAGTGGTCCCAAACTTCTTGCGGCGGATCGAGCGCGGCAGCGCTATCGGCGGCAATGTCCAGTTCCGCCGGCGGAGTTTGCCCAGGGTTGAGGGGAACGACTTTCAGAAATTCGCCTGCGATTACGGGAGAATCCACCAACGTGTACAACGAAACCGGGCTAAAGTGGACTTCTTCGCCTGACTGAGAAGCGACCGGCAGCGGCGTTCCGAACTTCCACCCTGAGGGAAGGCGCATGGAGGCACTGTAGGTAATCTGGTCGGCAGTCCATCCTTTGGGATAAAGCAGCACCTGGTTCCAACTGATCAGCGTGAGTTTCTCGGTAGCGGATGCTCCGGCGGAAAACAGCGCCTGATCGGGACCGGCTTTCGAGAGATAGTCGAGGTTGACATTGACCTGCTGCACGCCCGCAGGGACCTCAACGTTGATGGCCCAATCGTCATCGAGGGCGCGACGCCATTTGAGTATTTGGCCGTTGCCGGTGAACTTCAATCCCGCGAGATCGGCGATGGGGCCGCTGGGCGCGTGTTCGCCGGGAATCCACTTGGGGTAATACAGGGTAAGCGTTCCGGGGCTGGCCGGCATCGTGAGCTGCGCATGAAAAATCTTTCGCGGCGCGTCGGTGGCGTCAAGCGAGAGCGTGATGTGGGGAGCGGCGGGAGCTGCATGCAGGAATGAACTGCTTAGGAATGATGCAAGCACCACAAAACACAAGCGGCGGGAAAGGGGCACAGGCTATCTCCTTACATTTTTCGCAAACCGATGAATATATCAGCGTAGAGCGGATCACGCCACGTGGGGCAGCGAGAACCTGACTGCTGCTCCGCTGATATCATCTTCTCCGTGAGCCAGCGCGGCACCTTCATCACCTTCGAAGGACTCGACGGGTGCGGCAAAAGCACCCAACTGGAAAAACTGGCGGAAAGATTACGTGCGCACGGCCTGCAAGTCACCACCACGCGTGAGCCAGGCGGAACGGCGATTGGGGAGGGAATCCGCACTCTGCTTCTGGACACGCGGACGTTGGGCCTCGATCCCATGGCTGAGCTGGCGTTAATGTTTGCCTCCAGGGCGCAGCATCTTCGTGAAATCATCTTGCCGGCGGTCGAAGCTGGGCACATGGTGCTGTGTGATCGCTTCACCGACTCGAGCGAGGCTTACCAGGGGGGCGGAAGGGAGCTTGGAACCCAGGCGGTCCTGGATCTGCATCGCGTGCTGTGCGGCAACGTCAAGCCGGATCTTACGATTCTGATGGATTGCGACGTGAGCATCAGTGTGGAACGGGCTCGGCGCCGCAACCGGGAGCGCACCGGGTCGCCTGACGAAAGCCGTTTTGAGCGCGAAAACCGCGCCTTCTTTTCGCGCGTGCACGCGGCATATCACGAAATCGCGCGCCGGGAACCTGGGCGGGTCGTAGTGGTCGACGCGCGCGGAACTCCAGACGAAACCCACGCCACAATTCTCGCGCTGGTGAACAACAGGATCGGCACCGCGGGCGCGCGGAGAATCCAGAATGCCGGTTAGCCGGAGGGAGTTCCTGGAGGAGGCGGCGCTAGCAACTGCCGCATGGAAAACGCGCCCGCCGGCCTGGACGCAGACGCCGGCGGCGACCGGAGCAGAGAAAAATCCGGCATTCGGATCCGGATATTTTGGCCAATGGATTGAGGATGAATTCGGGTTGCCGTCTTTCCAGTACACCTGCGATGAGATCAAGGACCCCAAAGCCAGGACTGAAGTTAACGAGGGCATTCTTGGACCAACCGAGCACATTCACCAGGTCGGCAATGATCGTCTGGTTGCGGTTGCATCGAACTACGGCGACGTACGCGTGCGCCAGGACGAAGGCGCGCCGAAATTCCTTAACGACTATGCGCCCGAGGGCGGCTATTTTGGCGGTGGATTTGGATACCTGACCGATGGAAACGTGAGTCTTCGTACGTTGTACCCGGGGAATGCAAAATCCTTCGAGCGGATCTTCGGGATCGGGTATTTTCGCAAGAAAGTGCATGGCGAGTCGCTTGCGATCGACCAGGTCATCTTCGCGCCTTTCGGCAATGATCCCGTTCTCCTCTCGCAGGTGACGGTTACGAATTCAGGTTCATCCGACGCGCAGTTGCGATGGATCGAATACTGGGCTTGCGCCCTGTATCAATTCTCGTTTCGCGCGTTCTACACCATGTCCGCGGGCAAGAACCTGCACGACTGGCGGCGCGATTTCGGCGCCCGCTTCGCTCATCACTTCCGCGCTGTCCACAACGGCGCAGGATTGCTCGAGAGCAAAGAATTTCTTGGACCGGACGAGGACATGGAACAGCAGTTCCAGGCCGCGGTTGTGAACCTCGAGAGGAATTCCAATCCATTTCTCACGGCGCCCGCCAAAAACGCGCCCCGAAACGCAGCGTTCGAAGACCTCAATCCTCCCTCTACTTTCCTGGTTTCGCTGGACGCGCCCGCAGACGCGATGTCGAGCAACGGCAAAGATTTTTTTGGAAACGGCCGTGCAGCCAACCCCAACGGCCTGGCTCGCGAACTGGACGGCGACTTAAGCCAGACCGGCCCAGACAGTGCGCTTCTGCTGGAACGCAAATTCAGCTTGAAACCCGGCGAAAGCCGCACGCTGTTCTTCCTTTACGGCTATATCGTTTCTGGAGTCGATCTCGACACGCTGGTAACGAAATATCGGCAGAACGCCAGGAACGCACTCGCGGACTCATCGAAAAAATGGAAAACGAGCGGCCTGCGCTTCAGTACGCCGGAAGAACCCTGGGTGGAGCGCGAGATCACTTGGAACCACTACTATCTCCGCAGCGGCTTCACCTACGACGACTTCTTCCATCAGCACATCATTTCGCAGGGCGCCATCTATCAGTACGTCATGGGATTCCAGGGCGCGGCGCGCGATCCCCTGCAGCACGTGCTCCCCTTCGTTTTCAGCGATCCGGAACTGGTGAAGGAAATCCTGCGTTACACGCTGAAGGAAGTCCGGCCTGACGGCTCGATTCCCTACGGAATTGTCGGCCACGGCATGCCCATGCCAACGACCAGCGACAACTCGAGCGACATGCCACTCTGGCTCTTGTGGGTGGCAAGCGAGTACGTCCTCGCAACCCGTGATACGAATTTCCTCGATTCAGAAATAGTAACCGTGTATGGCGCGAACGCCGGGCGCGACTCTGTCCGCAATCTCCTCGCGCGCTGCTACAAGCACTTAAACGACGACGTCAAGACCGGCCAGCACTCGCTCATGCGCATGCTGCAGGATGACTGGAACGACGCGCTCGTAAATGCCTGGGTGCCGCAGCCGTCCATAAAAGAAGTGGTCGAGACAGGGGAAAGCGTGCTGAATTCTGCGATGGCAGCTTATGTGTTCGACTATTACGCGCGCATGCTGCTGTTCGCCGGCGACGATGGGCGCCTTGCAACGCCCATTCAGAACAAAGCGGAACAGCACCGCGCTGCCGTGCAAAGACAGTGGACGGGAAAGTGGTTTCGCCGCGCCTGGCTCGGTCCCTCTTTGGGGTGGCTGGGTGAAAACAGCCTGTGGATTGAGCCGCAGCCGTGGGCTATTATCGGCCGTGCATCCGACGAGGAACAGACTCGAACCCTGGTTCAGAGCATCGACCAGCAACTACGCCGGGTGTCTCCCATTGGCGCGGTTCAGCTCAGTGACGGTCCCGATCGCAACGCGCAGAAGGGCGTGTGGCACTCGGACCCCGGCACCCAGGTTGCCGGCGGGATATGGCCGTCGCTCAACCAGACGCTCATCTGGGCATTAGCTGGCGTTGATGGTCCCATGGCCTGGGACGAGTGGAAGAAGAATTCATTGGCGCGCCACGCAGAGGTTTATCCCGACATCTGGTATGGCACCTGGAGCGGCCCCGACACGCTGAACTCCGCCAGCAGCAAACATCCCGGGGGAACGACCGGCGGACGCCCGTTCGGATGGACCGACTTCCCTGTCTTCAACATGCACTCCCATGCCTGCCCGCTGTATTCGTGCGCCAAATTGCTGGGGCTGGACTTCATCGAGAATGGCGTTACGTTTGCGCCGAAACTTCCCTTGACCGAATTCCGTTTCGATTCGCCGCTGCTGGGATTGCTGAAAACGTCGTCCGGTTATGAAGGCTGGTATAACCCAAGCGCGCAGAATACGTACGCCGTCCGTCTGAAGTTGGCCCCCGACGAACTTAAGCGTTTTTCAAGAATCGAGGTAAATGGAAATCGCGTCCACACGCGAACTTCCGGCGGCGTGATTGAAATGCGCGGGCCGGGCGGGGGAGGCAGCGCGATGCGCTGGAAGGTTTCGCGGGGATAAATGGGAGATGACGTTCAGCTATGCCTTTCTCTGATTTTCACGGCAACGCAGAAACCGTGCGACGGATTCGCGAGATGCTGGCGCGCGATCGGTTCCCGAGCAGCGTAATCTTTGCGGGACCCGCAGGTTCAGGCAAGTACACGCTGGCCACGATGGTTGCGCGGGCGATGAACTGTCTTGAACGTCCGATGACCGAGGGCCTGCCCGATTTTTGCGGCCAATGCTCGAATTGCCTGCGCATCGGGCTCAGCGAAGAGGTTGAGGCGCGCTGTGCCGAAGCCGTTGAAGCTCGCGAAGCCCTGAAGGAAACCGACAAAAAGGAAACGCGGCTGTTTGTCCAGACCCATCCGGATGTTCTCGTCATTCCTCCCGATCCGCCGCAGATGATGATCAAAGTCGATCAGGTGCGGCACGTGATCGACAGCATCTACTTTCGCCCGTCCGAGGGCAGAGAACGCGTTTTCATCTTCACCGATTCGGCTTTCATGAAAGAAGCTGCCAATTCCCTGCTCAAAGTCCTGGAGGAACCGCCGGAGTTCGCAACCATTTTTCTGCTGGCGCGCAATCCCGGAGAACTGCTTCCCACCATCCGCTCGCGCTGCATGATTCTGCCGCTGCTTTGCCTGTCAGCCTCAGAAATTGACGCCTACCTGACGCGGCACCGGGCGGAGTGGAGCGCGCCGCAACGGGCCTTGGTCGCGAGGCTTTCGGAAGGAGCGGTGGGGCGGGCGCGGAACTTCAATCTCGCCGAATACGCGGCGGGACGGGCAAATGCGCTGACCCTGCTCGGCACCGCGTTGCGATCCGGAGAACACTCGGAACTCTTCAAGATGACCGAAAGCTATCGCCCAGGAGCGGAGGGCCGGGAAAAAATGAACTTGCTTTTGCGCTGTCTGTATTCCCTGTTGCAGGACCTGCTCTTTCTCGAATCCGGTTCTCCGGACCTGGTGCGGAATACGGATATTGTCCCGGAACTGCGGCGCCTGTCTCAGGCCGCCAATTTCGAATGGCTGGTAGCCGCATCGCAGGGATTGGGCGAAGTCGAGCGCGGACTGCGCAGAAATCTGCTGCGATCTCTGTCGCTGGATGCGTTCGAAACAGCTCTGGAAACGGCTCCGAAGTGATGCGACACGACTTGGGCGCAATCCGACCTGCCTCGGGCTTGTTCCTGCTCCCCAAATCGTACTTCTAATTTCCCTGCGCTTAACTTCCCGCTTTTCCCACAGCCGGTCTGGAGTATACTGCGCTCAAGACTTCAACTTTTCTTCCCAGGACACGGAAATCATGAGCTTAAGAGCGGTCGAGGAGTTATCCACGCAGGTTCCCGCAGACGATTTTCAGGCGCTTGAAGAGAAGGTTTATCGCACTATTGACCTATACAAGTCGGCGCGCGAGGCCCGGTCGATCGCCGAACGCGACCTACAGCGGTTGCGGGAGCAGTTGGAAGTTCGAGAAGAAGAAGTGGAAGGCTTGCGCCGCGAGATGGTGTCGCTGCGGAAAGAGCGCGAAGAGATTCGCGCCCGGGTGGAGAAGATGCTGGCGCAGATCGACCAGATGACGGCAGAGTCGGCCGCCAGTTGAAGGGGGCCATAGCCCAGGAGTCAAACATGGCAACGGCGACAAAACAGCCGCAAGTTCAGGACGTGGGTAATACCAGCGTCCGCGTGGAAATTTTTGACCAGGGCTACAACCTGCGCGGGACCGATCCCGATTACATCCTCAAGCTCGCTGAGTATGTCGATTCCAAAATGCGCGCGGTTTCCGAGCAGACCCATACCGTTGATACGGCGCGGCTAGCCGTGCTGGCTGCCCTGAACATTGCCGACGAATACCACCTGCTGCGGCGGAAGGCGGAAGGCGGGACTTCTGATTCTTCAAAGCGCGCCCGCCAACTTTTGAATGCGTTGGATGAAGTCCTCGAAGAGGACCGCCGCCCCGTTTAGCTTTTCGCGGATCGCCTGGGGAACGAGGCCTCGCCACCCCGCCGTGCAATGGAAGTGACCAGGAGTTCCGCTTTCAGTCCGCGCTCTTTCAGATGGGCTTCCACGCGGGACTTCAGTTTTTCCACACGCGAATTGGGATCGAGAAACAGCAGCACCGATGGGCCGGCGCCACTGAGAGCGACTCCGAGAATTCCCTGGTCTGGCGATAAGTGCTGCAATGCCGGCAATAACGGACAGAGTTCGGCGCGATAGGGTTCATGGATGCGATCGTGGAGTGCGCCTTTCAAAATCTCATGTTTTCCTTGAAATAATGCCGCCAGCAGCAACATGGAATTCTGGATATTAACGACAGCATCGGCGCGGGAGTATTCCTTCGGCAGCACATCTCGCGCCTTTTCCGTAGCGAGCTGCTGGTCAGGAATCGCGAGCATCAACGGCCATTTTCCCTTGGGCACGAAGCGCGCGTATTGCGCTTCCGCTTCGCCCCACATGCGCGCAACGGTTATGCCTCCCATCCAGCACGCCGCTGCGTTATCCGGATGATGTTCCCGGCGGGAAGCTTCCCCGATGATGCGCGTGCTGTCCCAGCGTAGATGTCCGAAATGGATCGCGAGGGCAATTCCCGCCAGCCGCGCTGCCGCCGAAGAGCCCAAACCCTTGCCAATGGGGAAGCCATTATGGATGGCGAGGGCAAGCGGTGTCGCCGGCTTTTTTTCCGTAGTGAGTACCTCTGCGTAGGTCTTGAGAATCAGGTGGTTTTCCACCTGGCCGCAGATTTCCGAATCGCGTCCCGTTGCCGTGATTGAGAAAGTGCGAGCCTTTCGCGCTCGTACCCGCAACGCAAGATTCAGCGCCAGCGCGGCGGCATCAAATGCCGGGCCAAGATTCGCAGAGGTCGCGGGAAGGCTGACCTGAAATTCCATGCTGCGATGATTTCCTCGTATGCCTTCGTTTCCCCGTGGTGACGCTACGATTCATAACCACGATGTTGCACGCGGGAAAACTCTATTGTTCAGCAGAGCGTAACAGGTCTATGACGGCGTCGACTTTGGGCTCCAATACCAGGGGCGAACGCTGGTATGGCTTCAGTGCACCGGCTTCGCTCGCATGTGCAGTGCCTTCGAACAAGTCTCCGCGGTGGAACTTCAGCGTGAAATCGGCGTCCTTCAGCACGTGTCCGGTCAACACCAGCACAACCGTTTCATTTGGCTTTACAAACTCTTGTTTGACTAGTTTCTTGAGGCCGGCCAGAGTTACCGCCGAAGCAGGTTCGCAGCCCACCCCCTCGGCGCCAATTTCCGCCTTGGCCATCGCGATCTCGACTTCGCTCACCTCTTCAACCGTGCCACCGGTCTCGCGGATCACTCGCAGCGCTTTCTTCCAGGATGCGGGATTGCCGATGCGGATTGCCGTGGCCATTGTGTCGGCGTGAACCGGAATCAAACGCTCTCCGCCGGTTTCGCGAATGGTGCGCACCAGGGGATTCGCACGCTCGGCTTGAATCACCGAAACTCGGGGCAGCCGCGAAATGAAGCCCAGCTGTTTCATCTCGCGCAATGCTTTTCCAATCGCGGAGGAATTCGCGAGGTTCCCCCCGGGAACGATAATGTGATCCGGCGGGTCCCATGCCATTTGCTCGAGCAGTTCGAACGCGACGGTCTTCTGCCCCTCGACGCGGTAGGGATTGACCGAGTTCAACAGATAGACCGGCATGCGCTCGACCACTTCGTTGAGCACGCGGACACATCCATCGAAATCGGTTTTGAGCTGGCAGGTAATTGCGCCGTAGTCGAGGGATTGCGAAAGCTTTCCCCAGGAGATTTTGCCGTCGGGGATCAGCACCAGGCTGTGCAGGCCGCCGCGCGCGGCATAGGCCGCCATGGAAGCCGAGGTGTTTCCCGTCGATGCGCATGCAACCCACTTGTATCCGGCTTGCCGGGCAAATGAGGCCGCGACCGTCATGCCGGTATCCTTGAAGGAGCCGGTCGGATTCATGCCCTGATGCTTAGCTACCAGGTGTTTAATTCCGGCGCTCCTGGCGCAATGGGGAAGTTCATAAACCGGGGTATTCCCTTCTCGGATGGTGATGATCTGATTCGCGGCGATTTCCGGAAGGATTTCGCGAAAGCGCCAAACGCCGCTACCATCGGCAGGATTGAAAGATGCCCTGCGGTCGCGCCATAGTTTCTTTAAAGCAGTGGCGCTCAATCCTGCCGGGCCACTGCTTTCCCAGCCTGGATAGATGATCTCGAGCAGATCGCGGCAATGCTCGCAGCGGAAGCGGTCGGGCAGTGCCGTTCGGCCGCAGCCAATGCAGCGAAGTTGGGACACACTGGTCTCGGTTCTCGTTGCCTGCTCAGTCATGATCTGGAAGAAATAAGAATATCAGACAGGATTGCAGAGGTGCTTTCTTAGCCTGCTTTGCGGATTTGCCATCTTTGCGGTTACTAGCTTTTAAAGCCTTTCACCGCAAAGAGAGCTACTTTCGGAGATAAGAATCGGTCTTGTTGATCCAGTCGGCGCGCGGTGGATTAAACACGTCGATTCCGGTGGTATCTTCGAGGGCTTCGGCTTTGTGCGGCATGTTGGGCGGGATAGTCAGGACTTCCCCTCCACGAACAACTATCTCTTTGCCGTCGATCCAGAACTTCAGGGCGCCGGAAAAGATCATGCTGAGCTGCTCATTGACATGACTATGCATGGGCACAATGCAGCCCTTCCGGAGCAGGAGCTTCGCCAGCATGACGTTCTCGCCGACAATCAACTGGCGTTCGAGGAGTGGGTGCATGACTTCGAGTTCGACTTCGTCCCAGACCCAGTGCCTCATCTCCACCGCCCGCTTGGCCTGAGCCACGGTCCCATTCAGGGGGACTCGCCCGGTTGCTGAGGTGTCTGTGTTCGCTGTTTTCACCATGGTCATAATCCTTTGTAAGCTCCGCCATCGACGAGAATCGTCTGGCCCGTGATATAGGAGGCGCGCTCGGAAGCCAGCCACAGGATGGTGTCCGCCACCTCGCGCGGCTCAGCCACGCGCTTGACGGCTGAATCGCTCGCCCACCCAGCGAAGATTGCGTCTTCACTCTTGTCTTGCGCCGCCGAGCGCGCCCGCGCCAGTTCCTTCAAGCGGTCGGTTGCAGTGTATCCCGGCCCAACGTTGTTGACCAGGATACCGTCCTTACCGAACTCATTGGCCAGGCTCTTCACCAGCCCGGCCACCGCAGCTCGTACGGCATTGGAAAGCACCAGATCAGGAACGGGCTGCTTGGTGGTAATCGAGGTCAAAGTGATGATACGACCCCAGCGTTTCCGCTGCATGTAAGGGATAACTTCCCGGGCGAAGTACACCGCGCTGAGGAAATTTGCGTCCACCGCTTTTCGCCAGTCCTCGGTGCTGCACGCGAGGAACCCCTGGGCGGGCCTCCAGCGTTGGTCACGCAAATATCGACTCCCCCGAACTGTTCCACCACGGCCTGCACGAATTCGTGCACTGCGGCAGGTTGAGTGACGTCAAGCGTATGCGCAAAGACCTCGGCGCCATACTGGCGGATCTTCCCTGCCGCGGATTCCAGCCGCTCTGAGTTCCGCGCACACATGGCCACACGGCAGCCCGCTGCGGCAAAGGCTTCGGCGGTCGCCAGTCCAATACCTTGACTGGAGGCAGCCACGATTGCAACTCGGCCCTTTAAGCCCATCTCCATAGATCGTGCATTATAAGGCGAAGGAGCCTGAGCAAGCTTGCCCGCGCTTTCCGCCGCATTTACCCTTGACCTGTTGCACTGAAGGAGCAGCTATGAAGCGCCGTCGCTTTCATCCGCAAACCGAGGCCGTGCACGGGGGCAAGCCGCTCGACAAGCGCAATGCCGCCATGGCCCAACCGATTTATCAGACTTCCACGTTCCAGGTGACGGACTCGGAGCAGCAGTTGCGTGCCACGAACACAGATATGTTCTACACGCGCTACGGCAATCCCACTCACACCGCCGTGGAGAACGCGGTGGCCGAGCTGGAGCAAGTAGATGCCGCCCTGGTGTTCTCGTCGGGGATGAATGCGATCACCACCAGCATCCTGGGGCTGGTGAAGAATGGCGATCACATTGTCGCGCAGCGCGATATTTATGGAGGAGTGACCAAGTTCCTGTCGAGTTGGCTGCCGAGACTCGGCGTCGAAACGACATTTGTCGATACCACGGAGTACGAGCAGCATGTCAGCGCTATTCGTCCCAACACGAAACTGCTGTACCTGGAGTCGCCGACCAATCCGACGCTGCGGGTTATCGACCTGAACAAGACCGCGGCCATCGCCCGCGAACACGGATTGATCAGCGTGATCGACGGCACCTTCGGCACGCCCATCAACCAGCGGCCGGCGGAATTCGGGATCGACTTGATCCTTCACTCCGGGACCAAGTATTTCGCCGGACATACCGATTTGATCTGCGGCATTGCCGCGGGACGGCGCGACCTGATCGATCAGATTCGGGCAACGCGAACCACTCTGGGCGGAGTCATGGACCCGCACGCGGCGTTTCTGCTGCTGCGCGGAATCAAGACGCTAGCGGTTCGCGTGGAACGGCAGAATCAGAGTGCGCTGCGCATCGCGGAGTTCCTGTCACAACACCCGAAAGTGCGCTCGGTGAATTATCCCTTCCTCCAGAGTCACCCCCAACGGGCGCTTGCCATCGACCAGATGAAAGGCGGAGGCGGTGTCCTGAGCTTTGAAGTCGAGGGCAGCGGCGAAGACGCGAAAAAAGTCAGCGAATGCCTGCGGTTGTTTACGCTGGCTCCGAGCCTCGGCGGAGTCGAGTCGCTGGTATCGCTTCCCGTCCTGACCTCGCACGCCATGATCTCGGCCGAACACAGAAAAAAGATGGGAGTGACCGAGCAACTCATACGGCTTTCCGTTGGCATTGAGAACGCGGAGGATCTCATCGCGGACCTGGATCAAGCGCTCGCCCAGGCCGTGCCCTATTCGACTCCCCATCAAGTTGCGGTGGGATAAGCCATGCCCCGGCGGGCTCTGTCTTTTATCCAGGGAGTACAGGACGGTTCTTCAGTATTTACTCATTGTTTAATGCCAGACGCTAACTGCTGTTTTTGTTAGACTTGGGAGGGCGCCAGCCCACTTCAGCCCGGCTTGAGTCATCCAACTGCACGTTGGGGGAGGAGGTTCAGCCATGAAGGTTTTAAAGTGGATTGCGATTGTCGTCGCAATTCTGATCATCATTGTCATCGTTCTTCCGTTCGTCATCAACGTGAACACCTTCCGGCCGCGCATTGAGTCGGAACTCACCAATGCGCTGGGGCGGAAAGTAACAATCGGCAATTTGAGTTTGTCGCTGTGGTCGGGCAGCCTGGCTGCTGACAACATAGCGATTGCCGATGATCCTTCATTCAGCAGCAATCCATTCATCAAGGCGCAGACGCTGAACGTGGGCGTCAACATGATTCCCTTGATCTTTTCAAAGACGCTGGAGATTCGTGACATTACTCTGACCCATCCGCAAGTCACGCTGCTGCGCTCTCCGGATGGCAAGTGGAACTTCTCCAGCCTGGGGAACAGCCCGGGAGGAGGACAAGCCAGCGCGCCGGGCAACACTCCGGCTATAGCCGAAAACAAGGGCGCGCCGGCAAAGCCGGCGGCGAACAAGCCTACACCGCAGCCGCAGAACCCGCAGTCGCAATCAGCATCGGCACCTTCGCCGGGAAATAAGAGTTCCTCCGAACAGGGACTGGAACAGAATTTGTCCGTAGGCAAGCTTGCCATTCATGGCGGCGATATTTCGGTGGGCGACACCAATGCCAAGGGCAGAACCCATACCTACAGCAATGTCGACGTGGAAGTGAAGAACTTCTCGTTTAGCTCGCAGTTCCCCTTCACCCTGACAGCGCAACTGCCCGGTGGCGGAAATGCAAAACTGGAGGGAACCGGCGGCCCTATCAATCGATCTGACACGTCACTCACACCGCTGCAGGCAAAAATCAACGTAAATGGCCTTGACCTGGCCAAGTCCGGCTTCGTCGATCCGACTTCGGGAATCGGAGGCATCGCGAATTTCGCCGGTACTGTCGAATCCGACGGAAAACAGGCCAAGAGCGCCGGAGATGCAACCGCGGACAAGTTGAAGCTCTCGCCTAAAGGCACGCCCGCGCAGCGCACCATAAGCATGAAGTACTCCACCACCTACGAACTGCTGAAACAGACCGGGCAACTGCAGGGAGATGTTTCGGTTGTAAAGGCAACCGCAAAGCTGAGCGGCACGTTTGATCTGCACGGCGAAAATCCTACGCTCAACATGAAGTTGAATGCCGACAACATGCCGGTGGATGATCTGGAGACTCTTCTGCCTCCGCTTGGAGTTGAGTTGCCGAAAGGTTCATCGCTGCAGGGCGGCACGCTGACCGCTAACCTCACCATCACCGGCCCGGTAAACCAGATGGTCATCGCCGGTCCGGTGAAGCTGGCCAACACGAAGCTGGCCGGGTTCGATATGGGGTCAAAGCTCGCGGCCATTCAAGCCCTGAGCGGCGCGAAGACTGGCCCCGACACGACCATCCAGAACTTCAGCTCAGACGTCCGCTATTCGCCGAGCGGCATTCAGACCAACAACGTCAACCTGGTGATTCCCGCCCTCGGGACGATCACCGGCAACGGCACCGTGAGTCCCCAGAATGCGCTCGACTACCACATGCAGGCGGCATTGAATGGCAGCGTGGTCAGCGGGTTAACCAAAATGGCGGGCGTTGGCGGGAATGGCGCCACGATTCCGCTGATGATTCAGGGGACCGCATCCGATCCCAAGTTTATTCCCGACGTGAAGGGGCTCGTCAGCAGCCAACTGGGCAATCAGCTCAAGAAGAGCCTGGGGCAACAGCTGCAGAACGGACAGAACGGACAGGGAGTGGTCAACGCCATCGGCGGCTTATTCGGGAAAAAGAAGCAGTAGAGTGTAGCGGCGGGTCTGGAGACCCGCCACCACACGGATCGGCCCGGCCCGGGTTACTGCAGCTTGATAAAGGCCACGCTGTAACCGTTAAGCTGCAGCTTGATCGGCGAACTCGGCGAAATCGTGACCGGGCTCGGGCCCGTGGCCGCACTGGTGGTGGAATCAATGATCAACTCACTTGCGCTGTTGAATGAGCCCAGGGCGCTGGTATCGACGGCTACATCTGCGGCCAGTCCCGCGCCGTTGTTGTCGGTGGGCGAAGCCACGGCATGATTTGAGACCATCACGACGACGCTCCCGTCGACATTCAGCACCGGCAACAATTCAATGTCTGCCGTATCAGTGTTTGTGGATTGCAATTGCAGCTGCCCCGAGCCTGCGGGAAACATCTGTCCTAACCAATAGTCGACCCAATAGCTGAGTTGAGTGTTTGCGGTGTTGTAGTCCACCTCGCCGAATTGGGCATCCGCGTCAAAATCCCAGTGATACAGCGCCTTCGCGCCCGCTTTGCCGACCTGGGAAAACACATAAGGCCGCCAGGCCGCGAAGAAAGCGCTGGAACCGCGGTCGTCGGTCACGAAAACTTGACTTGGATTGCAGGCACTCATCCCGTTGTTGTTGTAGTCGGCGTTCACGTTATTCTCCGTGATCCATACGGGAGCGTTGTCCACCAGCGGATTGCCGCTTGTCTGCAGATCGAAAGAGATCGCCTGTACGCCGCTGGCAAATCCAGGAACCGTGCTCATTAATTGCGCATCCGTATCCCTCTGATTGCAGGAGGAGTAGTAGTGAACCGCCACCGCATCCACTTGCGTGTTTACATTGGCGGCAAAGGTCTGAGCCCAGTTCTCGCTGCTACAACAAAGCTCCAGAGCCACGAACTTGAGCGAAGTACGGGAGGGTGTGCTGAGCATGGCGGGAACTACCTGGTTATAAATCTGCGTGTAGGTAGCAGCGTCAGGGACGTTATTGATGCTGGGTTCGTTGAGAATGCCCCACCACTGAATGGGAATGCCGCTGGGCGAAGCGTGGTTGCCGTCAGCCGCATTGAATCCGCCGGCATGGTTGTAGTAGGCCACCATGTCCTGGGCGTAGGCGGCAAATTGTTGCGCGTCCAGGCTGCCGTTTGACCACATAAAATTCGGCGCCCAGCCCAGTTGCATTTCCGGGCTGTGGTCTCCGACGGCCAAAACCGGCTGCGTAATAGCATCCAGGACGGAGAAATCCCACGCGCTGGCGGAAGTCTGCGGCACTCCCTGGGAAACCGTCTGCAAGCGGATGTGATGCGGCTGCAATTTCCCCAGCAACGTCTGCTTAATACCGGGGTTGTTCTGGAAAAAGGTGTCGTCCCATTCCGCCGGTTGAAATGAGGTCGACATGGCGAGGTCAAAGGCGCCATTGTTGGTGCTGTCGACGGTAAGGGATGCGTTAATGGTTCGGGGTGGAGGGGGAGGTGGGTTCGTGGTGCCCATGCTGCCGCCGCCACAACCTGCAAAAATGCCAACCATCAGAAGAATACCGTCCAACGCGAGGGTCTTCATAATAACGTTATTGTAGACACTCCGAGCTGGGCAGAGTAGATGAAAGTTGAATGCGGGCGGGGAAGCTTAGATGTATCCCAGACCGGCCAGCCGGTCGTGGATGATCTTGTCGGACTCGCCAGAGTCGCCGCCGGCAGCCCTCTTTTCCATGCCTTCGACCAGCGAGCGGCCCTGCATGGTTTCGGGGATCTCATAACCCGCGAGATCCAGAAGAGTCGGAGCAATGTCGAGCAGGCGCGCGCCTTGGTATTCGCCGTTTAGTGGGCAGTTCGGGGCGGCGAGGATAAAGGTTCCATATTGCGCGTGATTGCAGCCGTCCGGCCCGGTGTCGTTTTCCTGAACGTGAATCGCGGAATGACCGACGCTGCCGATGGATCGCCAATACAGACCGCCAAAATGGACCACCAGGTCCGGGGCCACATTACGCACGTTTTTGTATAGTTCCCTGGGCTTGAAGACCAGTGAGTTCAGGGGATTGCCTTTGTCGTCGGGCAGGGCTTCGAGCCGAGTTTTCATTTCGTTCTGGAAGGATTGATATTCAGCGGCTGGAATCACCCCGTTCGGCTCGCGCCCCTGCACGTTGAAGAAGACGCGAGCGTAGTAGCCGCCCTCGCTCCAGACGCGGGTTTTCGTCCAGTCCACGTTGAGTTTGTCGAACGGCGTCAGCGCCTTCGGATATTCGTTGAGAACCAGCAACTCTTCGCCAATCAGCCACTCATTCACAGCGATGCCGCCGTCGAGGCGCTGCGCCCCGTGATCGGAAACCACAAGAATGACCGTGTCCCTGTCGAGCAGTTCGAGGGCTTTGCCGATCTGCTCGTCGAGCCACAGGTAGTAATCCGGAATGGCGTTCTGATAAGGGTTTCCCGGCTGGAACTGCACATGCTTTTCGTCGAAGTAGTTCCAGAAGCCATGATGCATGCGGTCCAGGCCAATATCGACAAAATGAAAGTAGTCCCATTCCTGCTCTTTCAGCAGCCAGTGGACGACCTTCCACTGCTTCTCGCTCATTTTGAAGATTTCATCCCGCAGCCAATCTTTGCGATCGGTGCGGAAATTCTTTACGTCAACCGGATACTCGCCCACTAACTCGTTGATTTTCGTTTTGAACGACGCGGGATGGGTGAAGTCGTTCTTCGTCGTGTCCGGCGTGAGGAAACATCCGACGCTGATTCCGTTAATGCGGCGCGGCGGATAATTCGGCGGCACGCCAACAATGATCGAGTGCTTCCCTTCCCGCGCCAGTTGGTCCCAGATGGCCAGCGCTTTTACCGACGCCGAATTCGCGAACCCGAGCTTGTGGTAGGAGTAGTCCACGCGATTGCGGAAGCCGTAGACACCAAGCGAGCCGGGATCCTGACTGGTGCACATGCACATCCACGCGGGAACCGTGATGGGTGGAATGACGCTTTCCAGGCGGCCATAGACGCCGGCGTCCATCAAGCGGCGGAGATTCACCAGGCGCTCATCGCCAAAGACGACTTCCGGCGCGGCGCAGTCGAGTCCAAGCACACAGATTTTCATTTCAGAGTAAAGAAGTGCCTTCCATGGTTTTGGGAACGGGAACCCCTAAATAATTCAGGATTGTGGGCGCCAGGTCAATGATGTGCGGGAAATAACCGCGAGGCTGCCCCACCCTTGTCGCGTTCTTTGCGGCGGGGTGGGGATTTTGACTTACGAACAGAATCCCCGGCACCGCCTCCGGATCAATGATGTGGTCCCCGCTCCATCGTCGCGTGTTGTCCTGAATCAAGGCATTGGCGAAGCCTCCCACCGCGCTCTCCCACGAAACCCGGTATCCAGGACAAAAGTTCACGAGCAAATCAGGAGCGTTCTTCGAGTAAGGTCCAGAATACAACTGCTCGCGGCGCGAAATATTGCGAATGGCGGTCCTGCCGTTCCCTGCGTCTGTAAAACCTGCCAGGCCGTCCTGGATTGTATTGCGCACCCGCTCAGCTTCAGTTCCTTCCTCCAAAATTCCTTCCCGCTCGCGGCCTTTGAAGTTCAGGTAAATGCCGCCGAGGCCCACGGCGTAAGCATAGGTACGCGGCCAATCGACTTCCGGAGGCCCCAGCTCTTCGCCTGGCTTCCGGCCGTTTTTCAGGGCGAGGAATCCGTTCTGCCACAGCCAGGTATTGGTGTCGAATGCGCGTCGGAACGTGTTGAAGCCATGGTCGGAGAGAACCATGAGCAACGTCTCCTCATCGACTTTATCGAGAACCGGCGCCAGCAGCTTATCGCAACGGGCATAGTGCTGCTCGATCAGTGTCGAATAGTCCCGCGCCAGATCGGGCTCATAGCCCGGATGCTCAGGATCGCGAAAGCGCCAGAGCATGTGCTGGACTCTATCCGGCGTGTCGTAGAGCAGGAAGAAAAATCCTTCGCGGAAGCGATCAAGCTCGAAACGCATCAGGCGCTCGCGTTCCTGAATGACCAATTCACATTGATCAAGATAGGCGCGCTCGTCAAACCGGCCATTGTTCAGGCCGTTGTGGTCTTCGGCCATGCCCAGGGTGGAAAAAAGGCCGATCTGCCCAGCCACGTCTTTCGCATAGGCCACCGGAGAAGAAACCGGAAACATGGGCGCGGCCGGATCGAAGTTTACAGCCGAGACGTAGAATTCCAGATGCGGCTCGAGCTGGCGAACATAAAAACGCGCGATGCCGGTGATCGACTGCAGCATCGATAACTTGAACTTGAAGCGCACCCAGTCGCTCCACGTTTTCTCGGCAACCTCGATTTGCGCGGGAGAGCCTCCAGTTTCGACCATCAGCGTGCGTGAGTCTTTTCTCGCCTGCACGCGGATTTCGGCTTTGGCGTCGCCGGGCGGGGACTGCTTCGTATTTCGCGGCCCGATCACGCAGGTCTTGAAGTCTGTCCCAGAGGGAAGGATCACAACCTGCTCGCTCTCCTGCGCCTGCACGTCCTGTCTTTGCGTGTAGAAGGTTCCCTTGTTCTGCGCCCCGCGCAGGTCGGGAACGCCCACTCCGGCCAGCATGCGGCCGTTCAGCTCGTCCGGAGGAAAGGTGCACGGGCATCGCAGCACCACGCTGGGTACGCCGGCTTGCGAGAGCGTCTGCCACAGCGGCACGCCTTTGCGCTGATTCACGACTTGCGGCGGGGCAAAGGCGCTCTTGGGCCGTTCGAAGCGGCTCAGGGCCGCATCGGGGAGATATGTCGCAGGGTCGCGCGAGATGAAGTCGAAGATTCCGTGCCCCCCGGGATTCGTCCCCGTAGCAAATGAGGACCACGCAACCGGCGTCTGGGCGGGATAGGTTGTCCTCAGGCGCGAGTAGTATCCGGACTGGCGAATGCGGGCAAGGTTCGGGAGCTCGCCGCGTTCCAGCATGGCCTCGACAATGGTCGGTTCCAGCCCGTCGAGTCCAATGACGATCGCTTTTTTCGGCAATGCGGTTTAGGAACCTTGGGGAGGAGTGTTGTTCTCAGGCGCGGGCGCGGGAGCATCGGGTATGCCGCGAAGCTTGTTGATCATTTTGCTGAAGGCCGCCACCAGTTTGTGCCAGAAGATGAGCAGGACGCCAACAACGCTGGCGATACCCGAGGTGACGGTCATCACCTGGTCGGGCCCGGCGTAAAGGGCTAGAAGGTTGAAATGCATAAATCCTAGTTTACTTGAAACAAGCTCTTGCTATTGCACCGTTAAGGTGACGGTATTGCTATTCACGCCGCCAAAAGTCGCAGTCACATTAATCTGCTGCCCGTGAGCGGCGCCAGCGGCAATCGTTCCCGTGGCGCTGCCGTTGGTGAGCGTCAAGTCCGTGGTATCGGAATTCGTCCATGTCACCGACGTTGTGATGTCCTGCTGCGTGCTGCTATTTGGGAAGGTTGCCATAGCCTTAAATGTCACCGTACTATTGGCAGCTGGAGTGAGCGTGCTTGCACTCAGGACAATCTGAGTCGGGGTGCCTTCGGTGACGGTCACAGTGGTCGTTGCCGGGCTTACAGTACCGAAACTGGCGCTGATTTGACTCGTGCAAACTCCCGCAACCGTGCTCAGCGGCGTCAGCAGCCCGGTCTTGCTGACGGTGGCGCAGGTCGGGGTGGCCGAACTCCATAGCACCCTTCCCGTCAAGTCTTTAGTCGAACCGTCGCTGTAAGTACCCGTTGCGGACATTTGCAGAGTTTGCACAGGATTGGCAGTGACGGTGGGGGTTTGCGGGCCTATGGCCAAGGACGACAGGGTTGGATTGACGAAAAATCCTGTACATCCGACAGCTACGGCAAGCGCTGAAACAGCGATCACCGACAGAAGGTTGCGTCTGCAACTCAGCATCTCAAAACCCCTAAACGAAGGACTTCACAGATAGGCCCGAATCAGCTCTGAAAATTGTAGCAGAGGAGTTTGCGCCTACCGCTAGTACCTGTACCAACGTGTGACACAGTCCCGCTTGGGGTGAGAACGGGCGAGAAGGGACAACTTGCAGAGGAAAACGTAGGGCCGGTCTCCACACTCGCGACCCAGCCGAAGTTCGGCCTGGAGACCCGCCACAACATGGCCTAATTTGGTCTTTTGGCTTTGCTGATGCGCTCGTCGATGGGCTTGCGCCCGGCGAAACCTTCACTCACGCCATGCCAGTGGGTAATCGCCTTTTCCCCCAGTTTCCAGCATAGGAGGACGGTTCGGCCATCGACCTCACAGGGAAAGTCGAGCAGGCCGATATCGAGGTCCTTCACCTGCACACCGATGGCATCGATCTCCGCCATCGCATCCTTGACCTTCTGAATGGTTTTGTCCCGCTCGGCTTTGCGGCGCGCCAAGGAAACGATGTTCAGGGACATGCCCCCATTGAGGAAGATTCGATGGGCGACTGCCTGAAGCTCGCTCTCTGCGCTCTCAATCAGGTTTTTGCCGTCAATTGCGGTACGCAGCAATGACTCAAGCACCGGCAGCAGGTCTTGGGCTTCGTCCAGGGTGAAGGTGCGGGAAGACATGGCTGATAGAGCTATTTTAGCGCACGGGATCAGGGTTCAGGCTTCAGGCCAAGGGAAACGTTTTGCACTTGCCTGAGAAGTGACATTGCTGATTCGCTGCTTCTGTCGACGCCGCTGAAGCTAGCGCCTGAAGCCGACTTACTGAATTTCCAGCATTCTGTCCAGCGCCACCCGGGCCCAGTGCTTCACCTCATCCGGCACTTGGATCCGGTTCACGACTTCGCCTTCGACCAGGTTCTCCAGCGCCCAGCACAGGTGCTGCGGCGAGATGCGGAACATGGTCGTGCACAGGCAACCGGCATCGTCCAGCGTGATGACCTTTTTTCCTTCTGCGGCGAATTCCTTGCCCATGCGGTTGACCAGGTGAATCTCGGTGCCGACCGCGAACATGGTTCCTGCCGGCGCCTGGCGGATCATCTTCAGCAAGCCTTCGGTTGAGCCGATGCCGTCGGCTTTCTGGCAAACCTCCCAGCGACACTCCGGGTGAACAATGACGCGAATGCCGGGATGCTTGGCCCGCACATTGTCGACATGCTCCGGCAGGAACCGTTGATGGACTGAGCAGTGCCCTTTCCAGAGGATTACGCGTGCTTGGTTCAGGCGCTCGGGATCAATGCCGCCGTTGAGCATATAGGGGTTCCATACCACCATTTCATCGAGCGGAATGCCGAGCTTGTAGCCGGTGTTGCGGCCGAGGTGCTGGTCAGGGAGGAAAAGCAGCTTGCGGTTCTTAGCAAACGCCCATTGGAACGCTCCAGCGGCATTGGAAGACGTGCAGACCACGCCGCCGCGCTCGCCGCAAAAGGCTTTAATCGCCGCGGTTGAGTTCATGTAGGTGATGGGGGTGATGCCGCCGCCGGCGTCATTAGTCAAGCCAGCGCAAACCAGAGTTTCCCAGCAGTCTTCCACCTGGGTGATTTCGGCCATGTCGGCCATGGAGCAGCCGGCATTCAGATCGGGCAGGAGGGTGATTTGGCCGGGGCGCGCGAGAATGTCGGCGGATTCCGCCATGAAATGCACACCGCAGAACACGATGTACTTTCCTCCGGCATTGGCGGCCTGCTGCGACAGCTTGTAGGAGTCCCCGCGAAAATCGGCGAAGCGGATGACCTCATCACGCTGGTAATGGTGGCCGAGGACCACCAGTTGACCCTTCAGTGCTTCTTTTGCCGCCGCGATGCGGTCGTCCATGCTGCGATCAGGGAGAACGAGATAGTTTTCCAGACTGCAAATTTCAGCCGTAGCCATGTTTTCTCGCCTTCAGCTCCGAAGTGTGGGCTTCCTGCCCGACAAATGACGTCACTCACTCCGAAACGGGGATGTTGAAAGCAATTTCACCGGCTCCAGCGGGCTCGCTGCCGATTGAATGCGGCCCAGTCCGCGGGGATGTTGAAGCCGACTTTCTTTCTACAACTTATACGATGCTCGGCGGCGCGGGAAAGTGCCGCTATCTTTTTGCAGCCGCAAATGCTTGAGCACCTTGGATATTGTGCACTGCGGAAGGGGCAGCGCGCAACTTGCAACCTGCGGCCTTGGCGGTCTTTGCGGCTTTCCTTCGGGTGTACTTTGCGGTTAAAAGCTTCTTGACGCAAAGGCAGGAAAAAATTCGGCGGCAACTATCTTCCAGAGGATGGGTCCGGAGTAGCCGCTGTGTTCACATCGACATGCAAGCGGCTGGCCGGGTCCACTCCGGGCGGATAGCAGTTTCCGTCAGGATTGTAGTTGTGGCACATGGCGGCGAAATCCTTGCGGCGCGGCGATTGCACGAACTGCCAAATATCGGCAAAATCGGTGCCGCTCTGCCCGGGGCTGGGCGGCTGCCGAGGAAAAACGCAGCCCGGCGACGGCGGACAGGAATCCTGGGTTACCCAGTAGGCCAGCTTTCGGCCTTGCGCATTGTCGCGAATGTCATTCGCGGTGACGATGCGGGTCTTCCCTTCTGTCGCCGGAATGCCCGAGCAGTACACACCAGCACGGAATCCGGCAGCGACCACGGCGTCCGTCCACGTGTAAATGTAGCTTTTCTGCTCCGGCAGCATGCGGCCGCCTTCTTCGATGTCGAGAAAAATGATGGTGTGGGGTGGAAAGCCTTCTCGCCGCGCCGATGCGGCGGCCGCTTGTGCGTCGGCTTGGGCCAGGGCAGCCGGATTGTGCTTCAGTTCCTTCTCGAGCCGCCCATTGAAGAGCACGAGAAAACCGAAACCGGCTGAGAGCAGGGCCGGACGTTTGCCTGCCCACGTATTGTCTTTTTCCCCAGGAGGATTGTTGAGCCAGTAGCCGGCATAGGAAAAGGTTTGCCGGAGTACTTTGAGGTTTGCGTCGCCAGGGTAGTGGTTGCGGTCAAAGCCTGGATACGCTCTTTGTGCCGCGGTCAAGGCCGCTGGAAAGAACAATAAACCACAGAGGACACGAAGGTTCACGAAAGAAAACTACCAGAAAACGAAATTTGCCGTCCTGGCGAGCTTTGCGGCAGTGCTTCGCGTCCTTTGCGGTTAAAAGCTTGGTTGCTAACCGCCGATATGCACCATGGTCCGTGACGCCCGCACAAAGTCCGGCTCACCGATGTGGTGCCGTTCTTCCTTCCTGCTCACCACGCCGCGAATGAAGCCGGCGAGTTGCTCATCCGAAGCTCCACGACGGATGAGTTCATACAAGTCGTGGTCCCAAACGGAGAACAAGCAGGTGCGAATCTTGCCGTCGGAGGTGATGCGGATGCGGCTGCAATGTCCGCAGAAGGGATGCGACACGGGCGCGATAATGCCGATTTCGCCGACACCATCCTCGAAGCGGTAGCGGCGCGCGGTTTCGCTGCGGGCTCGAGGAATCTCGACCAAAGGCCGGTACTCGGCCATGCGGGTGAGAATCTCGTCCAGGGTAACGACCGTCTCCGGCGACCAGACGCGGTCTTCTTCCAGCGGCATGAACTCGATGAAGCGGACGATGACGCCTTCCTCGCGGGCGAACATGCCGAAGGGGATGATCTGGTCTTCGTTGAAGCCGCGCATCAGAACGCAATTGACCTTCAGCGGCCACAAGCCGGCGTGGCGAGCGGCGCGGATTCCGGCGAGAACGTGGTCAAAGCCTCCCGGCACCCGCGTTATGCGGGTGAAGCGGTCGGGATCAACCGCATCCATGCTCACCGTGATGCGATTCAGGCCGGCATGCTTGAGCGGCTGAGCCATGTCCGCGAGAAGATGGCCGTTGGTGGTGATGGCAAGATCCAGCGGGTCGCCATCGCTGTCGCGCAGCTGTGCGAGCTCACGGACGAACTCCACAATGCGCTTGCGGAGGAGCGGTTCGCCTCCGGTGAGACGCACCTTTCTGATGCCCATCGAAACCAGGACACGCGCCATGCGGAAATAATGACTAAAATCCAGCTCGCCATAGAGAGCGCCTTCGTTGCCCGTTCGGCAGTAGACACACCGATAGTTGCAGCGATCCGTGATGGAGATGCGCAGGTCGGTGATGGCGCGGCCGAATTTGTCGGTAAGAACCAGGGTTAGCTCCTGGAGTTCAGCGATTAGCTTTTTTGGAAAGGAGACCGCAGGCGGGACAATCCCGGAAGCCGTTTCCTTTCCAAGCACGGGAGGCGCGGGCGTTTCCACTCGCACCCTCGGGAAGGTGGCGCGGGCGGCTCGCCCGCGAAACCCATCCCTCGCCGCCGCAGCCAGGGTATGCCCGTAGGCCGCAGCGGTCGGAGACCCAACTCAATTATAGATGCTCGGGGATGCCGGGTGAGATCAGGACTTTTCTCATGCTTCCGGGCTGACTGCTCAAGGCTGAGAACCTTCTGCCAGCGCCTTCTGAATTGCCTGTTCCGCCAACGGCGCCATGACCGCGAACCCCGATTTGTTGGGATGCAGGCCATCATCAGCAAGGTCCCGTTTGAGCATCCCCTTTTCGTCGCGCATGGAATCGAAATAGTCGAGGTAGACGGAGCCGCTGGCGGCACAGTAGCCCTTCAGCCAATCGTTCAGCGCAACAATCCTCGACATGGGACGGGAATTGAAAAACTCCTGCGATTGAGGCGTGTAATTGTAGACCGGGAGGACTGACGAAAAGACAACCCGAATGTGGTGCAGGCGGGCAAGTTCCGCCATGGTAGCGAGGTTCGCTTCGATGTCGTCATTGGAGATTTTGCCGGTGTTGCCGGCGATATCGTTGGTTCCGGCAAGGATGACGACCACCTTGGGCCCGAGATCGATCACGTCCTGGCGAAAGCGGACCAGCATCTGCGACGTGGTCTGGCCGCCAATTCCGCGGTTGATGTACGGTTTGCCCGGGAACGACTCTTCCAGCTTCCAGATGTCGGTGATGGAATCGCCGAAAAACACGACGCGATTCTCGCCGGGACTGGCCGGCTTCAACGCGGCGTTGGCGTCGCGATACCGCGCAAGCTGGCCGTAGTCGTCGCTGTAAATAGCGATGCGCGAGGCGCGATAGCGGTCGAGGCCGGGGAAACCCGTGGAAGGTGGCGCGGTCGGTTGCGAGCTCTGCTGGGCTAATGCGGTGAACGAGAAAAGCAGGATAACGAAGCATTTCATAACGGGAGCCTTTTTCGGGAGTTCCACAAATATACAGCAGCAGCTTTGCTTTGCGTCCTTCGCGGCGACTTTGCGAACTTTGCGGTCAAAGGCTTTTTAACCGCAAAGGACGCAAAGCATAGCCGCAAAGGTCGCGAAGAGACCCTGGAAACGGAGCTCTCACATGCCGTCGTAGTTCGGGCCGCCGCCGCCTTCGGGTGGGACCCAGGTGATGATCTGATAAGGATCCTGGATGTCGCAGGTTTTGCAGTGCACGCAGTTGGAGGGGTTCAGGCTGATGCGCTTGCCGTTCGGGGCGGAGGAATCGTCGAGCATTTCGTAAACATTCGCGGGACAGAAATTCTGGCAGGGGCTGCCGAATTCCTTGATGCAGCGCGACTCGCAGATATTGGTATCGTGAATGATCAGGTGCGCGGGCTGATCTTCTTCGTGCCTGGTGCCGGAATGATAAAGGTCCGTAAGTTTGTCGAAGGTCAGCTTGCCATCGCCCTTGGCGGGACCGAGGAGATGCGCTTCGCCGTTGCCGTCGGCGGAAAGCTGGGAAAGTTTCTTCATCCGCGTGTAGCCGGCGGTGCCGAGATATCGGCTGCGCACGCCGCGTCCACCGGTGAACTGCTGAATGCCGGCATGGACCATGCCGCGCAGGAAGCCGTGCTCAAATCCCTGATGAAAGTTGCGCACTTTCCAGAGCTCTTCCTGGATCCAGCTGTTCTCGACCTTTTGCTGATAAGCGTTTAAAAATGCCGCTGAGAAGTCATTTTTCTTCAGTGCTTCCAGCGCAGTGTCCGCCGCCAGCATGCCGCTCTTGATTGCGAGATGAATTCCCTTCAACCGCTGCGAGTTGAGGAAGCCGGCGGAGTCGCCGAGAATCATCCAGCCCTCGCCCGCAACCGGCGGAATCGCCCACCAACCGCCATATGGCAACGACTTCGCTCCGTAGCGAATCATTTTGCCGCCCTCGAGCAGCCTGGCGGCGAACGGATGACGTTTGAACTGCTGCAACACCCGCTGCGGATCGAGGCGGGGGTCGGGATAATCCAGGCCTGTGACGAATCCCAGCGACACGATGTTGTCCTTGCCGCCGTAAATCCACGCGCCGCCGTATTCGCGCGTAGTCAGCGGCCAGCCCATGGTATAGATCACTTCACCAGGAGCAATACGGCCGGACGGCACTTCCCAAAGCTCCTTGACCCCCTGCCCATAGGTTTGCGGATTGCGATCTTTGACGAGATCGAACTTGTTAATAAGCTGCTTGGTGAGAGAACCGCGCGAGCCCTCCGCAAGAATTACAATCTTGGCTCGCAGGTCGTAGCCGGGCTCGAAGTTCGATTTGGGCTGATTCTGTTTGTCGAGTCCTTTGTCGTCAGTGCGAACGCCAGAGACGCGGCCACCATCGAATAGCAGCTCTGAGCCCGCAAACCCCGTGAAAACTGTGATCCCCGTCTGCTCGACCTTCCCGCCCAGCCACTTCACGAATCGGTTGAGCGAAATAACGTAATTGCCATGGTCGCGCAGCGGCGGTGGGGTGATAGGTAGCTTGAACTTGCCCTTTTCAGTGAGAAAGTAAACAGCTTCCTTCGACACCGCTGCTTCAATCGGTGCTTCTTTTTCGAAACCCGGCAGCAACTCGCGCATGGAGCGTGGATCAAGCAAGGCGCCGGACAGGCAGTGCTGGCCGATTTCCCGCGCCTTCTCAAGAACGTAAATGTTCTCTTTACTGAGCTGTGAATCAGGATTCCTGGCGTTGTGCTCGTCGATAAGCTGCGCTAGCCGAAAGGCGCAAGCCATGCCAGAAGGCCCGCCGCCGACGATGACTACATCGGCCGGCATTTGTGGGCGTTCGATGTTATCTGGTGGTTTGCGGAAGATGAGCATCAGTTTCGGGTTTCAAGTTTCCCGTCTTTTTGCCAGACGATTAGAGTACTGAGCCTTTCTCCCCCAGCGAGAGCGAAAACTGAGACACGAAACTTTGCCACTACCCCTTCGCCTTTTTCACTTCCTCAATCAGCGGCGGCACGATGTCGAACAGATTGCCCACAACGGCTACATCCGCAATTTCGAAAATCGGCGCCTCGGAATCCTTGTTGACCGCAACTACGGAACGTGCACCTTTCATGCCGACCACGTGCTGGATGGCGCCGCTAATCCCCAGCGCCAGGTATAACTTCGGCGAAACCGTTTGGCCGGAAGAGCCGATCTGTCGATCCATCGGAAGCCAGCCGGAGTCGCAGATCGGGCGCGACGCGGCAATCTCGCCGCCCAAAGCGTCGGCGAGCTGCTTCGCCAATTCGATGTTCTTCTGTTCCTTGATTCCGCGGCCCACCGAAACGATGATTTCCGCTTGCGTGAGATCCACCGCCTGCTTGGCTTCCTTAAAGACCTCTTGCGGCTGGTTGCGACTGATATTGGTTGGAATGTCCACATTTACGGTTTCAACCGGCGCCGCGCTCGCGCCTGCTTCGACCTTATCTCCGCGAAAGGCACCGCTCTGGAAAGTCACAAACCACGGGGCATCGCAAGCGAAGCTGACGTCAGCCGAAAATTTTCCCTGGAACATCTGCCGCGTGAAAAGCAGCTTGTCGCCAGCTTTGCGATAACCGATGCAATCGCTGATCACCGTGCGTCCCATGGTCATCGCAAGCTTGGGGACGAAATCACGCACCTGGTAGGTGTGCGGCATGAGCACGAGACGCGGCGCTTTGCTCTCCAGAAACTGCTTCAGTCCGGCGGAGAACGCATCCGGAGTATACGGGCTGAACACGGGAGATTCGACGTCGTAAACCCTGGTGATTTTTTTCGACGCAACCTCGCCGGCAATAGCGGAAACCCCGCTACCGACAACGGCAGCCTGCAATGGCCAGCCGGTTTCCGC
Organism: Terriglobales bacterium; assembly: GCA_036376415.1. Classification (GTDB taxonomy): domain Bacteria; phylum Acidobacteriota; class Terriglobia; order Terriglobales; family Acidobacteriaceae; genus Gp1-AA145. Next base: position 79,950 of record DASVAJ010000103.1, read on the forward strand.
GGCGATGGCCTGCCCCGCCGTAAGCGTCTCCCAGGAAACGCGGTTCAGCTTGCCTTCGCGCTGTTCGACAACCACCAGAATGGTTTCAGGCATAAGTCTGCGTTAGTCGTTCAGGCTTCCACGCTTGATCCGCCCGACGGTCAACAAGGTCAAACCGACAATGGCTTGGATCACGAACCAATAAATGTACAAGTAAGAACCGCCCTTTACCCCGCTATAGATGAAGGCCATGAAAATCAGGTCGGTCCACAGGAGCAGTTTGCCGACCGTCATCAGCACCGAGCCCCTGGCTTCATCTCCTCCGAGTTGAACTTCTTCCACACGAATCATCTGCTTGCCGGACATTGATCCTCCTAAAACCGCGTCTGGCATTTGACACTTCGCACCTGGTTCTGGAAGTGCTAAGTGCCAAATGCTAAGTGCAGTCTTACTACAGCACGCGAATTTCGTTCCGCAGCTTCTCGGTCAATTTCTTTGCCACTTCCGCGGGGGGCCCTTCCAGGTATTCCGTCTTTTTCGTCTTCTGCGGAATATACATGCGCTCGATCTTTTGCATATTGGGCCCGATCGCCTGCTGCACTTCGGCCAACGTGACCTTGCGCAGCGGTTTGTTCTTCGCCTGTTTGATGCCGATCAGCGTGGCATAACGCAGCTTATTGATGCCGGATTGAATCGTAAGCACCGCGGGCAACGGCATCTCTACGAATTGAAAGAATCCGGCTTCGAGCTCGCGTTTGACTTTGATCCCGCCCTCGCTCTTGTCGATCTGCATGATGATGGTCGCGTGCGGCCAGCCCAGGAGCTCGGCCAGAATCACACCGGTCTGGGCGAAGCCATAATCATCGGACTGAAGCCCGGTGAAAATCAGGTCGAATTGCTCGTCTTTGATCGCCGCCGCGAACGCGCGCGCGGTATTAAACGCGTCAAGTCCTACGAATGCGTTATCTTCCAGGTGAATGGCGCGATCGGCGCCTTTAGCCAGCGCTTCGCGCAAGACTTGCTGCGCCCGAGCGGGTCCGGCGGTAATGACAACGACTTCGCCGCCGTGCTTTTCCTTTTGCCGCAGGGCCTCTTCGAGCGCGTAGGCGTCCGGCTCGTTGACTTCGTAGGAAACGTCTTCACGAATCCAGGTGCCGGCCTCATTCAGCTTGAGAGGCGCGTCTTTCTGAGGAACCTGCTTCATGCAAACCAGGATCTTCACACCATCTCTCCGATATCAGGCAAACGGGTAAGTATAAACGAGCAGGGGGCACTTTGAGTGCTGGCGATCACTCCAGGCCGGAAGACTTTTCGCCAGCGGATCAGCACGGGCCGGAACTAATCCGTAAAAACCACCGATTGCAATCCGGAAATCTCAAATCGCTTTCGGCAGCGTACATTCTTGCAGCCCATTATATCGTCTTTGCGCAGCATATAGGAGCGGGCTTTGGCAAAGCGGGCGCGATCGCGTTCATCGGCGCGGCCGGAGAGTTGGCGCTTCTTGGTTCGGACTAGCCATGTAACTTCGTAGTCCGCCGTTTGGTGACAATGCGGACAGTTCAGCGCAGCCGGCTTCTTTTCCGCGCGCTCGTCGAAAAACTCTCTCTCATCCATACGCCACAAGCCGGTTGCCGGCCAGTTGCCAGCGACAGCGGCACACTGCGATTATGTCACAAGACGGAGCTGCTGATACGTCCTGCTATGGCGCGAAGGAAAAAGCCAAAGAAGTTTACGGCCGTCAAAGCCATCAAAGCGCTGGCGCGCGAGCGCGTGGGGACGCCGCCCGTGGAGAGAGTCGTCCCGGACAAGAAGAAGAAAAAATCAGAGAAGCATAAGCCCACGCTGGGCAGTTTGCTGGCCGAGGAAGGTTCGTAGATCCCTCCAGCCTGGACAGCCGTCCGGTTACGAGGCTTTCTTCCGGTCCGACGCTCTCGCCGGCGGCAGATCGTCAGGGCGCCCGTACTCATTGTGGGTGTGCACCGGCCGCTCCGGATGCTCGGCAGCATCCTCGATGCCTTCCACCCGCTCGGCTTCAATGGCTTGATCGGTGTCCGCCAGCTCGTCGACGCTTTCGTTGTCGGCATCTTCAATGATCGAGAGCCGCTGGGGATCGCCCGATTGCCCCGCACTCTCCGGACCGACCTGGCGCGGATCGTGACCGAGTTCATCCGGGGCAGCTTCATTGCCCTCTGGGCGGCCTTGTTGTTCGCGGTTCTTGCGCATGCATCCTCCTGGAGGACTCGCGGGCGGCTCGGGAGAGCCGCCCTACATTTCGCCAATTTGGATGCGGCTTTGCCGCTACAAGGCTAGCTCGATTGCAGTTCTTCGAGCAGGTCAGTCTTAAGCTCTGCTTGCCGGGCAGAAGCCAGCTTCTTGCCATCGGCGGTGAGATAGAACGCGTCAATCGCAACCTGGCCTTCGGTATCGATCAGTGCAATTTCGATGTTGCAGTGCTGGTGAGAAAAACGCGAACAAATGCGATGCAGCAGTCCCAGCCGGTCCTGGGCGACAATTTGAACCAGGGTGCTGGTGGAAGAAGATTCGTCGTCGATTTCAATTCGCGTATCGACTTTGACTTTCGCGCCGTTCTTCGCTTCCGAGCGCGTGCGGTCGCGCAACATGCGATCCAGATCTGCTTCGCCGTTCAAAACGTCGCTGATGCTGCGTTTGAAGCGGTCCCACTCGGGCAGATTAAGTTCCAGGGTGCGGAAGCGGTCCGTGAAGAAGAAGGTATCTACGACGACGCCTTCCGCATTCGAAAACGCGTCTGCCTTGACGATGTTCATTCCCCAGGCAGCCAGCGCGCCGGCCAGGTTGGCGAACAGAAAGGGCCGATCATAGGTCACCAGGGTGAGCTCGAACCAGTGGCGGCCGCGCTCAAGCTGCAACTGGACGCTATCTTCCGGCAAGCGCTCGGCAAGTTCGAGATGCTTGAAAACCTCTTCCGGACGGTAGGTGCGAAGGTAGCGCTTGGGCAATCCCTGCAGAAAGTTTCTGATCTTATCTGCCGATTTCGGGGCCTGGGCCTGCAATCGCGAAACGTTTTCGTCGTGTTCGGTATCGGGATGTACGCGCTGATCGGCGGAGCGGCTCATGTAATTTGCCGACGCAATATACAGCTGCCATACGTTCTCCGCTTTCCAGGGAGTCAGCGCCTCCGGGTTGACGGCTTTGATATCGGCGTAGGTCAACAGGCAAAGCATCTTCAAGCGCTCCGGAGTGCCCATCTTTTCCGCAAACGCCTGAACATTTGCGGGGTCGTAGATGTCGCGCCGCAGCACCGACGAAATCTCGAGATGGCTGGCGATCAGAAAAGAAACCGTCTCGCGATCCGCCGAATCAAGCTCCAGCCGCTCCATGCACCTGGAAGCAATCTCCAGGCTGGTGGTGACATGGTTTGTGCCGGGGACGCCTTTTCCCACGTCGTGCAGCAAGAGCGCCAGATAGAGCAGTTCCGGACGTTCCAGTTCCTCAAGCAGCCGTCCATAACGCTGGTCCCACTCCGACTTCGATTGCCGCGCTCGATGCAGGCACTCGATCGCCAGAAAGGAATGTTCATCGACGGTGAAGCGATGATAGAAGTCGCGCACCACCAGCGAATCGATCAGCTTGAGCTCGGGCAAAAGAACCGTGAGCAGGCCCAGGGCGTGCATGGCGCGCAAGGCGTCGGCCGCATGCGGCTCGATCAGCACCGCCTGCAGATAGCGCCAGCTCTGCGCGCCGCTCGGGGGTGAGTCCTGCAGCGCTGGTAGGACATGCTGAATTCGGCCTTCCGTAGACATGGCCAGCTTCAGGCCGTGATGCGCGGTAAAACTGAAGATGCGAAACAGCAGGTCGCGGTCACCCACTGCCGAGGGCTGATGCAGATAAACCGCGCTGTCCACGACGGAGAAATCGGCATTGGAAAGCCGGGAGCGAAAAGCCTGGAACTGTCGATAAAGTGAGGATCGCGCGGCTGGCACGGACTCCAGCAAACGCAAACATTCGTAGTGCACGGCGCGAGCATGGCGGAAATAAACTCGCATCCAGCCGGCAGCATCGATGACGCCCGCGGCGGTGGTCCCGATGCGCTTGGCCGCGGCTTCGTCCTGCGATTCCCATGCCAGCATGTTGTCGTCGCGCCCCTGGCGGTAGTGGAGGAATACGCGCACAGAACTTAGGAATTCCAGCGCTGGCCCGAAGCTCTTGCGCGTTGACTCGGGCAACACCTCCTGCGCCGGCCAGGTACGCTCCTTGTCGATGGCCGAAAGCAGCGACAGCCAGCAGGCAACGTTGTAGTCGCGCAAGCCTCCCGGCGCTTCTTTCACATTGGGTTCGAGGTGGAAGACGGTGCTTCCATACTTTGCGTGCCGCGAGCGCGTCACTTCGGCCAGTTGCTGGACGATGTAATTCCCTTCGCGCACAAAGAACTTGGGCAGCACTTTGTCGTGAAGACGAGCGAACAATTCGCGATCTCCGGCCACATAGCGACAATCCAGCAGCGAAATGGTGAATTCGACATTCTGCTGATCGAACTGATCGCACTCGGCAAGCGTCCGCGTGGTGGGCCCAAGCTTCATGCGCAGATCCCAAAGTTCCTGGCAAAACGCGCGCACGGGATCGCGCAGCGCATCCTCGCTGTTGCGATCGGCGTGCAGAAAGAGAATGTCGACATCCGAATGCGGGAACAAAGACCGGCGGCCAAAACCGCCGAGAGCCACGAGAGCAAAATTCTTCGCCTCTTGGGGCACGATCAACTCATGCCAAAGGCGAAGCAGGATTTTTTCCACGAGTTCTGTCCGCTTCGCAACCGCCGCGGAACCATTCCCATCAACGGCAAACTCGCGCTGAACCCGCGCTGATTCTGCCAGGTAGAGTTCCCGGAGTTCGGTGCGTAAAGTGGCGGCTGTACTCATGTGCAAGCGACTGGCGTCGAACACCCCGCGCCGAGGCGGGCCAGACATTTACTCTATCGCGCCCTCGGAATGCGCGGAAATCGAATCTATTTATGACGGGAATCAGGAATGGTTATTGGGGCAACAGCTTTTAGCTTTTAGCTTTTAGCTCTTAGCCGTCAGCTCTTAGCTTCTAAATACGAAATGCGGCCCTGCCACGGAACTTTGGCCTTCCGTCAAAACTTTAAAGAACTTGCTCGCGCGCCGAGCGTCTAGCTAAAAGCTAAGAGCAAAGGGCAAAGAGCTGGTTTTACAACGCATTGTCCCCGCGCTCATCATTGCGAATGCGAATGGCTTCGTCGATGCGGGAGCGGAATATCTTGCCATCGCCGATTTTGCCGGTTTGGGCGGCGCCGATGATGGCACGCTCGACCTTCTCCACCAGGTCGTCGGCAAGGACCATTTCCAGCTTGATTTTCGGAATCAGGTCAACCGTGTACTCGCGGCCGCGATAAACCTCCGTGTGCCCCTTCTGGCGGCCGTGCCCGCGCACTTCAATGACGGTCATGCCTTCGACGCCGATGTCGTGCAGGGCGTTCTTGACCGCTTCCAGCTTGGACGTCTGAATGATGGCTTCGATCTTGATCATGTTTATGTTGTCGTCCTTCGAATGTGACCCGAAGCAGCGAGAGGTGAGGACGGAGCAGCGAGCAACGTAGTGCGCTCTCATTGCCCACCGCAAAGCTCGCCGCTCGTGTCTACGTTGAAACCTCCCAATAATACCCTTCTTCGCCATGCTGCGAGAGATCGAGCCCCTGAACCTCGTGTTCGGGGGTGACTCTCAAGCCGATGACCAAATCCACGATCTTCAGAATGATGACCGTGCCGACGATCGCGATGGCCCAGGCAATCACGACTCCCACCAGCTGATTCACAAGTTGATAAAAATTTCCCTGAATCGCGCCCGAGGCCAGCACGTTGCCCTGCGCATCCTTGAAAATGGGATTGATGGTGCTGGATGCAAACACGCCGGTGAGAATCGCACCCAGGGTGCCTCCCGCGCCGTGCACGCCAAAGGCGTCGAGGGAATCGTCGTACCCGAAGCGCGCCTTCACCTTGGTCACCATAAAAAAGCAGAACACGCCGGCCAAAACGCCGATGGCTAATGCAGACATGGGACCCACGAAACCAGCCGCCGGAGTGATCGCGACCAGGCCCGCAACCGCGCCCGAGATCGCACCCAGCGCGCTCGCCTTTCCATTCCGCACCCATTCAGCACCCGACCATCCAATCACCGCCGCGGCAGCTCCGAGGTGGGTGGCAACGAAAGCGCTGGTCGCCAGGGTGCCCGAACCGAGGGCGCTGCCTGCGTTAAATCCAAACCAGCCAACCCACAGAAGGCACGCTCCGACAAAACTGAGCACCACGCTATGCGGAGGCATCGACTCATGCGGATATCCCAGCCGCCGGCCGAGGTAGAGTGCGCAAACCAGCGCCGAGACTCCGGAAGTGACATGAACGACGGTTCCTCCCGCGAAGTCCAGTGTGGGGAAACGCCCGCCCAGAGCGGCATTCAGCAGACCGCCCTTACCCCACACCATGTGCGCCATCGGGTCGTACACCAGGAACGACCAGAGCACCATGAACAGAACCATGGCGCTGAACTTCATCCGCTCGGCAAATGCGCCGGTGATCAGCGCCGGCGTGATGATGGCAAACATCAACTGGTAGATCATGAAAGTTTCATGCGGGATGGTGGCGGAGTAGGCGGGATCGGGCTGGCCGCTTACCCCGTGCAGGAACAAATGCTGGAGGCTCCCGATGAAACTCCAACCTTGGCCAAATGCCAGGCTGTAGCCGCAGATCGCCCACAACACGGTGATGATCGCCATCATCGCGAAGCTCTGCATCATGGTGGAGAGCACGTTCTTCTTGCGGACCAAGCCGCAGTAGAACAGCGCGAGGCCGGGGCCGGTCATCATCAATACCAGCGCGGAACTGGTCAGCATCCAGGCGTTGTCGGCGGAACCCTTTGCGTCCGCGACCTGCTGCTCGAGCGCGGCAATGCGCTGTTCCGGAGAAGCGGGTGACCTTAGATCTGGAGCAACCAGCGCGAACAGATTCTGCGCACACAAAAGCAGGGCTAAAAAAAGGAGACCGCGAGTGAATCGATTGTGCATTCCGCGAAGAAGCTCCTCTGGAAAATGGAAACGGTTAACTGTAGCTGGCGGTAGCGAAGCGAGGAAAGAAAAAATATTTTATGGCGGGGATTACTATTTGTAATACGGATCTGGCGTCAACAATGGCGTGTCGCAGCCCGCGGTGCTAGGTTTTCGTGCCCGCTACATTCAGCCGCGCCTGGGCCCGCTCCATCTTGCCGAGGTACTTATCAAAGTCTTCCTCGGAATGCGCAGACTTGAGCGACTCCTCGGCCTTGGACAGGGATTCCTGCGCGCGCTTTACGTCAATCTCGTCGGCGCGCTCGACGGTTTCGGCGAGGATGGTCACGCGATCGGGAAGCACTTCCGCAAATCCCCATGCCATCGAGAAGTGGTGGGTCTGGGCGCCGGAGCGGTAGCTGATTTCGCCGGCGCCAAGCTCAGTGATCAGCGGCGCATGGCCGGGCAGCACGCCGATGTAGCCGTTGCGCCCGGGAATGTGGACTGCATCCGCCGAGTCGCGGACGACCAGCTTCTCGGGAGTGACGATTTCGAGTTGGAAAGAATCAGGCATTAGCTCTTAGCTCTTAGCTCCTAGCTCTTAGCTCTTAGCTCCTAGCGGTTAGCTCAAAGCCAAAAGCTTGCTTCTTACGCCGCCACCTTCAACTTCTCTGCGGCTTCCATCACCTCGTCAATGGTGCCCTTCATGTAAAAGGCCTGCTCGGGGATGTCGTCGTGTTTCCCGTCAACAATTTCCTTGAAGCCCTTCACCGTGTCGGCGATCTTCACGTAGCGCCCCTGCGCGCCGGTGAACTGCTCGGCCACATGGAACGGCTGCGAGAGGAAGCGCTGAATTTTGCGCGCGCGGGCGACCGTAAGCTTCTGATCTTCGCTCAACTCGTCAATACCGAGAATGGCGATGATATCCTGCAGATCTTTATAGGTTTGCAGAGTTTTCTTGACCGATTGTGCAACGTCGTAATGCTCCTGGCCGACAATGCGGGGGTCGAGAATGCGCGATGTCGAAGCCAGCGGATCAACCGCGGGATAAATTCCGATTTCGGTCAGCGCTCGCGAAAGCACGGTAGTCGCGTCCAGGTGAGCGAATGTCGTTGCCGGCGCGGGATCGGTGAGGTCGTCGGCAGGCACGTAAATCGCCTGGACGGAAGTGACCGAGCCTTTCTTCGTCGAGGTAATGCGCTCCTGCAACTCGCCCATTTCGGTGGCAAGGTTGGGCTGATATCCGACGGCGCTCGGCATACGGCCCAGCAGCGCCGAAACTTCCGATCCCGCCTGGGTGAAGCGGAAAATGTTGTCGATGAACAGCAGCGTATCGGCGCCTTCGTCGTCGCGGAAATACTCGGCGACCGTAAGTCCCGTCAGCGCCACGCGCAAACGCGCCCCTGGCGGCTCGGTCATTTGGCCGTAGATCAACGCTGCCTTGGATTTTTCGGGATCGCCCGGCTTGATCACACCCGACTCGCTCATTTCCAGCCACAGGTCGTTGCCTTCGCGGGTGCGCTCGCCCACGCCGGCGAACACCGAGAATCCGCCGTGCTGCTTGGCGACGTTGTTGATTAGCTCCATGATCACGACCGTCTTGCCCACGCCAGCGCCGCCAAAAAGACCGATTTTGCCGCCCTTCAGGAAGGGCTGGATCAGATCAATGACCTTCACGCCGGTCTCGAACATTTCCGCCGTCGTCGCCTGCTCGTCGAATGCGGGGGCAGGGCGGTGGATAGGATGGCGTTGCTGGGCTGCAATCGGGCCAAGGTTGTCGACGGGCTCTCCGATCACGTTCATCACGCGGCCCAGCGTGCCATGTCCGACAGGAACAGAAATAGGGCCACCAAGGTCGATGACTTTCATGCCGCGCACCATGCCGTCGGTGGCTTCCATCGCAATGGCGCGCACACGGCCTTCGCCAAGATGCTGCTGCACCTCGAGGATGACATTGATGGGCACCGGAACGTTGAAGCCGTCGCTGACCACGCGAAGTGCCTGGTAAATCGGCGGCATCGCCGCCTCGGTGAATTGCACGTCCACTGCGGGACCGGTGATTTGGATTACGTGTCCGATGTTGTCCATAAAAGAACCGCTTCCAGCGGCTAGCTCCTGGCTGCCTGCAAACTTTACCTGCTAGAAGCCAGCGGCTAGGAGCTAACGGCTACAATGCTGCTGCTCCACTTACAATTTCAATAATCTCTTTCGTGATCTTCGCCTGGCGCGCGCGGTTCATGGCCAGCGTCAGTGAATCGATCATCTCGCTGGCATTGTTGGTGGCCGATTCCATCGCGGTCATGCGAGCCGCGTGTTCTGCCGCCACCGACTCGAGCAGCGCGTGAAAAATTTGTATGCCGATGTACTTCGGCAGCAGGGCGCGAAACAGTTGGCGCGGCGGCTGCTCGTAGATGTAGTCCACGCGAGCGGCGGCAAACTCCTTGGCTCGTTCGTCCGCCTCGCTGGTATCGGCGGGCTTGAGCCCAACGCCGGCGCCTTTGGCGGCCTCGATGGCGCGCTTTTTTTCCTGCAGATCCATTTCTTTGGCGGCGGCAACGGAAGGCGCGCCGATCTGCTCGATAGGTAGAATCTGCTCGACGACCAGGCGCTGCGCGATGACCGACTTAAACTCGTTGAAGACCAGGTAAACCGAATCGATGTCAGCGCGCGTGTAGCGCTCTATGACCCTCTCAGCCAGTTCCGAGGCCATCGGGTACTCGATCTTATTGAGCACGCCGACCTGCTCGCCCACCAGAGTCGTCGCCGGCGTCTCGCCAGAACCAGCTTTCCGCGGCTCAGCGGTCTTGAAGCGCCGCCGGAAGAAATCACGCCCCTTGCGGCCGATCGCTTCGATCTCCACGTTCTTTCCGGATTTCGAGCCCAGGAAGCGCATTGCCGCTTTCAAGATGTTCGCGTTGAATGCACCCGCCAGACCCTTATCGCCGGTGACTACGATCAGGAGGACATTCTGCTCGGGGCGCCTCACCAGCAAGGGATGCAACAGTTCACCGGTCGCGGGATCGTAAACGTCGGCGCGCGAAACCAGAGACTTCAAAACATTCGTCAGCATCTGTGCGTAGGGCCGGGCTGCCAGCGCGCGCTCCTGCGCCCGCCGCAACCGCGCCGCCGACACCATCTTCATGGCGCGCGTGATCTGCCGCGTGTTGGTCACGCTGCGAATGCGCCGGCGAATGTCGAGAATATTGGCCATAAATCAGCAGCCAGCTACGAGCCGTAAGCTGTGAGCCATCCAAGATGCCTAGTGCGAGGGACGAGTCTCTCTATCTCTTTGGCGTCAGGCATTATGATTGCTTACCGCTCGCGGCGCACCGCTATCTTGCTCCCACCGCCTGATGCTCCGCCACAAACGCTTCCTTGCAATCCTGGATCACTTTCTTCATATCCGCCTTGATCTGGTCGTCGAGAACCTTCTTCTCCATGATCGTGCTCAGTAGACCGGGGTTGCTGCCCTCCACGTATCGGTACAGTTCCGCTTCGAAGTCACGGACCTGTTCGACCGGCATGTCGTCGAGCACACCACTGGTTCCGGCGAAGATGATCAGAATTTGCTTCGAGAACGGCAGCGGAGAAAATTGTTTCTGCTTGAGAACTTCGACCAGACGTTGTCCGCGATTGAGCTGGGCCTGAGTGGCCTTGTCGAGGTCGCTGCCGAACTGCGCGAACGCGGCCAGTTCGCGGAATTGCGCGAGTTCGAGCTTCAAACTGCCCGCGACCTGCCGCATGGCCTTGATTTGCGCGCTGCCGCCCACGCGGCTCACCGACAATCCAACGTTCACCGCGGGGCGAACGCCCTGGTTGAACAGATCGGTTTCCAGATAAATCTGCCCGTCGGTAATCGAGATGACGTTCGTGGGAATGTACGCGGAAACGTCGCCGGCCTGGGTTTCAATGATGGGCAGCGCGGTCAGCGAGCCCCCGCCCTTCTCGTTGCTTAATTTCGCCGCCCGCTCCAGCAAACGCGAGTGCAGATAGAACACGTCTCCCGGGTACGCCTCGCGGCCCGGCGGCCGCCGCAGCAGAAGCGAAATCTCGCGGTACGAGGCCGCATGCTTGGAAAGATCGTCATAGATAACGAGGGCGTGCCGCTTGGTATCGCGGAAGTACTCGCCCATAGCGCACGCCGCGTAGGGAGCGATGTACTGCATCGGGGCAGGTTCGGAAGCGGAGGCTGCCACCACAATGGTGTAATCCATCGCGCCATAGTCGGAGAGAATCTTCACCACCTGGGCGATCGACGAGCGCTTCTGCCCGATTGCGCAGTAAATACAAATGAGATCGTTGCCCTTGTTATTGATGATCGTGTCGATCGCGATCGCGGTCTTGCCCGTCTGACGGTCGCCGATGATCAGCTCGCGCTGGCCGCGACCAATGGGAATCATGCTGTCAATGGCCTTGAGTCCAGTCGCCATCGGCTCGCGCACGGGCTGCCGCTCAATGACTCCCGGCGCCAGGCGTTCCAGCGGAATGAATTCCCGAGTGGAAATCGGTCCCTTGTCGTCAATCGGCTCGCCCAGGGAATTGACCACGCGCCCGATCAGCGCATCTCCCACAGGAACGCTCATGATGCGGCCGGTGCGCTTGACCTCGTCGCCTTCCTTGATCTCCGTGTAATCGCCGAGCAATACGACGCCGACCTGGTCTTCTTCCAGGTTCATGGCGATTCCGGAGACGTCATGCGGGAACGCGAGCAACTCTCCCGCCATGACCTTCTCCAATCCATGCACGCGCGCGATGCCGTCGCCGAGCGTAATGACCGTGCCCACTTCATCGACCGCCACCTTCGATTCGTAGTTCTCGATCTGCTGGCGGATTAACTGGGTGATTTCGTCTGCTTTGATTGTGGCCATAAAAAATTGCTTAGCTCTTTTGCTTTCATCTGAGCAATTGGCGCTTGGCATTCAGCATTTGGCCTGAATCTTGCCGGGATAAACAAGATGCGCTGCTCACCAAATGCCAATTGCTAATTGCTGATCAGCTGCTGCCTTATCCTCTCCAACTGCCCCTTCACTGATCCGTCGTAAACCGTACTGCCGACGCGCGCGATGGCGCCGCCCAGAATGCTCCGGTCCTGCTGGTAGCGGGCGCGGATGCGCTTGCCGGTGGCGCGTGCGAGCTGCGCTTCCAGCGCATGAGTCTCCTCCGAACTGAGCTGGCGCGCGGTGGTAATTTCCGCTTCCGCGAATCCGAGCCGCTGATTCAGTTCCTGGGCAAACTGGGCGACAATCTCATCCAGAAACCGGGTTCGGCCCTTGTCGATCAGCACCGCGACAAAGTTGCGCACGGGACGCGAGTATCCTGCGCGCTTCACAATGCCATCAAGCACGGCGCGCTTCTGCTCCGCGGGAATGGAGGGGTTGTCCCAAACCTCGCGCAGAGCCTTGTTTTCGCGCACCAGCCCCGCGACCTGCTGCGCCTCGGCCAGCGTACGCGCGGCATCGAGGCGATTCGCCATGACCACGTCCGCAAATGCGCGAGCGTAAGTATTAACGACCGTCGCCATGCCTAGCTTTTCTTCCCCGCAGAGCCGTTCGTGGAAAGCTGCTGCGCAAAATTCCGAACCAAGGCCTCATCCGTTGGCGGATCCACGCGAATCTGCTTAGTAGCGAGCGAGACGGCCAGATCGGCAGCGTGAGCCGTGAGGTCGCGCCGGGCCGCTTTCATCGCCGCTTCAATCTCCTGATGCGCCGACTCCACAATATGGCGCGCGTCTTCCGCTGCGGCAGCCTTAATCCGCTCTTCCTCAGCCGCCGCTTCCCTTTCAGACGTCGCCTTCATCTCGCTAATCTCGCTGTCCAGGCGCGAGAGCCGCGATTCGATATCCGCGAGTCGCCGGTTTGCATCCTGGCTGGCCCGCCGCGCTTCTTCGACCGCTTTTTGAATCGAGGCGGTGCGGTTGCGAAACACTGCCGGAACATACTTCTTCCAGAGCCAGATGATCGCGCCCGCCACAATCACAAAGTTCAGAATCACCGCCAGCCAGTAAGCGTGATCGGCACTCAGGTGGGTGATTTTTGCGAGTTGCCGCACCGACCAGGAATCTTTGAACGCCGCGTTTGGATCCGCTTCGGAGTTGGGAACCGGTTCCGCGGATGAACTCTGGGCCGCGGGCTGCCCCGCCCGCGCCGCGCTCTCCTGCGCGAAGACAGCCGTAGAAAACAAGAAGCTGGCAGCGAGCAAAGCGGCCAGCATCAGGCTCCGATTCTTCATCGCCCACCTGCCGGCGCCTGCGCCAGGGAAGGTTCGAGCACCGTACGTATGATTTCGGAAGCAAGCCGCCCGGCTTCCGCTTCCAGGGCGCCCATCGCGGTTGCTTTATCACGTTCTATGGCGGCGCGGGCCTGGTCGATTTGTTCCTGCGCCTGCTTGCGAGCCTGGGCGACGGCCTCGGCGCGCGCCTGCGCCGCCTTCGTGCGCCGCGCCTCCTGAGCTTTGAATAATGCCAATCTGGCGTCCCGCAAGCGCTGCTCGTATTCGGCGGTCCGCGCCTCGGCCGATACCACATCCGCGCGCGCCTTCTCGATGGCCCCCTGCGTCCGCGCACGCCGCTCCGCCAGCACTCGAGTCAGGGGCTTGTGCACCAGCACGGTGTAAAGCCCATACGTGAGGAGGAAGATAATGATCGTCGGAACGGAGCCGAGCAGTAATCCGCCTATTTGTCTGAGCGTTTCATCCATGTTTTTAGCTGGATAGGACCTGCCGGAGGTCGATTGGGAACCTACAATATTAGCTTTGGGCAAGAGATCATGTCAATTGAACGATATTTATTCCGCCGCTGCCCAACGTCGCTGGAATTGAGAAAACTTCAACAGGCGAAGAGAGTTTCCAGGGTGCCGCACCGGGCTTAGTCAAGACCGGCAGAGCGCCTCAATTCTCTTCCCCCATCTGCGACTCAATGGCCGTGAGATCGCGAATGAGCAGGCTCCTGCCGTCGATTTCAATGCAGCCCTCCGCCTGTAAGCGACTCAGGTTGCGCGAAACCAATTCGCGCACCGTGCCAATCTGCGCCGCGATTTCCTGATTGTTCTCGGGCAATGTGACCATGATTCCATTTGCAGTCTTGGTCCCTTCCCGCCTGGCCAGGCGAAGCAGAAAGGCAGCCAATCGATGGCGAACGGTAGTGAAGGAAAGTTCCTCGATGATGCCAACCAGTCGCCGCAATCTCGCTCCCACCACCCGCAGCACCTTCAAGGAAACCTGCGGATGGCTGAGGCATAGTTCCTGGAAATCGTGCTTGCTGACAAAAAGTAGAGTGGCGTCATCCACGGCGGCCACGGATGCGGGATAGTTCCCCCCGTCAAACACCGGCAATTCGGCTACGGAACTGCCCGGTCCGTCGATGCTGAGTACCTGTTCGCGGCCGCCCGAAGAGGTCTTGAAAATGCGCACGTGGCCTGAGGCAACCACGTACAGCCCCGAGCAGGGATCCCCCTCATTGAAAACCAGTTGGCCAGCCGTATAGTTGCGCGGAACCACTCGCGGCGCGAGGAATTCCATCTCGCTGGCCGCCAATCCGGAGAAGATGGGGACCTTGGACAGGATTTGCTTCTGCGATTCCGCCAGCGACATCGCAGATATTGTAAACGGTCGTGACAAAAGTCATCGGCAACCCCGGCGCGCCGCTCTACAGTGACCACAGAACGGCAATACTCGGCCGAAAGGAGAAGCAAAGATGAACCTTGACACCACCCAGACGGTGCGCGAAATGGCGCTGAGCATTCCCGCGGCAACACGCGTTTTTGAAAAGTTCGGCATTGATTACTGCTGCGGCGGGAACAAGTCTCTGGAAAAAGCCTGCGACGATGCGAATCTCAGCCTCGACCACGTGCTGGAGTCACTGGCCAGCGCGGCAACCTCCAATCCCAGCGGCTCTGGACATAAGAACTGGGCCTCCGGAGCTCTCGCCGACCTCACCGCCCACATCAACCACACGCATCACAAATACACACGCGAAGAAATAGCCCGCTTGGGGCCGCTTTTTGACAAGGTATGCAATGTGCATGGGCCGAAGCATCCCGAACTGCTGGAAATGCGGCATGACTTCCGCTCCCTGGCGCAGGAACTCACGACCCACATGATGAAAGAGGAGATGGTCCTGTTCCCCTATATCGAGCGCATGGAAGAGGCAGTGACCGCGGGTGAACCGATCCTGCCGGCGCCGTTTGGGACAGTGAACAATCCCGTCGCCATGATGATTCACGAGCACGACGATGCGGGCAATCTGCTGCGGAACCTGCGCTCGCGGAGCAACGGCTATCAGCCTCCCGAGGGCGCTTGCATCAGCTATCAGACACTCTACTCGGCGCTTGACGCCTTCGAGAAGGATCTGCACCAGCATATTCATCTCGAAAACAACGTCCTGTTCCCACGCGCCATCGCCATGGAGGGCAGGCAATAGTGCCGCTAATTACCCTGGAACCGGCAAAGGGCATGGCAGAAAGCCCCGAGCAGATCTTTGAGATCACAGCTGCGCGGGAGCAGAGGCTCTCGCGCATGCTCGTGTCTTACATCGCGGCCGGGCTGGCGTTCATGCTGCTGCCGGGCACGTTCCTGGGTGTCTGGAACTTGATCAGCATAAGCAGCCATCGAGCCGCCGGGACAGTCTCCGCCGGCTGGATCCAAGCCCACGGACACGCCCAGATTTTCGGCTGGATCGGCAGCTTCATTCTCGGAATTGGTTACTACTCCATCCCCAAGTTGCGGCGCATGCGGCCTTTTGCGCTGTGGGCTCCCTGGACTTCGTGGGCGCTTTGGACAGTGGGTGTCGCGCTACGCTGGGTCACAGGCGTTTACGAATGGCAATGGCGTTTCATGCTGCCACTCTCCGCTGCGCTTGAGATGGCGGCATTCCTGATCTTCTTTATTGCGGTCTCGGGTCACCACAACCAGCAGAAAGGCGATGCATCCCTCGAGGAATGGATCTTCGTCGTCATTGCCGGTTGCGTTGGATGGCTGGCGACGCTTGTGATCAATCTCTTAAGCGCGTGCTATTTGGCCTGGCAGGGAGTATCACCGGTACTGCCGCATGGCTTCGACCAGCGCTTCCTGGTCCTGCAAACCTGGGGGTTCCTGGTTCCGTTGGTTTGGGGATTCAGTGCGAAGTGGCTGCCGATTTTTCTCGGGCTGCGCGAGCCTCGCGCCGAATGGCTGCTGCGAGCAGTCGCTGCCAATTCCCTAGGTGTTCTGAGCGCTCTCTGCGGGTGGATGGTGCTATCAACCGTTCTGCTACTGGCCGGGATCCTTGCGGCTGCTTTTGCCATTAGAGTCTTTGAACGCGGCGAAAGACCGGCAAAGGTCAAAGGTGTGCACCGAAGTTTCCCAGGGTTCGTTCGCCTCGCGTATGTATGGGGCGCAATCTCAGCCGTGCTTGCCATCTGGGCGTCGCTATCCTCAACCACAGCAGCGGGAGTTTGGGGGGCCTCTCGGCATGCGCTCACGGTCGGATTCCTGGCCTTGATGGTATTCGCGGTGGGGGAGCGGGTGCTGCCTGCGTTTTCGGGCATGCGGGTCCTTTTCAGCACCCGATTGATGTTCGCCGCACTGCTGTTACTGGCATGCGGATGCTTCTTGCGTGTGGGCTCCGAGATTCTTGCTTACCAGGGATACGCCCAGTCTGCATGGTCCTGGCTGCCGGTTTCGGCGATCACCGAAATGACTGCCGTTACGCTTTTCGCCGCGAATCTCATCTTGACCTTTACCAGCGGGCGCGCTCGCGCCACCCTCGCCTATCGCAACGCGGCATGAACCAGTCCACTGAAGCCAAGTGCAGGCGCTGAGCCGGGCATTTTTTTCGCGCTGCTATTCGGCCGTGAATAGGTCATTGAGCCCATTCCGCCTCGGCTTTATGCCTGTCACAGGCATTCAAGATCATCGTGAACTAGATCAGGAACGGAGCTGTAAGCGGTTCATATTACTCAGGTCAGGCCAGTGACAGAGCGCACCATGCGGAATGACCGCAATCACCGCGCGTTGCTGATGTTTGTGCAATAACTCCGGTAGTTGGGGAATTGCCCCGAGCGAGATCCCCAAGCTGTCGAAATTGGCTGACTTACTCTCTCTGCCGAGAACTAAAGCGAGGACTTGGATCGCCGCTTTGATGCTGGTGTCGGCGCCGATCTGGTTAAGTTCGGCACAGACTGCAGCCCGGACTCCGACCTCCGGTGAATCAAGTCCGGCCTCGACGAATGTTAGGCCTACCGCTTCATCGACGTCTGGCGTTCCGCATATCAGCGCGTCACCAATCGAGGACACCCCTCAAGGCAACACACGGGTTACCGAACTGCGGATAGCCGCAGCCAAGGGTTTGCCAGATGCCGAGTTTGCTTTGGGCCGCCTCTACGAAGGAGGCGTGAGTGTCCCCCGCAACTATGCTCAGGCGTTAAGCTACTTCAGGGCTGCCGCCGAACACGGCCACGCCCGAGCCGCCAACAGCGCCGGCTTGATGTACGAGGCAGGTCGCGGCGCTCCCAGGGACCTTTCTGCGGCGGCGTACTGGTATACCTTGTCGGCGGAGCGAGGCGATGCGGGTGGGCAGCTGAATCTCGGATCCTTGTACTTTTTCGGAAAAGGAGTGCACAAGGACTACGCCACCGCGTCTCGCTGGCTTTATAAAGCCGCAGAGCAGGGTCAAGTGGTGGCTCAGATCGCTCTGTTCGATATGTACTTCCTGGGCAAAGGCGTCAGCAAAGATGTTGTCCGCGGTCTTCATTGGCTGCGACGGGCGGGCGACCAGGGCCACCCGGTTGCCCAGGTGGAGCTGTTCAAGCTCTATTCTCAGGGCGAAGGCGTGCCCCTCAACTACCGTGAAGCCGTCACCTGGGCGCGACGCGCAGCACAACAGGGAGATCATGAAGGAGAAGCCAGCCTGGGATTGATGTACGAGCAAGGCAAGGGAGTCCGGCTGGATTACGTGAAAGCCTATCGCCTGTACGCGCGTTCCGCGGCCGGCGGCAATAACAATGGCACGAAACGCCTGCAATCTCTGCGACAAGTCATGACCCCTCGACAGATTACCGAGGCGATGTCCGCCCCCGCCGCGGATCCTGCATCCGACTAATCGACCCCTGCAGGCGGGAGATCGATGAGGAAAGTTTAAGTATTCGCCCGGGACTTTGAACCGCCTGCGTGTGAATCATCGCTGTCGACAATTCCCTTCCCCTCCACTACGTGAATGTAGCGATTGGGCGTGATGTTGGTGAGCTTCTCTACTTGCTTGCTCGGGCCCGGCCAATGAATCTGAATTTCTTCAATCGCCGTAGCCGCGCCTATGCCGAGCACGACCCGCGGGTCATGCGATGAAAGATAGCTGCCGCCACTGGTCTTGAGCATGTGGCGAAGCTTCCCCCCGGCTTTCCAGAGAATCCTCGCCCCGATCGCATCGCGGTTGCAGGTGGCGCCTTCCAGCTTGATGCCCAGCCAGTTATTGCCCTTGGCGGCGTTGTTTTTCAGGAGCAAAGGGGCCGCGCCATTGACGCCGACCAGAACATCGATCGCGCCATCGTTATCGAAGTCGCCGACCGCCAAGCCTCTCGCCGCGTAATCATCATGAAACGCCGGCCCGGCATCCTCGCTCACATTGTGCAATATGTGATCTGGGCCCTGATGAAACAGCAGAAGCGGCTCGCGATACTTCACCTGCATGGAGTAGGCATCGATCATGTCATCGGGATGTCCGTTCGCGAGGAATAGATCGACAGCGCCGTCGTTGTCGTAATCGAAGTACTTCAACCCCCAGCCGCTCATCAACTGCGTAGCCTTGGCCACGCCATTGACCTGCGCCACATCGCGGAAAGTCTCATCTTTGTTGTTCTGATACACCGAGTAGTACTCGTGGTCGACGTTGGCGACGAAAAGGTCCTGCCAGCCGTTGCCGTCCAGGTCGGCGGCATCCACACCCATGCCGGAGCGCGGGCGACCGGCCTCGCTAAAGCCCACTCCCGCCTGCAACGCAACTTCGTCCCAGGTCCATCGGCCACCAGTTCCGGGACCACGGTTCACGAAGAGGAAATTCTGTACAGTATCGTTGGCCACGAACAAATCCATGCGGCCATCGTTGTTGATGTCGGTCGCCACCACGCCCAGACCTTTGCCCAACGCGGTCGCAATGGCGGTCCCTTTGGTCACATCTGTAAAGGTCCCGTCCCCGTTGTTGTGATAGAGGAAACTGGCTGTCGGCTTAAACAAGCGCGGCACGCAATAATAGTTCTTGCCGATCTGGTTGTTGCCGCACTCCAGCTTCTTCACGCCCGAGTAGTCGACAAAGCTGCAAACGAACAAATCGAGCTTGCCGTCGCCGTCGTAATCGAACCAGACTGCGCTAGTGGTCCATCCGGGAGTCGCAATGCCGGCTTTTTCGGTCACATCCGTGAACGTCCCGTCGTGATTATTCCGATACAGAATGCATTTGCCATACGACGTGACAAACACGTCGGACCAGCCATCGTTGTCGTAATCACCAACCGCCACGCCCATGCCGAAATATTCGCCACCGACGCCGGCCTTCTCGGTCACATCGGTAAAAGTTCCATTGCGATTGTTCTTGTAGAGCGCGTTGCGCACCGCTTTTGCCGGTTTCCAAAAGTCGCTGGGGCCGCTGTTGACGAGAAAAATGTCCATCCAGCCATCATTGTCAAAATCGAGGAATGCGCATCCGGGTCCGAGCGCTTCCGGAAGATAGCGGCTGGGCGACATCGCGTTTTCGTGAACCCAGGTGATGCCGCTTGCCGATGGCGGCACTTCCACGAAGAGCGGCTCGCCTTTCTGCGCCAACGCGCGGGGTACAACCAGCGCCGCGCTCGTCGAGCAAGCCAGCTGCAACCATTCTCTGCGGGTGAGCTTCATGGGTGAGCGATTCACATCCTGGAGGGGCGAGGTTCGCGCCAAGTTGCAGTTCCGGAAGCCCCTTTTCCGGAAGCCTGAAGTCGCACTTAGGCGCCCTACTGCTGTTTCACTCCTGGCTGCTTGGCTTGCGCTTGGGCGGTCAGCTTCTGCACGATGTCCCGCTCCCTCTTGCCGTCAGCCGGACGTTTCAGTCGATAATAAACCAGCGACAACGATACGTGCGCCTCAGTGAATTCCGGCGAGGCTTTGACCAGGGATTCAAGCATCTGCCGGGCTTGGTCCAGCTTGCCCTTATCGATGGCAATCAGGGCCAACTGGTAACGCACACCCGGATCTCCCGGCCGGGTCTCTAAAGCCCGAGTGAAATACTGCTCCGCCCCATCGTAGTTCTGATCTTCCCGGGCGTTCGCCCCGAGCTGCAGGTTGGATTCAAAATTGTAGGGATTGTTCGCCAACTCCGCCTTGAATTCCTTGTTGGACTGATCCGTGTCCCCGGTGAAGTGCAGAGCCTGCGCGTACAGGCCATGTACGTCGGGAAGATTGGGATTGAGCGCAACCGCTTTGGCGAACTCATCCCGCGCGCCGGCATAATCCTGGATGCTCATTTTGGCGGTACCGAGCATCATGTGCGCTTCGGCGGAATCGCCATTGCGCAGGATGCGGTCGACCAGCACCTGCCCCACTTCGGGCTGCTTATTGCGAATGTAGGCGGTGCCCAGCATGTAGGCGATGGCAAGATCGTCGGGATATCTTTTTTCTTCTGGCGCCAGCACCCGGATGACATCTTTGTTTTCTCCCATGCGCAAATAGCTATCGCCGAGCAGAAGCACGGCCTGATGATTGGCTGGGTCCTCCGCGTGAACTTTCTCAAGCTGCGGGGACGCATCGGAAATACGTCCCATCTTGTAATACGCCAGCGCCAGATTCAGGCGCGCGCCCGGCATGCGAGGCGATTGCTTGAGCGCAATTTTGTATTCGGACACCGCTTCTTCGAATCGTCCCAGCCCCGCCAACGCTGCGCCCAGATTGGAATGGATGGCAGTCGCCTCCGGGTGCAGCTTGAGGAACTCCCGGTATTCTTTCGTTGCCCCTTCTAAATCGCCCGCGCGCTGCTTCTGGATGGCGTCCTGAACCAGTTCCTGGGGATTGAGCTGCGAAGACTGCGCCAGTGCGTTTGCGCCGAAGGCAAGAAGGCTGAGGCTGGCAAGAAGAAGGATGGCTCTATACATACCGACAACAGACGTTCTGAACAGTGTACAAGAAAATAATGGGATGGCCGAAGCCATCCCATTGGGGGTTCAGGTGTGAAGCACGCTAGAAGTAGAACTTCATGGCGAACTCTACGACGCGCCCGCCTTGCTTCACAGTGGTCTTACCGAAATTGGCATTCGTCTGCGTAAAGGCATAACCGTTCGCGGGATCCTGGACAAAATTCAATGTCAGGTTTCCTGCATCGGGAAAGGACCACAGCGGATGATTGAGGAAATTGTATCCGCTGATTCGGAACTGCAAATTCTTGGACTCGGTAATCTTGAAATTCTTAAAGATTGCCATGTCCCAGTTGAAGTAAGCAGGTCCGTACGAAACGGGCAGCAGCCATGGTCCATTCTGACCAACCGCGGTCGGGGCGGCGAAGCAACTGCCATTCACAAACTGATTCGAGCCGCGACCGGAATTGGGATTGCACGTCACGAGCGGGTTGAGCTGTGCGGCATTTGTACCCAAAATGGATTGATTGTTGATGGGGATTCCGCCCGGGTTCGCGGGACTGATGGAACCTGGGATTATCGCCGCCCCGGTCATCTGTTGCTTTGTCGGATCACCGCAATAAATACCGGGCACTGACGACGCACAAGTGAGCGACATATGGTAGTTCGTGCTCGAGTTGTAACCTCCGCCCTCAGTAATGTTGGCACCGCTCTGCAGTTGCAAAATTCCCGAGAGCTGCCAGCCGCCGGTGATGCCTTCTAGAACCCCATGTGCATGCATCGGGTTTCCAAGGTCAATTGAATAGGCATAGTTGAAGAGCTGCCGGCGATCAGTGGGCTGTATCCCGTAGTTCGCCCTCAGATTGAATGGATTGATCGCAATCGACCCGTTCGACTGGTTGTTGGCGTTATTGAGGACGATACCCAACGCTTTCTGCCATGTGTAATTCGCCTGCATGGTGTAACGGCCAGCGTGGCGGAGCCAGGTGATCTGCAGTGAATTATAGTTGGCGTATGCGTTGTTAGTGGCCTGGTTGAGGTCTCCGTAACCCTGCAGCGGTCTCCAGTCGTTGGCGTTGGCCAGCCCCGGATTGTTGTTTGGTTTACCGGTAACCGGGTCGGTGGCGGACAGCATCTGCCCTGGCTGAACCAGGTTAAGGTTGCTGCCATATCCGCCCGCATTCGCTAGATCGCGGCTCCGATTTCCGACATACGCCACCTCCAACCGGCTCTCCCAAGGCGTCCGCTGAGAAATAGTAAAGCTCCAGCTGTCGGTGTATGGCTGCATGTTGTCTTTTCTGTCCACCGCAGACGGTGCCGCAGGAGACGCAGCCACGTTGATGCAGGACAGATTGTAGGCGAACAGTGGGCCTGACGGATTGCTGCACGTGGAGCCCGTTGAAAACCAGTTGGTTGGGCCGATGTTCGCAGTAGCTACGCCGGCCGACGCATCCAAGCCATTGGTGAACTGACCGGAATGGTAGTAGAAGCGGCCCCACCCGCCGCGCAACACGGTGTTGCCGGTCCCAAATAGATCGTAGGCCGCACCGAGACGTGGCTGATAGAACAGACCACGGGTCGGGAAGCCTCCGAGTGGCACCGAACTATTCTTGGAATGCCACTGGAATCCGCAGAAGGTTGGCGCCGCAGCGCAACTGGCTCCGCCACCCGATGTGTACGCCGCAGGATCAAAGATGGAATAGCCGAAGTTTTCGTCGTCGACCCACGGAGTGAAATGGGTAAACCTCATCCCGTATTCGAGGGTCAGGCGTTTCGTCGCTTTCCACGAATCCTGGGCGAAAAATTCGTACGTATTGTACGAAATGTCGTTGATCCGGTTGAAATTGGTTTCGTTGTAGCTGTTCAGATTGCCGGTCAATAGATCTGCGTACTCGTTGCCATAGGTGAACGGGTTCCCGACTGAGACAAAAGTTTCGCTATTCGTATTGTTGTTAGCCGGCTGAGCATTGCGGATCCATTCGTAGAAAAACCCCGCCTTAAAGGTATGGGTGTTAATGACCTTCGTGAGGGTATCGCTGATACTAGGCATCCACTTGTTGGCGTACAATCCCTGGGATGCTCCGCCCGCTTCGAATCCACCAGGGTTGAAGACCAGCGCCGCTTCGCTCGGTCCGAAGTTTCCGAAGGACGGGATCTGCTTGACCTTACCTCCAATATTTCGAAACAGTCCTGTGTAGCCGTATCCGACGGTAGCCGGATCGACTTTTTTGGGATCGGCAAATACGTTGGGAAAGCCAACGAACGTGTAAGCCATGACGGTCTCGTTGGTCATGGTTGGGCTAAACACGTGAGTGATCGTACCCGCCCAGGAGTCCGATTTGTTCTTGCCCAGAATTGGCGTCGGATATGGAACCTGGTCGCCGTTGCGCCACCAGAGTCCCACGGGGAACTGCTGGACCTCACGTTCATAGTTGTAGCGTACGAACACTTTGGTGTTGTCGCTGATGTTCCAGTCCCCGCGAACCGCCCATTGCCTGGTGTTCTGGTTGAAGATTTCGGCTTGCACGTAGTTATAGCCGCCGGTTGAATTCGGATCAGCATTCGCGCCGGGGTACAGTTTCGCAAGGGCAAGCATGTTGGGATCAATACATTGTCCGTTTGGTGTACCGGTGCAAGCTGGGATCTGATATCCAGGAAACGTTAATGCACTGACTGGCTGAGGCGCTTTGCCCGATGCCGTAACAGTTCCTTCCTTAGCAACTTCCGCTGGGGAGAAATCACCACCCAGTTCGCCGGAAGTAGGAACCGTCGCTCGAAGCAGGCCAGTGTCAAGCGTTTGATGGAAGTATTCGAAACCCGTCCAGAAAAAGAGCTTGTTCTTCAACTTCGGGACGGGACCGCCAAAGGTACCCCCCGGATAGTAAAAGGAGTTCGCAGGCTGTTGGACATGGCTGAAGTTGTTCAGCCAGTCATTCGCGTTCAGCGCGTGATTGCGAGCGGAGAAGAAGGCGCTCCCGTGATACGCGTTGCCGCCGGACTTCGTAACAGAAGTGATGACTACCGGTCCCTTCTGCTCTTCTGCGCTGTAGTTCGAGGTGAGGACCTTAAATTCCTGTAGAAAGTCCGAGTTGGGGTTCACCGGCGTGTCGCAATTGCAGCCTGGATCGGAGACGTGCGCGCCGTCGGCGACGATGTCCAAGGAGTTGGTCGGCAGCCCGTTATACGAAAAATTGTTGTTTAGCGGACTTTGGCTGTCGCCACCGTCACCGTTCGCATTGATGCCGATGACCGTTCCTCGGTAGCTGGACTTGTTACTCGTCCCGTTGTTAATGCCGAACCCCGGAACAATCTTGATGTACTCGGCCGCGTTGCTGCCGACCTGAGTGAAATTCTGCAGTTCCTTCGTTTCCAGAGTGAACGACTTCTCGCCGGTGTCTACCGCGGCGGTCGCAATGTCTGTAACACCTGTCACTTCCACGGTCTCAGTCGAGCCGCCGACTGCAAGGGCAACGTTCACGTTGCGCTGCTCGCCGCCGCCAAGGCGAATAGTGTCCTGCTTGTAGGTCTTAAACCCCTGCCCTTCTACTGTCAGCGAGTACGTGCCAACCGGCACAGAAGCGAAGGTGTAGTAACCTTCGCCGTTCGTGGTGGTCTGACGTTGGGAACCCGAGCCTACGTCCCGCAGAGTGACCTTTGCATTGGGCACGACCGATTGCGACGGGTCAGTTACGATCCCGGTTAGGGTTGCAAAAATGCCTTGCGCCCAGGCGCCGCTCGACAGGAATGCCAGCAGCAAGCCACACGATAGGAGTCTCCCCACTCTGGTCATACAACCTCCGTTTTTCAGTAAAACGATTTTCCACGAAAGATTTCAGGCAGTCTCTACCTGAGAAGAAGCGGTTGTCAAGTGAAATGTTTAATTCGCGACTAGAACTTGAACCCTAGCCCGGGCGGGCAACTCTAGAGTAACCGTTTTCGCTGTGGAGTCGTAGCGCCAATTACGCGACAAACTTCCATTCACCGATACTTCTCGCGGAGTCTGATCCTGTCCGAAGAAAACGATTTCCATGGATTGCCACCGCGGCGTGTAACTCGAGAGTGGGGCCGAAGCGTTGAATTGCAGCCCTCCCGGCTGTGCTTCGCAGCTGAACTGCATACGAAAGAACTCGCCGCGGGTGTAGTTCAAGGAGTTGCCGTCGTCCTGGTAGAGCGATCCTTGGCACCCCGGGCCGGGATAGACCATGAGCCGCAAGGGGCCTGGAGGAACTTGGGCAGTGTTCTGGACCACGGACTGCTCTGCCAGGACCGCTCCGCCTCGCACATACAGCGGGACAGAATCAAGCGGAGGATTGACGCTGACGGTAGTTGCCGTAACCCGCTGCCCCGTCCAATAGTCGTACCAGACCCCCGCCGGCAGTTTCACGTCGTAGGCGCCGACAAACTCGTTTACTTTGGGCGCCACCAGAAGGTTGGGGCCGAACATGAATTCGGTATCCATGCTGGCGAAGTCGGGTTGACCGGGAAATTCAAGGAACATCGGCCGCATCAGCGGAATGCCGGTGCGCGAAGTTTCTTCCATGCTGGTGTAAATGTAAGGCAGCAACTGATAGCGCACTTCGATGTAGTGCCGGCGAATGGCCTCGTGCTCGGGCCCATCGACCCACGGTTCGCGGTTGCGGCTGCCCTTCATTCCGTGATTCCGGTAAATGGGATTGAAGGCGCCCAGTTCCATCCAGCGGGTGAGCAATTCGGGAGTAGGGCTGCCGTTGAAGCCGCCGATGTCGTCGCCCACGAAAGCGTAGCCGGAGACGCCCAGGTTCAGCAACTCTGGAATCGAGATGCGCATGTGATTCCACGTGCTGCTGTTGTCACCGGTCCAGGTGGCGGCATAGCGCTCGGCGCCGGCGTATGCGGCGCGCGTGAGCACAAAGGGCCGCACATTCGGTTCGAGACGCAGCATGCCTTCGTAAGTTGCGCGCGCGTTCTCCATGCCGAAAACGTTGTGGATCTCCCGATGATCGGTTTTGCGGCCTTCAACAGAATGCACCGTGTCGAGCGGCATGGTCTTATCGGCTCGCTCGAAAATGGCGGGCTCATTCATGTCGTTCCAGAAGCCGCGAATGCCTATGCGCACGAAATCGGTGTAGAGCGTGCCCCACCACTGGCGCACGGCGGCGCGGGTGAAATCGGGAAACACGGAATCGCCCGGCCAGACCTTGCCGACGTAAACGGACCCATCGGGATTTTTGACGAAATAGTCATTCTTGATTCCCTCGTCATACGGCTTGTAGCCGGGAAGCTTCGCGATGTGCAGATCGGTTATCGCCACGACATTGAAACCTTCTGCCCGCAAGTCTTTGATCATCTGCTCGAAGGTGGGAAATCGCTGCCGGTCGATGGTGAACGGGCGATTCTGGTCCTGGTAGTCGATGTCAAGGTAGATCACGTCGGCCGGAATCTTGCGCTTGCGGAATTCGCTGGCCACTTCTCGCACCCGGGACTCGGGGTAATAGCTGTAACGGCATTGCTGGTATCCCAGCGCGAACAGCGGCGGCAGAGGCGTGCGCCCCACCAACTGTGTAAAGTCTTCGATCACCCGCTTCGGGTCGGGACCGTAAAAGAAGTAGTAATCGAGTTCGCCCCCATCCGATCCAAAGGAATAAAAATCGCGCGAAGCTTTGCCGAAATCGAAACTCGTGCGGTAGGTGTTGTCGAGAAAAATGCCGTACGCCGCAGCGCCTCGCATGGCAAGAAAGAACGGGATGCTTTTGTAAAGGGGATCGGTGGACTCCTGCCAGCCGAAAGCGTCCGTGTTCCACATGGTGAATGCCAGGTTGCGGTGATCGAGAGGGCCGGTTTTATCTCCCAGGCCGAAGTAGTGCTCCTCTTCGGGCATCGCCTTCCACACGCGAAAGGCAGTGCCATCGAAAGCGACGGGATAGCCGGGCTGGTCCTGCGAGATCACCTTGCCCTGAGGATCCAGAAAGGCGATTCGCACAGGCGATTTGTCAATTCTCACGCGCAGCTCGCCAGTATCGAGTGTTACGCCATTGGCAGACTGATCGACTTTCACCGCCGGCGGGCTGGGGAACGCATTCGGCAAAACCGCGAAAGAGTGGTCGGAGGGGAAGCCGCCTTCGGCAGCGTAGCGCAACCGGATGATGCCAGGTGACAGCGCGGTTATGCGGATGTGCGCTTTTCCGGCCGTCAGTTCCACTCCTTGCGGCAACGGCTGCACAGATGACACATCGCCCAGCGCGACCCAGCCGTCGCCGGCAAACAAAACGCGAGCCGAGAAGAAGAGGAGGCAGGCTAAGAAGGCGATTTTCGAAGTCTTCATCCTGTGTAATTTCCTTGGTGATGGTTCGTGTCCTTCGCGGTAATCGGGCGTGAAAGTATGACCACGAAGCTCACGAAGTACGAAGGAACCGCAAAACGTATTGCTCCGTTTCCGCGACTGCTTGGGCGGCTTACAGCTTCACTGTATGATTGGTTTGGGCCGCACGATAAACCGCCTGAATCAGCGTGATATCGCGCAGACCTTCTTCCCCCGGCGTCAGCGGCTGCTTGTTCTGCATCACGCAATCCGACATGTGATCCATCTCGGCGGCGAAGTGATCCACCACCGGCAGATCAATTGTCTCGATGATGTTTTCATGCTCCTTGTACATGCGCAGGCCGCTGTACCAGGTTGCCGGATCCATAATCAGGCGAGCCTCGGTTCCCATGATCCGAAAATGGCTCTGGTGGAAGTAGCCGTAGCTGGAGGAGCAGTTCGCCAGAATTCCGCTCGGAAACCGCAACTGGAAGGTCACATGCTCTTCGACCTCCTTGAAGCGGGGATCGCCCGGCGTGCTGTAGATCATGGCATTGACTTCCGCAGGTTCTTCTCCGGTCAGATAGCGCGACGCGTTCAGGGCGTAGATGCCGATATCCATCATGGAGCCGCCACCGCCGAGCCTCTTGGTCAGCCGCCATTGGTTCGGGTTGCCGATCGGGAATCCCGTGTCCGCAAGAATCATCTGTGTCGGGCCCATCTCGCGGGATCGGGCAATGCGAATCGCCTCCTGGTTGTACGGCTCATAACGGCAGCGGTAGGCGATCATCAGCTTGCGGTCGGCTTTGCGCGCCGCGTCGATCATCTGTTGGCATTCGGCAGGAGTATTGGCCATGGGCTTTTCGCAAAGCACGTGCTTCCCGGCCTGATGGCCCCGAATGGTGTACTCGGCATGCATGCCGTTCGGCAGGACGATGTAGATAACGTCGACTTCGGGGTTATCGCGGATGGTGTCGTAATTCTGGTAATTGTAGATGTTCTTCGGATTCACGCCGTAACGCAGCGCAAGCTTGTTGGCCTTATCGGGATGGCCGCTCACAAACGCGACCACCTTGGACTTCTCGCACTTGGCGAATGCCGGCAAGATCTGATTGATCGCCAAACTCCCCAATCCCACCACGGCCCAACCGAGTTTTTTGCCCGGAGGTTCTGGCACGCGAAGCTGTGCGTGGGCGTCGTTCAGCAGCATTCCAGCTGCGTTTGCCGCGAGAACACCTTGACCAACCCGGGTGATAAAGCGGCGACGGGTAATTTCTTTTCCGCGAACATCCTGCATCAGTGCCTCCGAATGGGTTTGGCTGTTGGCGATTGCCTGTAGGTTGTCGGTCGTCGGCAAAACACTAAAGCCAGGGCTAAAGGCTAAGTGTGATCTACTTCTCGCCGCGCTCTTTCCGCAACTCTTCCAGGCGACGCTTTAAGTAGTCCTCGTACTCCTGCTTAAGCTTGGGGTCCTTGGGTGATCCGTAGATTTCGCCGGATTTGTACTTCCCTTCCGCGAATTTCTTTTTCGTCCACTCGTCGTGAATGTGGGTTTCATCCGCCCGGTCGAGCACTTCTTGCACGAATTGCGGGGGAACGAAGTAGACGCCTTCGCGGTCGCCCACCACCAGGTCGCCCGGCATGACCGTGACACCGCCGATGCGGACAGGAACATTGATTCCGGTCAGCATCACCTCGCCAATTGGGGTCGGATCGACGGCGCGGAAATATGCCGGCATGTCAATTTCGGAAATTCCGTCGAGGTCGCGAATGCTGCCGTCGACCACCAAGCCACCGCCGTGCGTAGCCTGATTGACGTAAAAAAAGAGATTGTCGCCAACAATCGTGCCGTTCACCTTTTTGCCGAAGAGATCAACGACCAGGACATCGCCGGGCTGCAGCATGTCAATGGCGGTCTGGTTGTAAAGGTGCTTCATTCCCGACTGTTTGGCCTTCGCCTGCGCTACCCCGTTCACGTCTTCCCGCAAGGGCATGAATTGCACGGTGAAAGCTCGGCCCACCATGGTTTTTCCGGGATGCAAAACCTGAAAGCCGTCGGCATACTGATTGTTGTAACCCTTGGCCTGCATCACCGCCCAGACTTCTTCCGACGACAAGCCCTTGGCGCGTTCCATGAGATTGTCGGGGACCTTGGGACGACCATCAGGCAGGCGATCAAAGGGATTACTGGCCGTGTAATCGATCAGATCCTGCTTGGAAAAGGAAATGAGTTGAGCGACGGAACTCGAAGAGAATAGCGCAAGAACGAATGCAAAGAGAAAAAACCGAGCAAACCGGACACGCATCGTGTAGTTGACCTCCAATGTAGAGCGCGTTCCCGAAACTCTCAAATCATCTCTGGTTTGTCAATCGCAAAACTTTGACACTGGGCTTACAATCCTTTGTCTTGAGTGCAATGGGAATTTTCGGGCATCGCGTTCGCTGGCTTCTGATCTTCCTGATGTTCGTGATCAGCGCGGTCTCTTTTCTGGACCGCGTGAATTGGTCGATTGCCGTTCTGCCCATCGAACAAACTTTTCACTTGACCGATATTCAATTCGGATGGGTGTTCAGCGCATGGGCGCTGGGGTATGCGATCTTTCAGGCGCCCAGTGGACACCTTGCAGACCGCTTTGGAGCGCGCAAAACCCTGGCGCTGGGCACGATATGGTGGGCCATCTTCACTGCGCTTACCGCCCTCGTTCCTTCCGGTCTCAGCGTCTCCCTTGCATTGATGATCGGGGTACGGTTCCTGCTGGGCGCCGGCGAAGCCGTGGTGTACCCAGCCAGCAACCG
>DASVAJ010000005.1:0-2023 GCA_036376415.1 Terriglobales bacterium
AGAGTAACAAGCTCTCGGTGAAGAGCTGACGAATCAGGCGCATTCTTGCGGCTCCCAATGCCTGGCGAACCGCCATCTCGCGTCCTCGCGCGCTGGCTCGAGCAAGCAGCAGATTGGCGACATTGACGGAGCTGATCAGCAAGACCAGACCCACCGCGCCGAACAACAGAAGGAGCGATTGGCGGAAATTGCCGACAAGAGTCTCGGCGAGGGAAGTAAGGTGGATCGTCCATGCGCCCTCGGGTGGATAATCCGCCGGATATTGCTTTTTCAACGATGCAACCAGGGCATCGAGGCGCCCCTGCGCGGCCTCAGGCGAAAGACCGGGCTGAAGGCGCGCGATGGTCTCGAAGGGTAAACGCGTGCCGCGCATCGGCGGCGGGGCGGGGTCGCCGGAAAATCCGCCCGCCGCCCACAATTCGGTACTGATCTGCTCGCTGGTTTTGCCCTGGTCGCGAAAGCCGGCGGGCATGACTCCCACAACATGAGCGGGATCGTTGTCAATGCGCAGAGTCCTGCCGAGAATGTGCGGGTCGGCGCCAAATGCGCGCTTCCAGAGCCCATCGCTGATGACTACTTCGTTGTTGAAGCCGGGTGTGGCGTCGTGCGGATCGAAGGTGCGGCCCAACTGCGCGTCGACGCCGAGCACCGCGAAGTAGCCCGGTGTGACCGACTTTCCGGCGATGCGCGTGGGCTGGCCGCTGCCGGTAAGAGTGTCGGAGCCGAAAAAGCAAAGGGACACATTTTGGAAGATTCCCGAGTTCTGAAGGTCTCTCAACTCAGGGATGGAGAGGCCGATGTCGTGCGCGCCCACTCCGGGAAGGTTGGCTTCAATTCGCACCAGTTCGCTGGGGTTGGGATAGGGCAAAGGATGCAGCAGGGTTGCGTCGATGACGCTGTAGATGGCGGTGGTGGCTCCGATGCCGAGGGCCATGGTGGCGATGGCAATCAGCGAAAATCCGGGAGACCGGTACAGCATTCGAAAAGCGTAGCGGAGATCGAAGAGAAGATTCTCAGCAAGAGGAAGACCCTGCTCGGCGTGGTGGTGCTCGCGAATGGCCTGGGCCGCGCCCAGCTTCAGTGCGGCCTGCCGCCGCGCCTCGGCCGGCGACATGCCGGCACGCAAATTCTCCTCAGTCTGCAAGGCAAGATGCTCGGCCATCTCTTCCTGGAGGCGCTGGTCGGCGCGCCTTCCGGCGGTGAAGTTCGAGAGACGAATGAAAAAGCGGCGCAGGAATCTCATGGCAGGTCCTCGGCTTGGACCTCAAAGAAGCGCGCGATAATAGCCGCGGTCTGATTCCAATCGCGGGTCTCCGTTTGCAGCTGTTTGCGGCCCTTCACGGTAAGGCGATAGAAGCGGGCGCGGCGGTTGTTCTCCGATGCGCCCCACTCGGATGCAATCGAGCCTTCATGCTCGAGCTTGAGCAGCAGAGGATAGAGTGTGCCCTGGTTGACGGCCAGAAGGTCTCCGCTTATCTGCTCGATGCGCCGGGCGATTCCCCAGCCGTGCTGCGGCCCCAGGACATCGAGTGTCTTGAGTACCATCAGCGCAAGCGTTCCTTGCAAGACCTCGGGCTTTTCCTTCATGGCCATTCGACCTTTAGATTTCCAACAGGAATAATGGCACGGCTCCTTTTGGAAAACAACAGGAAATTTTGAGTTTCTTTTTGACGACAAATCCAGAAGAACTGCCGGGACACTGTTCATTGAAGGCGGCGTAGTTTGATTTCTAAGAAAAGTCGGCTCGTGTTCGCCGATCTGTCCAGGCGTGATCCTCGGTTGACGACAATAGGACGAGTCACTCATCCACATTCGATCAGCGAGTGCATTGACGATGATGCACTCGCCAACGGGGAACTCCAACGAGATTCCTTCGTTCCGGCCGGCCATGACCTGCTGCTTACCCGAACCGGGGAGGGGAGCTTGGCTAGCGGACCAACGGGCTCTCCCAAACGCGAAATAGGAGTTCCTTAAGCTGAGCGAAGTCCTTAGCCCCAAGTTCAGCGCTCCATTCGCGCTCGAT
>DASVAJ010000007.1:0-6054 GCA_036376415.1 Terriglobales bacterium
TCAGGACGCGGGCGCGTTCACCTCCAGAAAGGCGCTCGACCGGCTGGTTGAGCTGTTCGCTGGTGAACAGGAATTTCGCGGCCCAGGATGCGACGTGAATGAGTCGATCCTGGTAGACGACCGAGTCACCCTCGGGCGCCAGGGCGCGGCGTAAAGTTGTGGTCAAGTCGAGTTGGCGGCTCTGGTCGAAATAGACGATGCGCAACCATTCGGCCCGGCGGATTTCGCCTCGCGTCGGAACTACTTCGCCACGCAGCATGCGCAGCAGCGTCGTCTTACCGCTGCCGTTCGGCCCGACCAGCCCGACTCGCATCCCGGCCGAGACGATGAAGTTCAGTCGCTCGAAGAGAGTACGACCTCCGATCTCAAATGCGACATCCTGCAGATCGATGAGCTGCTTGGTTCTCCGATCCGTCGCCGAGAACTCAATCTGCGTGGTTGCAGTCCGTGTCCTGGCATTTAAGTCGGCCAGTTCCCCGATCAGTTCGCCGGCCTTGCTGATGCGTGCCTTGGATTTTCGCGTACGGGCTTTGGCACCGCGTCGAAGCCACTCTATTTCCGAGTGAACCAGGTTTTCGAGCGCCTCCTGGCGCCTGGATTGAGCGTGAAGGAACTCTTCCTTCTTCTCCAGGAAGGAGCTGTAATTCCCATGGACGCGCAGCAAACCGTCGGGATATACCCGGCTGAGCTCCATCATCGCGGTGGCCACGTTCTCCAGAAAATAGCGATCGTGGCTGACGACCACGTAGGCGAAGGCCGCCTGCTCGAGGAGATCTTCGAGCCACTTGATTCCGGCGAGATCGAGGTGATTGGTGGGCTCATCGAGCAGCAGAACGTCCGGTGCCTGAACCAGCGCCTCGACGATGGCGAGACGCTTCTTCCAGCCGCCGGAGAGGGCGGAGGCTTCGACTTCGAGATCGTCGAAACCCGCCCGTCCGAGTATCTCCGCGAAGTGGGCGCGAGTTTCCGTGGCTCCGCCAGCCGAACGTTCCAGGGCCTTCTCGACGACGGAGCGCACGGTTGCTCCCACGGGGAAGGTTGAATCCTGCTCGACGTAACTCAGCCGTAGTCGCTTCCGTACGGACAAGGTGCCGCTATCTGGTAACTCGATTCCGGCAAGGATCCGCATTAACGTGGATTTGCCGGAGCCATTCGGTCCGATCAGACCGATGCGGTCTGCCTCTGAAACGGTAAAAGAAAGACGCTCAAAGAGCGGCTTCGCTCCAAAAGCTTTCGCGATTTCTCGTGCATCGATGATCGGCTGCAACCGTGACTCCCCCACTGTTCAGGTTATCAGGAAACAACGGTGATGCTAATTAAGCCGGCTGAATACGCCGTCGCCGCCGATCTGCGGAAAGAGCGGTGAGGTTTAGGAAACGCCGATACGTGCTCGCTAGGGAATCCCGTAAAATTACCGGATGAGAACCTTCCGGCGAAGCACCGTCGCAATCTTCTTCGTTGTTATCGCGATTCTTCCTTTATCGCACGCCACCCAACTCCAGCCGAAGACCAAGGCCGCCTTCGATAAGTACATTGCGTTGACAGAGGCGCGGATGAAGGCTGAGTCGGGGCCGGGGAAGCCGTTTCTGTCGATTGATGCCATGCCAGAGGCGCAGAGGAGTGCGGTGCTGGCGCGGCTGAAGAACGGCGAAGTCGTGATTACGCGGCAGCAGACGCTCGAGAACGGCAAGGCGATCGACGTTCCGGATGGAATGATTCATCACTGGTTGGGGATCGTGTTCATACCGGGAACGACATTGAAGAAGACTCTGGCGCTGCAGCAGGATTACGACCATCACTCCGAGTACTACAGCCCGCGGGTGACGCGCTCGAAGCTGGTGAGCCGCAATGGCAATGATTTCAAGATCTACTATCGCGTGAAAGATAAGAAGGTAGTCACCGTGGTCATGGACACCGATTATGACGTGCACTACGAGAGTCTCAGCCCCACCCGGGAGCGCAGCACGGTCTACAGCACTCGTATCCAGGAGATTGCCGATCCCGGCGAAAAGACCGAGCACGCCAAGCCGGTCGACGATGGCAACGGTTTCATGTGGCGGCTGAACAGCTACTGGCGCGAGGAAGAGCGCGACGGCGGTGTCTACATTCAATGCGAGGCCATTTCCCTTTCCCGCGACATTCCAACCGGGCTCGGATGGCTGATCAAGGGGTTTGTTGAAAGCGTGCCGCGGGAATCGCTGCAGTTCACGCTGGGGAAGACCAGAGAAGCGTTGATGAAGCGGTGACTGGCGGTTGGGCGCTGGTAGCTGGTTGTTGGTGGCTGGTTACTCGTTCGTCGTTCTTCGTTTTTCCTTCTTCGTTGAATCGATCGGATCACAGTCTACTGTGTTCAGTTCCGGACAGGCTTGCGCGCCTGCGGACATTGAGCGCGTTCGAATGCCAATTTCACCTTGCGGATCAAGTGTTTACAAATCGTGTAGTGGCACGTCAGATGCACTGAGGGACTTGACATTCTGCCGTTCCGTGGGGGCGTGATCGATGACTGGATTCTTGAAGGAACTGAAGCAGGCGCTCAGGCGGCTCTGGAAGACGCCGGGGTTCACTTTGGCAGCACTGATCGTGCTGGCGCTGGGAATCGGCGCGAACACGGCAATTTTCAGCATCGTGAACGGAGTTTTGCTGCGTCCGTTTCCCTACCGTCATCCCGACCGCCTCGTTCAGCTTTATCACGTGCCTCCGGCAAAGCAGTTCCCCGGCATCGACACGTTCCCGTTATCGGCCGCGAATTACCTGGATTGGGAGCGGCAGAACGACGTATTCGACAGCTCCGCGATCTACTCATTCACCAGCTTGCGCATGACCGGCTCGGGCGACCCGAAGGTGCTGCAGGGATCAAGAGTGGAAACGAGCTTCTTCCCCACGCTTGAGGCGCAGCCGCTGCTTGGGCGAATGATTCTTCCGGGCGACGAACAGCCAGGGCACGAGCACGTCATTGTGCTTTCGCACAAGCTGTGGAAGAGCGATTTCGGGGGTAACCGCGATATCGTCGGGAAGAACGTCGAATTAAACGGGCAAGCGTACACGGTCATTGGCGTCATGCCCAGCGACTTCGACAAGCCGAGTTATGCGTTCTTCTGGACGCCACTGGTGTGGGACCCTGCGGAAAAAGGAGTCCGCGGCGAACATCATTTCTATGCACTCGCACGGCTAAAACCCGGAGTGTCCATCGCAGAGGCGCAAGCGAACCTGGGCACGATCGCCGCCCGGTTGGCGCAGCAATATCCGGCAGACGACGCGGGGTGGGGCTCGAAGGTGATCGGGTTGCGAGAGGATACGGTGAGCGATGTACGCAAGCCGTTGTTCATCCTGCTGGGAGCGGTGGTGTTCGTGCTGCTGATTGCATGCGCGAACATGGCAAACCTGATCCTGGCCAAGACGCTGGACCGGCGCAAGGAAATTGCGATCCGTACGGCGCTGGGAGCGAACCGGGCGCGGATCATAGCTCACGTTCTGACCGAGGCGATTCTGATGTCGATCGCGGGAGGCGCGCTGGGGCTGATCGTGGCGCAGTATGGGACGAAGATCGTGGTCGATTTCTTCGGGTCCAACCTGCCGCGCGTGCAGGAGATCAGCGTGGACGGCACAGTGCTCGCCTTTACATTCGGGATCGCGGTGCTGACCGGCATTGTGGCGGGAGCATGGCCGGCTTGGCGGATGTCGAAAGCCGATCCACAAGACGCGTTGAAACAGGGCGGCCGAACGGACGCGGCGTCGGGCGGAAGGCGTACAAGGAACGCGCTCGTGGTGGTGGAAGTCGCCCTTTCACTGGTGCTGCTGGTGGGAGCAGGACTGCTGATTCGCACCTTGTGGAACTTGCGGGGCGTCAATCCCGGTTTCGAACCGGAGCACGTACTCACCATGAGCGTGGGCGTGGCGGAAACCGATTATTCCACACCCGAACAGGAATGGGCATTTCTTGACGAGGTTCTGCGGCGGGTTCGCGCGCTGCCCGGGATGAAAGCGGCGGGAGTAACCGATTCGCTGCCTTTGACGGGCGGAGGATCGATACAGCCGGTAGCGGTTGAGGGGCAGCCTGCGGTGGACATGTCGCACCAACCGGAGGTGGGGGTGCGCGTGGTTTCTCCTGGCCTTATGGACGCAATGCGCATTCCGCTGATGCGCGGTCGCAGGTTCAGCGAGTCCGATACGGCGACATCCAACCAAGTGCTGATCATCAGTGAAGCCATGGCACGGCAGTTCTGGCCCAATGAGAACCCGATAGGTAAGCGGCTGGCGCTCACGTTTTCCTCGGACAAAATGCGCGAAGTAGTGGGCGTAATCGGGAATGTAAAAGATGAGGGGCTCGATTCGAAGGCACCGGAGTCGATGGTGTACTATCCCATGTCGCAACTGACGTGGCCGTCTGAACGCTTCGGCAAGTTCCATTCCTTCCCATTGCAAATGGCGGTGCGGACGGAGATGAATCCAGCGGATGCAACTGCAGGAATCCGCGCTGCGATTCACGCGGTCTCTGCCAACACGCCCATTCTGGACGTCAAAACGATGGATGATTGGGTTAGCGAATCGATCGCGCCGCAGCGATTCAATATGATCCTGCTGGCGACCTTCGCGGGACTGGCGCTGCTGCTGGCCTCAGTCGGCATCTATGGCGTGCTCGCGTACGCGGTTCGCCGGCGGGTACGCGAAATCGGCGTCCGCATGGCATTGGGGGCGCAGATCGAAGATGTCCTGCGCATGATTCTGGTGGAAGGCCTCAAGCCAACACTGGCAGGGGTCGCGATCGGGCTAGCGGCGGCGGTGGCACTGAGCCGCGTGCTGAGCACCCTGGTTTTTGGCGTCAAAGCGACCGATGTCACTACATTTGCCACCGTATCGGTAATCCTGGTCAGCGTTGGGTTGCTTGCCAGCATCCTGCCGGCATACCGCGCGACGCGAGTCGACCCGCTCCAGACATTGCGCGACGAATAGGTTGCGAGTTGCGGAATGCCGGTAGGGGTATGCCTGAAAGCCGCCGGATTCATTTTGAAGGTTGCAGGTGTGATCGATCCCGGCCCAAGGAATGTGATCTGGAGCCAATCAAGGGTGATTCCGGTCACAGACTCTTGACCTCGTTGTCCATAATATGCCGCTCGTGGGCTACGGATTTCCAAGCCGGAATTCGTTGATAAGGCGCCTGAGCCATCTCTTCACCTTGACCCTTGTCCTGATATGGACCGGGATGGCCTCGCCGATGGTTCCGCTGATGGCGGCTCAATGCCGCCTCGCGATGCCGAAAACCGGCTGTAATGGAGCGCACTCCTCCCCCGGAAGTCACTCGTGCTGCCATGGGAAATCCGTGCCCATCCCCCCGAATTCCTCGCCGCGCATCCCGAATTGCCCGATGCACGAGCGGATGCTGCCGCACTCCTGTTCCATGGCGTCCACGAGCTGTTGCGCGATTACCGAACGCGAGCCGGAGTCACGGCGCGCGATGAAGCCGGAACCGAATTCCCGCAATAACCAAAAGTTCGCCGTTCAGGTCGTGGCCACGAACGCCTCCTCTCTTCTCTCTCCGAGGCCAAGACCTGAACGGCGGGCACGACACGGGTGGCGGTACGAGAAGCCCGTCCTGGAATTGAAGACCGACCTGAGGATTTAGAGCCCGTCCTCATCCCCCGAAAAAGCCCCACCCTCTCGCGAAAAGCACGCGAGAAGGGTAGGGCACGAGAGGACGGCGCTGAGCGCCCTAACAAATTAAAGAGGAAGAAATGAAAAAGATTCTAGTTGTACTGATGCTTGTAGTATTCGCGCTGTCGCTGTTGGCGCAGACCGCGGCCCCGGCCGCTCCCAAGGCCGATGCCAAGAAGTGCGCATGTTGCGCCGATAAAGCCAAGTGCGAAGCCTGCTGCAAGAACGGCTGCAAGGACTGCAAAGAATGCAAGGAAGGCGCCGAGTGCTGCTGCAAAGGCAAAGACGGCAAAATGGAAGGCATGGCCTGCATGCGCGACAAAGACGGAAAGATGGACATGAGCAAGGACGGAAAGATGTCATGCTGCAAGGGAATGAAAGACGGCAAGATGGCGAAAAACGGCT
>DASVAJ010000011.1:0-9362 GCA_036376415.1 Terriglobales bacterium
ATGCAAGAAGGAGCGGATGCAGACATCGTCGTCTTCGATCCTCAAACGATTGCCGATCGATCAACGTTTCAAAAGCCGATGGAGCCCAGCGTGGGGGTGCATTACTTGCTGGTGGGGGGAACCGTGCTGGTCGACGATAGCAAGATGGTTTCGGATGTGTATCCCGGGAAAGCGATTGTAGGGCCTGGATCGGCAGCACACTGATTCCTTTTTTGGGCGCTCTCATTGCGCGCTTCGGATGCAACCCAGGACGCAGGCGTCCGGGGCTACACGGCCTGTGTAGGAGGACGCCTCGTCCGCCCCGCTCGCGCAGCGAGCGTGCGCGCCGACGTGAGTGCCTGTTAGTGCTCCGTTTTTCCGCTCAGCAGATCGATGGCATGCGGAAGCAGTTCTGCTATCGCTTCTAACGATTCCACCGCGCCTTTTGGGCTGCCCGGGAGATTCACAATCAGCGCTTTGCCTCTGACTCCGCACACTGCGCGGCTTAATGCAGCCAAGAGCGTCTTCTTTGCGCCCTCGCTGCGCATGCGCTCGGACATGCCGGGAAGAAGGCGCTCGCAAACGGCGTTGGTGGCCTCCGGCGTGACATCGCGCGCGGCGATGCCGGTGCCGCCGGTAGTTGCGATCAATTGCACCTCGCGCGCCAGGCGAATCAGCAGGTTCTGGATTTTGATGGAATCGTCCGGGACGATCTCGCGCACGGTGACGGAGAATTTCAGTTGTTCGAGAAGTTGAGCCACCGCGGGTCCCGACTGATCCTCGCGCTCGCCGCGTGAGCAGGAGTCGCTCACCGTTATCACCGCCGCGGTGAATCGCGCAGAGAGCTTATCCATCGAGCAGGACGTCTTCCTCTTCTTCCCGTGCGGCGCGCGAGGTGGGCGAGCCGGGTGGGGCCTGAACCGGAGCCGCGGCAGGTTCCGGCTCTCCGCCACCGTCCCGGGCAGACTCATCCAACAGCCGCAAGCCTTCCATCAGCAATCCCTGGGTGTTGAGCTGCGTGGTTTCCTTGTCAGTCTTGCCTTCGAAGTCCAGCTGGAAGTTGCCTCCCGTCCAGCGCAGAACCTTGAAGACGGCGGCATCGCCGACCAGCGATCCATAGGTGGCGTGCTTGACCTGGCCTTCGACAAAAAACACCTCGCACTTATCGCCATCGTTGCTCAACGAGAGCTGGCAACTCTTGCGGCCCATTTCCAGCGACTGCATGAGATCGATGACATTCATCTGCGACAGATTACCGCGCACCACGCCGTCGGAAGGCGCGGTCTTTGCCATCTTTTCCAGCGCGATGCGGTCGATCATGCGCTTGATGCGGCGGGTGGCGTCTTTCAGGAAAAAAGGTTTTTCAAGATAATCGTCGGCCGCGTCCTGAGGAGAAAGGCGCTCGGCGATGTCCGACTTGCTGGCCATCAGGACCGACGAAAAATTCGCCGTAGCCGGACGGCTCTTCAGCTTTTCGAGAAGCTGGCGGCCATCCATGCCCGGCATTCGGAAATCGCAGACGAGCAAATCGGGAGCGTCATCGACAGCCTTGAGCAGCGCGTCGGCCGAATCAGTCGCGGTAGTGATGCTGGCGAGCGAGGACAATGCCTGCTGCAGCATGCCGAGAATCATCGGATTGTCGTCGACTAGAAGCAGCTTGACATTGTCAGGCATGAATTCGTCTATTTTCCGCGCCGGTACTCTCCGGACTTGCCACCACTCTTGTGTTCGAGCACGATCTGGCGAATCTCGATGCTCTTGTCCGCGCCCTTGAGCATGTCATACAAAGTCAGCGCGCAAACGCTGACCGCCACCAGGGCTTCCATCTCAACCCCGGTCTCTGCGGTAGTCACGGCTTTGGAGGTGATCGCGAGGCCATTCTCGCATACGCGCACCTCGACATCAACGAGCGACAGCGGCAGCGGGTGGCACATTGGGATCAGCTCAGAGGTGCGCTTGGCGGCCATGATTCCGGCAATACGGGCGACTTCCAGGGGATCGCCTTTGGGATTTTGCGGCAACGCCGCCAAGACTTCCCGACTGACCGCGACGAATCCGCTGGCCTCCGCTTCGCGCTTGCTGGCAGATTTTCCGGAGACGTCCACCATGCGGGCCCGGCCGCCGCTGTCGTAATGCGAGAGTTTTTTTGGCATCGCGTGCTCAAGATATCTTACATGCACGATGCTCGGATAGAACGACCCGCATGGGGAAAGTCTCAGGCTGTCCAGGAGTGCGCAGCCATCACGATGCGCGCGTGGAAAAGCGGCGCCGCAATTCCGTCGCGGCTGGAGCTGACGGCTTTCCCTACATAGCTCGTGGCAGGATTGGGACGTATTCGCCTGCTTTTATGTGCTCGCGCTCTTCGGGCACTACCACGTAGCAGTTCGCTGTCGCGGTAGCGGCGATGTCGCCGGAACCTTGCCAGCGCACCAGTTCTACCTGCGACCCTTCGAATTCCCCGGAGAGGACTGCCGGCAGGAAGCGCTTCAATCCGGGCTTCACACGAATCTCGGATTTTAGCTTGGCATAAACGAACTTCAATTTGCGCGGGGACATGCCTGCGAGCGCTTCCAGCATGGGGCGCGCAAAGAGTTCGAAGGTCACCATGGTGGAGACCGGATTGCCAGGCAGACCGAAGAAATAAGTCTCACGAGCGTCGCGGCCGGAGCTTGCCGCGCCACACTTACCGAATATTACCGGGCGTCCCGGCTGGATTTTCGCGCCGGTGAAAAAAAATTCCGCTTTCAGTTCTGCCAGCACCTGTTCTACGAGGTCATAGCGGCCCATGGACACTCCGCCTGTCAAGAGCAGCAGGTCTGATTTCAATCCATCTTCCACGAGGCGACGTAAGGCCTGCGGTTCATCGGGAGCGATGGGCAACAGAACCGGATAGCCACCTGCCTTTGGAATCTGCACTGCGAGTGAATAGCTGTTGGAGTTGCGGATCTGTGTGGGTCCCGGAATGGCGCTGATATCGACAATTTCGTCGCCGGTGGTCAGGACGGCGACGCGCGGGCGCTTGTAGACCTTTAGGTTCGACTTCCCGACCGAGGCCGCCAGCGCGATGGCGGCCTCGTTCAAGCACGTCCCCTGCGTGATAAGCGTGCTGCCTTCGCAGGCTTCGGCTCCGGCGGGCACAATATTCTCCCCGCGAGCGACCGCCCGTGTGATCTCGACTCGCTGGTCTTGTTCCGAGGTATATTCGACCATAACTACGGCATCGGCGCCGGAGGGCACCGGGGCGCCGGTCATGATGGCGGCGGCTTGTCCCCTGGGAATGTTTTCTGGAATGCTGTCGAGGTTTTCGCCCGCTTTGATTTCTGCGATGACGTTCAGAACAGCGGGCAGCTTTGTCAGATCCGACGAGCGCACAGCATAGCCATCGCGGGTGGAACGCGGGAACGGCGGCAGATTGCGGTCGGCGGTGATTTTTTCCGCGAGTACGCGATCAGCGGCATCGAGAAGACCGACCATCTCGACCTGGGGCGCGCTACTCGCGGCAGCGTGCTGCTCGACGACTCGGCGCGCTTCTTCGAAGCTGAGTACCAGCGATACGCTCGGGACGGACGACATGACCATGATGATAGAGGATCACATCATGATCGGGCATCTACCACGAGCATTTGCTGCGGGGATCTGCCACGGGAATGCTCGCTTCACATCGTGGGACAGCCTGAGAGGCTGTCCTGAGGCGGTTCGTCTCACGTGGATGTGCTCACGTTGGACCGCTATTGGGCTCTGTTGAGGTTAGCGCGCCAATTCCTGGCCGAGCACCGCCGGATTGGTGGCGAAGGACAAACCGGTTTCGAAGTCGACCACCTGGCTCTTCACCATTCGGGCGATATCGCCATCGAAGTGCTGCATGCCTTCCGCGGTACCCGCCTTGATGGCCTCGAGCAGGGTTTTAGTCTCGCGCTCACCCTTTTCGATGCACTCGCGGGTGCGTGCATTCGCTTTGAGGATCTCGAAAGCGGCGACACGCCCACTGCGATCGGTCTTGGGCATCAGCCGCTGGCAAATGATATAGCGGAATGACTTGGCAAAGCGCTCGCGCACAATCGGCTGCTCGCCAGGCGCAAACGAGCCCACAACACGCTCGACGGTTTTGGGCGCATCCATGGTGTTCAAGCTGGAAAGCACGAGGTGCCCGGTCTCAGCCGCTTCCAGCACTCTCTCAATGGTTTCGCGATCGCGCATCTCGCCCACCAGGATCACCTTGGGGGCCTGCCGCATGGCCGAACGCAGGGCATGAGCAAAGCTTGGGGTGTCGCTGTGCAGTTCCCGCTGGTGGATGGTGGAAGATTTGTGGTTGTGCAGGAACTCGATGGGATCTTCTACGGTGATGATGTGATAATTTTTTTCGCGATTGATGGCGTCGAGCAGCACCGCAAGTGTAGAAGATTTGCCCGAGCCTGCCGGGCCGGTCACCAGGACGATGCCATCGCGCAGCTTGGTAATGTCGGATAAGGATTGGGGCAGGCGCAGAGTAGCGAAATCGGGGATTTCGGTCGGAATGACGCGCATCACCACCGCACAACTTCCCCGCTGGATGAAAATGTTTACGCGAAAACGCGCGAGGCCGGGCAAGCCAAAAGAAATATCGCAGGCTCCGTGCTCGCGAAGCGTGGTGATCGCCTGCTTGTTGTCAGCTATCAAGTCGGCGGCAATGTGACGGGTGTCGTCGGCGCTCAGGACGCTCAAGCCGGTCACCTGCACCGGGATCATTTGCCCATAGACCTGCACCTGCGGAGGGCGCCCCGGAGAAAAGATCAGGTCGCTGATCTTTTGTTCGGCGCGCAGCATGGCGCCCAGCAACGCTGGGGTCGCGATGCGGCCAGTGCCAGAAAAATCATCAAGGATAACCGAAATTGGGGCAATGCCTGGTGCTGCCATTCATCCTCGCTTGCGGAATCGCACGCACCACAGACTTGGAAAGAAAGCTGGATTCAATGTACCGCGAGCAGGGTGGCGGGAGAAGGTACAGTGGGAGCATACCCAAGGTAACCGGGGCGCACCCCAGCAGCCGGGATTCGTCCGGCTGGACAGCCGAGGACGACTGTCCCTACATTAAAAAGTTAGGGCGGCCTTTGAGCCGCCCTTTCCATTCAAGTTAGCTGAATTAAGAAAGTCTACTTTTTGGATGACTTCTTCTTGTTCCCGAAGCTGGTTTGGACCGAGGCTCCGATGCTGGCCAGCATCTGCTTGGCGGCGTCGGCATAGGTTCCGCTCGGCTGGAGTTCGAGATACTTCTGGAAAGCCTCGGCGGTACCATCAGGCGCAACCATTTTGCCGCCCTGTCCCAGGGTAGCTTTGCCAATCATGTTCACGCCCTTCCAGTAATAAGCGTCAGCACGGTTGGGGTCGGCGGCAATGA
The DNA here is from genome assembly GCA_036376415.1 of Terriglobales bacterium. Classification (GTDB taxonomy): domain Bacteria; phylum Acidobacteriota; class Terriglobia; order Terriglobales; family Acidobacteriaceae; genus Gp1-AA145. Next base: position 5,354 of record DASVAJ010000011.1, read on the forward strand.
CTTTGTCGAATGCAGCCAGAGCTGGATCGACCTTGCCCGAGTTGGTCAGCACAGCGCCTTCGTTGAAGTAGTATCCGGCCGAATGGGTGGGATCGGCCTGCGCCGCCATTTCATAGGTCTTAATTGCATCGTCGGTCTTCCCGGACTTGGCGTACGCTTCCGCCATGTTGTTGTAATAGGCAGCGAGGTTGGCGGCCGCGTTGGGATCCTTGTCGTTGGTAGCTCCCTTCTTCAGGTCGATCGCCTTTTGATAATCCTGGATGGCAGAATCAAACCGTTTCTGCTTTTCCGCAGGATCGGTCTGCTTGGTGGCCGACAGGCGGTAGTAATCGGCTAGCTTGAACCAGACCAAGTCGCGCGAGGCATCGACTTGAGTCGCCTCGGTCAGGTCGGCGATGGCAGTATCGAAGTCACCACCGTCGGCAGCAGTTTTGGCGGCATTCAGTTTCTCGTTCAGAGCCTTAACCGTGTTGGTTTCCTTTTGTTGCTTGGCCTGCTGCTCTTGCATCTGCTTCAACTGCTCGGGAGTGAGGCCCTGGCCTTTGGCCGCATTCTGCGCTTCCTTTTGCAGGTCAAAATCGAGGTTATTCTCGCCCAGTTGCACCTGGAAACCGTTGACGTGGAATGTCTCTTTGGCGGCTTTCTGGTCCTCGGGCGTCTTGAACAGAGTCACCTTGTACTTGCCCGGCGAAAGTCCGAGTGAGAAGTACTCACCCTTGCCGTTGGTCTTCAGCGCATATTTCTGGCCGTTGTCGAGATTCTCGAACTGAACCACACCACCGGCGATCGGCTTGCCTTCTGGATCTTTGCAGACGCCTTTCACCGATCCGGAAGCCTGGGCGAATACTTGTGGGACACACAATGCCAGCGTCACAAGCGCGAACAGAATTAATCCGAAGTGCTTTTTCATTTTGCCTCCCGGCAAAAACATTAATTGAGCGGGTCGCTGGACTGTTATGCGGGCCAGCGAACTAAACTTTTGCCGCGTACGGAATCGGATCGCGGACTCCGGCTGCCTCGAACGCGCGCAAGCGCAACACGCAGCTGTCGCAGACGCCGCAGGCCTCATCCTCGCGGCTGTAGCATGACCAAGTTAAATCGAACGGCGCACCCAATTCAAGGCCGAGGCGCACAATCTCAGCTTTGCGCATGGCAATCAGCGGCGTCAAAATCTCGATGCGTCCATCCCTGGTACCGGTCCTGACCACTTCGTTGAAGGCTTGGTAGTACGCTGGGCGGCAATCGGGATAACCGGAACTGTCAGGTTCGACCGCGCCGATGTATATCTTTTGGGCGCCCAGCACCTCAGCCCAACTCACCGCCACGGCCAGAAAATGCGCGTTGCGGAAAGGCACATAGGTGACAGGGATGTCGCGCCCGATGCCTTCGGCATCAGGAACGGCGATGGATTCGTCGGTCAAAGCGGATCCGCCAATGGCGCGGAATGCCTCGTTGTGTACCATCAGGCGATCGTGGATCTTCAGCCGCTGGCAGATGGCCAGGAACGACTGGCGCTCCCGTTCCTGGGTGCGCTGGCCGTAACTGACGTGAACAGCGGCCGCGTCGTAATCGCGGACGGCCAACGCGGCGCACACGGCGGAGTCCATCCCTCCGCTCAGGAGGACTACGGCGCGGGATTTGCCGGAACTGGGCACGTTAGATTTTCATTCTCAACAAATCAAACCCTGGTCCGTCCCGTTTGTTCCGGATAGGACGTAACTGACAGAGCTACACGCCTTTCAAAGCGGGATCCCAGATAAACTTGTGCAATTGGAGGCCGAGCCTGGCGGGAACGTTGTCTGCAATCATCCATTCGGCCAGCTGCTGCGGATCAAGGAGGCAACGAGAGGCGTCGCGCCCACCGGTTGCGTCTTTGCGAAATGCAGGGGAAAACAGGATTGCGTTCACCTTTGCAGCGAGATCGTGCTGGCGGACGAACCCAACTGCAAAGTCATAATCCCGTCGGCTGCTCAGGACAAATTTGATTTCATCCCGCGGCATTAACGCATCCAAGTTCTCCGCGCCGAATGTGTCGCCTTCGCCGGAATCAGGGCATTTCACGTCCACAATCTTGACGACCTCAGACGGAACAGATGCAAGAGGACGCTCTCCACTCGTTTCCAGCAAGACTGTGTATCCGCCCTGGAGGAGTCGCTGCATTAACGGGACGATTTCGCGTTGTTGCAGCATGGGCTCGCCGCCCGTGATCTCGACCAGACCGCCGTTTGGGCTGAGGCGCTGCACCTCAGCGATCACTTGGTCGAGCGACATTTTCACGCCCCCCTGGAATGTGTACTCGCTGTCACACCAGCTGCAGCGGAGATTGCAGCCGGTGAGGCGAACGAAGATGCAGGGCAGTCCGGCGTAGGTGGATTCTCCTTGCAGCGATTTGTAAATTTCGGTGATCTGCATAAGAACCGTCGCCACTTGCCAGTTTTCAGTTTGGCAACTGCCTATTCGCTGTATTTTGCGGTGGTAGTGTCGGTTTCGAACACGGTTACGTCTTTTACTCGGACCCGGCCACTGGTCACGGTTTGCAGGCGCGTGTTCGATTCATCGTAGAAGTACTTGGCCAGATTTTCGGCGGACGGATTGATTCGCGTGAACGGTTCGACATCGTTGATCATCTGGTGATCAAGACGTTCGATCACATGCTTCATCACCTCGCGAAGGTCCTTGAAGTCGAGCAGCAGGCCAGCCTTGTCCAGCTCGGCGCCGGCCAGAGTGACGCGAATCTTGTAATTGTGGCCGTGCGGGTTTTCGCACTTGCCTCTGTAATTGCGCAGGTAATGGCCTGCCGCAAATGTGTCTTCTACCGTGACTTCGAACATGTTCCCCCAGCCGGTCGGCCGTGAATGCAGGGCCAGGTTGCGCCCTGTTTGCAAACCTCTATTGTAGCGCCTTGGTCAGGGGCCTTGCGCTTGTCACCACAGAGGTCACAGAGGGCCACACGGGAGTTCCCCCGTGTTCCTCTGTGCACCCGATGGTTTAACAGTTCCTACATGGGGGTCATGTAACTTGACTGCGTTCCTTCGCTGACGGTAGTTTGCTTGGGCGCTGTACATCACCAAGGGAGAATAAATGTTCCGCCTGCAAGCATCGATTTGGTTGTGTCTGTTGAGCGTTACTGCGGCAGTTTCCGCGCAAGGCAAACCTGATGCGCCAGAGTTCGACGTCAAGGCGCATTACACCAAATACGAATATCGCATTCCTATGCGCGACGGGGTGCACCTGTTTACGTCGGTTTATGTGCCAAAGGATACTTCGCAGCGTTATCCATTCCTGATCGACCGTACTCCTTATAGCCTGGAGCCATATGGAGTGGACCACTATCCGAGACAGCTCGGCCCATCTCCGGATTTCGATAAGACCGGATACATCTTTGTGTTTCAGGATGTACGCGGGCGTTATATGTCGGAAGGGACGTTCGTTGAGATGCAGCCGCACATCGACGTCAAGAAGTCGAAGCAGGATATAGATGACAGCAGCGATCTGTACGACACCATCGACTGGCTTCTGAAGAATGTTCCCAACAACAACGGCAATGCGGGAATCTGGGGAATTTCGTACCCGGGATTCTACACTTCCGCGAGCATCATCGATTCGCATCCAGCATTGAAAGCAGCGTCGCCTCAGGCTCCCATGACCGACCTTTTTATGGGAGACGACGCTTATCACGGCGGCGCGTTCATGCTCGCGGCGAACTTCGGGTTTTACGCTTTTTTCAAGCCGCAGCACAACCCTGAGCTTCCGCCCAGGAATTTCGCCGAGTTCGACTGGGGAACAACAGATGCCTACGAGTTCTATTTGAATGCGGGGCCACTCTCGAATTTGAAAAAATACCTGGCGGGCGTCAGTGAACTCTGGGATGACCAGGTGCAGCACGACACCTACGACGCCTACTGGAAGACGCGGAACCTGGCACCGCACATGAAGAACATCCATTGCGCTGTGCTCACCGTCGGTGGATGGTTCGATGCCGAGGATTTGCAAGGGCCGTTCTCCACCT
>DASVAJ010000013.1:0-65355 GCA_036376415.1 Terriglobales bacterium
ACAGAACCTTGGTGATGGCCGCCGTCAGCGTGGTCTTGCCGTGATCGATGTGCCCGATGGTTCCCACGTTCACGTGCGGCTTTGTGCGTTCAAATTTCTCTTTTGCCATAATCTCGTCTTCCTCAGCTCTTAGCTCTTAGCCTTTAGCTCTTAGCTCAAACCTTGTCCGTGTGGCGCGGGCGCCCTCGCCCGCGAACGCCTCAGTAATACTGATAAATCTTCTGAAACTTCGCCCGAAGTTCCGGGGTCACTTCCTCAATCTTGAACAGATAAAACTCTTTCACCTGCGCCTGGTCGGTCACGGGCAGACTTGAATAAAGAGCCTGCGCCTTTTGCCCCTTGGCCAAAGCGCCTTCGATCTGCTCGAACAAGGCTTTTGCCAGGATCGAATCGAGATCGCGAACCCGCACACCAGCGTTCGAAACCCGCTTCAGGAACTTCTGAACGTTCGCCGAAGAGAAGGCGGTCACAATCGCGCTCTTCAGTTCGCCGAATTCTTTTTCCTTCTCGACCTTGATCGTTGCCTGTTCGAATGCCATCTTCAATCTGGAGCGGGAGACGGGAATCGAACCCGCGACCAACAGCTTGGAAGGCTGTGACTCTACCACTGAGTTACTCCCGCGAAAACCCAGCTCTTAGCTGCCAGCTCTTAGCTTCTAGCTCTTCCTTTCGAACCTTGCGTCTCGACGAACTCGCCTACTCACAAATTACAAATCTCTGGAGCCGATGATCAGGATTGAACTGATGACCTCTCCCTTACCAAGGGAGTGCTCTACCAACTGAGCTACATCGGCTTACTGATCACTCCCACTCTCGTCGCCCGAGTGCAGAAAATCCTTGCGCCTCACCCAGGTCTTTACCGCGAACATTCCCAGGATCGCCAGGGTAACGCCGCGAATGCGCTGATCGCTGAGCGTGGTCAGCGCCAGCGCTGCCAGCGCCGCGTACGCGGCAAACGCCAAAAGCAATCTCTTGGTCACTAGCACTTCTCTTCAGATCCGCAGCCTGGCTAATCGCCCGGCCCGCCCGCAAGCCGGCAAAAACTGGTGCACAGGGAAGGATTCGAACCTTCGTACCTCGCTAGGAGGAACAGATTTACAGTCTGTCGGCTTTAACCACTCACCCACCTGTGCAACTACAGCGGTGAGCGCCGAGCAGCGAGCCTTGAGCAACTCCCGGCCTGCTCGCTCATAGCTCATTGCTCACAGCTAAAAGCTCTTTCAGACACGCCGCAACCCTCGTTCGCCGTTCTGCGACTCGACATCTGGGATCGATCAGAAGCGCGCGTAAGAACTCATGCGCGCTAACAACTCATCTGGGAATTCCCTTATGGAGTGCGGATGGAAAGCTGTTCCGACGCCTGCTAATCCTGTCCCGAATTCCAAGCCCTGAATCCCGGAACCGATACTGGAGCTGGCGAAGGGATTTGAACCCCTGACCCTCTGATTACAAATCAGATGCTCTACCAGCTGAGCTACGCCAGCAGATGAGAGAAGATGCCCAGCACCGCCTCTCACACTAATCCCTTTTTCTTCAACGGGACAATTATAGAAGGTATCACAGGGGGAAATCGGGGTGCAAGGGCGGAACCGCCTTAGCCACGTGCGCCCACGGAAGGGTTTGCCGCGCTCTTTTGCTGCGCTCTACGGACGCGCGTTGGGCGACGAGCACGGCACTATTTTGTGTGGATAACTCAAATCCACATCTTTCCTGCGGCGGCCTGAGGAGTCTACCAATTCCAACTCAAGCGAGACAGGCTTTTCGGCAGCCTCAACAGGCCCGATCTCTACTATGTAGTAGTTCGAGAGCGCGTCTTCAATTTGTCGCGTGGCATATTCAATTCGAGTCGCATCGGGACGAGGAATTGTCCTGGCCATGCCGCCGGTTCTCACAACTAGGGCCTCGGACTCTTCCTCAGCCCGCACCTCCTCAGGGGTCCCCCTATATTGATCTCTAATCTCAAGAAGGAATGCTCGAGTACCCTTCGTCAGGTACGCCTGCTCCAGAGTTCCCGGCGATGTCTTGCTGCCCTCATCGATACCGTCACTCAAAACCAAAACCGCATCACCCAGTTGCGATGTTCCAAGCATGTCGCTCGCCTTCAACAACGCATCCCGGAGGGCTGTTGGTCCTTGAGCGGCACTCCGCGTGGCTCTGTCGATCGCATGTACGATGTCCGCACGCGAGTGTCCAAAATCGGTGCTCTCGAGAACCTTCGTTGCGAAAACAATCAAGGCGAACTGCGCCTGCGCGGGAGACGATTCGATGACATGTTCGCTCACGAATCGAAGGGCATTGGCCGTGATCTCGCCATTCATACTCCCGCTCTTATCCAGGAGAATCACGACGCGAGGTGGCCCCCTTCTCGCGATTACAGACGATACCGGCACCACCGCTCTGTGGACTTTTGCGCGAAAATCTGAGGCCTGAAGCGAGAGCACGAATCGTCCTTGCTTGTCGCGAGCATTGACAACCGCGCTCTTATCACAGGGGAGTCGCTGTGGATATGCAGCCAGGATTAGCACGTGAATCCAGACGAATACGAGCGCAGGTCTAGACGTCACGCCAGTCATGAGATTGTTGTCGCATAGCCTACCACTTGTAATGGAAAGCTAGCACTTCACTTTCACGCCGTAACGGAAAGTAATTTCGAGCTTCGCGCGACCGGACGGGCGGGCCGCCCGTCCCACATAGCCTATATTCATCCCTGCCGGATGCTATGATTTCTCTCCACTGCGCGATGCGCTCCCGGCGACGCATTCCCGTCCTGCTCGGCCTGGTGATTTTCCTGGCCGCGGTGTTTGCCATCGTTGAGCTTCGCAAGCATGCTCCTCCGGAACCCGCGCGCCTGCTCCCGGGCGCTGACGGCTTCTTGTACGTGAACCTGCAATGGATGCGCCGCGCCGACATGCACGGCAAACTGCCTCCCGCGCCTCACGATCCTGACTACGAGCAATTTATCCAGGCCACCGGGTTCGACTTTGAGCGCGATTTGGCGCAGGCCGCCTTTGCCATCCACTACCCGAGCCCGGCGACTCATAATGAAACCCGCTATTCGGAGATCCTGGTCGCCCATCTCGACGGCGACAAGTTCCGCGCCTATCTCAAGAACAACGCACGCTCCACGGAGGATTACCGGGACACCAAGATTTACAGCGTACCTATTGAAGACCGCACCTTCCGGATTGCGATCCTTGGCGTGGACGTATGCACGCCGCACCTTTGCACCATGGTGGCCGCGTCCAACCACGACGATCCGGCGGTGATCCACGGCATGGTGGACCGCGTGCACAAAATGGCGTCCCCGTTTGGCGGCCCGGCCCTTTTGCGCCAGTTTTACCGCCACGTGCCGCAACTGCCCTTACCCAGCCTGGGCTGGGCAATCTTTAAGGTGAACCCGTCCGGCCCGGTCAGTTCGCCGCTCTTCCCTGCTCCATCGACGGTGGTCGCTTCGGTGCAATACCTGGGCGCGGTGCATTTTCGCGCCGAGGCGTTCACCAGGGATGCTGACGCCGCCAAACAACTGGTTTCCGAGGCGGGCACATTTCTCAACATCTTCCAGTCCGCCGAACAATCCGCCACCGGCCATCAGGCCGACGCCGATTTCGAGCGCGTCATGAGCAGCATCAAGATTGAGCAACACGAGCAGCGCGCGATCCTCACCGCCATCGTTCCTTCAGAAGTGATTCGCAAAATCGTCGCCGAAGCGCCGGCGCAGCTATCGCCACCGGGGAAGTAGTTCAAAGCGGTTGTCAGTTACCCGTTACCAGGCCAGTAACCACGAGCCACTGGCAACTGGTGAACTGACAACTAACAACTGCTTCACAGGTACAATAGTCCGGAATGGCCAATCCAACGCCCATCGCCGCGTTCATTGCGGGGCTGGTCTCGTTCCTGTCGCCGTGCGTGTTGCCGCTGGTGCCGGGATACGTTTCGCTCATCTCCGGCGTTGGAGTCGAGGAGTTGCAAGTCCAGGACGCCTCCCTCCTGCGGAAAGTGATGCTCAACTCGATTGCCTTCATTTTCGGCTTCAGCATCGTTTTCGTTACGCTGGGCGCGCTGTCGACCGAGGTCGGACAGCTGGCGGTTCAATACAAGTCGACGTTGGCGCGAGTTGCGGGCGTAGTCATCATCCTTTTCGGGCTGCACCTCACCGGCATTCTCCGCATTAAAGCCCTCTATGCGGACAAGCGCCTGCATAGCGTGAAGGGGGACAGCACCGTGCTTGGCGCCTTCGTAATTGGCTTCGCATTTGCGTTCGGCTGGACCCCGTGCGTCGGTCCAATCCTGTCCGCCATCCTTTACCTGGCGGCCGCACAAAACTCTGTGAGCCAGGGAATCTGGCTGCTGACGGTTTATTCTCTTGGACTCGCTGTACCGTTCCTGCTGACGGCGCTGGGTATCGGCCGTTTCATGAAGTTTTATTCCGGATTCCGCCGGCACATGCATGCGGTGGAAGTCGCCAGCGGGGGATTGCTGATTGCTCTGGGAGTGCTGCTGGTTTCCGGGCGATTCACTCTGCTGTCGCATTACTTTTCATTTCTGAATCGGTTCGTTTTGTAAAGGAGTTCCGTGAAACGCGATCCCGTCATTCTGATCGTCATTGCCGTGGTGATCTCGCTGATGCTGGCCTTCGGCATTCAAAAGAGCCGCCACGCATCGGTGCAGCCGAGCGGAGCCGGCAAACTCCAGGGTCAGGCCGCTCCCGACTTTTCCCTGGCATCGCTCGATGGAAAAACGCTTAAACTTTCCGATTTCCGCGGCAAGGCGGTTCTGCTGAATTTCTGGGCCACCTGGTGCGAACCCTGCAAGATCGAGATGCCCTGGTTTGTGGAACTGCAGAAAAAATATGGTCCGCAAGGCCTGCAGATCGTAGGCGTCGCCATGGATGATTCCGGCAATCAAGAGATCGCGGATTTCGCCAAAAAGATGAACGTCAATTATCCGATCGTGATCGGCAAAGAGTCGGTAGGCGATCAGTACGGCGGAATTCCTTACCTGCCGTCGACCTTCTACATCGATCGCGATGGCAAGGTGGTCGACAGGATCTTCGGGCTGGTAAGCCGGTCCGAGATCGAAAGCGACATTCAGAAGGCGCTGGCTTCTTCCGGACAGGTGGCGCACAAGTGAGAAGGGATTGCGGCTGCAGGTTCCCGGCTGTCAGTTACGTACCGACCATGCTGAAACCAAACATCCTGGCGACTGTAATCTTCGTCAGCACCGCTTTTGCCCAGGACTTCTCCGCCGCCAAGCGGCAATCGGTCACCTTCGAACCTCCACCCATCACGTCCGTGTACCGCGGCCGACCCAGCTCGATTGAACTGCAATTTCGTATTAATCCCGGTTACCACATCAATTCCAATCAGCCGAAACAGGAGTACCTGAAAAAAACCGAGTTGAAGCTGGATCCGCCCACCGACATCGCGATTTCCAAGGTCACCTATCCCGCGGGCGAGGACCGCAGCTTTCCCTTCGCGCCCGATGAAAAACTCAACGTGTATACAGGAGATTTCGCGGTCAATGTGACCGTAAGGCCGCTCCGGACGGTAATGCCCGCCAGGTATGCCGTTCATGGCATTCTGAAGTATCAGGCCTGCGACAACGCTGCCTGCTACCCGCCCAAGCAACTCCCTGTCAGTTTTGAAGTGAAGGTCCTGAAGGCCCCCGTCGAACACAGGCGGCGAAATCCTGGGCAAAGCCCGCGTTAACGAAGGATGCAGGAATCGCGGGGAGCCGTCCCCTCGCGGCACATCAGGCTTTGGCGCTCGCCAGAACCATCGCTTCCACATTCCCCAAGCGCGCGACGGTTCGTTCCTTGCCCAGCGCGCACATCACCGCAAACAGGCTGGGCGCTACCCCCTGCCCGGTGAGCGCCACCCTGGCGCCATTGATCAGCGGTCCCGCCTTGACGTTCTTTTCTGCTGCGAAGTCGCGCAATACGCGTTCGGTCTCCTGCTCGCTGAAGTTCCCCAGAGTGGCGTACCGCTGCCCGAGATCAATCAGCCATTCGCGAACCTGCGCATCTTTCAAGAACTTCTCGACTGCTGCCGGATCCGCCTCAAAGTCATCGGTGAAGAAGGCCCGAAATGACCCCGCAAAATCCTTCAAGTTGCGCGCGCGCGGCTTCAAAAGGCCGATGGTCGAAAGCAGCGACTCTCGCGGTTTCGATTCAACCTCCACCCCGGCCTTCTTCCACTCTTCTTCAATCAGCGGCAGCAGCCGTTCCGCCGGATACGCGCGAATGTATTCCGTATTGAACCACTCCAGCTTGGCGCGATCGAAAACCGCATTGGACTTGGAAATCCCCTCCAGGCTGAACAAGCGGATGAGGTCCTGATCGCCCAGAACCTCCGCCGCTCCATCCGGCGGAGTCCATCCCAGCAGCGCGAGATAGTTGCGGAACGCCTCCGGCACGATGCCTTCGTCCCGATAGGCCATTACGCTGGTGGCTCCGTGGCGCTTGCTCAGCCGGGTTTTGTCCGGACCAAGGATCAGCGGAACGTGAGCGAAGAGGGGCAGCGCCGCTCCCAGGGCGGCATAGAGCAGCGCCTGCTTGGGGGTATTCGAAATGTGATCCGCGCCGCGCACGATATGCGAGATGCGCAGGTCGATGTCGTCCGCCACCACGCTGAGGTGGTATGTCGGGCTGCCATCCGAGCGCAACAACACGAAGTCTTCCAGTTCGGTATTGGCAAATTCGACTTTGCCGAAAACGGCGTCGTGGAAGGCGGTGCTGCCCGATTCCGGCACGGCAAAGCGCACCGCCGCCGGCTCGCCCGACTGCTTACGCCGCTGCGCTTGCTCGCGATCGAGCTTGCGGCAAGTCCCTCCGTACTTCGGAGGACGGCCCTCCTGCGCAGCTTTCGCTCGGCGCGATTCCAAGTCTTCCTTCGTGCAGAAGCAATAGTAGGCGGCTCGGGATTGAATCAGTTTCTCTGCCGCCGCCTTATAAAGCTCCACCCGCTTGGTCTGATAGAACGGTCCCTCGTCCCAGTCGATTCCCAGCCAGCTTAGTCCCTGCAAAATACCTTGGACCATCTCCTCGGTCGAACGCTCCAGATCGGTGTCTTCGATCCGGAGCACGAGTGTCCCGCCGAAATGCCGGGCAAATAGCCAGTTGAAGAGCGCCGTGCGGGCGCCGCCCACGTGTAAGTATCCGGTCGGGGAAGGCGCAAACCGCACCCGCGGAGTTAGGGGATAAGTCATATCTGAAGAAGGCAAGGAGGATTCTTTAGTAACCAATCTGGATGTTACGGCCCGCGCCAAAATAAGGTCAAGAAGTGTTAAGTATGTGGTAGAGAAGGATTTTGCCTGACTCTGGATGATGCCGGCCAGTACTTTCCGCACTATTGTCTTATGCCAAAAGCTATGAAACGATGGCTACAGCGCGTTCCCCACAGAGCACCTTCGGGGCAGGTCTTCGCCCGCGCATGAATAGTGTCGCCATCAGCCAGATAGTTCTACCGGCGGTTGTTCCGCTGCTGCTGTTCCTCGTCTTTACGTACCTGCACGAGCAGAGCCGGCAACCGTATTTTCGGGCCTGGCAGCTGGGATGGGCTGCCTACACCCTGCAATTCGCCGTGGATGCCTGGTCCAAGGCGTGGCGCAGCACACCGCTGCAGCTCACCGCGTCACTGTTGCTGGTCGTGATGGCGCTCTGCATCCTGGTCTCCACCCGGTTGACCCGGCGCCTGACCAGTTCTGAGCGGCTGGAAGCTTTCCACTTGCGCTGGTATGAATTTGTCGTAGCCGCGATTTGCGTCGGGCTTGCCATCTGGGATCAGCACCTCAGCCACGCCATTTCGGCGGGGCAACCCAACCCGCATCTCCGCTTGGAAGTTGGCGTTGCCGCGATCCTGGGTTACAGCTCGTTTCAGTTTTATTTGACCGCTCGCCGCCGCTCCTCGATCGCTTTTCGCGCTCTGTCAATCGCGCTCGCCTTCTGGGCGGTGCTGATGCTGGTCGGGCAATTCCAACTGCAACTGTCGGAAATCTTCGGCATTGCCGGGCAACTGGTCGCGGTCCCCCAGATGCTGCTGGGCATCGCCATGGTCATGGTGCTGTTTGAAAACGAGCGCAATGCGGTGCAGGAAAACGCGCTTGCCTTCTCCAAGCTCGACGTCGACCCGCGCCGGCTGCTCGCTGCTACCGATCTCGTCCCCAGCATGCAGAGTATTCTCGACCGGCTGGTTGCGCCGCTGCCCACCAATCGGGCTGTGATCTGCATTTCGGAACGCTGGCGAGCCATTCTGCCCTCCGTGCAAATGGGCTTCGGCGAAGGCTTCACTGAGTATCTCGATGCCAGCGGCGCCGGCGAATACGTCTGCGAGCTGGCCTATCGATGCGGTGGATTCGTGACCTTCCCCAATTTGCCGGAGATGGCCGAACCGCTGCCGGCCTTTCCGGGCGGCCGTTTCGAGCAGTTCCGCCAGGCGCTCATTCAGCGCAACATCCGCAACGCCACCGCCATCAGCCTGCAAACGCGCGAGCACAATTTTGGCGTGATCCTCTTTCCCCACGCGGAACGCCATTTATTCGGCGCTTCCAATCTCAAGCTGCTCATCGGCCTGGCCCTGCAGATCGGCCTTACCCTGGAAAACTACGTCGTCATGCACGACGCGCAGCGCCGCACCAAGGAATATCAACTGCTCACCCAGATTGGCCAGGCCATCAGCTCGCGCCTCGATCAGCAGGAAGTGCTGCGCACGGTGCAGAAGGAACTCGGGCAGATTTTCGACACCTCCAATTTTTACGTCGCCTTCCAGGAAGGCGATTCGATCGTTTTTCATCTGGAGGTGGAAGACGGGCAGACTCTCCCCAAGCGCCAGCGCAAAATGGATAACGGCCTGACCGAATACATGCTGCGCACGGGACAGCCTCTGTTGATCCGCTCCGACCTCGACCGCGCCCGCGAACGCCTGGGCGTCACCTTCGTTCCTAAACGCCCGGCAAAATCTTTCTGCGGGGCTCCCATCCTGGTCAACGGCAAAGCTACCGGAGTCATGTCGGCGATGAGCACGACGCGCGAATATGCCTTTGAGCAGCGCGATCTCGATGTGCTGAAAACGGCTGCGGGACAGGTCTCGGTGGCCATCGAAAACGCCCGCCTGTTCCGGGAAGAGCAGCACCGCGCCCGCCAGTTCGCATTTCTCAACAGTGTTTCGAAGACGGCCATCTCCAGCGACGATGCCGAGCAGATGCTGGCGGAAATCGTCGGCCACATCCAGAAGAATTTCCGCTTCGATCACATCGGCATCGGCATTCTCGATTACGCCACCAAGGAAATCGAGATCAGGGCCGAGGCCGGCACCAAGGCTCACGAGAAAGGCAAGAAGATTCCGGTGGCCGTCGGGATCATCGGGCGCGTGGCCCGCACCGGAGAACTCGCCGCCGTGCATGTGGGCCGCGATGGCCAGTTCCAAGGACTTCTGCCAACGTCGCGCACCGTGTTGTGCATCCCGATCACCTATGGCGAGTCTCTACTCGGCGTCCTCAATGTTGAAAGCGAGGAGGAAAATGCCGTTTCCCCCGAGGATCAGCTGGTCATGAACACCCTGGCCGACCTGCTGGCCACGGCTCTCCACAACTCGTTCGTGTTCCAGAAGCTGCAGCAGCAGTCCATCACCGACGGTCTCACCAGCATCAAAACCCGCCGCTACTTCTGGGAAGCGCTCTCGTCCGAGTGGAAGCGCGCCTCCCGCTCCGGACGTCCGTTCTCCGTGGTCCTCATCGACCTCGACAAATTCAAAGAGGTGAATGACACCTACGGGCACATGGAGGGCGACCTGGTGCTGGCGCGCGTGGGACGCCTGCTGGAGCAAAAATGCCGGCAATCGAACGTCGTCGCCCGCTACGGCGGCGATGAGTTTGTGATCCTTATGCCGGAAACGGGCGTCGAACAGGCGCAAATCCTCGCCGAGCGGCTTCGCCTGTGGCTGGCCACCGATCCCATGCTCAGCGAGCACCACATTACCGGCAGCTTTGGCGTAGCCAGTTTCCCGGTTCACGGATTCTCTGCCGAAGACATCATCCGGGTGGCCGATGCCGGCATGTACGTTTCGAAAAAGGCGGGCGGCGATCGTGTGTCCGCCGCCGAAGAGTACGGGCAGGATCAGGGCGCGGCCTTGCAGCGGCAATTGGTCTCCGGTTACGTGGAAGGCTTCCTGCAACGCGAGCGCACCGGTCCCGAGCAAGTCGAGGAACTCGTCGGCACGCTGCGCAAACTGTCGTCCGGCACCGAGCAGAAGAATATCCCGCTGTTGCGCGATTCCATTGAAGCTCTGGCGCGCGCTGCAGAATCCCGGGAACTCAATGCCCCGGGCCACGGAGAAGCCGTCGGCCAGTATGCGGAAATGATGGGCCGCGCGTTAGGGCTTCCTCCCGAAGATGTTCGCGAACTTGGTTTCGCCGGGCGCGTGCACGATGTCGGCAAAATCTTCATCCCGGAGCGGGTGCTGAACAAACCAGGCTCTCTTGCGGAAGATGAATTCCACTACTTGAAAATGCACTCCCGCGTAGGTGCAGAGATTCTCAGTACGCTGCCCAACAGCGAACGCCTGCAGCAAGCTATCGAATCACACCATGAGCGCGTGGATGGCAGCGGCTACCCGGCGGGGCTCAAGGGCGAAGACATTCCGCTCTGGGGACGCATTCTGGCCGTGGCCGACGCTTATGTAAACCTCACCAGCGATCGGGCCTTGGCGCCAGGCAAGACCAGCGAACAAGCCATTGCTGAACTCGAGCGCCTCAGCGGAGTCAAATACGATGGCATGCTGGTCCGGATCCTCGCCCGCGAACTCAAGTCCGAGCGCAGCCTGCCCGGGCTCGGAAGCTAGAAACTCTCCACGGAAACACGGAATCCACACGCGCCTTTTGTTCTCCTCGACTGCGTGTCTCCGTGGTGAATCCGCCTTAGCGTATTTGCCAAACCGGCTTCTCAGGCCCGACACTATCCACCTATGCCGGTTTCGCTCTCGCTGCAGGGCAAAGTGGCGCTCATTACGGGCGGTTCGCGCGGGATTGGCGCCGCCACAGTGCGCATGTTCGTGCAGGCCGGCGCGCGCGTCTTCTTTAATTACGAAAAGGCCAAAGCGGCGGCGGAAAAGCTTTGTCGCGAATGCGGCGAGGATTGCTGCGCCACCGCGGCTTCTACTCTCGATGGTCCCTCTGCCGCGAAACAACTGGTCACCGCCTGCGTCCAGCGCTTCGGACGCCTGGATATCCTTGTTGCCAACCACGGAGTCTGGCCGGCCGAAGATGCTCCCATCAACACCATGCCCGACGAACAGTGGCGGCGCACGGTTGCGGTCAATCTCGACGCGGTCTTCGGCCTGGTGAAACATTCGGTTGCGGAAATGAAGAAAATCGCCAGTGCGCAATCGCCCGCACATGTCGTACTCGTAAGCTCGACTGCCGGACAACGTGGCGAGGCCTTCCACTGCGACTACGCGGCCACCAAGGGCGCCCTGATCAGCATGGTGAAAGGCCTTTCGACCGAGCTTGCCCGCAGCCACATTTACGTGAATTGCGTCGCGCCCGGATGGGTCGACACCGACATGTCGCGTCCCGCGCTCGATGATCCCGCGACCGCGCAAAAGGTGCTGAACACGATTCCCCTCGGCCGCGTGGGCACGCCCGACGAGATCGCCGCGCCAATCCTGTTCCTGTGCACGCCCCTGGCAGGATTCATCACGGGCGAGGTCTTCAACGTCAACGGCGGCGCGGTTCTTGTAGGATAGGCAAAGGGCTGGCTTGCAAGCAGCCGAATTGGCACCGGTTCGCGTCTAACTACGTGAAGAGATGAGATATGCGCTCACCGTTCTCCTGTTGACGGCGCTGGTCTTCGGACAAAGCGCTCCCGCCCCAGTTCCCAGCCAAAGCTCCACCTCCATTCCGGTTGATCAGGAGAATGCCCGCAAAGCCAAGGCAATCATCGACCAAGGGATTCAAGCGCTGGGCGGCTCGACGTACCTGAATTGGAAAACTCAGACCACCGAAGGCCGGGCGTACAGCTTTCACCGCGGCGAAGCCAACAGTGTGGGTACGCAGTTTTGGCGCTTTCGAGAGTTTCCGGACAAGGAACGCATCGAACTCACGCCTAAGCGCGACGTGATCGAAATTTTCGACGGCGATAAGGGTTACGAAGTCACCTGGCGCGGCTCTCGCAGCCTGGAGCAGAAGCAAGAACTCGATCCCTACGTCCGCCGGCACCACTATTCGCTGGACATCGTCCTGCGGACCTGGCTCAATCAGCCCGGTGTCGCCCTTTTTTACGAAGGACAGAAAGTTGCTGCCCAGAAGGAAACCGACCAGGTCACCATCATGAATGCGCAAAACGAAGCCGTCACCCTGAACTTTGACCTGGAGACTCACCTTCCGGTGAGGAAGAGTTTTTCCTGGCGCGATCCCACCGACAAACAGCGGAACGTGGAAGAAGAGATCTTCGATAACTACCGCCAGGCAGAAGGAATCATGACCCCTTACGACTACACTCGCCTGTTCAATGGCGAAATGTCCGCACAATCATTCCTGACCGCGGCCAATTACAACGTCCCGCTTGACCCCAGGCTGTTCGATCCCCACTCCGGACCAGATAAGAAGAAGAAGCATTAATCGATTCCTCAACGGTTCCTTTTCTGTCGGTTCTGTCGCTCGATGCGACCTTCAACGTAGAACTTCAGTGCTGAAATCCTGCCACCCTGGATCTGCGTAAATGTTTGTAAAGAAGAGCATTACACCCCACGCACCTGTATCGCTCAACCGAATACCTGTGGTGTTTTTGCCACAGACGAATTTTATGCCCCTACTCTATCCTGAACCTTATAACTCGTGCTGATCCGCGAACAAACCATCCGCTCCGCTGTGGAATGTACGGGCGTTGGGCTTCACTCGGGTGCGCCGGTCACGCTGCGCATCCTCCCCGCTCCGACGGGCACGGGGATCGTGTTCCACCGCGTCGACCTCGACGGCTTCGAAGTCGAGGCGGTCAGCCGCAACGTCGCCCGCGTCAGCTACGCCACCAGCCTCATGAAAAAGGGCGTTCTGATCTCCACCACCGAACACCTGCTTTCCGCGTTCGTGGGCATGGGTATCGACAACGCGATCATCGAACTGAACAATCTGGAACTCCCCATTCTCGATGGGAGCGCACTGCCGTTCGTCGAACTGATTCGCCGCGCCGGAATTCGCAGGCAGCGCCGTCCGCGAACTTATATCCGCATCATCCGCGCTCTGGAATTGACCGAAGGACGAAAATTCATTGGAATTTACCCTTCCGACCGCTATTCGGTTTCCTACACCATCAACTTTCCCCATCCGCTGATCGGGCACGAAGCGCGCACTCTGGAACTCACCAATGGGCAATACGTTTCGACCATCGCGCCGGCACGCACCTTCGGGTTCCTGCACGAAGCCGAGGCCATGCGCCAGCAGGGACTGATTCGCGGGGCGTCGAAGGAAAATGCCCTGGTCCTCACCCGCGAAGGGCTGGTCAATCCGCCCTTGCGCTTCGACGACGAGTTTGTTCGCCACAAGATCCTCGATCTCATCGGCGATCTTGCCCTGATAGGGCGTCAAGTCTTAGGGAATGTCGTCGCCGACCGCGCCGGCCACGCTATGCACACCGCTCTGGTCTCACGCCTTCTACGCGATCAGACATTGTGGGAGGAAACCACGCTTTCCGACGAAGAACCCGCGCTAACGGTTCCCGCCGAAGCCGCTGCCGGCCAGGTCATCTAATCGGCGGCTTGCGGACTTAGTTCGAGGGCGTCAACGATGTCTTTTTCTTCCAGCAGCCGCTTGATCTCCTCGCGCGTAATCTGCGCCAGGCGCTCCGCGTGCAGCCTTGCGGCTCGCTGATGCTCGCGAGAGAGGGGAGCAAGGCGCGCGTTCAACAGCGGCGCATCCTCCTCGATCATGCGCAGCAGGCGTTGCGCGCGATCGATTCGCAGCTCGATGGGGAGCATGGCTGAAAGGGTGTCGCAGGCCCCCCCACATTCGCAAGTCCCAACCTGGATACCCGGGGCAAGCGCGGCGCGCGCGGCTGGTTGTGCCCTTCCCCTGCTGCGCGGTTTCCTCCGGCTACCTCCGTGCCCTTTGTGGTTATGCTTTTCCGGCCCGCATGAGGAATCTGAGTTCCTTCTGGAAACATCCAAAAAAAAGCCGGAAGATTGGCCTAGTGCACAAAATTGTCTATCTCTCGCTCGGTTCGAACCTAGGCGATCGCTTTGCCAATCTCAACCAGGCGATCGAGAGGCTGAGGCAACTCGGGAAGATTGCGAACGTCTCATCCTTTTACGACACGGAACCCATCGAACTGACGTCTCAGCCCTGGTTTCTAAACTGCGCAGTCAAGCTGGACACGGAAAAAATGCCGCGGCAGCTCATGGCGGCAATTCTCGCCATCGAGCAGGAGATGGGCCGGCAACGCAAGCAGCAGAAAGGCCCGCGCACCATCGATATCGACATCCTCCTGTTCGGCAGCTCCATCATCGATATCCCTTCGTTAACCGTGCCGCACCCGAAGATGCACGAACGCCGTTTTGTTCTGGAGCCGCTGGCAGAAATCGCCCCCGAAGCTCGTCACCCGGTATTCAAGCGCACAGTACGGGAAATGCGCGATTCGCTACCGGCGGGACAAACCGTGAAAAGAGTCGCAGCGAATTAAGTTATATGTGGGTCCGAATTCCTGTCCCTGCGCGTCATTGCACACGCAGTCCCACGAAAACCTACATGGAACTGTGGAAGATCGCAGGATGGCGGACCAGAACACATTGCCGGGTCGGGCGGGAGTGTCCGGCCCCCAACCATCAGGGCACGATGATTCGGCTCGCCTCGTTCGGCGCGGCAATCGCCGACTCCCGCTCCGGAAACTGCGCCACCACGAAGTCCACAAAAGCCCGCGAACGGGGCCGTCCGGAGGTGCGCGTCAGTCCCATGCGCAGTAGAAAGACCAACGCTCGCAGCACATCGGAATCGCGGAGGCGGCTGTAGCCCGTATGTTTCTGCTCAGCCTCGCGGTATTCCTTGACCATCTGCTGAATATCGGCGGCAATTGCCTGGTGCGCCAGGTTCGTCACCGGAGCCTCATAATGCAGGCCCGAACTGGTCAGCGTCTCGTAAGTCCGAGCGAGGGCGGTGAGCGCGGCAATGAGATCCGCGTCCCGGACGCTGTGCCCGGCGCGGGCGCTCTTCGCCAGCGAATAGCTCAAGCCGAGAATCAAATGCTCGTGCTCATAAAGGAAGGCATCGCCGATTTCGACCTTAGGAAATAGCGCCGACTGGTCCAGTTCAGCCAGCGGACGCGCTTTTTCGTGCTCCCGCGCCTGCTGCAGGTAGACGCATTCGCTGGGACAGTCAAGCGTCACCTCGCGCTGCTCGCCGCAACACTGCGGGCAGATGCGCCCGTGGACAGCCGGACAGAAGCGCTTTTCCTTGCGCTTTTCGCAGATGGAACAGGACAAACGGAGCTCCTCAACTCATTATGGCACGAACGAAAGCGGCTTCAGGCGTCGGGCTCTAAGCTTGAAGCCCCTCGAAGCTGCGCTTACAACGCTCGTCGGCTCTCGGTCTCGGTCGTCGGCTTTGCCATGTCGCTACTGACGATCGGGCTGAACCCGTCACCATTGGCCATCAAGCCACTGCGTGCTCGCCGGGTGAGGCTTCCGCCGAAGACCGAAGGCCGACGATCGACGGCCCTCCTGAAGCCTGGCGCCTGAAGCCCAAAGCCGCCGTTTTCGAGCGCCCATCGCATGCCACCCGCGTCTTTTGTGGCTATTTCTGGTTCCCCGCTCTAAAAAGCCGCATAAAATCTGGTGATTTAGCTGTTTTTCCACAGGCCGGAGTATTAAGATAGCCTCCGCATTCCCGCAGAA
The DNA here is from genome assembly GCA_036376415.1 of Terriglobales bacterium. Lineage (GTDB taxonomy): Bacteria > Acidobacteriota > Terriglobia > Terriglobales > Acidobacteriaceae > Gp1-AA145. The sequence goes on from DASVAJ010000013.1 coordinate 15,873, forward strand.
AAACTATTTCCCTAAAGAGGAGGATTCATGGCAGCAGGCTTGACGAAGACCCAACTTGTCCGTCATCTGGCCGAGAAGGCAGCAGTCAACAACAAGACCGCGGCGGCGTTTCTCGAGAACCTGGCCGACACCGCAATCAAAGAGACCAAGAAGAACGGCGTGTTCGTCGTTCCCGGCATCGGACGCCTGGTGAAGGCGCATCGCAAAGCGCGCGTGGGCCGCAACCCGCAGACCGGCGAACCCATTCAGATCAAGGCGAAGACCGTGGTTAAATTCCGCGTGGCCAAAGCCGCTAAGGACGCGATCGCGCCCAAGAAGTAGATCCTCTGCCCTCCCTTCCCCAATGAGGCCAGCTTTCGCGCTGGCCTTTTTGCTTGCGGTCGCCGGTCGTTGGCCGTCAGGAAGCCTTCATTGCTCATCGCTCATTGCCTGAAAGAACGGCAGCAAGAATCGCGTCGCAGATGTGCAGCCCGCGCGGGCCGTTCTCTGGGTTTTGCCGACGACCGACGGCTTTTTTGCTCACCCCACGAACGCGTCCGCCTCAATTTCGACCAGCATCGCGGGATCGACAAGTCCGCTGACCTGCACCATCGACGTCGCCGGACGGATCTTGCCGAAGAATTCGCCGTGCGCTCGGCCGACTTTCTCCCAATCGGCGATGTTGATTACGTACATGCGGGTGCGCACCACGTTCTCCAACTTTGTCCCGGCTCGCTCCAGGGCTGCCGCGATGTTTTTCAGGGTTTGAATCGCCTGGGCGTGCACATCGCCGGGACCCACGATCTTCCCGTCCGGCCCGGTCGCGGTCGTCCCAGAAACGTGCACATAGGGTCCCACTCGCACCGCGCGGGAATATCCGACGACTGGCTCCCACGGCGTCCCACTCGAAATATTTCTGCGCTCCATCACTTTCGTTTCTCCTTTGAAGGTTAGGAATTCATGTTGTACAGCCTGCTTTGAGCAAGTCTACGGCGCCGCTGGTAGAAGGCGAGCCCATGATCATCCAATGCTGCTTACACTTGCATTCAACGCACAAATTAGCAGCCTCCACTCGCGTCTGCCACTAACCTGCCGCGTGAAACCTTCGCCGCGCGCGGGGTTTCTAATAAGTAGCAGCATGCGCGGTTGCGACTTACGGAAGTCACTTGTAATTGTTACTTGGCTGAGGTAAGTAATCGCGAAAGAGCACGACGAGTTGGGTTGGAAAGCCAGAGGAGGACGAACATGATTCCCGATGATCACCCGTTGCAGAAATTGTTCCTGGAGTTGGTGGCCCGCGCCTACGCGCAGGAGATCGGGATTCGCGACCCGGAACTGGTTGGCTACGTTGCCCACCTGCTCACAGAGTTCTGTGATGCCGAGCAACTGTTCAAGATCCACGATGCCATGGGCAAGCCGCTGACCGATGTCGGCGAACTGCTGCTGGAATCGAATCCGGTCTATGGTCCCGCGCCCTCCTTTGATCGCGAACGCCAGGTGCGGAAACACATCGGCGACTACACCCTGTTCTTCACCGGCATGTTCCCGGAGAGCATCAACCAGTTGCGCCTTCGCCGCAATCGCCTGGAGAACTTCGTCGACTGGATCAAGGCCGGCAAAGAGAGCTACTACATTGTTTCGAAGTTCGACTGCTTCGAATACACCAAGGTCGCGCCTATGTTCGAGCGCCTGTCCGACAACTTCGAGCAGTGCGTCTACGGCCTGAACTGCGTCAAGAACGAACTGCAGGAAATGCAGCACCCCATCGTGCGCCGCGCGAATGAATTGCTGATGTGAAATAAAGCTGCGAGCGGCGAGCTTGGAGCGGCGACCCGGAGCCGTGTGCGGCGAGCGCCGCGAGCTGCAATCCTCCAAACTTCCATTCCTCCAGCCGCCAGTCTTCCTGTGCGTAGGGTTCGGCACACCTTATCCTGCTCGATAAAAGCTCAACGCCGCATCACCTTGCTCCAACTTGCGCGTTCGTCGAAGCTTCCCGAACGTCTCCCCGGGATCAAACTTCTTCTCATGCTCGGCGATCACGAAGGCATTCTCGGCCAGGACTGATGCCGCGAGTCTTGCCAGGGTCGTTCCATAGGCCGCCCGCATGCGATAGGGAGGATCCAGAAACACATAATCCGCGCGCACTCCCTCCCGCTCCAGTTCGGCAATGGCCGCACTGGCATCGCGCAGCAGAACCCGCACGCCGCTCTCGACGCCAAGTTCGCCGAGATTTTCTCGAATCACCTCGACTGGGTGCCGCGACGACTCGACAAAATACACTGTCCCCGCACCTCGGCTCACCGCCTCGATGCCGACCGCTCCTGTGCCCGCGTAGAAATCCACCCACACCGTGCCCGCGAGCGCGTGGGGATTTCCAGCCGTGAGCACATCGAAGAGCGTTTCCCGCAACCGGTCGGACGTGGGCCGTATGTCCAGACCGCGCAGGCTGTGCAATCGACGGCTCCGGAATTGGCCTGCAATGATCCGCATGCGCTCTCGGCTCTCCGCTCTCCGCTCTCGGCTCTCCGCTCTCCGTTCTCCGCTCTCCGCTCTCCGCTCTCCGCTCTCCGCTCAGGAACGATCAGGCATCCTGCCTTGGCAGTCAAGATGCTGTTGACTCAATCATCTCGCAGTTCTGGTGGAGAGCCGACAACCTGGAGCCGACAGCCGTGCAAGAGCCGTGTCGTATAAGATTAGATAGCGATGCGAAGCTGGTCCATTCCCGCGGGCAGAATCTTTGGCGTGGAAGTCCGCATTCATTTCTCGTTCCTGCTCCTGCTGGTTTTCATCGGCCTGACGGAGCACGCAAGCCCGGCTGCCAGCAGCCCCATGCGCGGAACCGCGTTGGTTGCCATCGTCTTCGGCTCGGTGGTGCTGCACGAACTCGGGCACGCACTGGTGGGCAGGCTTTCAGGAGTGCCGCCCCGCGCTATCGTCCTGTTCCCGATTGGCGGCGTCACCATTTTCGATGAAGCGCAGCCCAATATCGCGCCCAATTGGAAACGTGACGTGAGGATAGCCATTGCGGGCCCCCTGGCCAACTTTGCAGTGGCCGGCATCGCGGCTCTGATCTTGACCTTCGCCATGCCACAGCTGCGCTTGTGGTCCGATTTTTACGTCTTGTCCAGCAACCTGCCTCACAGCCTGCTTTGGACCAACCTCTGGCTGGGCGGGTTCAACCTTCTGCCCGCTTATCCCATGGACGGAGGCCGCGTGCTGCGCGCCTATTTCAGCCGGCGCATGGACGCGGTCAGCGCCACCCGCCGCGCCGTGAGCATTGGCCGCGGCTTTGCCATGGCCTTTTGTCTCGCCGGAATGTGGAATAGCTGGACCACCAATCAGGTCAGCTGGCTGCTTCTGATCGGCGCATTTCTCTTCTTTGCCGCCCAGATGGAGGACCGTTCCGCGGTTTTCCAGTCCGTGCTCGAGACAGTGCATCTGGAAGACATCATGCTCACCGATTTTGCCACGCTCTCGCCCGCCGACACCCTGGAAGACGCGCTGGAGAAAGCCGTGCACTGCCTGCAGGACGATTTTCCCGTCATTCGCGGTGGAGATATGGTCGGCGTGGTCTCAAAACAGAAGATTCTGCAGACCCTGCGCAGCGATGGCAACGGCTATGTGCAGTCGGTGATGAACCGTATCTTCGATGTAGCGCCCAAATCCGAGACGCTCGCCGCCGCCTTCCGCAAGCTCAGCGCGCGCAATCTCAGCATTCTGCCCGTAGTCGAAAATCAGCAACTGGTGGGAATCGTCACCCTGCAGAATCTCATGCACTCGATGGCCCTGCTCGCCGAGACCCGCAAGCTGCGCAAGGCCGCCCTGGAATCCTGATTAGAATCTAACCGCGAGTCCGATGGAAGGCTCCGCCATATGCCCACGCGCCCCCGTGTAGAAGCTCTGCAGCTTGAAGTCTGGAGCCTTGTAGAGGAAGCCGCGATACTGCACCCGCAAGTTGAGAATTCTCCACAGGTGATGATCCACGCCTGCGCCGTAGACGAACGCCAGTGACGTCTGCTGCCCTGCTCCGAAGGACGCCTGAAATCCGTCAATGTAGGTCTTCCCAGGGCTGAAGCGCAGCCCGCCAACCCCGCCCAGAAGAAACGGTTCCCAGTTCTTGCTCGCAAAAGGACTGAACAGGTAGGCCCCGCTGTATTCCGTGACCGCGGTGGCAATTCGATACGCATTCGGAGACAAAACGAAGATTTGAGAATTATTGCTGTGACCGACGCTCAGCTCCAACGAGTGCATCCGGGTGAATTGATACTGGATGCTCCCAAACACGGCCAGCGATTTCGTGGCTGTGTCGGTGACCACGCCACTGGTTGACTTTACATCTTTGGTGAATACCCCACCCGCATTGAGGCTGAGCTCAATGCGCGGCAAATCCTGCGCCCACGCTGCCGGCGCCAGCACCGCCCACACTATCAGGCTTACGATGGCCAGCCCTGCTTTCCTCATCCGTTTCCTTTCCGATTCCTGCAAGGCATAGCCGAGCACGAATTAATCGAGATGGACTGCTTTCGCCTGCTGCACGGCCGGTACACCTCGCAATTCGCTGACCACCGCTTCCGGCACGCTGCCGTCAACGTGCACCACGGCGATCGCATCCCGTGGACTTCCCGGCGCCGGCTCCTCGTGCCGCCGTCCCAGCGAGAAGCTTGCGATGTTAATTCCATGTTTGCCGAGGATGGTCCCGACTTTGCCCACCACCCCGGGCACGTCCTGGTTGCGCATGTAAATCAGGTTGTGCTCGAGCGGCGCTTCTACATCGATTCCATCCACGTGCAGCAAGCGCGGCGTATTCTCGCGCAGAACCGCGCCCTTCACGGTGTGCGTTTCCTTTTGAGTTTGGATGGAAATTTTGAGTACGCTGCCGGCGCCGCCGGTCGACGCTTTCGGCTTGCGCTCTTCGGTCACCTGCAAACCGCGCTCCGCCGCCAGGCTCGCCGCATTCACCAGGTTGGCTTTGTCTTCCACGGTGACGTTCAGAATGCCCTTGATCGCCGCATTGCGAATCAGTTCCGTCTTCCACTCCGCAATGTGGCCGGTGTAGCTGATGGCTATGCCTTCGAGAGAAGCACCGCTGATTTGCGCGAGAAATGCGCCCAGCCTCTCGGCCAGGGTCACATAGGGCTTCATCTCCAGGTACTCTTCATGGGAAACCGATGGCACGTTGACGGCATTCTGGATGACCCCGTCTTTCAGGTAGTCCTTCACCTGCATCGCGATCTGCAGGCCAACCGCCTCCTGGGCTTCGTTGGTCGATCCCGCAATGTGCGGCGTCAAGACCACGTTGTCCATCTTCTGCAGCGGCGAATCCTTCAGCGGCTCCTTCACGAAGACATCCAGGGCCGCAGCCCCCACCTGCCCCTCCTGCAACGCGGCGACGAGCGCCGCTTCATCGATCAACTCGCCGCGGGCGCAATTCACCAGGCGCACGCCCTTCTTCATCTTCTTCAGGGACTCGGCGTTGATCATGTTCTGCGTCTGCGGTGTCAGGCCGACGTGCAGGCTTAAATAGTCGGATGCGGCATACACCTCATCGAGGGAAGCCATGCGGATGCCATTGTCTTTCGCCAGCGCCGACGAAACGAAGGGATCGTGCGCGATGATTTCCATGCCAAAAACCCGCGCCCGCTTCGCCACCTCGAGCCCGATTTTTCCCAGCCCGACAACCCCCAGCGTCTTTCCTCGCAGTTCGGTTCCCTGCAGCGTCTTCTTCTCCCACTTGCCTTCATGCATCTGCTGGTTGGCGCGGGGCATGAAGCGCGCCATCGACAGCATCAGCCCGATAGTGTGTTCCGCCACGGCCACGGCGTTCGCGCCCGGCGTATTCATCACCGCAATGCCTTTGCGCGTTGCCGGCTCGAGTTCAATATTGTCCACACCAACTCCGGCGCGGCCAATCACCCGCAGCTTGGAAGCGTGGGTGAGCAGCCCGGCATTGACCTGCACCGCCGAGCGCACCAGCAGCGCATCCGCCGTTTCCAGTTCCTGCGGCAGGTTTCCATTCAATTGATCGGGGGTAACCACCGTCCAGCCAGGCTCGCGCAACAGGTTGACAGCGGTAGAGGACATCTTCTCGGCCACAATGATTTTCATAAGAATGAATCCTTTACTAGAAAGTTACACACTCCAGACACCCTGTTCCGGGTAACTTCCTAAACTCCTTTTCAGATCGCGTTTAGGGAGAAACTCAGTATGAAGTCAAACCCCATTCTATGGCTACCGCTCTTATTGTTTTGCATCCTGACTGCGGGCTGCGGCTACGGCTCGAACTACAACCATATGCAGGGGACCGCGCCAAAAATCACGCAACTCTCGCCGCAAAACGTCGTCGCCAACAGCGGCGCATTCCCCCTAACCATTGAGGGCTCGGGCTTCAATGCCGGTTCTGTCGTTTACTGGAACATGACCGCACTTCCCGCCACGGTCGACTCCAGTTCGCAACTTACGGTCGCGATCTCCGGGGCCATGGTGGCCAACGCCGGGTCCGTTCCCGTCCATGTGCACACCACCGGAGGTAACTCCAACACGATGATGTTTAACATCAACTGAGTTCGCGCGACGTCCTTCGTGACTTCGTGTCCTTTGTGCTTCCCCTCAAGCCACAAAGGACACAGTCCGAAGGAATGCTAGTTCTTCACGCCCGCCACTTCCGCCACTTCCCGGCTGCGCGAATGCGCAAAAACTCCCTGCGCGGCCCGAACCGCCGCGCCGTACTCAACCGGCCGATCCGTAACCGTCGCCAGCACATGCTCCAGCGCCGCCAGAATCCCGACCGTATCGAGGAAGTCGTAGTAGCCGATGTGAGCGATGCGGAAAATCTTGCCCTTCATGTCGCCCTGGCCGTTCGCCACCACGGCGGAGAAAGACTCGCGGAACTCCTTCACGATCTTGCCGGAATCAAGTCCGGCGGGCGCGTTCACAGCGGTCAGCGCCGCCCCCGGAGATGAGGTGAAGAGACTCAATCCCAGCGCCTTCACTCCCGCCCGCGTCATTTCCGCGGCGAGTTCAGCGTTGTCGACCAGCGCCTTGCGCCCCGCAGCCAGGTCTCCATTGCCCATCTGGCGGATGAAATCGAGCGCCGCGCCCAAAGCTGCAAACAACGAGGTCGCCGGCGTGTAAGCCGTCTCGCCCTTGGCCGCCGACTTCCGCTCTTTACGAAAATCGAAGTAGTACCGCGGATTCTTGGTGGTCTCCATGCGCTTCCAGGCGCGCTCGCTCACCGCGCAATATGCCAGCCCGGGAGGAATCATGAGCGCCTTCTGCGATCCACCGATGATTACGTCAATTCCCCAGCCGTCGACGTCGAGGTGCGTGGTGCCGAGGCCGGTGATGGCGTCCACGATCAGCAGCGTGTTATCGCCGTTCAGGCGCACCAGTTTTGCGATCCCCTGCACATCGTGGCGCGCGCCGGTCGAGCTTTCTGTCGCCTGCACATAGACGGCGCGGGTTTCCGGGGTCAGCTTCGCCCGCACTTCGTCGAGCGAGAAAGTCGAGCCATAGGGCTTCTCGACGATATCTACTGTGCATCCATAAGCTTTCGTCAGATCGCGCCAGCGCTCGCCGAACTTGCCGGCCGTGAGCACCAGGACGCGGTCGCCGGGCGAGGTCAGGTTCGAAACCGAGCCTTCCATAACGCCGGTTCCGGACGAAGCCAGCACCAGAACGTCATTCGAAGTGCCGATGAAATCCTTCATGTCGGCCAGCACGCGCGTGAACAGCGCCTTGAAATCCGCGGTGCGATGGTGCGCGGTAAACGCCGCCATGGCAGTCTGCGCGGCGGGAAGAAGCGGGGTGGGACCGGGAGTAAAGAGACGGTTCTTAAGCAACATGGCAGTAGTCCTTTGAGATGAATTCGGGAAACCGGGGAGTACCTAATAGTTTATCGCGGAATGTGGGTTTCCGACGCGCAGCTTTATGCATGGACGGCATCGGGAAAAACGATGGACTTGCTTGGGTGTGCCGCAACTCTCGCAAAAAATACGGCCATAACCCGCAGGAGCGCCACAATGCTGACAAACACCCTCGTCGCTCGTTTTCCCTGCGATCATTTGGAACATATGACCACCCGCTCCGAGTTCCCGAATGGCCCACCCGAAACCATGTACCGAACGTGGTTCCCAGTGTGGCATAGTTGGCCCTCGATGAATTAAGTACACGGTCAATTTTGGCCACCATCGGCGGCAATCCATGCGCTTCCCGCCTCTCGTGGTAGATCGCTCTATAAACATCCTTGTAATAGTTTCGTAAGGTGTGCGCACAATCACAGCCAGGTGTTCCGGAGGTCGGGTACGGTGGCCAGATGCAGGCAGTCCATCCCAAAAAGAATCGCACGCGTGTGTTGTTAAGCTCCGTATTCGGCCCCTATGCGCGGGACGATGAGTTCGGCAGTCGCACGATCAACCCCATGGAGCTCTTTCATAACCAGGTAACGCGGGCCCAAGGCAGTTTCTCGATTCGCATGTTTCATCGTTCGTGGGGAATCATGATGATTCAGGCGAACATTTCTGCGCCCTGCACCGTGCTGGACTTCCCCACACGCGAGGTGTTTGCCCGAGAATTGACGGAACAGCAATACGACGTGGTCGGGATTTCTTCGATCATTGTGAACGTGGGGAAGGTACAGGAGATGTGCCGCATGGTCCGCAAGCTCTCGCCACATTCAGTCGTGGTGGTCGGCGGACACGTAGCCGCGATTCCCGGTGTGGACAAGATGATCGATGCCGATCACATTGTGCGCGGCGAGGGCATTTCATGGATGCGGAGTTATTTGGGAGATGATGTGCATGCACCCATTCGGCATCCGGCCATCGTTTCCGGGCTTAGAACAAGAGTCATGGGTTTCCGCTTGCCCGAACGCAGGGGCGACACTGCGGCTACCCTGATTCCTTCCGTCGGCTGCCCGATGGGCTGCAATTTCTGCACCACCTCGGCGTTTTTTGGAGGCAAGGGAAAATTTATCAACTTCTATCAGACGGGCGACGAGCTGTTTGAGGTCATGTGTGGGATTGAAGCCGAACTGGGCGTGCACTCGTTCTTTATCATGGACGAAAATTTTCTGCTGCACCGGGAGCGGGCGATGCAGTTGCTCGCGCGCATGAAAGAAGCCGGTAAAAGCTGGGAGTTCTCGGTGTTCGCGTCGGCCAATGCGGTCCGCAAGTACACGATGCGGCAACTTGTTGAGTTGGGCGTTTTCTGGATATGGATGGGGTTGGAATCGCCGAACGCCGGATACAGCAAGCTCAAGGGGGTTGACGTCGCGCAACTGACGCGGGAACTGCGGGAACACGGAATCCGGGTTCAGGGTTCCACGATCATTGGGTTGGAGCACCACACGCCGGAAAACATTTCCGAAGAGATTGAACACGCGGTCGGCTATGACACCGATTTTCATCAGTTCATGCTGTACACGCCCGTGCCCGGTACGCCGCTGTACCAGCAAATGTCGGAAGAACGCAGATTATTAAATGATATCGATCTTGCCGACATTCACGGACAGTACAAGTTCACCTTCAAGCATGCAGCGATCTCGCGCGATGAATCGAAAAGGTGCCTGGACCGGGCGTTCTGGCGCGATTTCGAGCGCAACGGCCCCAGTCTTTACCGCATGTGTCAAACGATGTTGCAGGGGTGGAAGCGGTACAAAGACCATTCCGATGCGCGGGTGCGGGAGCGGTTTGAGCGGCAAAAAAAGATGCTGCGAAGCTCCTACAACGCTGCTCTGTGGGCGATGGAGCGAGACTTCAAGAAGATCAATGGTAGCGTGAGCGAGCAGATTTACGGATTACGGCGGCAACTTAAGGTGGAGTTTCCCATTCGGTCGCGGATTTCGACTGCTTTACTCGGGCCTATTTTGCTATGGTCCGCCAGACGGGAGGAGAAACGACTTGCGGCAGGTAGGACATACGAACCACCCACATTTATAGAACGGACAAACTGGGTTTTCGAGTAGAGATGCGCCAATCCTGGGCTGACCGACAGGCGCGTTAATCTTGTGCCCTTCTCATGCAAAGTTCCGATAACGGGTACAGCGCCTTTTTGTGACCCGTTGACCGGGACGGCAGTTTCTGAAATCAGCGATGGCGCAAGCGTGCGGCTTTTTGTTCGCCTTTGCCGGCCATTTGAGGGCTATGGGATTATGGAAGTTATCTCTGAGTGATGGGCTGTGCGGCGTCTCCTTCCATGCCGCTGCCATGTAGCTGCTCAACGTAGTGCGTGAACTCCACATATCGGGCGACGTACTCACGACCCGCGGTCACTGACTCTTTGGCGTGTTTCTGCGCTTCCTTAGCGGCAGTGAATCGTTGGCGCAACTGAGCAGCGACATACGCAGTGGTTTCATGGACCAACTCATCAGGTGAGCCCGATTCCAGGGAATCATCCGCCAGCACAATGGAAGGGTGGACGGGCTCGTCTTTCAGTCCAGTGAAAGCAGCGTTTTCTGCCAAACGGCGAAGACGAACTAAGGTTTCAAAAAAATAGCGGTCGGCGATCTCCCTGGCGTCGGCGCCTTTGGCTCGAACACTGAGAGTTTTTTGGAATGTGGCGCGGATCTCTGACTCATTCTCCGGGCTAATCCATTTGAGTACAGGAGTGACGTCGCCCGTATCCAGTGCGAGATGTGCATCAGCAACGACTGGTCCTTGAAAGGTGTCGCAGTGAGCCCATACTGTTTCTGGGATGAGTAGAAAAGAAGCGGCGGCGATCAAGGCAATGAATTTCATGAGAACCTCCCAATTAGCTCATCGCCACTTCTTCTGATTAAAGAACCGACTCCTGCTCTCAAGCAGTGACACCAGCCACCTTCGAGCGCGGTCAGCATCACACTTGAAAGACAGCGGATGTAACCAGGCAATTTCACGCTTTGAGCGGCAAAGTGGGATTTTGAGCGATATGGAGATTTATCGTCAATTGACCGCTAGGCTATGCTGAGGTCATGCGCCAAATGATATTTCTTCTTCTTTGCGTCGCACTGACTTTCGGGCAATCTCCCCGCTCCGCAAAGCCGACCAAACAAATAGACGAGACGGCTAAGAACGGAACTCTTGTCGTGCTGATCAGTTGGGATGACGCCTACGCGACCCCGGCCACCGGAGCATACGTGGAAGCGCACACCTTCAATGCGAATGGGGTTTCGGAGAAGTCGTTCATTTTGAAAATGGTCCAAGCGGGGCGATATGAGGCGGCACTCCCGCCCGGGGTATATGACGTGTTCGTAAGCGAGGCTAGTTCTTCCCCGAGGTGCAGGCGAGTGGCAGTCACCGCAGGTTACGCGCCGACTTGGAGGCTCATGCTTGAGCACGACGACGTTTATCTGCAGAGATCAAATAGACAGTAGCGTTCCATTCGCCTCCTCGGGTCAATGAGTGATATGGAGATTTATCACCAATTGAACTGTACTCAGTGACCTCGTCCCGGCCCATTTGCCAATACTTCTGCCAAGTTCTGGGGTATTGCGTGCCGCTCACCCTCGTCATATCGAACAAAGATTAGCCTGATTCTGCCGCCTCGACTCAGGTCGCGCAGTACACAACGGGCATTTTCAAGGCTATCGGCATTCGCGCAGGACAGATATTCATTTTGGGCGAGTACCCGTTCAGCAGTTTTCTTGGCCTCGTCTGTGGCCTTCCAATCGTCGTAGGTCACATTGTCAGAGAAGAAGAAAACGTACAGGTACGCAAAGTCTTTGAGCGTTGACAGGGGTACATTGCCGGAGGTTACGAAGCCGTCACAGGTTCCATCCGGGCAGACCTCCAGCAGCTTTCCATGATTCTTAAGCTCGACGGTTTTGGGGAATGCTTTCTCAAGCTGTTGCAGAGGATCAGAGTGTCGGTCGCTTGCGACCTGCGCTGTCGAGTATGCAGCCAAGAGCAGGAGCGAAATGAACAGTCGGCTTCTTGTCATAAAGAAGGCACCTCACCCCATATTGAGCGTACTTCTATACCGAGCACGGGTCTAGTTACTGTGGTCAATTGTTGTAATCAGGCGATTACACTCAAAACCCAGCCTTTCAGCGCACGTGTTTGGATTTGATTTGGTCTAACGTCGCGGCACATACCCGAGATGAATAGAAGCTCCAGGGCGTTTGCTGACAGCCTACGACGGGCGACCCACGGCGACTTTGCCGACGACCGACAGCCGACGACCAACGACCGCTTATAATCTCCCCATGTCCCTCGTAGACCAGATCCAAAAAGACATCACCGCCGCCATGAAGTCTCGCGACGAGGCGCGGCTTTCCACCTTGCGCATGGTCAAGTCCGCGCTGATGAATCGCAAAATCGAGAAAATGGCCGAACTCGACGACAAAGAGTCGCAGCAGGTGCTGACCACGCTGATCAAGCAGCGCAAGGACTCCATCGAGCAATTCACCAAGGGCGGGCGCCAGGAGATGGCCGACAAAGAAGCCGCCGAAATCACGCTGATCGAAACCTATCTTCCCAAGGCCGCCGGACAGGCGGAGATCGAAGCGGGAGTGAAGGCGGTCATCGCCGAAATGGGCTCGCCCACGATGAAAGACATGGGCACTGTGATGAAGAACGCCATGGCGCGCTTCGCAGCGCAGGGGGTGCGGGTGGACGGAAAAGTGGTTAGCGAAGCGGTCAAGAAAGAATTGGCGGGGAAATAGCTCGGCTGGCTGGGACATTCCTCCCCGCCTCGTGTTGATTCGAAATCCGCGGACAAGAGTGTCCGCGCCACACCTCACCCGGCCCGCGCCAGGACCAGCGTCACATCATCCGGCTGCTCGGCTCCGCCGATCCAATCATCCACCGCCGCCGTGACCACCTCAGCAATGCGCGGCAGCGGCAGATCGCGATTGTCCTGCACCAACTCGATCAATCTTGCCTCGCCAAATTCGCCGAACTCATTCTCCGGTTCCGTCACCCCGTCGCTGTAGGCGAGAAAAATATCCCCTGGCCGTAGATGCACCGTGCCTTCGTCGTACGTCATATCGTCGAACAGGCCCACCACCGTTCCCCCATGTTGCAGACGCCGGATCGAACCGGACTCGTCCAGCAGCAGCGGCGGCAAATGGCCGGCGTTGCTGAACGTCAACCGCCGTTCGATGCCGTCGTAAACCGCCAAAAACATGGTCGCGTACTTCTCCAAGGGCGTGCTGTGATACAGCTGGTGATTGAGCAGCGCCAGCAGCGTTCCCGGTGAAGCTTCGGCTCCGGGAATGATCGGGTCATATCGCGCGCTGCTCCCCAGTCCCGCCGCCACCGCTTCCGCCTGCCGGAACACGGGAATGCCTTCGATGGAGTAGGCGCGCACCGCCGAGTGAATGGTGGCCATGAGCAGCGCCGCCGAAATTCCCTTGCCGCTGACGTCGCCGACCGCAAGGATCATGCGGTCCGATCCCAGCCGCAGGAAGTCGTAGTAATCGCCGCTCACACTGCGCGCCGGACGGCAAAAACCATGCACTTCCAACCTTTCCATCGGGGGAACCCGCTGCGGGAAAAGCTGCGCCTGCACCTCTTGCGCAATGCTGATCTCGTTCTCCAGCCGCTGTTTTTCTTTCTGCTCGCGGATCAGCCGCTGCAGCGACTCCGTCATCCCGTTAAACGACTTCGCCAGCGCGGCCAGCTGATCATCCGAAGTAATCGGAATGCGGTGGCTGAAGTCCCCGCGATTGACGTGCGTGGTAGCGCGATAAAGTTGCTCAACCGCTCCCGTCACGGAATGGGTCAAGCGATTCCCAATTGACAACGCGACCACCTCGAAAATTCCCAGCACCAACGCCAGCAAGAGGAGTATCAACTCGATGGTGCCCGCCAGTTCGCCCACGCTGGAGAACAAGTGATCATAGAGTTGAGACAGCCGGGTGCGCACGCTGATGGTTGCGCCTGTGAACGGCTGCCCGTCCGGCCAATTGGTGACCGCCACGTCGGTAGGCAGCGTAACTGCGAGGTCGAACATTCGCCGGGGCGCGACGCTGCTCCCGACGCTGATTTTTGGGATTCTCATCCCCGACCTGGGGTCCTGCTCGAAAAACGTTACCTCGCCAAGGTTCTGCGCCAGTTCGCGAAGCAATCGCGAATCCAAAGTCCGGCTGGAAACCACGACCAGCCGGCTGTTCCCGACTGTGCTGGTAATTGCCGAGCGCAGAAAAAACTCGTCCCCATCCCGCACCACGCCGGAAAACCTGGGTGGAAGATAATTGGGCACCGTCGTGGCCGGCTCGCTGCTCGAAGTACGGAATAGAAGTTCCTTGCCAAGCCAGGCGGAGATGCCCGACTCCGTCCCCGCATATCCGGCCTGCAGCGCGATGTCCGGCTTACGGCCAGCTTCAAGATCGGCGGCAATCGCCCGGGCCAGAACTTCGTTTCTTGCCTGCACCGCTTTCAGTTCGGAATTCAGCCGGGACACCACGATGTAGGTCGCGAACTGGTATGTGAACAAGTAGACAGCAAGCCCGGCGAGGACGATCAGCAGCAGGAGCGGCACGATGCCGATAAACAGGTGAGTGGCAACCAGACGGTTCCGCACCCGCCATAGCAGGTGAGTCGAGACCCAGCGCCGGGCCAGGACTCCCAGCAGAACAATAACTGCGACACTTAGAAGATCAACCCAGATTCCGAGGAACGCGCCCCAGCTTCCATGCAGCCAGCCCGCGACGTTCTGCACCACGAACAAAAACACATCGAGCGCCAGGAGATAGCAAGTGATCAGCGCCAGCCGGCTGCGCGGAAACACTCCATTCGTCTCCAGCCACAAGCGCAATTGGAGCAGGCGAGAACGCATGGGAAGACGCCTGAATTATAGATGCTGGGGGAAATGGGGGACGGGTCTCCACGCCGTCCGGCAGGGCGAAGCTCTCCCTCGTTATGACCTTCGACAACGCGGGTCTGCAGACCCACGCTCCACCATTCTTCTTGCCCAACAGCCGAGGTCCTCATTCTTGCTACAATGCCGCTGTGTTCCCAAAAATTTTTGCGCTGGGGCTAGCACTGGCGGCGCCCTTCTCTCTTGCTCAGGATAACTCCGCCCCTCAGCAACAGCCCCAAGTTAAAGTCAACATGCTGAATGTGTGCGCGCCGTCCCAAGACGAGCAGCAGGAAATCGCCTCCGCGCTTTCCCGCGTTCCCAGGCACCCCGCATTCAGCGAAGATTTCGAGGTCGACCGCGGCCGCTCGCTGCTCGATCCCAGCGCCAATCCTCTGTCGAGCGCTCAAGCCACGGCTTCGGTCCCCACGACAGCCGCTGATTTTGTCCGCCTGCGCCGCGACCTTTCCGGCGGAACGTTTTCCACGGTTCAATACTCGTTCAGCCGGGACCCGGAGCAGATGGTTGAAACCCTGGTCTTCCGGGTGCGCGAACCCAAAGACTTGCTGCAAATCTCGATTGAAGATAGCGCCTCGTCCGTGACGAGCGCCGCCGCGATGCTGAGTTCTTCGACCCCTGCCAGCCGCGTCCGCCTGGAACGCTTTGGAAAATCTTCGGTTGTCCTGGCGCGATGCACGTCAGCCCAAGGTCCAGCGCCCGATCAAAGTGCCTATGAGCCGCTGTTCTCTTCGGCGTCGTCCATTTTGTCCGATTACCGCGGCATCCTGGGCGCGAAGTCGCTCATACCGGAGGAATTGGCGCGGCTCAACCGCAGCCCCCATCACCCAGGAATGCCAGGAAAAGCCGCCCGCGCGCCCAAACGCAAATGACACTCGACCGCCGCTTGAAACCGAATTCCACATGGTTAATCTAAAAGATTCTATGGACAGCATACGAAACGTGGTCATCATGGGTTCCGGTTGTGCTGGACACACCGCCGCTCTCTACACCGCCCGCGCTAATCTGCGGCCGCTGGTGCTCGAAGGTCACGAACCCGGAGGCCAGCTCTCCCTCACCACGCTGGTCGAAAATTTCCCCGGCTTTCCGGAAGGAATCCAGGGGCCCGAACTGATCGCCAACATGCGCAAGCAGGCGGCACGCTTTGGCGCGGAATACCGCCTGGCACACGTGAGCGCCGCCGACCTCTCCACCACGCCTCTAACCATTCGCGTCGGCGACGAGGCCATCCGCACTCGCACTCTGATCATTGCCAGCGGCGCCTCGGCGCGCTGGCTAGGCCTGCCTCATGAACAGGCCCTCATCGGGCATGGCGTTTCTTCCTGCGCCACCTGCGATGGCTTTTTCTTCTCCGGCAAAGAGATCGTGGTGGTCGGCGGAGGCGATTCCGCCATGGAAGAAGCCCTGTTCCTGACCCGCTTCGCCACCAAGGTCACGCTCATTCACCGCCGCGACGAGTTCCGCGCCTCCAAAATCATGCTCGACCGCGCCCGCAAGCACGACAAGATTCATTTCCTCACCAACACCGTCGTCGAAGATGTTTATGACATTTCGCAAAAAGAAGTCACCGGGCTCAAGCTTCGCGATGTGCGCAATGGCAAATGCTGGGACTTCCCCACCAGCGCCCTGTTTCTCGGAATCGGCCACATCCCCAACGCCAAGATGTTTGAGGGCCAGTTGGATACCGACCCCGACGGTTACCTGATCACCACCGAGTACGTGTTCACCAAGGTTCACGGCGTGTTCGCCTGCGGCGATGTCCAGGACCGCCGCTACCGCCAGGCCATCACCGCCGCCGGGTCGGGATGCATGGCCGCGCTCGAGGTGGAGAAGTATCTGGAGGACCTGGAAGACAAAGACTTAGGTTGACCCACTCCCGCACCCCTCGGATCCCGGAACGCTTGATTGCGGGTGATTTCCCGAAAGTTAGCTTCCCGCGCCAATCCTCGCTATAATCAGGCGCGCTCTTTTCCCTTTGCCCTTGCGCCACAGGGACGAAGGTCCTGTCCGTAGCAATCCCGGAGGAAAACATGGCCACTGCCGTTGCGCCCGTCCGCCGTTCGCGTTCCCAGACCAAGCTCATTGGCTTTGCCCTCTTCGCCTTTGCCACGGTGTTTGTCACCTACATGAAAAATGCGCATGTCTTCGATCCTTCTTCCGAGATGGCGCAGCATTTCGCGCCGGTCAAGTGGTATCTGGTTCCACATGCGTTTTTCGGCGCTTTAGCCATGGTCATGGGACTGTTTCAGTTTTCCAACCGCCTGCGCGCCCGCTACCTCAGCGTGCACCGCTTCATGGGCTATGTTTACATCGCGAGCGTATTCATCTCCGCGCCCCTTGGGTTCCCTATTGCCAGGCGGATCGACAATCTGTCTCTCGCGGCGGCCTCCATCGTGCAGGCATTCGGTTGGATCGCAACCACCGGCATCGCCCTGTACTGCATCCGCCGCGGCAACGTCGCGCAGCACCGCCGCTGGATGATGCGCGGCTATCCCTTCGCCATGGTGTTTACCGTGGCCCGGCTCATCATTCCCATTCCGCCGATCTTGAAGATGGGCCTGCCAGGGGTTGAGATCGTCGTTTGGTCGACGATCGCCGCGGCTGCCTTTCTGCCCAGCATTGCTCTGGACTGGAAAGCCATCGCAGCCCACCCCGCAACCCGGGCAGCGGCTGCCGACTGATTCGCCGCCAGATAGAGACCGAGCTCAGCTAGGTCTCTCGCGGACCTTTTCAACGCACGCAACCCGGCAACTCCCAAGCCTCGCGACCGTCTCGCGTTGCGCTCCACCACGAAGTCGCCGGGGCTGAGCCAAAGTAACGAAATTGATGTTTTCCGGTGTACAATCCGCAGCAGCACCTCGGTTTCATCGGTTGAACTCTCCGAAAGAAAGCCGTCTTGGACTATGTCGACCTTCCGGCTGCTTGCGCACCGCTTGGGCTGCTTGTTGATCCTCACTCTACTGGTCAGTGGCTGTGCCGCCACGGCCAGCGCGGCTACCGATTTGCCCGCCATCGCGGCGAATAACAATCAAGTGCCGGCCGGGCGCCTCCTGAACGGCGTTCTCACCATCCAGATCGAAGCGGCCATGGGCAATTGGTATCCCGAGGAGAATGATGGTCCCGCATTTCGATCCGCTGCATTCCGCGAAGCCGGCGGCAAGCTGTCAACGCCGGGCCCATTCATTCGAGTGCCGGAAGGAACCCGCATACATGCATCCATTCACAATCTGCTCGATCAGCCGCTCGCCATACACGGGTTGCATGCCCGTCCCAACAACGGTCAAGAGGTCCTCACCATTCCCCCCGGTGAAACCCGCGAGATTATTTTTCAGGCCGACGCTCCCGGCACGTATCTGTATTGGGCAAGTCGAACTGGCGCCGATGGCCTGCTGCACCGCCGCACCGATGATGACCAACTGAACGGCGCTTTCGTGGTCGATCCCAAAAATCATGCGGTCGACCCCAACGAACGCACGCTGGTGATCAGCCAGTATCTCGTGGTGTACGATGAGCAGTCCAAGCCGCCGAAGTTTTACGACATACTTGGCTTCAACGGTCTTTCCTGGCCGCACTCGGAACGTCTGACGTATCGCGTGGGCCAGACCGCTCACTGGCGCGTGATCAACGCCACTCGCGTCATCCATCCCATGCATCTCCACGGCTTCTATTTCCGCGTGGACAGTGTTGGAGATGGTGAGACCGACACCATCTACAAGGACGACGAACGGCGAATGGCGGTTACGGAACTGCTGCCTCCCGGCCACACCTTCTCGCTGACCTGGACTCCAGAACGCGCCGGCAACTGGGTCTTCCACTGCCACGTGCTGCGGCATATCTCTCCGGAGAATCGATACTGGCTGCCGGCCGCCAACCAGCATCCGCACGACTCCACCGACCACGCACGCCAGGGGATGGCGGGCCTCGTCATGGGAATTACCGTGCTGCCCGCGGACATGCCGGTTAGCCAAACGCCAAAGTCGGCATTGCCGGTACGAAAGCTGGACCTGGTGGCCAGCGAACTGCCAGGTTTTTTCGGGAGTGATCCGGGGATGGCCTTTTCCCTCTCGACCACGGCGGGCGCGAAACCAACCATCCCCGGACCTCCACTGGTGCTCACGCAAGGGCAGCCCTCCGAGATCCGCGTGGTGAATCATCTTTCCGAAGCGTTAGCGGTTCATTGGCATGGAATCGAGCTGGAAAGCTATTACGATGGGGTACCAGGCGTGAGTGGCTCAGGCACGCATCTGATGCCTCCCATCTCGCCGGGGGAGTCTTTCGTCGCCCAATTCACTCCGCCGCGCGCCGGCACCTTCATCTACCACACGCACATGGACGACCTGAAGCAGCTGAGTTCGGGCTTGTATGGCCCGCTCATCGTATTGCCGCCCGGGGAAAAGTTCGACCCGGAAACCGACCGCGTGCTGGTGCTGAGCAAGGCTGGTCCGGGCGACACGCCAGTTTGGCTGAATGGCAGCGAGTCTCCCAGCCTGGGCGCCTTCCGGAAGGGACAGACCTATCGCCTGCGCATCATCAACATTCTGCCGGATAATCCGCCGGTGGAACTCAGCCTTGCAGCGGACGGTGCGCCGGTGCAATGGCGTCCCGTGGCGAAAGATGGCGCCGACCTTCCTCCTGGACACCGTGCCCCCTGCAGCGCGCAGCTAACCCTCTCCATAGGAGAGACCTACGATTTCGAATTTCGGCCGGAAGTCACTGGCCAACTGACGCTCTCTGCCAGCCGCCGGGCGGCTGTCTTTCCCCCGGAAATCACACCTTCGCACAAGCCGGTCGAGTTGCGTCAGGCAACCACCATCAAAACCAACGTGGTGGTGACAGAGTAGGTCCGATCCTCGGCTGCAGAATGCATCCCTCTCCCTGATGTTTAGGGCAGGGTGAGCGCGTCAGGTGGGTCGCAAGGTCCGGCGCGCGCGAGCCTTAAATCGAGATCGGATCAGGTAACACACACGTCGCGGGCACGCCGCCCAGATAGTTGCGGTACTCGTTCACCCGGATATCGTACGTGCTCTCCGCCTGCTGGCATTCCTGCCCGGTTGGGTTCTTGAGGCAGGCGGAATCCTTGTCCTGGCGCGCCATCCGCAGGAGTTCGATGTAATTCTGCGCTCCAGCGGTGGCGACGGTGCAATCCGTGTGGCAAAAACCGCCTACGCTAGTCTGGCCGGGCAGGCATTGCTGCGCGCCAACCGCTGCACACTGAACTCCATTCCAGATTTGCCCCGCCGGACAAGCCTGCGGAACGGGGTTGGCCTGGGGCTGCGCGGTTGCTCCTTTTGCGAGCGTCGCTGCGACGCAATTGTCTTTCGCGGGCGACTGGCCGGAAGCGCAGACCGGGCACGGGCCTCCTTTGCAGGCCTTCGCGCGCAAGTCCGGCGAGACCGGCTTCGGCCCACCTTCTGCGCATGGCTCTTTGGCGCAGGGCTTGTGCTTTGGATCAGCCCCCGGCACAGGTAAGGCCTGGACCCTTTCTGCCGTATTGTTTTGCTCGCCTGCGGCTTTGTGATCGGAAGGTTTGGTGGGGGAGGCCGCGCGCCTGCCCTCGCTTGAGACTTGGCTGTTAGCGGAAACCGCGGCGCCAACTTGTGAACTCGCGGGCGGAGAAGCCACCCGCGAGTTGTTTACCGGCGTAACCGGCGCTGGCCGCTGACGTTCTTGTTCCAGCCTCTGTTCCTGGTCTCGTTGTTGTTGCTCGCGGGCCTGCTGCTGCCGCTGGAGCTCTTGCTGTTGCTCCCGCTGTTGCTGTTCGCGGGCTTGTTCCTGGCGTTGTTGTTCTTCTCGCGCCTGTTGATCCCGCGCCTGCTGCTCGCGCTGCTGCTGTTCGCGGGCCTGTTGCTCTGCCCGCTGTTGTTCCTGGCGCTGCTGTTCCTGCCGTTGCTGCTCCTCGCGTGCCTGCTGTTGCCGCTGCTGCTCGTCCCGTTGCTGCTGTTCGCGTTGTTGCTGCTCCTGCTGTTGCTGATTGATCTGTCCGGATGCAAACGGAGGAGGACAAACCGCCAGCGCCACAGCAAACAGGATCAAAACGGCACTTTGAGAGGTGCCTGGCAACCCTTCCAACTTCGAAAAAGCAGGAGTCCTACGAGACGCATCCTTGGCCATAACCAGCTCGCTTTCTGCAGTCCTGAATTGGACCATCGCAACCGCGCGTCGGAGGAGGGAAATACAAGCCGCTCTCAGTTCCATAAAACCCTGGACTAATGCCGTCCAAGCCAAGGATACTCTGGGCAATGTCAAAGTATGTAGCTATTGGGTAAAGAAATGCGATCAGAGGATTCGCAAGTATTCCTCTCGCATCAATCCACAGAAATCAAAAGGGCGGCTCGCGCCGCCCTGCTAACTACTAATAACTGGCAACTGCAACTACGTCCCTTCGCTCCATCCCGCCAGGTACTCCTCCTGCTCCGGCGTCAGCTTGTCGATCTTGATGTTCATCGACTCGAGCTTCAGGCGGGCTACGCGCTTATCCAGTTCGTCGGGGACCTTGTAGACCGTCTTCTCCAGGCTGCCGTGATTCTTCACCATGTACTCGACCGAGAGCGCCTGGTCGGCAAAGCTCATATCCATCACCGACGGCGGATGGCCTTCGGCAGCGGCCAGGTTAATGAGCCGGCCTTCGCCCAGCAGATTGATCTTGCGGCCATCCTTCAGCGAGTACTCGTCGACAAAGTTGCGCGTGGTGCGCTTCGACGACGACATCTTCTCCAGCGCGGGAATGTCAATTTCGACGTTGAAGTGCCCGGAGTTCGAAACGATCGCGCCATCCTTCATCACTTCGAAATGCTCGCGCGTGATCACGTTCTTGTTACCGGTCACGGTGCAGAAGACGTCGCCGACCTTGGCCGCTTCGTTCATTGACATGACGAGGAAGCCGTCCATCACCGCCTCCAGCGCCTTGGTCGGATCAACTTCGGTGACGATAACCTGAGCTCCGGTGCCGCGCGCGCGGCTGGCCAGCCCGCGTCCGCACCAGCCGTACCCGGCGACCACGAACTTCGATCCGGCCAGCAGAAAATTGGTCGCGCGGATGATGCCGTCGATCGTGGACTGTCCGGTTCCATAGCGGTTGTCGAATAGGTGCTTGGTGTCGGCATCGTTGACCGCGACAATGGGATACTGCAGCACGCCTTCTTTCGCCATGGCGCGCAGGCGAATCACGCCAGTAGTGGTTTCTTCGGTTCCGCCAATCACGCCTTCGAGCGCGTCGGTGCGCTTGGTGTGCAGGATGCTGACCAGATCGGCGCCGTCGTCCATGGTGATGTGCGGCTTGTGATCGAGCGCCGCGAGAATGTGGCTGTAATAGGTATCGTTGTCCTCGCCCTTAATGGCGAAAACAGAAATGCCGTGATCGCGCACCAGGCTTGCCGCCACGTCATCCTGCGTGGACAGCGGGTTGGAGGCGCACAGCACGACGTCGGCGCCCCCGTCGCGCAGGCAAATGGCCAGATTTGCCGTCTCCGCGGTCACGTGCAGGCAGGCGGAAATGCGCGTGCCTTTCAGCGGCTGATTCTTGATGAATTCCTTGCGGATGATCTGCAGAACGTTCATCGACTCGTTCGCCCATTCGATCCGCTTCTTGCCTAGGTCGGCCAGTTCGATGTTCTTGATGTCAGACTGCAACGTGGTCGTGCTGAATGTAGCCATATCTCTCCTGTGGCGCGTAATTCAATTGCCTGTTTCAGATTTTAAATTGCAGATTTTCAGCGTGCAGATAAAAAAACAGAGCTCCAAAACTAAAATCCTGAACGCAGGATTCGCAAAGACGCCAAGAAACCTTCGCGAACTTTGCGGCAGTTCTTAGCGTCCTTTGCGGTTAAAAGCTTTTCCTCACTTACGAACTCCAACATCCTGTCTTAAGCACCGCAATCTCAATCATCCGATGACCCGATCGCCAGATCACCCGATTACTTCCTGACTCCCGCCATCGCCGGCTCTTTCACTCCCGCGTCGCTCGCCAGTTGCGCGGCCCGGTCCGTTGCCTCCCAGGTAAAGTCCAGATCGGTGCGTCCAAAATGCCCGTACGCCGCGGTCTTGCAATAAATCGGACGGCGCAGGTTCAGCGCCTCGATAATTCCCTTCGGCGTCAGCTTGAAATGCGCGCGCACCAGGTCCGGAATGATCGCCGGGTCCACCTTGCACGTTCCAAAAGTATCCACCAGAACACTCACCGGTTCCGCCACACCAATGGCGTAGGCGAGCTGCAATTCGCAGCGCTCCGCCAGTCCCGCCGCCACAATGTTTTTCGCGATATGCCGCGCCATGTAAGCCGCCGAGCGATCCACCTTGGTCGGATCTTTTCCGCTGAACGCGCCGCCGCCGTGCCGTCCCATGCCGCCATAGGTGTCGACAATAATTTTGCGGCCGGTAAGCCCGGTATCGCCCATGGGCCCGCCGATCACGAAGCGCCCCGTGGGATTGATGTGGTACTTGGTGTCCGCATCGAGCAGTTCGGCTGGAATGGTCGCCTGAATCACGTGCTTCAGAATGTCAGCCCGGAGCTCGTCGTTGCTGACCGTCTCGGCATGCTGCGTCGAAATCACGACGGCATCGACGCGCCGCGGCCGTTTGTTCTCATCGTATTCAACTGTGACTTGGGATTTGCCATCGGGACGAAGGTAGGGAAGCTTGCCGTGCTTGCGAACCTGCGCCAGCCGCATCGTCAGCTTATGTGCCAGCGAAATCGGCATCGGCATCAGCTCCGCCGTCTCGTTGCAGGCATAGCCGAACATCATCCCCTGGTCGCCGGCGCCGCCGGTGTCCACGCCCATGGCGATGTCGCCGGATTGCTTGTTGATGCTGGAGATGACGGCGCAGGTATTGGAGTCGAATCCGTAGAGGGCGTTGTCGTAGCCGATGGCGGCGATCACGCCGCGCACCAGGGCCTGCAGTTCCACGTAAGCCTTGGTGGTAATCTCGCCGGCGACGACGACCAAGCCAGTGGCGGTCAGGGTTTCGCAGGCCACGCGGCTGGAGGGGTCCTCGGCGAGGCAGGCGTCGAGGACGGAGTCGGAAATCTGGTCGGCAATCTTGTCAGGATGCCCTTCGGTGACGGACTCGGACGTGAAAAGGTAGCGGTTTCGCGATGGCAAATCAGTTCTCCTTCGAGGGCTCTGCAACACCTGGGTGGGGCGGCTCGGAAGTCGAGTTTCAGAACCTGTTTTCAGAGCACAACGTTAGCAAAATGAACATCTTGCAGTCTATTAGAAGCTACCAAAGAAGCGGGCGTGGCGCAACGGATTTCAGGGTAAGCGGCGAGTGCATCACCGGAATGGGAGTTCCGTGCGCTGGGCGGGGAAGGTGGCAAGCTAAACGGTTGGAGCGCAAGCCCGCATCTGGCTGGCCAGCATTGGTCCGGGCCGAACCCTGAAGAGGCTTGAACCATCAGATGGCAAGTGCCTGGTGCTAAGGGTGATTTCTACCGTCCCAAGCTCGTTACTATCGTTCATTGCCCCTGGTTCTGCGGGGTGCCTATAATCACTCAACCGCTGGCCAGCAGAGGACCTATCGGATGTCCCAAGCCGCAGGAGTCGAGACCGCCCGCCAGGCGCAAGAGTTGCACATCTTTCATGATGTGGCGAAGGCGCTGACCTCGTCTCTGGACCTCGATTCCATCCTGCAAACCATTATGGAGAAGATGGCGGAGTACTTCCGCCCGGACACCTGGTCTCTGCTGATGGTGGACGAGCAGAAGATGGAACTCTATTTCGCTATTGCGGTGGGCCAGGCTTCGGAGGCGCTTAAAAATGTGCGCCTGAAGGTGGGCGAAGGCATTGCCGGCCACGTTGCCAAGTATGGTGAAAGGCTGATTGTGCCGGACGTTCGGGCCGACAAGCGGTTTTCCAAACGTATCGACAACATGACCCAGTTGGAGACCCAGTCGATCATCTGCATTCCCCTTAAGTCGAAGTTGCGGGTGCTGGGAGTGATCCAGCTGGTGAATGTCGAGATGAACAACTTCACCGAGCAGGAGTCGTTCTTCCTGCAGTCACTGTGCGATTACGCCGCCATCGCCATCGAGAACGCCCGCTCCGTCGAGAAAATTCAAGAACTGACCATCACCGATGACTGCACCGGGCTCTACAATGCGCGTCATCTTTATAAGACGCTCGAAACCGAGGTCTACCGCTCGGCGCGGTTCGGCTACGAGTTCTCGGTCTTGTTTATTGACCTCGATCACTTCAAGCAGGTAAACGACACCCATGGGCACCTGATCGGGAGCAAGCTGCTGGCGGAAATCGGGTACCTGATCAAAGCGCAACTACGGCTGATTGATTTCGCCTTCCGCTACGGCGGAGATGAGTTTGTCGTATTGCTTCCGCAGACGGGGAAAGACTCTGCCTTAGTGGTGGCCCGCCGCTTGCGCGACAGCCTGCGCAGCAGTTGTTTCTGCAAAGAAGAAGGATTGAACCTGAACGTGCGCGCCTCGATTGGCCTCGCCACCTATCCCCACGACGCCAAAACGCCGCACGATGTTATTCGCCAGGCCGACGAGATGATGTACATGGTGAAGAACAGCACCCGCGACAACATCGGGATTGCGCAGCGGGGAGTGGAGAAGTAGGGAAGTAACTCAGCCTTCCCAATTTGGAACAGGTTCAGATTTTGTTTTCGTGAAACCGTTAATCCCGTCCAACCCACGCCATACAATCGCATTGCACACAGCGTTTGGAGGGTGTTGCCAGTGGGCACTGGACGCTGTTTGCGAAACAGTCGAGTGGCGCTCAGCCACTACGGTTCGAATCCGTCGCCCTCCGCACGTCACTCGACCAGGACGTAAAACTCTTGACATTCGCCAGTTGAGAGCTATCCTGTAGATGTTTCGCAAACAGCGTCCGTTCCCTCAGCCCCGAATCGGGGCTGTTGTATTTTGGGCCATATCAAGACGATTCCCTGTCCCTCGGCTCGCCATGTAATCTCACGACGCATTGGGCTACGAAGGTGCACATCGGTGAAGAACAGCGTGACAACATCGGGACTGCGCAGCGGGGAGTGGAGAAGTAGCTCCTTCAGCGCGAGAACGCAATCCACTGGCGCTTCCCAACGCGCATTTGCGGCCTGGATTGAGCACAGATTTTCCCTGTAACCGTTATGTTCAGCACGCGATTCGATATCGTGAGCGCGTGCAGTCTGCCCGATCACCTTCGCACATCTTCCCAGAGGTAGGTTGCAGGTTTCCAGTGCCGCCGTTGGCTTGTTGGCGAAACGCGGTATCACCTGGATAGATGCAGTTACTCTGACGTCCATCCCTGCTCTGTTCGAAGATGACGGAGAGGTGTGCAGCACGCAACGTGTGCTCAAAAAAACGCGAGTGACGCTGATTGGCGCCGACGCCGGCTGCGAGGATGCCATCTAATTTCTCACAACTCTGGCGCATGGTTTGGCGCGCTCACGCGCGTTGAAAGCTCGCGAGAGGGATCTCAAAGCCCGAATTTGTACGAGAGGAAACCATGAAGTTTGTGATGACACTGAAGCAGGCATTGCTGTTGTTCTTAGGCGTGGCGATTGTAACTTTCTGCACTCCTTACCGCGCTTCCGCGCAGGATTTCTCCAATTTGCTCGACAATTTGGAATTGAGCGGCGGATTCAATCACGAGACAGGAGACTTTGGCCTGAATGGATTTACCGCTGCGGCCGGGGTTTGGCTGGGACGGCGCGCACAGATCGACTTGGATTACGACTCGGCCTACCACACATCCACTCTGGGAGTGCTGTCCCTGACGAGTATTGGGCATACCGCCATCAAGAACCGCATCCAGGACTGGCTGATCGGGCCGCGGATTTTCTTCACCCCGCGTCAAGTCGACAGGTACAGGTTCAGTCCTTTTGCCGAGTTTAAGCTGGGCGGCTCTCACCTGAGTGAAAGGATTCAGGAGACCTCCATGCCTTCGCAAGCGGCCTCCGATAACGCCTTTGCGTGGGCCCTGGGCGGCGGCGCAGATTACCAGTTCAATAGTCAATGGTTTGGGCGGGTTGATTTAGACCTTCTGCGCACGCATTTTGCAGATGCTGGGCAGAGCCGGTTGCGGCTGGTGCTGGGAATCGGCTACACGTTCGGCGGGAGACCTTCGACGAGGTAGTGGCGAGGGAGGGGGCACAAACGTGCTCCCTTGCCGTAGATAAGACGCGTCCAGAAACTCTGCCTGCTTCCGGGCGCTCAATTGGTCGTCGCACGATTAGCTATAAACATCTAAGGTGACCTATGCGATTGACCCGCCTCAGAAACACGGTTCAACGTACTTACAGCAATGTCCAGCGGAAGCACACGACCCAGATGGCTGCCGGTCTGTCGTACTACTTCGTGTTGTCGCTGTTTCCGCTGCTGATAGTATTCGCGGCCAGCGTCGCCTACCTCCCTGTGCCCAACCTCTTCGATCAAGCGCTGGGGTTTGCCGGGCGCTTCGTGCCGCACGACAGCATTGGACTGGTGAAAGCGGTGCTGCGCCAGGTGATCACACCTTATCGGGGAAAGTTCCTGTCGTTTGGCATTCTGGGCACGATCTGGGCTGCTTCTGGCGGGTTCTCGAGCATGATGGAAGCATTGAATGTGGCTTACGACGTTCCAGAGAACCGTCCGTTCTGGAAAACGCGTCCGCTGGCAATCGGACTAACCTTCCTGACCGGAATTTTGCTGGTCGTCGCTTTGGCAGCGATGCTGGTCGGCCCCAACTTCGGCGGGTGGCTGGCGGCGAAAGCCGGCTTGGGCTCTATCTTCGTCGCTTTGTGGGGGTATGTGCGCTGGTCGATCGCAATTGTTTTTGCGGTACTCGCCATCGAGCTGATCTACTATCTCGCTCCCAATGTGCGCCAGCGATTTCGACAGACACTTCCGGGCGCGGCGGTTGCGGTCGGCGTCTGGATTGTGCTGTCGTGGGCGCTGGGCATTTACTTCCAGCATTTTGCCAAGCTGAACAAGACCTATGGAACGCTCGCGGCCGCTATCGCGCTGATGGTGTGGTTGTACTGGACGGCATTTGCGATCCTGCTGGGCGGCGAGATCAATGCAGATCTCCTCGAAGAAGAGGGCAGGCAGATAGAGGTCAAGCAGACTAGTTCAGGAGAGAAGAACGGGGACGTACCTCGGCTGAAGCAGGCGGCTTAGGCCTGGCATACGGGCTCTAAAGCGCCGCCGCCACTGAGATCGCGGGTATCGGCCGCTTACTATCTCAACAGCGTTCGTTGTTCACGATCCCACCCTTCGAGAATCACGAAGGGTGGGTCAGCCGTATTCGATTGTTCAATTACTGCCGATCGATCAATAGCGACGCTCAGTTCAGATCGGCCAACACGGTGGAAGTGAATCCCCCGCCCAAGCCGCTCATGATCACCATGGTGCGATTCTGCCCGGAGCTGAAAGATTGGCCGCCCGAGATGAAATCCGCAAAAGTTTGTCCGGGCGGCGTGAAGATGGCTTGATAACTGCCGGCAGCAAGCGACGTATAAGAAGATGCCGCGGGATAACCCAGAGCGGAGAAGGTGGGACTGCCGCTGATGCCGTTGCCGCTGGACACGATGTAGACGTCGGTGCCGGAGGAGAGGAGCGACGAAGCGTTGATCACGCGGATCTTAATGTTCCCGGAAGAAGGGGCGGAGTGATCGTCGGTGAACACGACCGGTCCGTTGTCAGTAGACGCGGCGGTGCTGTAGCTGTTGGACGCGAGGTTCTGGGTTCCGAAATCTGCGACGATGTTGCTGGAGCCGCTGGCTTGAGCCTGCAGGTGGTGCGAACCGGAACTAACGGACACGTAGGCGGAACCCGATGCGTAAGCCACGGCGCTGGCTACGCTCTTGCCATCAACGAGCAGGTCCATGGCGGTGTTTTGCCCAAGAAAGGCATTAAGAAGTCGCACGTGAGCGCTGCTGGATCCACAAGCGGTGGTGAAAAAGGCCAGGCATAAAGTGAAGACTGCGATAGCCAGATTGCGGAGTGGTTGCATTCTTTGCTCCTCGCGAATTTTCGGCAGACACATCGCCTTATTGCGACTGATGCGAGGCAACGAATCCAGAGTTGCCGGATCTCGGTAAACAACCGTCAAGGCGCGTAAAGCGTTGTAAAGGCGCTGTGGAAATGTGCGGACCGCATACGCGATGGAACCAGATTTGACACTGCCAGAAGACGAACCATAGAATCAAAGTGGCCGAAAGGCGCTGCCTGCGCGAACGCAATTTCCGGTCGTCCTCTTTCGCGTTCCCTTACAATCTTTCGATGTGGCGGTGTAGCTCAGGTGGCTAGAGCGAGGGTCTCATAATCCCTAGGTCGTTGGTTCGAGTCCAACCGCCGCCACCACTGGAGCGCGAATGTCGGTTTGCAGAATTCTCCCTCTCTTTGTTGTTTTTGCCGCACTGGGATTTTCAGCGTCAGGTCCTTGGGCAGGTCAAGGCCTTCTGCTCGTCGCCAATAAAGGCGAGCACACGCTTGGAATCATCGATCCGCAAGCGGGACGGCAGATCGCGACCATCACCGAAACCGGCGTGACCGGGCACGAAGTTGTCGCGTCTCCGGATGGGAAACTGGCGTTTGTCCCGATTTATGGCGATTCGGGCGTGGGATTGCCGGGCTCGGATGGGCATGCCCTGGACGTGATCGACCTGACGCAGCGCCGCGTGATCCACACCATTGATTTCGGTCATGGCGTACGGCCGCACTGCCCAGTGTTCGGCCCGAAAGACGGGCTGCTTTACGTCACGACGGAACTGGAGAAGGCGGTCGCGGTCATCGATCCGCACACCTTCAAGATCATCGGATCGATTCCCACCGGCCAACCAGAGTCGCACATGCTTGCGATCAGCGCGGATGGACGGCGCGGCTACACCGCCAATGTGGGGCCGGGAACGGTTTCCGTGCTGGATATGGTTGCGCGAAAGACGCTTGCGGTCATTCCGGTTGCGCAGCACGTGCAGCGCATCTCGGTTTCGCCGGATGGGCGTTGGGTATTTACTTCCGATACCGGGAAGCCGAGGCTGGCGGTAATCGACACGCAGAGCAACAAAGTGGATCGCTGGATTGACCTGCCGGCCACCGGTTATGGCAGCGCCTTTCGCGAGGACGGGAAGCAGTTGCTGCTGGCGATTCCCAGCGCGAATTCTGTCGCCGTGATCGATGCGCGGGCAATGCGGGTACTGAAGACGGTGGCGGTGCCATCGTCGCCGCAGGAAGTGTTGGTGGATCCGGATGGGATGGCGTTCGTATCGTGTGATCACAGCGCGAAAGTGGCAGCGATTTCGCCGCAGGGGAACGTGAAGCTGATTGACGCCGGGCGGGTCGCCGACGGTTTAGCCTGGGCCAGGTGATGACAGGTTGTGGCTGATCCTGTTCTCCGTTCAACTCGCACGCCGGACAGCTACTCCGGACAACATCGCATCCCGCCCCGCGCATCCAATCGGCTCGTACTTACTCCAGGTCCGAAACAGAACCAACTCACCACAACAGGAAGCATCTTAGAACTCTGAAGCCGAAGGCCATGGGAATTCTTCAGGGAAATGCGACCGGACTGTCATCCACTCAAACGCTTTCGGAGCGCTCGCGTTACGAAGCGCTCAAGCGAGCGATGGATGTGACAGGTGCATTGATCCTGCTTGTCCTGCTGGCGCCGTTGTTTCTCGTCATTGCTGCAGCCGTGCTGCTAGCAGATGGGTCTCCGGTCATCTACCGTCGGCGGGTGGTGGGACCTGGCGGGGAATTCGACGCGTTCAAGTTTCGCACCATGTATCGCGATGCCGACCAGCGACTGCAGCGCGACGAGTCCTTGCGCAAGGCGTTCCATGAAAATTTCAAACTGAAATCAGATCCACGCGTAACACGCTTGGGCGCGGTGCTGAGGAAATTCAGTCTTGATGAACTTCCGCAATTGTGGAATGTGCTGATCGGTCAGATGACTCTGGTTGGTCCGCGCATGATTACCGCGCCGGAACTGGAAAAGTATGGCGAGCATCGCTATGAACTGCTGACGGTGAAGCCGGGGCTGACCGGTTATTGGCAAGTGTGCGGGCGGCAGGAAGTGTCATACGCGCAGCGCGTGCAGATGGATATCGAGTACATCCGGAACCGGCGCTTGCGGGTGGATTTCAAGCTGCTGTGGATGACGCCGCTGCGGGTGATTCGCGGGCGAGGGGCTTACTGAAATGGCAAAAGTACTGGTGACAGGCGGGGCGGGATACATCGGGTCCGTGTGCTGCCGGCAACTGCTGGAGCGCGGGCACGAGGTCGTCATCCTCGACGATCTTTCGACCGGACACGCGGAGGCAGTGCCTGACCAGGCACAGTTTTATCGGTTTGACTATGGGAACCGCGAGGCGGTTTCGCGCGTGCTGCGCGAGCACAAGATCGACACCGTTGTTCATTTTGCCGCCAAGGCGCTCATTCCCGAATCGGTGACCAATCCCGGAATATTTTTTGATGTAAATGTCGCCTCCGGGATTGCGTTCCTGGAGACGTTGCGAACCTTTGACGTGCGGCGGTTTGTGTTTTCCTCATCAGCGGCGGTGTATGGGAACCCGCGTTCGGTGCCGATCGATGAAGATGACGCCAAAGACCCGGTGAACTCCTACGGGGAAACCAAGTGGATGTTTGAGCGCGTGCTGCAATGGTATGCGTCTGCATATGGGTGGACAGTAGTAGCGTTCCGCTATTTCAACGCTTGCGGAGCGACGCCGAATGCGGGAGAGGACCACCAGCCGGAGACGCATATTATTCCTTTGCTTCTGGACGCGGCGTCTGGAGACCGGCCGCATTTCGACATTTACGGTGAAGACTACGACACCCCCGATGGCACCTGTGTGCGTGATTACGTGCATGTTTCGGATATCGCGATCGCACATATCCTGGCTTTGAATGTGACTGAGGCTGGGCGCATGGCGGCGTACAACATCGGGCTTGGCCAAGGCTATTCGGTGCGGGAGGTGGTGCGCGCGGCGGAGGCGGTTGCCGGCAAGCGCATTTCAGTTCGTGTGGCGCCGAGGAGAGTTGGGGATCCTGCGGTGCTGTGCGCGAATCCGGCTAAGCTCAAAGGGGAATTAGGATGGTCGCCGCAGCACTCGGACCTGACGGAAATTGTCCGCAGTGCGTGGAACTGGAAAAAGCGTCATGCCGGCGACAGCGCCGGCGAATTGCCGGCAGCGGCGGCATCGGTGCAGGAACTCGCGCGCAACGCGTGAGGCCCGCGCAGGGGCTCCTCCGGATCGCCGCTTCTCTCGCGGTATAATCTGGCAACTTTTCTGTGGAGTCCCGCATGAAGTTGCCGTCCCCGGTGCTGCGCTCTCTCCCCAAAGTTCTCCTGCACGAACACCTGGACGGAGTGCTTCGCCCGCAAACCATCATTGAACTGGCGCGGGAAAGCGGGTATACGGGATTACCCACGGAGAATCCCGAGGAACTGGCGGCGTGGTTCCATCAGGGGGCCAATAAGGGCAGCCTTCCCGAATACCTGGTTGGATTCGCGCACACCATCGCGGTGATGCAGACGGAAGAAGCGCTCGAACGCGTCGCCTATGAGCAGGCCGAAGACCTCAGCCGCGACGGGGTCGTCTACTTCGAGACGCGTTTTGCGCCGTTATTTCATACGCGCAAGGGTCTCACGCATCAGCAGGTGGTGAGCGCCGTGCTCAAGGGACTGGAGCGGGGACGCAAGGATTTCGGCATTGCCTCAGGGCTGCTGATTTGCGCCATGCGCAATATGCAAGTTTCGCTGGAGATGGCGGAACTGGCGGTGGATTTTCGCCAGCGGGGAGTCGTGGGATTTGATCTGGCGGGCGAAGAGGGCGGCTATCCTCCCAAGAAGCACGTTGACGCCTTTCACTTTATTCAGCGCGAGAACTTCAACATTACGATTCACGCCGGCGAAGGTTATGGCAAAGAGTCGATCTGGCAGGCGATTCAGTATTGCGGCGCGCACCGCATCGGGCATGCGACCCGGCTGATCGACGACATTACCGTGAAGGATGGCGAAGTGGTGAAGCTGGGCGATCTGGCGCAGTACGTTCTCGACAAGCGCATTCCGCTGGAAATTTGCCTGCTCAGCAACGTGCACACGGGAGCGACTCCCAGCGTGGCCGAGCATCCCTTCAAGATTTTTTATGAGCAGAAGTTTCGCGTGTGCCTCAACACCGACAACCGCCTGATGAGCCATACTACGCTGAGCCGCGAGTTCGAAGTCGCGGCAGAGACCTTTGGCCTGTCACTGGACGATTTTGAAAAGCTGACCATCAACGCCATGAAGAGCGCGTTTCTGCCCTACGACGAGCGCTGCAGGTTCATTTACTCGGTGCTGAAGCCGGGCTACGCGAGGGTACGGGAGCAATTCAGGGCAACCGGTGCGCAGGAAGCAGGCGCGGCACGAACCAGCGGCTGATTGATGCCGGACTGACAGAGTAGGGCGCTCGGGAAACGGAACGCCGAAGAGCACGCCAGAAACAGATGCTGAGCAGAATTTTGCCCGGGAGGGCAGCATGAGCGAAATTACCAAGACGTTGTTGTCGCTGGTGGAGCAGGCTGAAGCGCAACTGCGGGAAGTTTCGGATGCGGAAAGCGGGACGCCTGTCCGCCCCAACGGGTGGTCTCGGAAAGAGATCCTGGGACACCTGATTGACTCAGCCTCGAACAATCACCAGCGGTTTGTGCGAGCGGCGCTTCAGCCCTCGCTGGAATTTCCTGCTTATGACCAGAATGGATGCGTGCGCGTGCAGGCGCCGGCCGCGGCGGAATGGACGCTGCTGGTTTCCCTGTGGGCCGAATACAACCGCTACCTGGCGCACGTACTTGCGCACTTACCGGCCGGGAAGCTGGAAACTCCGTGCCGCATCGGATCGAGCGAGCCCGTGACGTTAGGTTTTCTTGCCGAGGATTACGTCAAGCATGCGCTGCATCACCTGGCGCAGATCGGCGTGCGTGCCTGACGGGTAGTAAAAGTCATTTTTCTGCGGGCGAAAAGCCTGGGCATGCGCATGCGGCCGCAAACGAAACTCTTTGCGGACGACGGCGTCCGCAAGGAGTTCACTGGCAGCTCACGCTGAAGTTATCGTGGAAAACCGTGAGTAAGCCATCGGCATTGATCGTGAAGTGGAGGGTTTCGTGGACCAGGTAGTTGTTTTTCGGGCCCTGTCCAATGATGCGGAAGTTATTCACGAAGGTCAGGTTGGCCTGGCCGTTCTGGAAAGCCGTCTTAAAGCTTTCCTCGGTGAGGCCGGTCGCCTGATACTTGCTGCCCGTGGTCTCTCCCAGGCCGGAGATTCCCTGGGGCTGAAAATGGAAGTAGCCGCTGACGTTATTTCCATTGATGGTGAAGGAAATCAGGGTGTGCAGGGGACCCGCGAGGTCCACGATTTCTCCGGCGCCTCCCGCCGCGCAGGGAATGAAAACCGACAATCCCACGTTAGTTGTGTCATTCACCTGGACCGCCGCGTAGGCCGGGACAACCGCCCAACATAGCGCCAACGAAGCAACGAGACAGAACTTTCTCACAGCCTGGGTGCTGTTCATAGTTGCGCTCCAAAACTCGTCAGAATTTGCTCGCGAAGGGGACCCAATCGATGTGACGAAATGTACACGCGAACACCGGGCAAGGCAAGACGCCGGTTTGGTACGCGCCGGATGTGGAAGGGGGTAGCGGGCAATTGGAAAATCGGAAACCGTCAAGCAACCCAGTTGCCGCAAAGGCGCAGCGAAGGGCGGCAAAAAATCTTACTTCCGGAATAAATTCTTAGCGACAAAGTACAGGTTCGCCGGGCGCTCGGCGAGGCGGCGCATCAGGTAGGGATACCATTCAGCGCCGAAAGGCACATAGACGCGCATGCGCCAACCTTCGCGCACCAGGGATTGCTGCAGGTCGCGGCGGATACCATAGAGCATCTGAAATTCGAAGGCGTCGCGGGGAAGGTTTTCCTGCGTGGCAAAGGCCTTGGCTTCGCGGATGAGGTTTTCGTCGTGCGTGGCCAGGCCATGGTAGATGCCGCTCTTCAGCAGCATTTGCATCAGGCGGATGTAATTAGAGTCCACCTCGGACTTTCCCTGGAAGGCGATGTCCGGGGGTTCCTTGTAAGCGCCTTTACACAGGCGGATGCGAATGCCTTGCGCGAGCAGGCGCTCGACATCATTTTGCGAGCGGCGCAGGTAGCTCTGAATGACAGCGCCGACGCAGCCGCGATTCTGCGGTTGCTGGTGCAGTTCACAGACGAGATCAATGGTCCGCTGGGTATAGGCGGAGCCTTCCATATCCACGCGCACGAAATTCGGCGGGCGCATGCCGGCCGCCCGCGCCACCAGCGTGCACACATTGTCACCTGCCAGTTGCGGATCGATGTCGAGGCCCATATGGGTGAGCTTCACGCTGATGTTGGCGGAGAGATTGCGGGCCGAGATTTCCGCCAAAAGCTGGTGATACAGCGCGGCACTCTGGCGGGCCTCATTGGCGGTGGTTACGTTTTCGCCCAGGTTGTCGATAGAGACGCCAAGGCCGGCGGCGTTGAGGTTTTGCGCCACCCGAAGCACGTCTTCGGGTTGGGTGCCGGCAACGAAGCGGCCGGAAACGCGTTGTCCAAGCGAGGAGCGTTCGGCCAAATGACGCAACCAGCGGCTCTCGGAAAGCGAGATGAGCACGGCCCTCAGCACGGGGCACCAGCAGGCGGGTACTTCCGCAGTTCACGCGCGCGGGGCAAGATCACAGGAAGTTGTATCACAAAGCACCAGCAAAGGTCTGCCGCGAACAGGCGCGTCTTGCGGCGACCTCTCGATTATGGAGTGAACCGGATTTCCAGGACTTCGGTGGTTTCGTGGTCGGCCTTCTCCCACTTCCATGCCCGCACCGCGCTTTCGGCGGCCTGCGCCAGCAGAGGATTGCCGCCTTTGATCTGGATGGTCTTGACGGTTCCGTTCGGCAGCACCAGCGCTTCCAGCTTGACCGAGCCGCTCAAGTTCATGTTGCGAGCCAAAGAAGGATAGTTCGGGGTCACCTTGTTGACCACCTTGCGCGCACTGGCGGTTTGCTCGCTCTGGGCAAAAGCGGGCGCGGAGACAGAACCGCATAAAAGAACCAGACACAAGGACCACTTCAGTACGGAGGGGACTTGCATGGCTTCAAGCATACGAACTTTAGTCAGGACGGAGAAGGTTACCTTGGGGGTTTTCCCGCCACACCTTGGTAACGGCAGCGCAATAGGTCTCCGCTCTCAAGCTCCGGGACAGCGTGCCCCTTCAACCAGCCACGGCCCGGCGGAACTTCGGCCCGCAGGTGTGGTTAATCGTGCTTGAACTCGCGCCCCCAACCGCCGGATTGCGGGCGCATACTCCATCCATGCCCGGTTCGCTCGTGGCCGATGATCAGTCAATGCCCAGGTGCTGTTCGCTGGCGAGTACGGCTAGTTCCAGGCGGCTGGAGACCCCGAGCTTGCTGTAAATGTTGCTGAGGTGACGCTTGACGGTCTCCTCGCTGATGGCGAGCTTGGTGGCGATTTCGCGGTTGCTGCTGCCCTCCTTGATCGCGGAAATGATCTCGACTTCGCGCGAGGTCAAGCCGAAGCCCGGGCCGCCACCCTGCCCCTTTTGCGTCCAACTGCTCACAGGCTCGCTGCCCACCCAGAACTGGCCTTCGCAGACAGAGCGAATGCTCTTCAACAACATCTCCGGCGGGGAGGCTTTGAGCACAATCCCCCGCGCCCCCAACTGCAGAGCTGTGGTAACCGCGAACGGTTGAATGGCAGCAGTGAGCAGAATGGTGCGGACTGCGACTTCCTGATGCGCCAGTTCGCGCAGAACTTCCATGCCCGGCACGCGCGGCATGGCGAGGTCGAGCAGCAGGACGTCGGGCCGCAATTCGGTGGCGAGCGTGATGGCTTCCTTTCCGTCGGAAGCCTCGCCGATCACCTGGAAATCTTCCTGGGTGGCCAGCAGGCGGCGCAGGCCGTCGCGGAAAATAGCGTGGTCGTCAGCAATAACAATGCGGATGGGTTGAGTGTCCATAAGCAAGCCCAACGCGCTTGGACAGCGCGCGCCGGGCACCTCCCGGGTTCAGTTATGCAATGCTCGCACGAGCAAAATCCGGCACTTTAATTTCCAGCCGCGCGCCCTGTCCGACCTTGGAAACGATGGTAAGCTCGCCTTCAATGGCGCGCACGCGCTGCTTAATAACCAGGGGCCCGCGCCGGTTTTCGTCTAACTCGGCGTGAGTCAGGCGGCCGCTGAACTCGAAGCCGCGGCCGTCGTCTTCGATGGTCAACATCCATCCTCCGTGCTGGCGCGCCAACCGGACCAGCACGTGCTGTGCGCCGCTGTGGCGGCGGACATTGGCCAGCGCCTCGCGCACAATGCCGGCCAGCTCGCGGCAAGTCGCCGGGGGGAGACTCACCTGGGGCGTGTCGCAAACGAATTGCGCGCCGATGCCGGTGTCCTGACGATAGCGCGTGACCATGCCGGAGAGAAAGTCGACCAGGTGGCGCGGATCGAAGTCGAGGGGCTCCAGTTGATGGATGAGATGGCGAACGTTTGCCGCCTCGTTCTGCACCAGTTGCTGGACTTCCAGCAACTCCTGCTCGCGCTCCTTATCCGAGGTGGCCGGACGAGTGCGCATGGCGTACAAGTGAAATGCGATCGCGTGCAACGACTGGACGACGCCGTCGTGAAGTTCCCGCGAGACGCGGGCGCGCTCGACGGCGGCAGCCCGCGAGCGCAGCCGCCGCAGCAGGTAGACGTTGTACACCGAAGGAGCGACCAGGTTGGCGATGTCCTGCAGAAAGCGCAACTGGGTTTCAGCGCGACCGCCCTGGGAAGGTTCAAAGAGCAGAAGGCGAGCGGAGACGTCGGGAGCCACGGCGATGGCGCAGGCCAGAAGCAGCCGAAATGGGTGCTCGGAAACAAAGCGCGCCGCGAGGTAGCACTGTCCGGCATGAGTCCGCAAGCCATCCTTATTGAGCGTCATCGAACTGATAGTGTTCCGGTCGCGCCAGACCGCGCCCGCGGAATCTTCATCCATGATGCACAAATATTCCTGTTGTTCGGTCTCGTCCAGCTGGCGCCAGGTGAAGACCAGGTTGTCTTTGCCCGGGAGTTTCTCGCCGCGCCAGAGCATGACCTGGTGGACATCGGCTTCGCGGCTAATGATCAGAAGCTCGCGGGCGCCGAACAAGCGCAGGAGTTCGCTCATCACCGTTTGCACGGTGCCTTTGAGTCCGGCTTCGATGCGCACCTTGGCGGAAATGGCAGAGACGCTAAGGGCTTCCGCAGTTCGGCGTTTCTCCGACTCGGCGATGTAGCCGATCAGAAACGCAAACAGGACCAGGTACACCGAGCGCATAAGGAAAGTGGAAACCGAAATGCCCCCCACAACATGAGCCAAGGGAGTGCGGGTGCGGACAATGGCATCGAGCGCCATGGTAAAGACCACGGCGACCGTCGTCATCGCCGTTTCGCGCATTCCCCAGCGAAAAGCAGCCGCCAGCAGGGCGAAAATGAAGTAAAGAAAGAACGGGCTGGCGGCGCCACTTCCAAACAGCCCAATGACCGCGGGCCAGAGGGTATCCGCGGCATGCACCAGGAGAGAAAGTGTAGGAGTAATCTCGTGCCGGGCGTACAACAGAATCAGCAAGCCGAACGCGTGCGCGAGATAGAGCAAAAGAAATGCGCTGGCAATCGGGTAGGGATGGGCTTGAGCGGGATCAACGCGAATCAGGAGGATAGAACTGAGCGCCAAAACCAGGCGGACGGAAGCGAGCACACGCTCGGTCGCGATCCCCCCGCGGCGGCTGCGCGGCAACGTCAGCCGGCGACTGACCATGTCCCGGATGGAAGGCGCCGGTTGCATTGGCGCAGATTATAGACTGAATCGCCGTGGGAATTGAGTCTTAGAGTTCGGCAGCTTGCAGCATCTACGGCCGCGGTTTTTCTGGGGAAATCTCTACAACAAAAGTTGTATTTACCTCTGCAACTTTTGCGGAATTGACCGCACACGGTTTCCGGACCTAAGCTGCAGTTTCGCGCTTCCCTTGGGACGCGATTGCGACGTGCAGCGGCAACGCTCCGTAGCGCAGCTCCTTCGTCGTGGGGCCGATACCTCAGTCTCCGAGTTCGGCCCCCTTTTTTCGTTTAGAGGTCTTCTCCGGAACCCCAGGCGTACAGGATTTTCCCTAGTTTCCGCCTAAGAACCTGTGCATAAGTTGTTTAAACTGTGGAAGTTGCAAGTACCTTAGGGGCATTCCGAGCTCACAGCTGCTCTACCCTGCGCTGAAGGTCCGCGGCAATTGCCTCCGGTTCTGCATCAGTGGAGAAGGTAACGGGCGAGCCAATCCTTACCTGAATCTGATAGGGCCTGGCGACCCGTTTGTGGGCCTTCTTCACAGCAAACAAGCCGTCGATGCGCATGGGAACCACCGGGATACGGAGGTTCCTGGCAAGCAGGCCGACACCGGAGCGAAACGGGCGCAAGTTGCCGTCGGTGGTGTGATGGCCTTCGGGGAAGACCAGAATACTGTATCCCCGATCGACCGAGTCGCCGGCAAAAGCAAAACTCTCGCGAAATCCCGCTTCGCGGGGCAATGGGAAAAGATTCAGTAAGGAAACGCCGGCAAACCACTCGATGCGATCAAATAATCGCAGGAAAAAATTGCGGCTCGCAGGCGGAGTGCGTAGCGCTTCCAAGGCTTCGCCGCCGGCGGCGGTTGCCAGCTTGTGGCGCAGGCGGGGCGGAAGGGCCGTGAGGACGAAACCAACATCCACATCGTCGATGTGATTGGAAACAACTAGCACGGGTCCGCTTACGCCGCGCAGATTTTCCCGGCCGACGATGCGCGGCCAGCCCAGAATGAAAACTGAAGGTAACAGCAGCGTGTAGTGGACCAAAAAACGGATCCACGTGACCGGCCAGCGTTGCACCCATGCGGGGTAGTGATACACGGCACGGGGAGGGCGGCCACCCTTCAGCAGGTTTTCCAAGTCTGCGACCGAGTTCACGGACGAGAAGCGGGATTCGCTTAAATCAACCTGGTAGCGGTCTTCGAGCGCGCTAAGGAGTTCGACCCGATCCAGCGAGCTCAGGTTCAGATCGGACTCGAGATTGGCGATTGGATCGAGAGGGGCAACGGGCCGCTTAGTGATCCGCGAAATCAGGTCAGCTAGAGGGCTGGCGTGTGGGGCAGCTTCGGCTCCTCCCATGAGCAGTTTCTCAGCCCTGGCGGCGATTTCCGAGCGGCGAGGTTTCTGGGTGGAGGTGCGGGGAAAATCCTCGTCGGGCCACACCACCCAGCGGTGAATGCGCTGGTATTCGGCCAGCCCCTGGTTCGCCTGGTCGACCACGCGCGCCGGATCGGCGCCATTCGTCAGCATCAGCGCCGCGAGCGGTTCGGCATTTCCCGCTAACGCAAAGGGAAGAACGACGCAGTCGCGGATTTCGGGCTGTTGCTTGAGCGCATTTTCCAGGTCCTCGGGATAGACGTTCATGCCCCCCGGCGTAACGATTACGTCTTTCTTGCGGCCTTTGAAGTAGAGGTTGCCTTCCGCGTCGAGTTCGCCAACGTCGCCGGTGCGATACCAGCCTTGGTCGGAAGCGACCGGCTTTGGTTCGCCTCCGCTCCAATAGCCGGAGGCGACGCCGCTGCCGCGTACGAGAATTTCACCATCGGGCGCAAGCTTGATTTCGCGGCCTTCGAGGACTTTGCCGATCGAGCCGCGACCGACTTTGAAGGGATGGTTGACACTGATGAGCGAAGTGGTTTCGGTCAGCCCATAGCCCTGGATGACCGCGAAGCTCAGGCGTCTCCAGAACTCTTCCGTTTCGCGGTCGAGCGCGGCGCCGCCGCAGATGAACGCCCAGAACTTCCAGCCGAACTGGCCATGAATTTTACGGAAGGCCCACCAGCGGCGGACGAAGTGCTTGCCTTCGGAGTTTCTGCAGGCTCGGTGAAATGACGGCAACTTGCCGTCAGCTTCAAGATCGCGTTCGATCTTCTCTTTTAAAGATTGCAGCATGCGAGGCACCGCGACCAGGACGGAGATGCGCTCGTCGCGAATGGTGCCGATGATCTCGGCAGGCTTCAACGTGTTCTCGAAAAAAACGGTTCCGCCCATGAGGGACGGCAGGTACATGGCCAGAAATTGTCCGAAAACGTGGCTGAGTGGAAGCAGGTTGAGGAAGCGGATGGGGTGCACGAAGCGCTCGTATTTGAGATAAGGCCGGATCTGGTTTTCGAGCGGAGCCACGTTGGCGAGCACGTTCGCGTGGGTGATTACAACTCCCTTGGGCTCGGCTGTGGTTCCCGAGGTGAAGACGATTTGCAGCGCATCCTCGGAATGACTTTCGGGAGGCAGGAACGCCGGCGAATGTTGGCTTACTCCGTCGCGGAGGTCTTCCAGGTGCAACCCCGGTGTTGCCGCTTGTGCATGAGTGCGGGAGGAGAGCAGAAGCTTGGCCCGCACTTGCGTGAAAACGCGAAGGGCAAATTCCGGAGAGGCGGCATCGTCCATGGGGACAATCACCACGCCGCGATTGGCGCAGGCAAAAAAGGCCGCCACCCAGGCGGCGGAATTCGGCCCCCACAGCATGACGGTGTCGCCTTTGCGCAGGTGGCGTGCGTTCAACTCGCGCGCCAGACGGTACGCAGTCTCCGCGATTTCGCGGTAGCTCCACCGCGCCATGCGGTAGCCGCTGCGCTCGGCAAAGGCGGGTTCTGAGCCAAGCCGCTGAAAATCGGCGAGATAGTCGGCAACGCTGGTCCGCGACACCCTTAAAGCGTAATTCATTCCTCCAGCCTGGGTAACGGGATTGGGACACTTTGCCCCGGTGAGCACTTGCGCCGAGGGCAGGTTTTTGCTTAAAATTCCCGCCGTCCCGGAAAAATTTCCCCACGTTGGTGGCGCGACCTCTTCGTTTTCGTTGGCCGATGGATTCGATCGCGGACCCCCCGCGCGGAGGATCGTCGATGAGCTTCGTTGCATGG
Organism: Terriglobales bacterium; assembly: GCA_036376415.1. Lineage (GTDB taxonomy): Bacteria > Acidobacteriota > Terriglobia > Terriglobales > Acidobacteriaceae > Gp1-AA145. Next base: position 57,564 of record DASVAJ010000013.1, read on the forward strand.
AAGATATTGCGCAGGCTGCCAAAGCCAATGCTGCTGGTGCTGTTTGTGTTCGTGCTGGCGGCCGCCGCCCGAGCCTGAATCCATGGGGTGATGTGACGATCGGGTGATCGGGTCATGTGGTCTAAATTTTTACTTCTCCTGCGACCCCCAGCCTTTTCCACTTCACCCGATGAGCCGATCGCTTGATCAGGCGTTTCATCAACCCACTCGTACACTCCCGTGCGGTAACCCTTAGTAACCATACGATTCTGACTGTCCAGCCGTACAATCACCCTTGACCGAAGGGTCCGTTCCAGGCATGGCCTGGTCGTAGTGCCTTCAGAAGTTCCAGCTCTCGGAAATCCGCACCGCAGTCGCAAAAGACGCGACCGGGCCGGAGGGCGGGAAAAGCAGGGCACCTGACGGAACTGGAGTCCGCAATCCTATGGCGTTTGGTTTCGGGTTCAATAAACAGAAAGTCCTCAGCGCTGCGGAGAAATGCGTCCAGCAGGGCAAGCTGCAAAACGCCATCGCTGAGTACGAAAAAATCCTCAAACACGATTCCAAGGACCTGACCGTGATGAACACGGTCGGCGATCTGCACGCGCGCCTGGGAGAGAACGACAAGGCCGCGGATTGCTTCAAGAGCGTTGGCGACGCGTACGCTTCCCAAGGTTTCACCGTCAAAGCCATCGCCATGTACAAGAAGTTGAGCAAGCTGAAGTCGTCGACGGAATGCGTGCTTCGGCTGGCCGAGCTTTACACCCAGCAAGGCTTGTTCAATGATGCGCGGGCGCAGTACCTGCAGGTGGCGGAAGATTTTCTGAAATCGGGCCAGCTGGATCAGGCGGTCCGGATTTTCGAGAAGACGCTGGAGATGGATCCGGAAAACGTCCCCATGCGGACGCGTCTGGCAGAAGTTTATGTGCGGTTGGGCAAGAAGCCAGAGGCGTGGCAGATTCTGACGGCAGCGGCGGAAAGCCTGCGCGCGAAAGGACAGCTGGCGGCGGCAGACGAAATCCTGCAGCGCATGTTGAAGCTGGAGCCGGGAAACAGTTATGCCATGGTATTGCGCGGCCGCGCCGCTTTGGATTCGGGCGACCCGCAAGCGGCGATCGAATCGCTGAGCAAAGTGGCCGACCTGGACACCAATCCCGAAGGATTGCGGGCGCTCTTCCAGGCGTACCTGAAAACCAAGGATTTTGCCGAAGCCGGGCCTTTGGCGGCGAAGCTCGCCAACGTGCATGACGACGGCGCTGCGGTCACCGACTATACCGACGCTTTGCTGGAAGCGCAGCAATACCGCGAAGCGCTGCAGGTTTACGAGCAGAACGCGGACCGCCTGTTGCGAAACGAACCCGGAAAATTAGTTGAGGCCCTGCGCCCGATCGTCAGCCATGTGCAGGATGATCCGCAGGCGCTGGAGGCGGTGCTGGCGCTGTATCAAAAAGCCGGCGAGACCGCGCACCTGACCGAAATTTACGAACTCCTGGCACACGCCTATGTGCAAAGCGGCGATCTCGATAAGGCGCGGGAATACTACCTCAAGCTGATGCAGCTGGAGCCTGCGAACCCGATGCACGCGCGCAACTACCAGCAGGTGATCGAGAAGCAAGGGGCGGCGGATGCGCCGCATTTGATCACCGCGGAAGAGGGCGCGGTGCTGGTGGATGAACTTGAGGCGGCGGCTTCATTCATCGACCAACGTTATGACGACGATGTGGCCCTGGCGGTGCGCGCGGCGCTGACCGATGCGGAGCTGTTCATCTCCTACAACATGCCTGGAAAAGCGCTGGAGCCGCTCATTGCGGCCCTGCCCAAGGCGCCTCGCGATCTAAGAATCAACCAGAAACTTGCAGCCCTGCACACGCGCGCCAGCCGTTTTGCGGAAGCGGCAGTGTGCTGCCGCACGCTGGAGAGTGTTTATCACGATGCCGGTCACGCGGAAGAAGCCGCGCGCTATGGAGATCTGGCGGCGAAATATGAGGAGCGCAGCGCCTCGGGCTCGGAAGCCGTGGCTGCGCCCGAGCCGCCCGAGGTTGCTCCCGCGGGGCCGGCGGCGCAGGAGTTTGAAATTGCAGCTCCCGCTGAGGCAGCGGGCGCGGATGCGGACGAGCCCAAGCCCGCCGAAGAAGCGCCTCCTCTTCCTGCACCCGTCCTGCAGGGGGGGCCCAGCGGACTGTTCTTTCACGCTGCCGCCACGCCCGCCGCAGTGGAAGCGGCGCCGGCTGCGCAGCAAGCTTCTGAATTCTCCCTGGCTCCCTCTCCCGAGCATGCGACTGAGGATCTCTCGACAGATTGGGAACACGATCTGACGGTAGACGCTCCGCAGCCGGAAGCTCCAGCGCATGCCGAAGCGGAGCCTGCAGTCGCCGCAACCGCTCCCGAATTGGCCGTCGAAGCTCCAGCGGAGCCCGCCGCGGCAGACGCCGGTACGGGTATGGCCGAAGCCATGGAAGAGGTGCGGTTCTATCTGGGACAGGGACTCATCGATCAGGCGGAAGGGGTGCTGGCGAAGCTCGAAGCATTCTCGCCGGATTCTCCAGAACTCGCGGTTCTGCGCCTGGGCGTCGACTCGGCGAAACAAAGCCTGTCGGGAACGCCTGCAGAGGAGATCACGATTGAGGAGCCGCAGGCGGAAGCCGCGGCCGAACAGCCGATTCATGAGCCGGTGGTCGAACCTGAGGTCGTTGAAGCTGTGGCAAAGCAGGCGGTTGAGCCCGTCGCTGCAGCGGAAGCGGTGGTGGCGCCGGAGCCCGTGATCGAAGCGGAACCTGTGCACGCGGCAGCAGTGGAGCCTGAGCCGGAACATGCTGTGGTAGCGGCCTCCACGGCAGCCCCGCAGCCGTGGCCGCAAGCTCCCGTACACGAGCCCAAGCGGCAGCCCGAAGCGCCGCGACCGGTGCTGGAAGACCTGGTTTCGGACATCGAGGCATCGCTGGGCGATGAATTTCTTGGTCAGAAGCAGGAAGCTCCCGCGCCGATAGCGCCGGAGCCGGAAGTCGCCAGCTCCGGCGCTCCAGCCTTCCGCTCGGGAACCCTTGATGATTTCGTTTCCGATCTCGAGGCATCGCTGGGCAACGATTTTTATGGCGAAACACCGGCTGCCCAGGCACCGGCTCGCGCGGAAGCGCCAGTGGCGCGAGCGGAAGCGCCAGTGGCGCGAGCGGCAGCGGCGAGCGCGGCGCCTATGGCATCGGCCGTCCCGGGCATACCAACTTCCACAGCCGTGCCTGCGCGAGTTCCTCAGCCGCCGCCGGCGATCAGCGGTGCTGCAACGGCGGCCCTCGACGGCGCGAGCGTAGACTTGGCCGACATGTTTGGCGAGTTGAAGCAAGAACTCGAAGGCGGAAGCGCGTCAGCGGATGAAGATCCGGAAACGCATTACAACCTGGGCGTAGCCTTTCGCGAGATGGGTCTGCTGGACGAGGCCATTGGGGAATTCCAGAAAGTATGCCAGGCTGCCGATCACGGCCGGGCGTTTTCGCAGATGATGCAAACTTACACGTGGCTGGCGCAGTGCTTCCTCGATAAGGGGGTTCCGCAAGCGGCGATCCGCTGGTATGAGAAGGCCCTGACGCTGCCCAGCCTTGACGCGGAGACGCGCACGGCTCTGCACTACGAACTGGGGTCGTCATTCGAGAGTGCCGGGAACAAAGCCGCGGCCCTGAACAATTTCCTGGAAGTCTACGGCAGCAACATTGATTATCGGGACGTCGGCGAGCGGATCAAGGCCCTGAGGCCGTAAAATACACAGATGGGTTTCAGTCCATCCGGCGGTTGCCGCAGCCCGCATTGCTGGAGAGCTGCGTGACCGCCGATCCGAAAACGATTCCATCCGTTTCCGGTTCCGAAGAACATTCCGTGCAGGTCAACGACGGCGTTCTGCGGCTGGGGAGCGAGGCGGCCGCGCAACCACCGGGTCAGCGCCGGCCGAACCTGTGGCTGTTGCGGATTCGCGCCTTGCTGTTCGTGACCCTGTGCGCGACTTTTGGCGTACTCCTGCTGATTCTGCCCTGGACTCCCAAGTGGACCGATAATCCCCTGCTGCTCAGCTTTCCTCAGCTGCGGGAAATCATTGCCAGCGGCTTCGCGCGGGGCGTTTCGACGGGCCTGGGAGTGCTCGATCTTTGGTTGGGATTCTGGGAAGCAATTCACTATCACGAAAGCAGCGATTAGTGGCTAGCGGCTAGTTGTCCGGTTGATGAGCAGATGGACAACTAACCACTGATCACTACCAACTAGCCACTCACATGAGCAAGCCACCTGAGAAAAGCGCGCCCCTGGCGTACGAGAATCCCGCGTTTTTGAACAGCCCCGATGGGCGCATTCTGCGCATCATGTCGGAGTACGTGGAGCCGCTGGCGCGGTTTCGGCACGAGCAGATTCAGGACACGGTCGTGTTCTTCGGGTCGGCGCGATTCATCGACCTTGCGGCGGCAAGCAAAGCGGCGGAGGAACTGAGCCCGGGCGCTGAAGACGGCATCCGCAAGAAGGCCCAAGCCGACATGCAGATGGCGCGCTACTACGAAGACGCGCGGCGCATGGCGTTTTTGCTGAGCGAGTGGGCTTCGCAAATTCCGGCGCGGCGGCGGCGATTTGTGGTCACGACCGGCGGCGGTCCCGGCATTATGGAAGCCGCGAATCGGGGAGCGCGGGAAGCGGGAGCAAAGACGATTGGACTCAATATCCGGCTGCCCTTCGAGCAGTATCCGAATCCCTACATTACGCCTTCGCTGAATTTCGAGTTCCACTATTTCTTCATGCGCAAGTTCTGGTTCGCGTATCTGGCCAAAGCGCTGGTGATTTTCCCCGGCGGGTTTGGAACGATGGACGAGTTGTTCGAGATTCTGACCCTGGCTCAGACGCAGAAGCTGGCAAAGAAGATCCTGGTCGTGATTTACGGGCGGGAATACTGGGAGCGATTGATTCATTTCCAGACCATGATCGATGCGGGCGCGATTTCTGCCGGCGACATGGAGCTTTTCAAGATTGTCGACTCGCCGGAAGAGGGTTTCGAGTTCCTGAAAGACGGGCTGACCAAATACCATCTGGGCGCGGAGCGGCCCCGGCATGTGGCGGAAGTGGCGCCGGAAATCGCAAAAACCAATCCCTAGAGCGGTTGCCCGTCGCCTCAGTTGCCAGTGAGCAGGCTTGGGTTACTTCGTGTGCTTCGTGGTCTGGAAAGCAATAACCACTAAGGGCACGAAGCTACACGAAGTCAGTTGAGTTCAGGCACCTTCGCTGAACCACGACCCATTAGCCACCGATCAGTGATCCTTGCTTCTCTATTACATTACGGACCGGACGCAATTTGCCGGCAATGAGACTCAACGCGGGGCGCAGATTCTGGAGAGAATCGCGCTGGCGGCGCGCTGCGGAGTGGATTTTGTTCAGCTCCGGGAAAGAGATCTTGGCGGGCGCGGCCTCGAAGACCTGGCGCAGAAGGCGATTGAGGCCATCCGTGCTTCCGGGAGCAACACTCGCCTGCTGATCAATTCAAGAACGGACGTCGCGCTGGCTGCTGGCGCGGATGGGGTGCATCTTCGATCCGCAGATATATCTCCGTTGGACGTGCGGCGAATCTGGCGAAGCGCTGGGGCATTGCGGGAGCCGCTGGTCACCGTGTCCTGTCACAACGAGCAGGCAGTGACGGCTGCGAAGAGCGCGGGCGCTGATTTCGTGGTGTTCGCGCCGGTGTTCGAAAAGCACAATGCGCCCGGACGCGATGGGATCGGGTTGGAAGGCCTGCGCCTTGCATGCAGGCATGACATCCCGGTGCTGGCGCTTGGTGGGATCAAGCTTGCGAATGCTGCTTCCTGTGCACACGCGGGGGCGAAGGGGGTCGCCGGTATTCGCCTTTTTCAGCAAGGTGACTTGGAGGAGACGGTTCGACAACTCAGAACGCTAGGCGCGCGCTGAGAGCATGCCCAGAATTTCTTCCAGGCCGTGCCGTATGCGTTTGATGTCGACTGTCGACTGCGCCGGGAAGGGCAGGGGCGCCTGATGCTTGGAACTATTGGCTTCGACGCGAAGCTGCTGCCGCGCGCCGGCGATAGTGAAACCTTCTTCATAGAGCAGTTTCTTGATGCGCACGACTGTGTCGACGTCCTTACGGCGATACATTCTTTGTCCAGTGCCGCTCTTCACCGGTTTCAGTTGCGGGAACTCGGTTTCCCAGAACCGGAGAACGTAGGCGGGCAAGCGACACAAACTGGAAACTTCTCCGATCCGGAAGTACAACTTGTCGGGTATCACAATTTCGCTCTTGGCGGACTTGGCTTTGGACTTGGCGCGAGTGTTCATGCGTGCTCCGAAGGTTTCCAGGTTCAAGTTCAAGGTTTCAAAGTTTCCAGATTTCAAAGTTTCACGGTTTCCCTGGAAGTCCAGCTTCAACCTTGGACCGGAAACGCGGACCTGGAACGGAAACGTGAAACTTTGAAACCGGGTTTCTAGCATTATCTGCCACACGGAAGGAAAGCAGGCAATAAAAAACCTCTCGAAATGTCTCTTCGAGAGGCCTTTGGAAAACTGTCGCGAGATTCGCTCTCGCCCATCTTAGTGTTTCTTCTTTTTTGCTGCCTTTTTCTTTGCTGGCATCTATTTCCTCCTGGACGATTTTCCCTTTAGAACATCGTGACTCAGGGCCCATTTACTGCAGGCAGCCTCGATATTTTGTACCGAGAGCGCCTCTGACTCAAGATATTGCGGTCTCTTAATGCAGTTGTCAACAGAATTCTTGCATTTTGAAGGGGTTAGAGTTTGGGTGCGAACCACGGCTCGCGCCTGCACCGATTTCGAACACAAATCGCGAGGGCCCCGGCTAACCAATGGTGCTCCTTCGAATGTCGAGAGCTGCGAGCATGGCACGATCGTCGACCAGATCACCCGATGACCCGATCACCCGATCCCTCACGCTCCCGCGGGCATCTTCACAATTTTCTTCTGAATGGCGTAAGTGACCAATTGCGCTTTGTTGTGGATGTTGAGCTTGCGCATCAGGTTGAACTTGTGGGCTTCGACTGTCTTCACGCTGAGGCCGAGAATACCTGCGATCTGGCGAACCGAGTTCCCTTCCGCCAGCATTTTGATCACTTCGCGCTCGCGCGGAGTCAGAGTTGAGCCGCGCGCCATGCCGGTGGTGGAGCGGGAACGGAAATCGTCGACCAGCTTTCCCAGCACCTGCGGGCTGAGATACTTCCTTCCCGCGCTGACATCGCGCACCGCGCCAATCAAGCGTGGAGCGGGCGCGTCTTTCAGGATGTAGCCGGAAGCCCCAGCATCCAAGCATTGCAGCAGGTATTCTTCGTCTTCATACATGGTCAGGAAGATGACGCGGCGGCCGGGGAGCTCGCGCGTAATGCGGCGCGAAGCCTCGAAACTGGACAGTCCGGGCATGCCAATGTCCATGAGCACGACATCGGGCTTGAGCATGCGCGCGGCTTCGATGGCTTCGGAGGCGTCGCGTGCCTCGCCTACGACTTCAATGCCGGGCTCGGTTTCGAGGAGCCGGCGCAATCCTTCGCGGAACAGCGTGTGGTCATCAACAATCAGACAACGAATGGGCATAAACAGGTTCTGGCATTTTTAAGCCGCCGGCAGATGCTCGACGGAGCTGTGATGGCTGGAGTGGTCGTGCTTCGGATCCGGCGGCAACGGGAACGTGATACGAATGCGAGTTCCTTTCTCTGGCTCCGAACGGATCTTCATCGACCCGCCGAGAGCCGCGGCTCGCTCGCGCATGCCGGTGAGCCCGAAACCCCGCTGATGGGCGCTGCGGGGAGAGAAGCCGGTACCATCGTCCTGCACCTCC
>DASVAJ010000017.1:0-2597 GCA_036376415.1 Terriglobales bacterium
ATTGTGACTCAGTTCTGTTTCGCCGCTGCCCCGATCACCGCCTGGCTACGGCGCGTGCGCGCGCAAGGGATTGACATTCCCATTCGCGTTGGTCTGGCCGGACCAGCCAGCCTGGTCACTCTATTTCGCTACGCCATGCGCTGCGGAGTGGGGAACTCGCTGCATGTTCTGACCGAGAATCCCTCTTTCGCCAAAGCGCTCGTAGACAGAGGTCCTGAACTGATCATCTGCGACATGATCGCAGCCCTGTCCGAACAGGAGCAGTCGCGGCTCGGAATCGCGGCCCTCCATTTCTACCTTTTCGGAGGGCTCAGCAAAACGCTGGACTGGATTGACGCAGTCCGTACCCGCAGACCGACCTACGCCGGGGCCTGAGCCGTGCGCCAGCCTTGCGCATAGGTTTCTCGCGCAACCTTCGAGTAAGGAACAGGGCTGACCGTCGCCCGAATTTCTATTTGCCGGTGACGTTCTACAGTCGCCTTCTGTGTGCCGCCGCTGGATTCACCCCACACAAGCGTCACTTCGGACCCAATCTCGATTTCGTGATCCACCACCCCAAGGGATAAAAAGGTCCGCTCGTTGTGGCTGTAGCCGGTGAACATGGAAAAACCGGCACTCTTACCGCGGCTCAGCACGCTGTCATACGACGCAGAAGCGTAGTTCGATAACGGCAAGTCGAGGAATTTGTAGGGATCACCTTCTTCGAACATCGACGCCCACACTTTCAACACATCTTTCGCATCCCATGCGAACGTAGCCTTTTTGCGCTGCGGCTGACCGGCCGTTTTCTCGAGCGCTTCGCGGCCAATGAAATCGTGATCGAATTTCACGAAAGGCCCGTAGCCAAGCGCGTATGGGGTCATGTAGTAGTCCTCAATGTTGTTCGATTCGAAGCTTCCACCCAGCGAGCCCGTGCCCTCATAACTGCTCGCCGGCAGCCATTGCCGATACGGCTTCATTTTTTCGCCCGTGTAGATCCCGGGAAGCGGCGAAGGAATCCATCCTGACTCCAGCGTGTTGGTCGCGTAGGCGCGGGCACCCACCTGTTTCAGACCGAAATTTTCTCCCGCCGCAATAATCGCCTCGCGTACCTCTTCGCGCTCCTCGTATGGTCCCCAGATTTCCAGTCCAGGAGCGCCGGCCATGCCGTGCCGCAGAGCGCGCACTTTGCGCCCAGCGATGTTGATCGAATCCATGTTGAAGAATTTGATCTCCGGCAACGGGCCGCCGTTCAACTTCTCCAGGATCTGCGTCGCGTTGGGCCCTTGAATTTGATACCGGTAGCATGAGCGAACGACAGCTTTGCCTTTCGGATTCGAGGGGGAGCGATCGTCCTTTTCGATTTTGACGTCGTAGCCACCAGTCTCCCCATGGAATTGAATCCAGTTGGCGGCCGGCGCGCGTCCCACGAACACCAGGCGATTCTCATCGAGATGAAAGAGAATGCCATCGCCAATGACAAATCCGTCGTGAGTACACGGCGCAAACTGCTTGGCGCGGTTGACGGGAAATTTTGCAAAGCTATTAGTCGCCAGATAAGAGAGCATCTTGAGTGCGTCGGGCCCGTCTACATAGATGTTCGCCATGTGGTGAGACTGGTCAAACAGGACCGCGGTCTCGTGCCATGCCCGCTGTTCGTCCCGCCAGTTCGAGTATTCGTACGGGAGCACAGGATAGACGTAAGCTCCAATCTGCGAGTTGCGCAACATGTTTACAGGGTTGCCGACACTCTGTAGCAGGTCTTCCAGCCTTTGTTCTCTCATGGGACCCTCCGCTATGCATTTCTCGCTCAGGCGTCGTTCAGTATACGGAACGTTGCTGGTTTGCGCCAGAGCCTTTAAATTGAGGTACAGGAATTGATCTGTTTCGGCCGGAGCTTCCCGTACAATGGAGTGCCATGAAGGGTCGGACTGCCCCTAAACCTGCCAGGAAAGTTGATCGACACAAATCGGCTTCGGAGGTTTATGACGAACCCGGCCACCTGATTCGGCGCGCGCAGCAGATTGCCGTGTCGATGTTTCACTCGACTATGGGCAACGGCGTCACGCCGGTGCAGTACTGCGTGTTGCGGGTCCTCAAGAATCATCCGGGGATCGACCAGGTGACGCTCGCAAAGCTGTGCGCGCTCGACACCTCGACTGCCGCCGACCTCGCGGTGCGACTGGAGGAGCGCGGGCTGGTGATGCGCATGATGCCCATGAAGAGCAAGCGCTTCCGTCTGCTTCATCTGACTCCCGAAGGAACCGCCCTGCTGAATAAACTGATCCCGTCGAGCTACGTTCTCGCGGGCCGGTTGTTCGAAGGACTTAATAAGGAAGAGCAGAAGGTCTTTCTTCATTTATTGAAGAAGTTTGTGCACTTGAACAATGAAGTCAGTCGCGCGCCGCTTGATCGCAGCCGCGCCATCTCGCACAATTCGCAGCACTAAGCGAATAGCGAGGCTCTCGCACGACAGCGCAGCCGTTCTGCGCCAAAATTCCTTACTTCCCGAGCGCGACTTCCACACGTCGATTCAGCGCGCGGCCATTCGGCGTGGCATTGTCGGCGACCGGGCGCGTTGCCCCAAAGCCCTGCGGTTGCAGGCGATTTGCCGCCAC
>DASVAJ010000026.1:0-90550 GCA_036376415.1 Terriglobales bacterium
TTGACGTCAAAAGGTCCGGTTCAGTCAGCCGCGAGAGAACGCCGGAAGCCTCGTCCATCGTGGTGGCGAGTTGTTGCAGCAGTGCAGGGCCGGGAATGTGATCGCGTTGGTTGAATTCGGCGGGGCGGTTGCGCTGGTCGCCTAAGTGTTCGAAAGACGCGATCAGCCACTGCCGCACGTTGCCGTTGAGGTGCAAGATCAGATTGCCAATGCTGTTGCTGGCATCGTTTGGCCGCCACCAGACCTGTTCGTCAGTAAGCGATTCGACGCAGGTGCGCAGGCGCGGCCAGTATTCCTCAAGCAGTTTACGGCGGGAGAAGGCCACGAAGAGCGAACTGGAGTTCGAAATCACATTCTGGGTCATAGTAAGTCAGGTCCGCGAAACAAACTTCAGGCACTCCATAATTTCCGCCTCCGTCAGCGTGTGATCGGAACTCTTGGCGCGCTGGTAAATCCTGTCGACCACGTCATCGGATGCGGGCATGCCGTGGCGCTCGAGCCAGAAGAGCACGTTGGACTTGCCGCTCATGGGGCCGACATCGATGGTCTGTTCCAGTCCGAAAAGATGCGCGGGCACGCCGGAATAAACCGCGTTGGCGAGTTCAACGTCGTTCTTCTTATACGCCTTAATAACGGCTGCCGCATGAACTCCAGTGGCGGTGCGGAATGCGTCTTCGCCGACCACGGGATAGTTGGGCGGGATCGGCACGCCCGTGGCGCGTGACACCGCCACGCAGTAATCCTTCAACCTGGTCAGGTCCTGTTTGTCCCACGGGCTTACACCCATCAGCTTGAGGTTCACCAGCATCTGGTCCATCTGCGTGTTGCCGACCCGTTCGCCGGTTCCGAGCGCGCAGGCGTGGACACAGTGGGCTCCGGCGGCGAGCGCCGCCATCGAGTTCGCGACAGCAAATCCGCGATCGCAGTGGCCGTGCCAATCCACGCGAATCTTCTCGGCCGAGGGCTTTACGACCTTATCGATAACGAACCTGGTGAGCGCATAAGCACCCATGGGGGTGGCGTGTCCGGCGGTGTCGCAGATGACGACGGCGCGCGCGCCGCAGTTGATCGCGGTCGAGTACAGGCGCTTCACCATTTCCGGATCGCAGCGCGTGGTGTCTTCGGTGACGTACATCGAGTCGAGCCCCAGCGAAACCGCGAACTTCACGGCGCGTTCCGTGGTCTGCAGCAGGAAATCGTCGGTCCAACCTTCGGTAAAACGGCGGATGGGGCTGGAACCGATGAAGGTGGCGGCTTCGATCTTCAGTCCGGTGCGCTGCACAATTTCGGCAATCGGGCGAATGTCGTTCTCGTGTGTGCGCGCCGCACAGTTGGCGCGAATCTTCATGCGGTTGGCCGCGATTTCGCGCGCCAGCGCTTCGACATGCTCACGAGCCCGCGGACCGGCGCCGGGCAGGCCGAGATCCAGCATGTTGATTCCCACCGCTTCCATCAGATGAAGGATTTGCAGTTTCTCGGCGATGGAAGGGTCGCGGACGGAAGGCGACTGCAGGCCGTCGCGCAGAGTTTCATCGTTCAGCAGGACCGGCCCCGCGGGTAGAAGGTTGGCCGGCAGAGCCTGGTTCCAGTCGTAGATTAGATCCGACGGCTTCATGGACGCACGAACGCTCATTTTACGCGATGGGCGGTGCGGCGCGGATCTCCAGATCCGTGTGTGCGTGGATTCGCCGCGTGGGTCTGGAGGGACCCGCGCTACATTGTTTGCTATGCTCGGGGGCTATGCGGCTCTTTGTTGCGCTCGATATAGACGAAGAAATTCGCGAAAAGATTGCAGCTTTCGTTGAGCAGGTGCATGGTCTTGCACCCGATGCGAGATGGGTCGGCGCGGCGTCGCTGCACGTGACATTGAAGTTCATCGGCGAGAAGCCGGATGAAAAGGCCAAGGACATTGAGTCGACGCTAGTGGCCATTTCTTCCCAGCCGTTTGCAGTATCGTTCCGCGGTTGCGGCTTCTTTCCCACTCCAAGGTCCGCGCGGGTGTTCTGGGTTGGCATTGAAGCTGGTCCCGAACTCTCGCATCTCGCCCAGGCGGTCGAAGATGCCTTGACCAAACTGGGCATTCCCGAAGAGAAGCGCGAATTCAGTCCTCATCTCACGCTGGCGCGGACGGGGGGCGGTTCGGGTGCACCCGGCTGGCGCAAAGGCGACAAGCCAAGCCGGCAATTCGCCCGGCTGCAGCAGCGCCTGGGGGAAATCGGGCCCCCGGAGTTTGGTACCATGACGGCGCGCGAGTTCTTCCTGTATCGCAGCCAGTTATCGCCGAAGGGTTCGCAGTACACGAAGCTGGCGCGTTTTCCGCTCGCGGTGGCGCAATCATGAGCGCTCATCCCATCCTGATCAGCGCGGCTCTGGGTTATTTGCTGGGATCCATTCCATTCGGATACATGCTGGTGCGGATTTTTCGCGGAACTGATGTGCGCGCAACCGGCAGCGGCAATATTGGCGCAACCAACGTCGCGCGCACTTCTCCGACGCTGGGAATTCTGACTCTAGCTCTCGACGCGGCGAAGGGCCTGGCCGCGGTCTTGCTCATCCAGAATCTTTTTCCTTACGCTTCGTCCCTCGCCTTTATCGCTGCGCTCGGGGCAATCTGCGGACACATTTTTCCGATATGGCTCGGCTTTCGAGGTGGGAAAGGAGTCGCGACCGGCCTGGGCGCGTTCGTGCTGCTGACGCCGAAGGCCATTCTGCTTGCGATCGGCGTCTTTTTAGTCATGGCGGCGGCATTTCGCATCATCGCGTTGGCCTCCATTTTCTCCGCAGCTTGCCTGCCCGCGGCCGTATGGCTGTGTGGCGAGGGCCCCACCGCTATGAACGCGATATCGCGCCGGAGCGGATTGTTTGAGCTGATCGCTCCCGCGATTTCTATCCTGGCTGGTTCGGCGCTGATCATGGCCAGGCATTATTCCAACATTCGCCGAATGATGGCAGGCACCGAGCCGAAATTCCAGTGGCGACGCCAATGAGCGAGATTGCCATCATCGGAGCAGGGGCGTGGGGCACCGCGCTTGCGATCGTTCTGGGACGATCCGGACGTCACAACGTGCGGCTTTGGGCGCTTGAGGAAGAGGTATGCAGGTCGATTCGCTCGGATCGCATGAATGCGTTGTTTTTGCCCGGACATCACATCCCGGCTTGTGTTCATCCGACGAACTCTTTGCCGGAGGCGCTGAACGCGGCGCAAATGGTGGTGAGCGCAATTCCCTCGCAACACTGCCGGAAAATTTTCCAGACCATCAATCCGCATCTTTCTCGGGAAATCTTGCTGGTTAGCGCTACTAAAGGCCTGGAGCAGAAGACTTTGCTGCGGATGACGGCCGTGATCGAGCAGGTCACGAAAGCAAAGTGCCGAGTCGGAGCCCTGAGCGGACCAACCTTTGCTTCCGAGGTGGCTCGCGGAGACCCCACGGCTATTACCGTGGCTTCGGCCAATCCCGAACTGATGCACAGGGTGCAGGCAGAATTTGGGGACCTCGCATTCCGTGTGTATACGAATGCTGATCTCGTGGGAGTGGAGTTGGGAGGAGCATTGAAGAACGTCATCGCGATTGCCGCCGGGATTTGCGATGGGCTGGGGTTGGGGCACAATTCAATCGCGGCCCTGATCACGCGCGGGCTGGCGGAAATGACGCGCCTGGTGACTGCCTGCGGCGGACGTGGGGAGACCATGTCCGGACTGGCAGGCTTGGGCGATCTGGTGCTGACTTGTACCGGGGCGCTTTCGCGCAACCGTAGCGTCGGCGTGGAATTAGGCCGCGGACGCAAGCTGGCGGACATTATTGCGGGAATGCACGGCATGGTCGCGGAAGGCGTGTTTACCACCAATGCCGCGGTGCAACTGGCCCGGGGGCATGGGATCGAGATGCCGATTACCGAGCAAGTGCATTTGATTCTGAATGAAGGAAAGTCTCCTCGCGATGCTATTCAGGATTTAATGACGCGCAGTTCCAAGAGCGAACTCCAATCGCCAAACGGCGTTTCTTCAGCAAAGTAATCGAGGAGTAACCAACGGCCTCGGGTTGCGGAGACTTCTTCCGTACTCCCGGAGTCAGTACCTTGGTAATGAATGTCTGGCGCTGGGCTGGGTGTACTCGCATCCGGCAAACGTAAAATGAACTACACGGCACCAGGCCCGGAGTAGAGGGAGACACGCGCACATTGCCAGCCAAATTTCTACCTTCGCGCATCCCCATTCTGTACGTCATTATGGGTGTGCTGGTGCTGGTCAGCGTGGTGCCGATGTACTTCTACTCGGCGCAGGTGCAATCGATTAACCGCGACCGCCTGATCACCAACGAGCGGCTTCTGCAGAACACCATCACCCAGTCCATAGCGGATGACATTTCACAGCACCAGGAATCCTTTCGCCTGATGCAGGCGAACCTGGCTTCGGCGCTGCAGGTTTCGAGCGGCGGCGATTTGACCGGCGACCACGTGCAGGCGCCTGAACTGCGCGCCTTGCTGGAAAATTTCGTTTCTTCCTCGGAAGACCTGGCCTATGCGACGCTTCTGAATTCAGACGCCAAGGGCATCTCCGCCGGGCGAATTGAGCCGGACGCGTTCCTGCAACGCGAGTTGGAACAAGCTTATGCGGCCGCCCGTGACTCGCGCGCCTACAACGGTCAGCCGCTGGTGGTCGGAAGCGGCAAATCCTCGCGCACAGTAATGCTGATGAGCACTCCGCTGAACCCGGGCGGGCACTTTCTCGGCATGATTGCGTCGGTGGTGGATCTCACCTACCTGATTCGGCGGCTGCAACAAATCGAGCAGGGTGGCCTGATTCCTTACGTCGTGGACAGCGAAGGCCGCCTGGTGGCCGGGGCTGATGGGCAGTACGCCACTGGCCAGGACATGAATAACCTCGAGATCGTGCACAACTTCGTGGAGCAGGGTGGCAAGGCGCAGATGGTGGCGGCGACCCACGAGTTTGGGGTGGGCTCGGGAAAAAAGAAAACCATCATGCTGGGCACTTACAGCCCGGTCAATAACCTGAATTGGGCGGTGGTGGTGCAGAAGCCACGCGATGAGGCTTACAGCAGCGTGTATGAAATGCAGCACACGGCGCAGCTGCTGGCGATTTTCGCCGTGGTCTTGAGCATCGGCATCGGCATCATCGCCGCACGGCGCATTACCAACCCGCTGGAGGTTCTGACGGAATCCAGCCATGCCATTGCGCGCGGAGATTTTTCGCAACGGGTAGAACTCAAGAGCCGCACGGAAATTGGAGAGCTCGCCTCGACGTTTAACTTCATGTCGCAAGAGCTTGAGCATTTCGTGCTCGACTTGAAGCGCGCGGCCGCGGAAAACCGCGAGCTGTTCATGAACTCGATCCAGATGCTCGCCGGCGCGGTCGACGAAAAGGACCCCTATACGCGCGGCCACTCCGACCGCGTGACCAAGTACTCGGTCATGATTGCCAAGGAAATGGGATTGCCGGAAGAGTTCCAGGAAATCGTGCGCGTTTCGGCGCAACTGCACGATGTCGGCAAGATCGGGATTGAAGACCGCATTCTGAAGAAGCCGGGGGCGTTGACCGCCGAAGAATTCGAAATCATGAAGACGCACACCACCAAGGGTGCGACCATTCTGCGGCCGGTCTCGCAGCTGAAGGATATGATCCCCGGCATCGAATTGCACCACGAGTCGCTCGACGGGCGCGGTTATCCGCACGGATACAAAGCGGACGAGATTCCACTGCTGCCGCGAATCATTGCGGTGGCAGACACCTTCGACGCCCTGACCACCAACCGTCCCTACCAGCAGGCCCATGATGCGGACGATGCCCTGCGCATCATCCATTCGCTATCCGGGAAGCGTTTGGATGGGACCGCCGTTGCCGCCCTCGAAGCGATTTACCAGCGCGGAGAGATTCGTGTTCCTCACCAAGTCAAGGCGGCGAGCGCCGCGGCGGCCAGCATTGCCCCGGCGAGCGTCGCCTTTGAACCAGCGGCTCCAGCCATGGAGATGGACCGGACTTAGGCCTCAGGCTTTTAAAGATACTTCCTACGAATTTTCTGTAGTGTAATGCCTGCCGTTCGGGACGGATGAAGTGTGCTCTGCTTCAAACGGCATTCTGAATCCGTCGCGCCGGAACTTCGCCGCCTGATGCCTGAGGCCTGTTACCTACGGCCTGCCGCTATAATGAAACTTAGCCGTTTCGCCGGCGAACGTTCTCATGATCCAGACTCTTTTCGGCAGCACGGAGAAAAAAGAAGGCCTGTTCGAGCGCATGAAGCAGGCGGTCTCGCGCACACGCGAGAACTTGAGCGAGCGCATCGAGGAAGTGGTTGCGTTCAGCAAAGAGATCGACCGCAACACGCTGGATGATCTCGAAGCCACCCTGATTGGAGCCGATCTGGGTGCGCCCACCACGCACCAGGTCCTGGAAAAGCTGCGCGAGCGCGCCGATCGCAAGCAGATCAAAGATGTCGGCGAGTTAAAGCGACTGTTGAAGGAAGAGCTGCTAACGATTCTGAATGCGGCCAATACGCCGCCCGTCGAGCGGGGCGAAGGAGTCGCCGAGGTCATCCTCGTGGTGGGTGTCAATGGCACGGGAAAGACCACCAGCATCGGCAAGCTGGCGCAGACATTTCGGTCGGATGGCAAGACGGTGTTGTTGTGCGCCGCGGATACTTTCCGCGCAGCCGCTATCGAACAGCTGGAAATCTGGGGGCAACGCACCGGGACCGAAGTGATTCGCACTAAAGCGGGAGGAGATCCAGCAGCGGTTCTTTACGATGCGCTCGAAGCGGCCAAGGCCCGTCACACTGATTGCGTGATCGTCGATACCGCGGGGCGCCTGCACACGAAATCAAATCTGATGCAGGAGCTGGAGAAAATGCGCCGCACTGCGCAGCGGCTGATTCCGGGCGCGCCCCATGAAGTGTTGCTGGTGATCGACGCTACGACGGGGCAGAACGGATTGCAGCAAGCCAAGCTGTTCACCGACGCTGCTGCCGTGACCGGAGTCGTGCTGACGAAGCTTGACGGCACGGCAAAAGGCGGAGTCGTTGTTGCGATTGCTCGCGAACTTGGACTCCCGGTGCGCTACGTTGGCGTAGGCGAAAAGGCCGGCGATCTGCTGCCCTTCGATCCTAAGGAATTTGTCGATTCGTTGTTCGCGTAGTTCGTCTCTGAACTCTCGCAAATGTCTCAGGATAAAGATCAACAATGTCTTCGCCAGGCCATAGAGCTGGCGCAGCAGAGTTTTGCATTGGCATCACCAAACCCGCATGTGGGTGCGTTGCTGCTCGACGAGAAGGGGGATGTGGTCGGGGAAGGCTTTTACGCCTACGACGCGGTCAAGCACGCGGAGGTGAAAGCCATCGAGCAAGCCGGCGAAAAGGCGCGCGGCGCCACGCTTTACATCAATCTCGAGCCATGCAGCCATCACGGGCGAACCGGCCCCTGTGCTGATGCCGTGATTGCAGCGGGAATCAGACGGGTGGTGGCCTGCATGCCCGATCCGAACCCTGTGGTAAGCGGCCGCGGCTTCGCGCGATTGCGGGCGGCGGGCGTGCAGGTTGCTTCCGGCATTCTCGAAGAAGAGGCGCGGCCGCTGAACGACGCCTTCGCAAAATACATTCGCTACCGGCTGCCGCTTGTCACATTAAAGGCCGCGATGACATTGGACGGCAAAATCGCCCCCCCTCCCGAGGATTTGGCGGGCCCGCCGGTTCAGGGCGCTGGCGGCCCGACGGGCGGATGGATCACCAGCGATGAAGCGCGCGCCCACGTGCAGAAACTTCGGCATCAGCACGATGCGCTTCTCGTCGGCGTCGGCACGGTAATCGCGGACAATCCCTTGCTGACCGATCGTACTGGCTTGCCGCGACGCCGGCCCCTGCTGCGCGTGATCATGGACTCGCACTTGCGCCTGCCGCTCCAGTCGCGAGTGGCCCAGACCGCGGACCACGATGTCCTCGTCTTCTGTTCCTTCGCTGAAGAAAAGAAGAAGCAGCAACTGCGTGAGCACGGGATTGAGGTGGAGCAGGTTGCGCCTGCAGGCGTGGACGGACGCCCAGACCTGCAGGCGATCTGCCACGAATTGGCGGAACGCGAAATCACCAGCGTCATGATCGAAGGCGGAGCCCTGGTGAACTGGACGGCGTTGGCTTCCGGCGTCGCTGATAAGGTTTTTTTTTACTATTCGCCGAAGATTCTCGCCGGCACGGGTTCGGTCCCGTTTGCAGCCGGCCCGGGCTTTCGCCGGATGAGCGAAGCGGCACACTTGCGCTGGTTTCGTCTGCATCGTTTTGGCGAAGATTTTGCGGTCGAGGGATATTTAAGGGATCCGTATCTGGATTAAGTTTCAAGGTTTCAAAGATTTCAAGCTGGCAGCAACTGGTGCCGACATGCCATCCAAGGCGCCAAAGCTTGAAACGGGAAAGCTTGAAGGTTGAAAGCTTGAGCCCTTGAAACCTTGAAATTTTCTCGAGAGTCAAGGACACACATCATGTTCACCGGAATCATTGAAGAAGTTGGCCGAGTTGCGGCGATCAAAGTCACCGGCGGGCAGCGGCGGGTGACGGTTTCCTGCTCGAAGCTTGCAGCGGAACTCAAGCCAGGGGACAGCATCGCCGTCAGCGGTGTTTGTCTCACCGCGGTAGATATTTCCAAAGACTCCTTCACCGCCGATCTTGCCCAGGAAACCTGGGTGCGAACATCGCTGTCGCGACTGAAGCCCGGTTCGCTGGTGAATCTGGAATTGCCGATGCGGGCCAATGGAAGATTCGACGGGCACGTGGTGCAGGGCCACGTGGACGGCAGCGGCACCTTGGTATCCCTTGAGCCTATCCCGGATGGCAATGATTATCGACTCACGATCAACGTGCCTTCGGAACTCACCCGATACATTGTCGAAAAAGGATCGCTCGGCATCGAGGGGATCAGCCTGACGGTGGCTGCGATTGAAGGTACCCGGGTTGAAGCTGCGATCATTCCGTATACGGCGGAAATGACCAACCTGCGGTCGCTCAAGCCGGGAGATCCGGTCAACCTGGAAGTCGACGTCATCGCCAAATATGTCAAAAAAATGATCGCCCCGGCAAAAACTCAGAGTTCGATCACACTGAAAAAATTGGTGCAGGCGGGATTCTAAGCCAAGTCTCGCCTCTGCGCCTTCGTGGCATTTTCTGAACCACGGAGTACGCGAAGGTCGCGAAAAAAAGGGGCTTGTTCACGCCCCTAAATCCAACTCATCCAGCTTCAGGAAGTTCTGCACGATGGGCTCGTCGAACTTTTCCATATCAGGGTAGGTGCCGAAGAACAGAACGCGCCCTTCGTGGAGAAATACCACCCGGTCCGCAAGTTTCTTCGCCAAGCGCATGTCGTGAGTGACCACCACGCTCGTGAGGTGCAGTTGGATTTTGAGCCGCTTCATCAGGTCCCCCAGCAACTGAGCCATAAGCGGGTCGACCATGGTTGTGGGTTCGTCGTAAAGGACACATTCCGGCTGCGAGGCGAGCGCGCGCGCAATGGCCACCGAGCGTTTCATCCCGGTCGACAGTTCCGCAGGAAACTGATCGGCCATATTCTTCACTCCAACCATGTCGAGCAGGCCCGACACGATCTGCAGAATCTGGTCTTCACTCAGGTCGCGACGCTCGCGCAGCGGGAAGGCGACGTTCTCTCCCACGGTAAGCGAATCGAACAATGCACCGCTCTGAAAAACCATCGTGACCTTGTTGCGGATGCGTTCCAGCTCTTCTTCGGGATAGTCGGTGATGTCTTCATGCGCAACGATGATGCGGCCGGAATCAGGTTTGAGAAAGCCGAGAATGTGCTGCAGGGCGACAGATTTCCCCACCCCGCTTCGCCCAAGGATGCAGACGGTTTCGGCAGGTTTGACGTCGAAGCTGACATCGACCAGGACGTGTTTGTCGCCAAAGGATTTGTAGACGTTGTGAAACTCGATGTAGGAGGTTGACTGGGGAGGCACAGGCGAAGGCGACGTTTCAGGTTCTGGAAGAATTGTCTGGGTCATCGCTGTTCACCCACGTGCTGACCGCCTGCACCTGGTACACGGGATGCAAACTCGCGCTGCGCCTCGTGCCAGTCCTCGGGCGTATTCACATTGCGAAAGATTGCGGCATCGAATCCCGCTTTGACGAGTTCGTCTCCCGAAATCTTCTTTATAGACACTTCCGCAAAAGCCGCATCCACTTTGTTGCGCCCTGACGACAGCGCCCGCTGGGCGACCTCAGCAAACTCTTTGCGGTAGACCGCGCAGAGGGTTTGCAGGTGGCCGCCAGCTTCGGGAATCGTGATCACTGCACCGGAGCTTCTTGATTGCGAGATCAGGTAGCGGAGAAAGCCCTCCGGCAAAAAAGGCAGGTCTACTCCAATCACGAGGTTCAGATCCGTTTCTGAACTGGCCAGCGCGGCATGGATTCCCCCGAGAGGGCCATGGCCGGGATAGACGTCTTCGACCACCGGCGCGAATCGCGAGAACTTAGCACGCTCCCCGACGATACACGCTTGATCGCAGATCGTCCGCACGAGTTCGGTCATGTGCTCGATCAGAGGATGTCCAGCCAGCTCAAGCAGGGTTTTGTCCCTGCCCATGCGAGTGCTCTTTCCGCCGGCGAGCACGAATCCGTTCACCGGGTCCATGTTGCGATGATACAAAAAGGCTGCCTTCCGCACTATTTAGGGCTGTGATCACGCCTCGACGACCTATCGCGAAGCTTCCGGATATTCTTCGAGGTCAAAACCTAAGGCCTTTAACCGCAAAGATCGCGAAGGTTGCGCAAAGGACGCAAAGAGGGGAGACTGGCCGACAAAACCAGCAACTTACCTTACACGAAAGTAACCTACCGGAGATTCCGCTTCCGGTGCATCATGAGTTTGCCGGTACCGCGAAGCCGGCGAGAGCTAGACTCCCATGCCACAAA
This sequence comes from Terriglobales bacterium, assembly GCA_036376415.1. Classification (GTDB taxonomy): domain Bacteria; phylum Acidobacteriota; class Terriglobia; order Terriglobales; family Acidobacteriaceae; genus Gp1-AA145. The sequence continues at coordinate 10,917 of DASVAJ010000026.1, forward strand.
AGTTGCTCGATGTTCTCCTCCTGGGCCGTTGTTCCCACGAGTTTTCCTGGCCGCGAAAGGCTGCGGATGGTCACTTCTACCAGGTCTGCCTTTTGTGCGCCGCCGAGTACAAATATGACTGGACGACCATGCGGCGGATCGAGCGGGTCAGCCAGGAGCCGGGCGAGGGCTCGTCCACCAGACGTCGCCAGCATGTACGCAAGCCCACTTGGGTGCCGCGCGCGCGTCGAATCAAAATGGAAGCGTCGGTGCGTTACCGGGTGAAGAATCTGGGTACCTGGAGCGAAGGCACGATCCGCAACCTGAGCCAATCCGGCGTGCTTATGCAGGGTCCACAGCGCTTTCCGGAAAACACGCTGGTGGAGATGGTCTTTGAGATGCCTGAAGAAATTTCCGGCCAGAAGAACAGCAAGGTTCTTTGCCAGGGCCGGATCACGCGCATGAAAGACAATCAGCCGCAGCAGGAGGAAGGCAAGCACGAGTTTGCGGCTTCGATCCTGGACTACAAGTTCATCCACTAAATCAGGGAATCGCGATATTTTTGTTCAACCACGCGCATCATCCACCGTTGAACCAGCAGCCACTCAGCATCTAACTCAGCAGGACCATTGCACATCAATCCTTGGAAACTGGTTTAAACTGAGTAGCACCTGCTCTAGATATTTACAGGAGTACATCATGAAACGGACACATTGGTTCGCTCTGCGGGTCATTGCGGCGGCGGTCTTGCTGGCGCTTGCAGTTGCGTGCACCAAGTCGCCGAACGACGCGCAAATGACGGCCGACATCCAATCGAGACTGGGCGCTGATTCCGGGCTGCAGAACAAGCAGATTGACGTCAAGGCGGACAAGGGTACGGTTACGCTATCCGGCGCCGTCGAAAATGACGCGCAACGGGAAGCAGCAGCCCGATACGCCTCAACCGAACCCGGAGTGAAGCAGGTCATCAATAATCTGCAAGTGGGCTCGGCGACGGCGGCAGCCCCAGCTCCGGCGCAACAAGCTCCGGATACGGCGCAGTCGGCGCCTGAACCCGCTCCCGCGCCGTCCAATTTGGGACGGCCGTCTCCATCCCCCAGGAAACGTCATCACCAGGCGCAGTCATCGGACCAGGTGGCGCAAAACACGCCTCCTCCTCTAACCGCGCCTGCACCGCAGCAAGCTCCGGCGCCAGCACCTCAGGCGGCCGCAGCTCCTCCGCCACCACCCGAGCCGCAGAAGGTTACGCTGCCCTCTGGTACATCTCTCGCGGTTCGGCTGGTTGATACCATCGACAGCGCCACCGCGCAAACTGGGGACCAATTCCATGCCAGTCTTGACGTTCCCGTTTCAATCGAGGGCGACGTGGTCATTCCAGCGCACTACGACGTCGAGGGCCACGTGGTGAGCGCGCAAAGTTCAGGTAAGTTCCAAGGACGCGCGTTGCTGGAACTGCAACTGGATCGCGTGAAGGTTGGCGATCGCTGGTACAACGTCGATACCGATCACTTTAAACAGCAAACCGGCTCGCGCGGCAAGAACACGGCGGAGAAAGTGGGGGCGGGAGCGGTCGCGGGAGCGATCCTCGGCGGGATCTTTGGCGGTGGTAAAGGCGCCGCTATTGGCTCCGTGGCTGGCGCGGGTGCGGGCGGCGGCGTTCAGGCGGCCAGCAAAAAGCCTGATATTAAGCTGTCCTCGGAGCGCGTTCTGACGTTCACGCTGCAGTCGCCGGTTACTATAGTACCCACGACCAAGCCCGCGCGTGGTGGTCAAAAGCTGGAAACCAGCAGCGATCAGCAGTGAAAATTCTTGCGATGTGAAAAAGCGCGGCTGCGGCCGCGCTTTTTTGTCCTAACTCTTGTTTTAGTTTTCCGAGTTTGTGCTACATTCTCAGAAACGTGAGTTGTACCTGCCGCTGCTTCGAAGTTCCGCCACTCGGTCGTTTTCGCGATGATCAAAGGCCATTTATCGATTTACAAGTTTGAACCCCGGTGGTCGGACCGGGTCGCCTGGTATGGCTCGGCGATTGCCGCGACCGCTCTTTCCTGGTGCATATGGTGGCTCTCGCCGGTGATGCACCAGGATCCTTTCGTCATCTTCATTTTGGCCGTGGTTTTCATCGCGCGCTTTTATGGTTTTGGTCCAGCCGTGGTTTGTACGTTCAGCTCGGCGCTGGTGCTTGACTACTTCATGTTCCGGCCCACCATTCGCGTCCCGATTTCCGAGATGGAACTCCAGCGGCTGGGAGTTTTCATTCTCATCTCCGTTCTAGTGGCCGGATTGGCACGCCAGCGTTCGCGTGCGGAAACGCGCGTGGACGAAGTACGCCAGCAACTCGCGGCCATCGTCACATCGTCGGAAGATGCCATCATCAGTTTCACCAAAGACGGTTTTGTCACCAGCTGGAACCGCGGAGCGGAAACGCTTTACGGATATAGCGCTGCGGAAATGTTAGGCAGGCCGCTGGCCGTGCTGGTGCCGACCGAGCGACTGGGAGAGCTCGAAGGCAACCTGGAGCGCCTCAACCGCGAAGAGCGCGTCGGCAGCTACGAGACGGAGCGGGTGCACAAGAACAGCACCCGGTTGCGGGTGCTGCTGTCGATTTCTCCCATTCGGAGTGAAAAGGGTGATCTGGTCGGCGCTTCGGCGATTGCTCGCGACATCACGCAACAGAAGCGTACGGAAGAAGCTCTGCGGCGCAACGAGCGGCTGGCCACGGCAGGACGTCTCACCGCCGCGATTGCGCACGAAATTCGCAATCCGCTGGAAGCCCTGACCAATCTGGTTTACCTGGCGCGCCGCGATGCCGCCGGCCGCGATGAGTACCTGCGGCTGGCTGAGCAGGAGATCGGAAGACTTGATTCCATCGCGCAACAGGCGCTCGGATTCGTGCGCGAGAGCACAGCTCCGGAACAGTTGGAGGTGGGCAAGATTCTCGACGAAGTGACGCAGCTGTACTTACGCAAGCTGCAGCAGAGTCACGTGACCATTGAGAAGCACATCGAGAATGGCGCCGAGATTTTCGGATTTCCCGGCGAGCTGCGGCAACTGTTTTCGAACCTGATTCTCAACGCGATGGAAGCCATGAAGGAAGGCGGCAGGCTTCGCCTGCGGGTCGTCCGTACTCATGAGTGGGCAGGTGAGCAACGTCCGGGAGTGCGCGTAACCGTGGCCGATACCGGATCGGGGATTTCTCCCAATTCGTTGCCCCATATTTTCGAACCTTTCTACACGACGAAAAAGGAAAATGGCACCGGCCTTGGCTTGTGGCTGGCTTATGGTATCGCGCAGAAGCACACCGGCTGGATTCGCGTGGCCAGCCGCACGACTCCCCCCGGCTGTGGCACGGTCTTCGTCGTGTTCCTGCCGGAATCTCCCGCCATTGCGGCTACCCAGGCGGCTTAAGTGGCAGCGTAGGCGCTGCATCTCGCGGCCAAAGCTCAGGAGTCGGTTCCTCCAAAGACGCTCGTAAACTGTCCTACCGGACAGTGACTTCGGTACCCAGCGGTTCGCCCCTGCCGCCACTTATAATCAGGCCGAATCGCATTTTCTTCTTTTGCAGGCAGGTGAGATTCGGGTGGATCCCGTCATCGCATCGGGTGTGTTCGTTGTGGGGCTGGTTTTTGGCAGCTTCCTGAACGTGTGCATCTATCGCATGCCGCGCGGCTTGTCGGTGGTGCGGCCGCGCTCGGCGTGTCCTCAGTGCGCGCAGCCGATCAGCGCTTACGACAATATTCCGGTTCTCAGCTGGGTCATTCTCGGCGGCAAGTGCCGTCACTGCCAGGCCCGCATCAGCCCGCGGTACCTGTTCATTGAACTGCTCACCGCGGCGCTATTCCTGGTGTGCTACGCGCATTTCGGAGTGTCACTGACCATGCTGAAGTGCGCAGTTTTGGGATTTCTCCTGCTCGGCTTGATCTTCACCGATGCGGAAACACACCTTTTACCCGATAAATTGACACTTCCTGGCCTGGCATTCGGCCTCCTCATCAGCCTCTTCGTCCCGGTCAACGATTTGGCCTCGCTGGTTTTGCCCGGCGTGCTTCAAACTCCCGTGAGCTCTGACCTCTCATGGCGGCTGTTTTCGCTGATCGATGCGGCCCTGGGCGCGGCCATCGGTGCATCATTCCTCTACGGCATTGGCGCGCTTTATCTGCGATGGCGCGGCGTGGAAGGCATGGGTTTCGGCGACGTGAAGCTAATGGCCATGATGGGATCGTTTCTCGGCTTGCGCCTGACGGTTTTGACCATGGCAGCGGCTTCGGTGGCGGGCTCATTGTTTGGCCTGTGGACCGTGCTCGCGGTTTGGATCAAGCGCACCCAGCGCCGCAAACGCATGTTTCATGAGTCCGGCGCGATCGCCCGCAAGCACGCCTGGGGTTCGGCCCAGATCGCGCTGCGCCATCACCAGATGCCGTTTGGAGTCTTTCTGGGGAGCGCGGGCCTGGTGGCGTTTCTTTTCGGTCAGCAGTTCATGCGCTGGTACTGGGGGATGGCATGAAGCTGCTGGCAAACCCAATTTTTATTCGCATGGCGGCCGTGTTGGTGGTCTTCGCAATCGCCTTTGTTGCCGGAATTGTTGTGATCCGTCTCCTGCGCCGCCGCATGGTTGAAGATTCCACCCTGCCCGACAATCTCGGCCAGGAAGACACGGTTTATCCGTACACCGCAGTGATTCAGCAGCTGAAGCAGCAGAAATTTGAGTTGCAGAACGAGCAGCAACTGCAGCGGCGCCGGGCCAAAGCCTACGAGAACATGGCGACCGCCGTCATTGCAAATCTGCCGTGCGGAATTCTTTTTGTCACTCCGAACGGGCTGGTGAAGCAATGCAACAACGCGGCGCGGCAGATCCTCGGTTTTGCTTCTCCGTTGGGGATGAGCCTGGAGGCGCTGTTTCGCGATGCAACCTGTGTTCTCGATTCCGGATCTTCGATCCGCGTGGCAGAAGCATTCAAAAGCGCATTGCAGCAGCAGGTCCGCAGCAGTTTTGAGACGTCCTATCGCACGGCTGGCGCGGATGAACGAAGCCTGCGAGTCACATTGATCCCGTTGACCGCCGCGCCTGGGGAATCTGCGGGCATGGCCGCGGTGATCGCGGACGAAAGTGCGAGCGCAGACTCGCGGCGCGCCCGGATTATGCATTCCGAAATCAGCGCCGAGATGGCGCTGGAGTTGCGGAATTCCCTGGGCATTATTCGCGATTGTGCGAGGCAACTGGCCGTCTCCGCCCCTTCCCACGTGCCGGCGCATTTTGCCGAGGATATTTGCGCGCAGGCGGAGCGCCTGGACAAAGTAGTCGGAGGTTTTCTGGCGGGGAAAGCCGCGGCGGCTTCGGCCGCCGGGGCTTAAACATTATGACTGGCGAAGAATTGGGAGACTTGATATGAAACGCACACTGTCGTTCTGCTTGCTGGGAGTGTTTGCGGTTTTTGCGCTGCTCGCATCTGCCGCCGCTCAAAATCAGAGTGAATCGCTGGGCTCCTATGCCCGGGCCGTGAAGAAAAATAAAGCCCCGCAATCCAGTTCTGCGCCTAAAGTCTATGACAATGACAATCTGCCCAGAAGCAGTTCGCTGAGCGTCGTGGGCAACCCTCAGTCCGAGGATGCCGACAAAGACGGCGCCACTCAACCAGACGCTGCCAAGGATTCCGCTGGGCAGACCGCCGGCGGCGAAAAATCTGACAAGAAACCGGAAATTAAGCCGGGACAATCGGCAGAGGAACGGGACCAGGCAGTGGCTGAGTGGAAGAAAAGGCTCGAAGCCCAGAAGACAAAGATCGATTTGGCTTCGCGCGAACTCGATGTCATGCAGCGGGAATACCGGGTGAAACAGGCCGAGTTCTACGCCAATACCGCAAGCCGGGTGCAGAATCCCAGCGGATTTGCCGCGGATGACGCCAAGTACAAGCAGCAAATCGCCGATCGCCAGAAGGCCGTGGACGACGCCAAACAGAAGCTCACCGACCTGCAGGACGATGCCCGCAAGGCGGGTGTGCCGAACTCAGCGATCGAATAGGCCAGCGCAATCGTCTCGAGTAAAATGATTGCGATCTTCTCCTGGCCAATGAGCCATCAAAGGATCTGATGAAAAAACTTCTTCTGACCTTGCTGTCCCTGGCCATTCTCGCCGGCTGCACCTCCGAATCCAATCAGCCGGCGCCCAAGCCCGAGCCGCCGCAGCTTCTGACCGGGCGCAGCGCCTTTCAGAAGCTCTACATCTCGGCTCGAAGCTGGGCTCCCGATGCGCGCCCCTACCAATTGCAGTCGAATGTAGTCGGCGACAACAAAGGGACAGACGGAAAAGCGGTAGTCTGGCAGGCGGGATTCGCGTCGCCTTCGCAACGGCTCTCGCGCGAGTATACCTGGTCGGGAATCGATTCGCCCGATGCGCCCAGCCGCGGCGTTTCTCACGGCGCCCAGGATCCGTACACACCGGGCAGCGATTTCGATGTCCAGTTCCTGAAGGTCGACTCCGACAAGGCTTTCGAAATCGCGCAGAAGCACGGCGGTGACAAGGTTCTGCAGGGAGATGCGACTACTCCGGTGATGTACCTGCTTGAATGGAGCCGCCCCACCAACAATCTCATCTGGCACGTGATCTACGGCAATAACCGCAATACCGCCAAGCTGGTCGTGGATGTGGATGCTTCTACGGCCGAATTCCTGCGAAAAGAGAAGTAAGCCTCGCCACCGAGCCAGAGGGACAGAGAATTCGTGGACCTAAGAGAAAAGATCCAGGAATTCTCTCTGCACCTGTGTCCCGTGGCGGTACTAAACCGTCGCGGCGCAGTGCTGATCAAAAATGCGCTTCAGTTCGGTCGCGATGTCGAGCGAGTCCCGGTGCTCAATGTCGCTGCGCTCCATCATGTGCACGAGTTCGCCTTCGCGGAAGATCGCGATGGATGGCGAGGATGGAGGATAGGGCGCGAAGTAGGAACGCGCGCGCTGCGTGGCGCCTTGATCTTGGCCGGCGAAAACGGTAAATAGTTTGTCGGGTCTGGCGGAATGCTGCAGCGCCATCCGCACGGCGGGACGCATGCGCCCGGCCGCGCACCCGCAGATGGAATTTACGATGACCATCGCTGTGCCGCTCTGCTGGGCAAGTTCGCGGTCGACTTCTTCCGCTGTTCTCAACTGCTGAACTCCCAACTGCGTGAGTTCCTCGCGCATGGGAGCAACCATGATCTCCGGATACATCTGTTCAACCCCCCGAATTGGAATTGTCAAATATTAACGTAAAAAACCGCCCTCGTCATCGGCCAAAAAGCGCCGGATTCCAACAGGTTAACCGCTTCAGCGGCAAGCATTTGTTGGGAGAAATTCACCCCGGCACTGCGGTTTTTCGCGGCGGGTTGAAGAAGGGAAGCGGCGTCACTTTGGCGGCGGCGCGCTCCCGCCTGGCTTCGACGGTTACTTCCATCTGCAGCGCCGTGCCCGGCTGGGAAAGCGCGGTCTCGATGCTGGCCAGCGCAATCATTTTCTTCAGCACCGGAGACCATGTAGTCGAGGTCGCCTTGCCGGCGTGGCGATTTCCTGAATATACCGGCACCGCGACCCGGGAAGCCTGGCTGGGCGCGGCGGGGGTTAAGCCAATTCTTTCGTACAAGGCTTCGATCTCATTCCAGTCGAGTTCGAGTCCGACGAACTGCCGTGGAACTCCGTTTTTCTGATCGCGTTCGAGCGCCCTGCGCCCGACGAAGTTTTCTTTCTGCAGGTGGACCATGCGCCCAAAGCCTAATTCATAGGGCGAAAATTTTTGGGAAGGAATCAACGCCCGCCGCGAGCTGGTGTAATCCACGTCGAGCAGCAGCAAGCCGGCTTCGATGCGCGCAACATCGAGCGCCAGCATGCCCGTGGGATGCAGATCGAATTGCCGTCCGGCTGAGGCGATTGCATCCCAGACGTTCACCGCATCTTTCCAGTCGACCCAGATTTCGTAGCCGAGGTCGCCGGTATAGCCGGTACGCGAGATGTCTACCTGCACGCCGGCAATTTTTCCAGTGGTCATGCGGAAGTACTTGAGATTCGAAATTTCTGCTTCGGCGACGGTCTTCAGCAATCGCGCCGACGTTGGACCCTGCAGCGCGAGCGCCGCGGTGCGCTCGGAGATGTCCTCGATCTGTACCTGCAGGTTGAGGCCGTTCTGATGGAACCAGCGCAGGTTGGGCTCGGCCGCGGTCCAGCGATACCGGTTTTCATCCAGACGGGTAATGGTGCCATCGTCGATGACCTTGCCCTGCTCATCGCACCAGCAGCAATAGATGACCTGGCCTTTGGCGACTTTGTTGATGTCACGCGTGATGATGCGGTTCACGAGCCGGGTGGCGTCGCGACCGGTGATCAGGTACTTGTACAGCGGTGTAATGTCGATCAGCGCTGCGGCATTGCGGATGGCGTTGTACTCGTGCTCGTGATGCACCTCGTACGCGCTGACCGTGTAGTATCCCGACCACTCGCGGTAGTTGAGGCTGGTGCACAGCGGGAAAGTGCGTTCGTGAAAAGCAGTTCCGATAGGCATGGGATCACTCTGGTCGTGAGAACTCCGGATTATACCTACTCAAGCGTGGTTGCAAGAAACGGACTTCGGGCTACAATGGAACGCATGTCCCGCCTCCTGCAATGGAGTGTTCTTCCCGCCGGGCTCTGATCCGCCCTCTGTGCGAGCGTGAGTGCGCGAGTATTATTCCTGTTTCGAAGCAAGTTGCGAGCGATGAGCAGTGAGCCGCGCGCAAGAAGCGCTTACTCAGTGCTCGCCGCCCACTGCGGGCAGCTATATGGCCAACAATTACGACATCATCGTCATCGGCGGAGGGCACAACGGGCTCACGCATGCCGCGTACCTTGCTCGCGCCGGCAAAAAAGTGCTTGTGCTTGAGCGGCGGCATGTGCTCGGCGGGGCGGCCGTGACGGAAGAAGTTTTTCCCGGATTCAAGTTTTCCGTGTGCTCGTACGTGGTTTCGCTGCTGCGGCCGGAAATCATTCGCGACCTCGACCTGCCGCGCCACGGCCTGGAAATTCTTCCGCTGGATGGCACCTTCACACCCATGCCGAATGGCGATTACCTATGGAGGGTGAACGATCATGGGAAGACGTATCGCGAAATCGCCCGCCACTCGCGCCTGGACGCGGACACCTATGACGATTTCGGCAAAGCGATGCCCGCGATCTGCCGGTTCGTGAAGCCGATTCTCAGCATGGTCCCGCCGGATCCGACCGGATTCCATCCCAAAGACCTTTCCAAGCTCCTGTCCATCGCGCGCAGATTTCAGAAGCTCTCCAGCGCCGACCGCTACAACCTGGTGCAGTTGATGACCATGAGCGCGGCCGACTTTCTCGACCAGTGGTTCGAGACGGATGTGCTCAAGGCGACCATGTCGGCCTCGGGAATTATTGGGACGTTCCTGGGCGTGCGCTCGCCAGGAACGGCTTACGTTCTGCTGCATCACTACATGGGCGAGATTGATGGCGCTTTCCGCGCCTGGGGATTCGCGCGCGGCGGCACCGGCGGAATTTCCAACGCAATTGCCGAGGCGGCGGTTGAAGCTGGAGTCGAAATTCGCAAGCAGGCTGCGGTTGCCAAAATCATTGTCAAGAATGGCCGGGCGGTTGGAGTTGCTCTCGAAAACGGCGACGAAGTCCACGCGCGGGTGATTTCGTCCAGCGTCGATCCGCGTCTTACGTTCCTGAAGTTCATCGAAAATGGGGATTTGCCCGGCGAATTCCTCGACGAGGTGCGCCGCTACAAGTTCCGAGGTTCGTCGGGAAAAGTGAACCTCGCGCTCGACGCTTTGCCGGATTTCAAGTGCATGCCCGGCCCGGGCGCGCACCTGCGCGGCGCGATTTCGATTTCCCCGGCGGTCGACTACATGGAAAAAGCCTACGACGATGCCAAGTACGGGATGTTCTCGCAGCGTCCATACATCGATATGGTCATTCCGTCGTTGACCGATCCCAGCGTGGCGCCGCCAGGAAAGCATGTGCTTTCGTGCTTCGTGCAGTATGCGCCCTACAAGCTGAAACCCGGCCTGCACTGGGACGACCTGCGCGAGGACTTCGGCAATACGGTCGTCGACACGGTCGCCGAATACGCCCCCAATTTGAAAAACATTATTCTGCACAAGCAGGTGATTACGCCGCTCGACCTCGAACGAGAGTGGGGCTTGAGCGAAGGCAATATTTTTCAAGGGGAGTTGTCGCTGGAGCAGCTTTTCTTCCTGCGACCCGCTCCAGGTTGGGCGCGCTTCCGCACGCCGGTCAGGAGTTTGTACATGTGCGGATCCGCCACGCACCCGGGAGGCGGAATCATGGGCGCGCCGGGGAGGCTGGCGGCGTTGGAGGTGTTGAAGGATGGGGCCTGAAATTTTCTCTGTGATCCTCTGTGCCTTCTGTGGTTCACGCGTTTGTCTTTAACCACAGACAGCACACAGGCACACCGAGGCATGGCTGAGACTCGCGACATCATCATCATCGGCGGCGGCCATAACGGGCTGGTCACGGCCTTTTATCTCGCCCAGGCGGGATTGAGGCCGCTGGTGCTCGAGCGCCGCAGTCAGGTCGGCGGCGCCGCCATTACGGAGGAGTTCCATCCGGGATTTCGTTCGTCTGTGTTGGCTCACTCCGCCGGACCACTGCGTGCGGAGATCATCCGCGACATGCAACTGGAAAGGCACGGGGTTAAATTCATCGTGCCGGACGTCGCGGTCACCGCGCTTTCCTCCGACGGCAGTCCGCTTGTCCTCTATCGCGACCTCGAACGAGCCGCAGCCGAAATTTCGAAGCTCTCGGCGACCGATGCGGCGAAATATCGCGAGTTCCATCTCGCCCTCGAAAAGGCCGCTCGGGTAATTGCCAAAACTCTGACGCTGACTCCTCCGCAAATTGAGCATCCCACCCCAGCCGACATTTTCGGGCTGCTGCAGGTTGGCCGATCCTTACGCGGACTGGGCAGGAAGAACACCTATAACCTGCTGCGCTGGGCACCCATGGCGGTTGCCGACCTCGTTGGGGAGTTCTTCCAAAGCGAACTGCTGCGCGCCGCGATCGCCGCCCGCGGGATCTTCGGAACCGCCCTGGGACCATGGTCTGCGGGCACCAGCCTTGTACTGCTGCTGCGAGCTGCCATGGACGCGAACCCCGCAGGCGATAACTTTTTTGCCGCTGGCGGCATCGGTTCCATTACGCAAGCCATGGCGGCGGCCGCGCAAAAAGCGGGAGCCGAGATTCGCACTGGCGCCGACGTGATTGAGATTCGAACCAGGAATGGCGCGGCGCAGGGTGTGGTCCTCTCCACGGGAGAGGAGATTCGCGCCCAAGCGTTGGTTTCCAATGCCGATCCCAAGCGGACGTTTCTGAAATTGACCGACACGACCGTGCTCCCGCCCAGCTTCGTGCGCCGCCTGCAGAACTACCGCATGAACGGTACCGTGGCCAAGGTGAACCTGGCGCTATCGGGGTTGCCGCAGTTCGGTGGCCTGGAAGGCAAGCCCGAAGCGCTTTCCGGGCGAATCCATATAGCGCCGGAAATCGACTACCTGGAACGTGCCTTCGATGATTCCAAGTACGGAAACTTCTCTCGCGCGCCCTTCCTGGAAGTTACAATTCCTTCTCTGAGCGATCCCTCGCTTGCGCCCGAAGGCAAGCACGTGATGTCGATCTACATGCAATATGCGCCCTACAAGCTGAAGAATGCCAACTGGCAAGAGGAAGCGCAGCGGGTCGCGCTGGGGGACGCGGTCGTGAGGACGCTGTCGCAATATGCGCCGGATCTGCCGGAAAAAATCCTGCATCACCAGATCATCACGCCACTCGATCTGGAAGATACGTATGGTTTAACCGGCGGGCACATTTTTCACGGCGAACTGGCCTTGGACCAGGTCTTCACCATGCGCCCCATGCTCGATTGGGCGCGTTACCGCACGCCCATCGAGAATCTGTACCTCTGCGGCTCGGGCACTCACCCGGGCACGGGATTGACCGGCGGCTCAGGGGCCAACGCCGCCCGCGAGATTCTGAAGGACCTTAAAAAGAAGAGATGAAGAACTCCGCCGTTCTGCTCCTGAGCTGTCCTGACCGCAAGGGCGTGGTCGCCAGCGTTGCCGGATTCATCTACCAGCATGGCGGCAACATCCTTCACGCCGACGAGCATGGCGATCACGAATCCAACACGTTCCTCATGCGGGTGGAGTTCGATCCCGCGGAACTGGATATGCCCCTCAGCGATTTTGTCCGGCATTTCGAACCCATGGCGAAAGAGTTTCAGCTGGACTGGAAACTGGCAGTGTCGGATCGCCGGCTGCGCATGGCCATTCTGGTTTCCAAGTACGACCACTGCCTGGTCGATCTGCTATACCGACATCAGAGCGGGGAATTGCAGTGCGACATTGCCTGCGTGGTCTCAAATCATCCGGACAGCCAGCCCATTGCGGATTTCTATCGCATTCCGTTTTACCTGGTTCCAGTTGAAAAAGAAAACAAAGCAGCCGCGGAGCGCCAGATCTTGGCCATGCTGGAGCGGCAAGCAGTCGATTTCGTGGTGCTGGCGCGCTACATGCAGATTCTTTCGGTAGGCTTTGTGCAGGCGTATCCGCAGCGGATTATCAATATCCATCATTCCTTTCTGCCGGCCTTTATTGGAGCCAAACCCTACCACCAGGCATTCCAGCGCGGGGTGAAGTTGATTGGCGCGACCAGTCATTACGTCACGGAGGTCCTCGACGATGGCCCGATCATCGAGCAGGATGTGGTTCGCGTCTCGCATCGCGATTCGGTGCAGGATCTGATCCAGAAAGGCCGCGATCTGGAAAAGGTTGTGCTCTCGCGGGCGGTGCGCTGGCACATCGAGCACCGCATCCTGCTCTATGGTCACAAGACCGTGGTTTTCGAATAGAGCGTGTCAGCGCACGACTTGGGCCTGGCCCACAATTTCAGGTGACAACAGGGCCGCCGAATCAACGTCGAGGTACACGAGCGCATTGCGATGGGTGCGCAGGATCGAGGCCGGCGCCAGGGGACTGATTTCTCCCTGAAAGCAGCGCGCCACCGCTGCAGCTTTGCGCTTCTCCGGAGCAAGGCAAAGGATTTCCTGCGATTTCAGAATCTGCGAAATTGTCATCGTGATGGCGCGCGTTGGCACTTCGTCCAGGCTTTCGAACCAGCCCGACCGGTGTTGCTGCTCTCGACTTTGTACACTGACATCAACCACGAGGAATGACTCTTGCGTGTCGAAGTCCGCAGGGGGATCGTTGAAGGCGAGATGCCCATTTTCGCCAACCCCCAGAAAGGCCACATCGATGGGCGCCTTGCGAATTTCGCGCGTCACGTGGTTGATGGCTTCTCGCGGCTCCTTCTCACCATCAAGGAAATGGTAGCGAGTGATTCCGGTCTTGCGGACCAGGTGCTCGAGCAGATACCTTCGCAGGCTGCCGGGATGAGAGAGGGGCAAGCCAATGTATTCGTCGAGATGAAACAACTCAACTCGGCTCCAGTCCAGGTCATCGGCGCTGGTAAGCCCTTGAAGGAATTCCAACTGCGATTTGCCCGTGGCGGCAACCAAACGCGCTCTGCCGTGGTCCCGGATCGAGGTCCGGAGTATGTTGTGCGCCCGCTGGGCTGCGGCTCGCGAGAGGGAATGAGTATCCGGGAAGACGCTTAGCTGCACTCCTCGCTCCTGGGGTTGAGAAAGCTTTATGCCGGCTTTACGCGCGTACTCGTCCCGCGCTCGCTTTGCCATTGACTTCATCCAACTGGCGGAACTCACTGTCGCTGAGCCGCAGTGCGGCGGCGGCTATATTTTCCTCGAGATGGCTGACCTTGGAGGTTCCGGGAATCGGCAACATCATGGGAGAACGCTGTAATATCCAGGCGAGCGCGACTTGAATGGCCTTTACGCGGTGGGCCTTGGCGATGGCTTCGATCACATCGTGTCCCACATCGCCCGCGCCGAGTGGAAACCAGGGAATGAAAGCGATCTGATTCTGCTCACAATAATCGACTACATACTCCCACTCACGATCGACTACGCTGTAGCGATTCTGGACAGAAACGATCTGCGCGATCCTGCGAGCCCGCTCAAGGTGCTCGCGCGTGACGTTGGAGAGCCCAATCAGGTGAATCTTTCCTTCCGCTTGCAGCTCGGCCAGCGTCTCGATGGAGAGATCGAAGGAGATGGCCGGATCGGGAGTGTGCAACTGGTAGACCTCGATGCGGTCGAGACGGAGGCGCTTCAGGCTGCCCTCAATCGCTTCACGCAAGTGTTTGGGGCTGGAATCGTGCGTCCACTGGTTTGGGCCGGGACGGTTCCATCCGCCTTTAGTCGCGATTACGAGGCCCTGGGAATAGGGATAGAGCGCTTGGGCGATCAGTTCTTCACTCACGGCCGGGCCGTAAGAATCGGCGGTGTCGATGAAGTTCACGCCAAGTTCCACCGCGCGCCGCAGCACGGCGATAGCGCCCTGCGGATCTTTTGGGGGACCCCAGATTCCTGGACCGGTGATTCGCATGGCTCCGAACCCCAGCCGATTGACAGTGACTTTCCCGCCCAGTGTGACTGTTCCCGCGGCTGCCGCGGAGATGCTTTCCACTTGCGAGCTCACGAATGCCTCCTCTTGAAATACTCCTTCATCTGATGACAAAAGAAGATTTGCGTTGCAGAAAGGCCCATCAGTCTTTTGTGAGGGTCAAGGGCCAGGCCGGCGAGCGTCTACTCCGGCCATCGGGGAGGATCCATTTCCAGGACCGTCAGTGGCGGCCAACTGATCCAGAACAGCTGCCGCCCGGCTGAGATTGTCAACTCCGAAAACCAGCAGCACGAGATTTGAGTTTGGCTCCAGGCCGCAGTAGCTGTAATCGATGTTGATCTGCTCCTCTCCCAGGCGAGCCGCCGCTCGGCCCAAGGCCCCGGGGCGATGGGCGAGCCGTACCATGGCGACATCGGTCTCTTCGAAAATCATGTGACCGTCGGCCAGCACGGCGCGCGCCGCGGCCATATTGTCGGCCACGAATCGCACCAGGCTCTCACGCTCCTCGACGTAGGATTGAAAGGCGAGGATGTTCACTCCCCGGGCTGCGAGGTCGAGGAAGCATTTACCCAAGGCTCCCGGCTTATCTGCAATGGCTACGGTGAATTCTTTGGCCCTTGCCATAATGGAACCAATGATACGCGCGCCCGCTGCGCATGCGCGCAAGTTGCCGATTGGAAAGAAAAGAATTGGGGGAGTTCTCTATACCTGCCAGCGGGCTTGAGTCTATTACAGTCCCAGCGCTCGCAAAACGTTGCCGACTACCCGGTCGCAGCGAGAGGCATGAAACTGGAAAGAGCGGGCCGTGGTCGCTCCCAGGCGTGAATAAAGCTCTTTGCGCAACGCCGCGCGAGCGCGGTGCAGCCGCACTTTTACGTTCTCGGAGGTGAGCTCCAGGCACTCGGCGGCTTCCTCCGTGGTCATTCCTTCGACGTCGCGCAACATCAGAACTAAACGATAATCTTCCGACAGCTTGAGAATTGCCTGCTCCAGAACGTGCTCGAGCTCCCGATCGTAAGCAACCTGCTCGGGATCGCGGCCTGCTGACGCGAGTGATTCCATGACTCCCCCTGTGAACTCCTCGGAAGCATCGAGCGATTGAAAACGCGAGCGGCGGCGGGAGCGGGCTAGAGCCTCATGCACGGCAATACGCGTTAGCCACGTGGAAAACATGGCGCGACCCTCGAAGTCGGCCAGGTGCTGATAGGCGCGGACGTATGTGTCCTGCATGACATCTTCGGCTTCAGCATCGTCGCGCAAGATGGCCCGGGCCACGCGATAAAGCCGCTGGTTGTAGCGCCGCATCAGCAGTTCGTAGAGCGCGCTGTCCCCGGCCAGAACCCGGCCGACCACCTGTTCATCACTCCATGCCTCCAGGCGAGCCTGTTCCAGCAGTCCTGCGCTAGCCATGATTCGTCCCCCAAAATACTGAGTGGCTGCCTGACCAAAGGTTACGCTTCCACGGAAGAGAAAAGAGTTGCCCTCGCTCAAGAGCCCTTGCAGCAGCGCCGGTCATTTGCTGGGTTCGTCCACGCGTAGGATCTGATCCCCTTTGATGTCTCGAAGGGTCTGTGAAATCCCGCTGGGCCAGCGGATTTCCACTTGCAGCACCGTCGTGTCCCGCCCTAAGCCGAAATGCACCCGCTTGTCTCCCGAGGAAAGATAGCTGGAGCACGTAGTCACAGTTGCGTATTGCGGGCCTGCGGCAGTAACGATCTTCACGGCCGCGCCGATCGCGTCCCGGTTGCTCTTGTGCCCTACCAGATTCAGCGTGATCCAGTGGTTCTGGGGCTCCGTTTCGTTGTGCAGAACATGCGCAGGGCCGCCGTTCTCGGTGACCACCGCGTCCATCCGACCGTCGTTATCGATATCGCCGATGGCCAGTCCTCGGCTCACCCATAGCTCATGGAATGGCGCTCCAGCATTCGCCGAGACGTCGACGAATCCATGTCCCGTATTCCGCGCCAGCAGCATGGGCTCGCGATAATGGAGCTGCGGGTAGGTGACTTGGATGGTATCCAGGACGTGGGCCTGGCCGATCAGAAGGTCTTTCCACCCGTCGTTGTCGTAATCCACAAAGCGCATTCCCCAGCCCGAGTGCAGCATGGTCATCGTACCCAGTCCAGAACTGTCGGTGACGTAGGCGAAGGAACCGTCTCCGTTGTTGCGGAACAAGGCGTACTTTTGATAGGCGAGATCGGTGATGGCTATGTCGGGGAGCCCGTCATTGTCGTAATCGGAAAAATCCACACCCATGCCGGCGAACGTGTGCCCATCGCCGTCCACGGCTGAGCCGGAAAGTAAAGCGACCTCCTCGAAGGTGCCGTTACCCTTGTTCTGGTACAGTCCCTCGGGAACCGAGTCATTCGCAATGAACAGGTCGATATGTCCGTCGCCATTGAAGTCGGCGATGGCAATGCCCAAGCCCTTGCCGGCCTTGGTGAAGCCAATTTGCTTGCTCACCTCCGTGAAATGACCGTTCCCGTCGTTATGGTAAACGAGCGGCGTGATCGGCTCGAACTGGTCGGGATGACAAAACGAGCGATAGCCTGCCTTTTTCTCTCCGCACCAGACGTCATTGAAGTCCCATTGCATGTAGCGCAGAACGACCAGGTCCAGTAAGCCGTCGCCATCCAGATCGACCCAGGCCGCGCTGGTTGACCAGCCGCTCCCGCCGACGCCCGCTTTTTCGGTCACATCGGCAAACGTTCCGTTTCCATTGTTGTGATAGAGATGATTGCCGCCGTAGCTGGTGACGAACAGATCTTCGTAGCCGTCGTTGTCGTAGTCTCCGACGGCAACTCCCATGCCATAGCCGGAGCCCTGCAAACCCGCTTTCTCGGTGACATCTTCAAATGTGCCGTCGCGCTTCTGGTGATACAGGCGATTCCAGTATTTGGATCCGGTTTTCTGGGGAATGGTGCCGAGGGGAGTCGGATCGTTGATCTCAGCGCCGTTTACCAGAAACAGGTCCAGGCGTCCGTCGTTGTCGTAATCGAAGAGTGCGACGCCGGAGCCCATGGTTTCCAGCAGGTATTTCTTGGAAGTATGAGGAGCCGCATGCACAAAGTGCACACCCAGCGCGGAACTTACGTCCACGAATTTTGCTGTTGCAGCAGTTTGCGGCGGTGAAGCCTTCTCCTGGGTAGCGCCGAGGAGGGTTGCAATCAGAGCAGTTCCTGCAGCAGCCCACGCCAGCATACGCAGGCTGCGATTCCAGATTCCCGCGGAACGCAAGGCGCGATTCCATTGCGTACCCTGGGGGCCTGTGTCCGTTCTGGAATGGATATGTGGGGACAAGTGGCGATAAGGCCGCGTAACCAACAGCGGAGACAGAGATTATAGAAGCAGGCGTGCACGTGCGAACAGCGCGGACAGCCTGGAACCTGGTGCGATCCCCACCAAGCGTGCCGCACAGAACGGGAACAATGCCGCCGGCGATGCTAAAAACCCGAGCGAGGTGGCCTTCACGAGCACTCCTCGTGGCTGCAGGTCCCGCTTCCAGCGGGTAACGCCTGGGCTGCGAGGGCATCAAACAGCTGTGACAATGAAACCAGGGTTCTTCATCTCGTTGCTGTTTGTCACGCTCCCGGTATGTTTCTTGGTGGGCCAAACCAAGGCAGCCCAGGACACAGGTTCTCCCGATCAGTTGGTTCGGCGAGTGATTGCGAATGAGCTGAAAGCAGAAAAACAAGATCACAGTCACTGGAGACTGCGGCTGGAGACTCACAACCCCAACGGGTCAACCGAGGTCGACGAGGTCGTGGAAAGCGGCCAGGGCGACTTAAAGAAGCCCATTCTCATGAACGGCCACCCTCTCACCGCAGAACAGCGGCGGAAAGCCGATGCTCGGATCCAACAACTGGTGCGCGATCCAGGACCTCTCAGGAAATCCCGCCAGCAGGAAGACCAGGACACCGCCCGCAGCCAGCGGCTTCTGAAAATGCTTCCGGATGCCTTCACATACAAATATGGAGAGCGGCGGGGTGATCTGGTGCAGCTTAATTTCGCGCCCAACCCCAAGTTTCACCCTTCGACGCACGAGGCTGAGGTCTTTCATGCAATGGAAGGAAGTCTTTGGGTCGACAGTAAGCAATTACGAGTGGAGGAAATTGCGGGTCGTCTCACCCGAGAAGTGAAATTTGCCGGAGGATTACTGGGGCATTTGGATCAAGGCGGTACCTTTGATGTAAAACAGGCGCCGGTTGCGCCGGGTTACTGGGAGCTGACCGCCCTACAAGTGCAAATGAAAGGGAAGGCGCTGTTCTTCAAAACCATCGGTGTCCATCAGTACTACACCCGAAGCGACTTCAAGAGAGTCTCTGACGATCTGCCGGTGGCAAAAGCCGCCGAGATGCTGAAGGACCAAACCTTATCCGCCCAGAGTCAAACCGGAGCAAAGCAGTAGGCGAAGAGAAGAAACACCTTCCAGGTGAAAGCTTGGTCGTGGATGACCCGTTTTCAGCCGCACCGGCGGATGCCGCCGTGCGAGCGCCCCAGTGAGCGGCAAGACCGCCTAACAATGCTCAGTCAACGCTGCAGATGGGCAATCAGCGCACTCGCGCGGGGCAGCGAAAACTGTAACTGGCCTTGCGTTCTAGCGATCTTTTCGATTGTGACCGCCTCCCAAGAACCAGCTTGTGAAACGGTTGCGCCGCCGAGAGTGATGCCCGATTTGCTTTCGAGGGACGGGGCCAATAGGCGAATCGCCGATGCCCGCCCAAACGCAGAGGATAAACTGCGGTCCAGCATGATAGTGACGTCGCGGGAGCGTTCCTTATTGATAAGGGTCAGCACCAGATGATTCGCGTCCCGCTGGCTCGCGTAAGCCTTGATGTCTGCCTCCGCCGCTGCAATGCCAGATGCGACCATGCGGCCGACTGCAGCTTGCGCGAATGCGAGCAGCCCGTAGTACTCCGGAGCGGCCCAGTAGTGGCCGCGCTCATCATCTCCGATCGGTGAATAGGAGCTGATGAATCCGAGCTGGTTCACGCCCGTCTCCATGTTCACCCCGGCACAGCGCGCGGATGCGAGCGTGAACATGAAATCGAGCACCCACAGGGCGGCCGCAAAGGTGTTACTGACTCCCGGTTTGCCGCCACCATAAAACGAATTGGTTTCGCAAATGCGATAGGGCACGCCGCAGGATTCGGACGCAGCTGCGAGTTGCGACAGCAGGGTTGGGAGCTTCGGGTCAGCGTGCAGAAGTTCGTCGATGGTGCTGGTTGGATTGCGTGCGCCATCGCGGTAGTAGTGGTGCGTGAGCAGTCTTACGGTCCTGC
The DNA here is from genome assembly GCA_036376415.1 of Terriglobales bacterium. GTDB lineage: Bacteria > Acidobacteriota > Terriglobia > Terriglobales > Acidobacteriaceae > Gp1-AA145. The sequence continues at coordinate 30,694 of DASVAJ010000026.1, forward strand.
CTTCGTCCGCGGCGAATTTGCTAACCCACTGTGTCGCCGTGGCCGCATCGGGACCCGCGAAGGAAATGCCTGGGATCGCTTTTCGGAGCGCGTCGCGGAAAGTGCGAAATTCACGCAGATAGTCGCTATATTCATATCGCCCTGGGCGATGTGCCCGGGGAAACACGTCGGGTTCATTGCCGATTTCGAAGGCCAGCAGATGTTTGCGAACTGCCGAGGTGACAGCTTTCGCTTCTGCGATGGCGTTTTCCACGTTGCCACTGCCCAGGTTCAACCCCCAAATCAGTTGCCACCCGGTGGCGTCGAGAAATCTCCCGAGATCCTGCAAGACGGCGTCATTCACCACAGATCCCGTTTTGCCCTCAGGGGAAGAGACGGGGGATGCGGCTGCAGAGTACGAGGCGTAATCGGCGGTGTTTCCGCCAACGCGAATGACGCCTTGCGGTCCCAACCGGCGGACGAGATTGACGTAGGTCGAATTCCGGTCACTGAGAAGGCCCGGACGCGCCACGGACGATATCTCGTAGCCGAGCCCCATGAAGTCGGGAGGGACGGTGGCGACCGATCGCGTGAGATCGACCTGGACCGCTAACCGCGAAGCAACCCGATGCGAGTCAAACAAGCCAAACTGCGCCATGGCTGCGGGCAGCAAGCATCCAGCGCTGGCGATGAAATCACGCCGATTCATGAGCTGATCACGACAAGGGTATCACCGCGTTTTCCAGCGGTTGAGCTTTCACAATTGCCGCTCCTCTCCAAGGTGGGTTGCAAGGTCTCGAACTCGCTGCCGACAGGTACGGAGCAGTAAGCGGTACGCGATGGAATTCCTGCTGCGACACGGAATCGATGGCGGAAGGACTTGGTGGACCTGGTCGGGATCGAAACGACGACCTCTTCCATGGCATGCTGTTCACGCAGCAGCCGGTCATTGCTTTTCAAGACCTTACGAACCGGAACATTGAGCAGAAACGGCGTGTTCGTGTCTGGGCAGAGCCTCCGGCCAGTCGCCCTGTTAGGAAGACCCGAGGGAGTGCTCCCGTCCCTTTTCCCAGGCAGCAAGGACTCCTTCGCCGATTTCACGGAAGTCGGGATGCTCCTTGATGTAAGCGCGGGCCTCGACCGCCGTATCGGACAGCGCGTCCGAAATGCTATGGAGAATCTGCCGAACTCTGGACGGGCTGCCCTGCATGCGTGTCTCTCCAAGCCTGCGAAGCGCCTTGGCATCAGGCCAACGTGTGGTGCCGTTCAACGTTAACGCCATGCTGTCTGTGGGCAGATAGACGGCAGTGGTGACTAGATCAAACACCGGCGCAAGGCGCGCTTCGCCCAGCACGTCGTCATAGACGATGGCGAAGTTCTTCAGGTGCGCATCGCCGTTTCGCAACGCACAATTCAGGGCGATTAGCGTAAACAGCTTTTCGAGGTCGGTCAGCAGCTCAGCAGAATGAGAGAAATCCGCGAAACGCTTCATCACGGAAGTCTCGTAGCTGCCCCGGTATTTTTCGTCCGTTCGTCGTGCATTCAGAACACAAAAATCCTCAAAGCCCCGGTAGGTTCCATCGGCGCGCAGATCGAATCGATCAACTACCAAGGCCATTCCATCTTCGGCCAATCTGTATGGCGGGACATCCAGCCCGCAGCGCCGGGCGACTCGTAAACAAAAATGCTCGTTGGCCGCGAGTTGAGGAAATTCATTCGCGTCCCAGAACTTAACGATGTGGGTCGCACCTTTGTGACTTGAAGACGTTCGCCCTCGCGCTTGATGTCGCGTTTCGGCCAGGACAGCGGATGCAGACTCATCGCGCACCAGCACCTTTGGCTGAACTCCGCTGATGCCGGAGTAAGCGGCAAACTTCTCGATCAGGTAGCGGTACAGATCGCCGCCGCTGCGGCGGCTTGCAAGGATCTCGTCGACTGATTGAAAAGGAACGTCCTCCTGCAACTGTTCCTTTTCACCGGTGTAGCGGATGCGTCCGACCTGCGAGCGGCCGACAATCGCCAGAAGGTCGAGATCATCAAAGGTTCCCGTCGCCTTGGCGAACGCAAGCCGCAGCCGTTCGCGCAAGACCCCTTCGGGTAGATTCATCTCGAAGATCGGGGCCAATCCGAACGGCACCTCCCAGGACGGCAATCGTACCGGCATGGTGACAGAGACGGCACGCTGCGCACTCACAGCGGGCAAATAGGCGAATGCGCTCCCTCGATCGCGCACCCTGTCGAGCAGGCCCGCTTCAGCGCCGTCTGTCCAGACCTTGATCATCGCGGTTCTCACTCAGGAGTTCGTCGAGGGTTGGCCTCGTCGGTTTCGCGTCTTGGACTCGGAACTCCAGGCCAAGCACGGCAAGGATTTTGCTGATCTTAGAAAACCCAAGCTCGCCTGAGCGCCCGTTCTCCAGAGCGTCGAGCGTGGCCCGGCTGACCCCAGCTTTGCGAGCCAACTCGAGCTGGCTTAGCCGCGCTGTTTTTCTGCGGCTGGCAATCTCCGAACCGATGGCGGCGAGCGTCAGCATATGCATAATATACAAGGCAATATGGAATTATGCAAGGATTATGCCTAATATGTTAGGCATTATGCGAGGCCGACTCATATTCGCCTATCATTCGCCATCCAGGCGCAGTCGCCAGCAGTAACACTGGCCTCTCGGTTTCAGTAAAAGTTGGCCCACAATCTGTTCAGCCATCGGTACGCAGTCGGGGGATGAATGGCTGTCCATTCAGCACCAATCGCGGTGTGGTTCCGGAATGTCTGCTGCACGAATTCTTCAAAAAGAGTGTTCACGTTCCGAAGGAAGCCTTTGAACTCGCGCGTCCCAACTTTCTCGTAGATTGAGGAACAAGCGAGAAGCAAGCGGCGTAGCTGATGGGCGCGGGGAAGGAGGCGCAAGGAAGGGGCAGCCGCCCCGTCCGCCGCATGACCACAACCTGAATGTCAGATCCAGTGTGAGTTATTACAGCTAAGTGTAAGTTGGGAAATTTGGTGGACCTGGTCGGGATCGAACCGACGACCTCTTCCATGCCATGGAAGCGCGCTCCCAGCTGCGCCACAGGCCCACTTGAAAGGAAAGGTGCTTGATCAATTCTTACCCAGCTGCAATCGATAGTCAAACTCTCCCAGAGCACGTCGCGCGAAGTTTGCGAAACTCTCTAAAACTAGTATGCTGAGTCGATAGAGACAACCATGAGACACGCCAGAACAGCGGTCCTAACCCTGGGGCTCTTTTCCGCGGCCTTGGTTTTCGCACAAGCGCCGGCAGGCGCACCGAACTCACCCGTTTCCTACAGTTCGGTGACGGAGCTCAATCAGCTGATCTCGAACCTGCAGCAGGCCTCGATGGGAGCGCAGGACGACATCTCTCATTTGCGAATTGAGAAATGGAAGACCGACTCCGGCACCAAGCGCCAGACGCAGGCTGACTCGGAATCGATCCGGCGCAATCTGCAGGATGCATTGCCCAGCATGCTGGCGGAACTCAAGAATGCTCCGGAAAACCTTGCGCTCACCTTTAAGGTTTACCGGAATCTGGATGCGCTTTACGACGTTATGACTTCCCTGACCGAATCGGCTGGGGCGTTCGGCGGTAAGGAGGAGTATCAGGCGCTCAGCAAGGACCTGGGCGCGATCGAGGGTTCACGTCGCGCGTTTGCGGAACGCATGGACAAACTCGCGAATACCAAGGAGAACGAGATCAGCCAACTGCGGGTGGAGCTGCAAAGCGCGCGCGCCGCTGCTGCCCCGCCCAAGAAAACCGTCGTGGACGATACCGCACCGGAGCCCAAGAAAACCGTCCACAAGAAGTCGGCGACAAAACCCAAGCCGAAGCCGAGCAGCAACCAGACCAAGCCGAACACGCCAGCTCCGCAATCGCAGCCCCAGCAATGAGCATCGGTAAACCTCAGTCAAGGTTCTGAAAGGCCTTTATGGGCAGAGTACGCCGAGGTCTCGCAGAGGCCGTCTATTTAGTTTCAGGCGAAAGTCGAAAGGTGTTGTTGCTCACATTCGTCTCCGGCACGCTGCCATCGTTCACCACCGCTTCTTCCGGCAGCGCGGGCGTTTGAATTCGGATGGACGCGGTCGAGTTCGCCGGAACCAGGAGTTTATCGCCGGCTTCCGTTGCTGCCATCTTCAGCGTGACCGGAACCTCGGCCGCCGCTGCTCCGAGATTATCGATCGTGACTGTCACCATGTATCCGCCGGCGGCGAGTTGGCGCGGATAGATGGAAGCGATGCGGAAGTCCGGCAACCCGCGATCGCGATAGACCCAATCATCGAAGAACCAGGAAAGATCGCGATGTGCCTGCGCCTCGATCAGTTTCTGCATGTAATCGGCGCGGGTGTCGTTGACCGATCTGTAGCTGTGCAGCGCGGCGATGAGGGCATTCTCGCCCACAATGTCGCGAAGCATCCACCAGACACTCATGGCTTTTGCGTCGACATAGAATTCATCTACCGAGTTGATGAGCGAATGCTGCGCCGCCTGATCTCTCGTACCCGCATTCTTTTCAGATTCGAGCAGCGCGCTGCGATGATTCTCCATGTAGGCGATGGCTGCTGCCCGTCCCTTCTCGTGGTCCATGTAAGCGCTTTGCGCGAACAGGGGTAATCCATCAAAAATCCACGAGCGCGGCGAGGGAAACGTGACCCGCGTCAGTTGGCGAAGCGCTGAAAGCAGAAGCGCTGTGTCATTGAGGGCAAGGGGCGTGAGCAGCACGTTTCCGGATGCAAATGGAGAAGCATGCGGATCGGGCAACTCCAGGACTTCGGCCTTCATCTCCGGCCGCGCGCGATGATCGCCGAACCACCGGTCGAGAAACGGCGCGACCTGGTCAACCGCAACCGCGTAATCATCGGCGTTGGATTTGTGCTGAGCCAGATAGCAAATGTTCACTGCCGCACGATCTAAAGCCTGGTAATCAGCAATTAAGAAGAACGGGACGGTGCTGTTCAGAGATTCGAACCCGCACTCTGCTTGGGACGAGTACGCCAGACCCATCTCTTCCGAGCCAAGGACCTGCGCTCGCGCATCGCAATACAGGCTGGGACGGATGCCTTCGCTGTTGGAATGCGCGAAAATAACCCGCATCTCGGAGTTGCGCTCCCGCTCTTTCCACCTTCCAACCGCTTCCGAGACGCTGCTTGGTTCGGAGAGATTCGCGGCTTCCGTGGCGATGGGGTACCAGGCGACGTAGCCAATGCCACGCAAAGCCGTAAACGACCGTCCGATCTGATCCCAATCCGAATGTTTCGCCACATCCGCGGGCACGCCAATGCGCGTGAGACGGTTCGCGTCCTGCGGAATCACTCCTTCGTATGCGATCTCAAGATCAATGCTTTGCTTCGGGGACACCGGGCGCGGCAAAACCACAACCGCCTCGGATAGTGCTCCGGTGTGATCGATATCCGATGTGTACTGCTGGGTGACGAACGCCACCGGATTACCGTCGGTTCGCACCGCGCTCCAGTTCAGAGTGGATGAAATCTGGAGAACGGCAGTCTTTTGCGGCAAATCGGAATCGTTGCGCAGAGTGATTTTGCCTCGAACCCCCAGTCTTTGCTGCTGCGGCTCGATTCGGGCGTTGAGATCGTAATGCGTGAAGGTGAAGGCTTCACGATCCAGCCCAACGGCAGGTAAAACCAAACCGCAGAGGACACAGAGAGCACACAGGAACTTCATTCCGACGCCTTACGCCTCTGCCGGGCCACTTCGTAGAGCACGACTCCGGCCGCCACCGACACATTAAGCGACGGCACTTTGCCCAGCATCGGGATTGAGACCAGAAAATCGCACTTCTTTGCGACCAGGTCGTGAAGTCCCTTACCCTCAGCGCCGAGCACAATGGCGCAGTCCATTTTGTAGTCGACGCTGAGGTAGTCTTGTTTGCCGCGCTCGTCCAGTCCGACAATCCAAAGATCCTTGGTCTTGAGATCCTCGAGTGTTCTGGAAACATTGGTGACTCTGGCAATCGGCAAGTGCTCGCTCGCGCCCGCGGAAGCCTTGGCGACCACCCCGGTGACTCCTGTGGCGCGCCGTTCCGGAATCACGATTCCGTCGGCGCCGGCCGCGTCGGCACTACGCAGAATTGCTCCCAAGTTGTGCGGGTCCTCGACACCGTCCAGGACGACAATGAGTGAGTATGGGCCGCGCTTCGAAGCAATCACGTCGTCCAGGTCGGCGTATTGTTTTGCCGAAGTGACGGCGACCACGCCCTGGTGAGCGCCAGTCGACGCCATCCTGTCCAATTCCACGCGGGGAAGAAAGCGCACGGCAATGCTGTTGCGGCGGCACTCCTCGATGAGCTTTTGCAGCCGCAGATCGTGCCGCTCTTTCGCGACCCCAACCCACTCAAATGCCCGGCCCCGGGCCTTGAGCGCCTCCGCCACGGAGTTGATGCCGTAGATCACATTCATCGAAGGACTAGTGTAACGGTTCTGTTGCAACGCCGTTTTCGCTATTGCAGAGCTGATGCAGGGGTGTACACTTGGCGCGCTTTAAGAACGCACCTGACGGAAGCGCAAAACGTCATGGGGAGGAGTTATGAAAATCGCGGTTCGCTCGCTCGTAACAGCTTTGCTTGCCACCGGACTCGTGCAAATATCAGCGGCCCAGATGATGGGCATGGGCATGCGTCCGCCCAGCCTGGCGGGAGTTTTCACGCCCGTAGTGGGCTCGGGCGCCAGCTACGAAATGCTCCAAAAGAACGGCCAGAAGACAAGCCTGGACATCACCATCGTGGACAAAGAATCCGGCGGGTATTGGATGGAAATGTCCATGCAAATGCCGGAAGGAAATGGCTCCAGCCGCAGGCCAATGGGCGGCACCAGCTATGCAAAAGAGCTTCTGCTGCGGCAAGGAGACGATCTCGTCATCCAGCGCATAATCGTGCAGATGCCGGGCCGGCCCCCGATGGACATGAGTTCCATGCCCCATGCCATTCAATCCAAAGAATCGAAAGCTGATATCCGCGCCAATGCGCAAAACCTGGGCACCGAATCCATTACCACACCCGCCGGCACATTCTCCTGCCAGCATTGGCGCGATCCTAAGAACAATGACGATTACTGGATCAGCGACAAAGTCTCGCCCTGGCAATTGGTAAAAATGACCAGCGCGGACAAGAATACGGTCACGCTGACCAAACTGATTACCGGCGCGAAAAGCCACATCACCGGCACTCCCGTCAGCATGCAGGAAATGATGAAGGGCATGGGACAGTAAGGCTTCAGGCTTCTAATCCACCTGCGCTTTTTTTTGCGGCAAGGCTGCACGCGTCCCCGACCCATATGGAGACAACTGCAGAAGCTCAGCCCTGGAAGCCTGACGCCTAACTCCTGAAGCCTGAGGCGCTTTTTCCAGCTATACTTTGTCTCGTAAGGAGCCATACGTGTCCCTATCTGCAGTCATTGTGGATGACGAGCAACTGGCGCGTGATGAACTGGCATACCTGCTCAAGAACATTGGCGACATCGATGTTGTCGCCCAGGGCAAGAATGGCCTGGAAGCCGTGAACCTGATCCGCGAGCACAATCCAGACCTGGTTTTTCTTGACGTGCAGATGCCGGGGTTAGACGGCTTCGGGGTGATCAAGAAGTTACTGGACAAGAAGCTCCCCTTGCCCAAGATCGTCTTCTCAACCGCCTTCGATCAATACGCCGTGCGGGCCTTTGAGGTCAACGCAGTCGACTATCTCCTGAAACCTTTTGACCGGAAGCGGGTGGCGCAGTCGATCGAGAAGGCGCGGGCCAAAATGGAGCCCGCCCCGTCCACGGATAAGCTGGACACGCTGGTCCGCATGCTGGAATCGCAGAAGCCCCAAGCTTCGAAGATTCTGCTAAAAACTGCCGGAAGGCTCTTTCTCGTCAGCCAGCGCGACATCTGTTATGCCTCGATCGAGGATGGAATCATCACCGTGGTTACCAGCGGGCCTAACGGCATGGAAGGCCAATCCAACTGCCGCACGCTCGAAGAACTGCTGGACAGCCTTGATCCCAACCTGTTCTGGCGGGCGCACCGCTCCTACCTGGTAAATATCAATCGCATTAAGGAAGTCGTTCCCTGGTTCAAGAGCTCCTACCAGCTCCGGATGGACGACAAGAAACAGATGGAAATCCCCGTAAGCCGGGCGCAAACCAAGAGGCTCCGAGAGCTCTTTGGGCTGTGATCACCCCCTGAATGCGCGGGATCCCTGAGGGGAGCTCCGAACAGGCGGGATTCTGCTTGATGAGGACCAGAAAAGACCCGGTTTTCGCCAAAATCCGCCGCGATTTTTATGCTTACGAATCGCCTTCTGCCCCGTCTATCTTCTTGAGCCGGGGTGACGTAGGCGATTTTGGCGAGGATGCACCTGCGAGCAAGAGGCCGCGATCGCAAACGTCGACGACGAACCTTAGCCCGGCTGCAACTGAGGAAACCAGATGCCGGCCGACGCGTGGGCAGTACAATTTCCGGTTGGCAAGCATTCCCGTACGGCCAACCGCGTGCCACAGGGAGAACCTGAGCAGAGCAGTGGCACACGGCGCGCGCTAGCACCCAATCCCCCGGGCGGAAAGAAAGCCGGCTGGGAGCTTCTAACGCGGGACCCCATGTTGAGTCAAAGCCGGATTGACGACACAGTTCTGGTACGCGAGGCGCAGCGCGGCAGCCGCCCGGCCTTCGAAGAGCTGGTTCGCCACTACGATCAGGCGGTGCTGCGGTTGGCCCTGCACCTGACCGGGTCGGAGCACGAGGCGCAGGACATCTACCAGGACGCGTTCCTCAAGGCTTACAAGAACATCGGCAGCTTCCGGTTTGAGTGCTCGTTTTACACGTGGATTTACCGGATTGTTACGAATCTTTGCCTCGACAGCATTCGCAAGAAGCAGGTCCGCAAGGAAGATGCGCCGGTGGCAAAGGATTCGGATGGCGCGCAGTATGACGTACTGGCGCAGGTGGCGGACGGGCGCAGCGGGGCCAATCCTGAGCGGGATCTGATGCGGCGGGAGTTGGGCGGAAGGATTAACCATGCCCTCGACAAACTTACCCCGCGCGAGCGCATGGTTTTTGAGCTGAAGCATTATCAGGGTCTGAAGCTGAGGACGGTTGGCGAGATGCTGAACACGACCGAAGAGACGGCGAAGAACACGCTGTTTCGGGCGACGCAGAAGTTGAGATTGGCGCTGGCGGATATGAGATGAGAGTTGCCGGGCTGTGCTCGGCCTGGATGGGCGAGGGCGCTCGTCCCCGCATGGCCGGTGGTGAGAGGGAACTATGAAGTGCGAATGGGTACAACAGAACATCGTCTTTTACGTCTACGACGAACTGCCGGATGATGCGCGGCATGAGTTGGAGCAGCACGTGGCGCGGTGCAAGGATTGCGGCGCTGAGCTCGAAGCCATGCGGTCGTTTCGTACAGATGTTACGCAGCTGAACCCGGTGCAGGAGCCCAGCCCGAACCTGCTCACGTCCTCGCGAATGAGATTGCAGGAGGCGCTGGAGTCGGCGGAACAGGGCGGCTGGTGGTCGCGGCTGATGTTCGATCCCTTGCGCTGGCTGAACCAGGTGCGTTTCGCGCCGGCCCTGACGGCGGCGATTTTCATCCTTGGATTCGCAGCCGGGATTGGGGCGACGTACAAGATGGTCAAAGGAAGCGCCAATCCGGAGAATGTGGCCAACATCACGCCAGTGCAATCACCATCGCTGGCTTCCATCAGCGGCGTCAGTTCTATCTCGCAGCAGCCCGGCTCCAATCAGATCACCATCAAGTACGACACGGTGTCGCCACGGCAGTTGAGCGGTCCCATGAGCGATCCGCAAGTGCAGCAGCTCTTGCTCTATGCGGCGCGAAACAATTTCAACGCTGGCGTGCGGCTGGATTCGGTCAACTTGCTGACCCAGCAGCCGAGTAATGAGCACGTGCGGGAAGCGCTGCTCTATGCGTTGCGGTACGACTCGAATGCCGGAGTGCGGTTGAAGGCTCTCGACGGGCTTGGCCCTTATGTGAAAGACGATGTTAATGTGCGCGACGCGATGCTGGAGTCGCTGATGGCAGATACCAATCCGGGCGTGCGGATTGAGGCTCTGCATCTGCTCGAGCCGGTGCGCGCCGACAGCAGCGTGCGCATCGTGCTGCAGCGGCTGGCGCAGAAAGATGAAAATCGTTACATCCGGTCGCAGGCGAGGAGCTTGCTGGCCCAAGTGCCGGAGATGAATTGATGAATTCCACCCTCAATTTCGCGTGAATGACGCGAGATTTGGGATGGGGGCAGTCGACAACGACGCGTGCTGATGGAAATGAATCAGGAGGGATCGAACCAACCAACTGCGATGCGAAAAACCATAGTCCAAATCGTCCTGCTGTTAGCCGCCACCTGGTGTGTGGCGCAGCAAGGCTCCGTACAAAAAGAAGGCAATGCGTGGACCAGCACGGCGAATGGCACGCTCGCGGGTGCGCACAATCTGCACATTCAAGTAGAAGCCGGCGAAGTGCAGGTGGAGGGCGGCTCGGGGCAGGGGATCAGTTATGAGATCCGTAACAAATCCTACGAGTCTTCGGAAGACCGCGCGCGACGTCAACTGGAAGGTTACAAAGTCAACTCCTATGTGCGCGGCGACACCGCCTGGATCGTAGCGCAATGGGAAGGCGGGCGTCCGCATAAGTTCTCCTCAAATGTCAAAGTGAGTGTCCCGCGCAACATGGATTCTGTGAAGATTGAAACTGGCGGCGGTGCGATTTCGGTGAAAGGAATCACCGGGCGCGTGGAAGGGCAGAGCGCGGGCGGCGCCATTCTTCTGGATGACATTGGCGGCCCGATCGGGGTTGAAACCGGAGGCGGCCACATCGAGGTCGGCAACGTAGGCAGCGATCTGAAGGTGCGCACTGGCGGCGGCAATATTCGCATTGGCTCAGTCAATGGCAAGGTGATGGCGGAGACCGGCGGAGGAAACGTGTCGCTGGCGTCGTGCTCACAAGGGGCATCACTGCAAACCGGGGCTGGCTTGGTCAAGGTGGAAAAGTGCACGGGCGAAGTGAAGGCACAAACCGGCGGCGGAAATATTGAGCTGGGACAGATTGGCGGCGGTGCAATGATCGACACCGGCGGCGGCACCATCAAGCTGATCTCCGCGACGGGCGCGGTCAAGGCCGAGACCGGCGGCGGTTGCATTGAGCTGTGGGGAGTTCCCTCAGCGCGGGTGGAAACCGGAGCGGGGACCATCACGGCGAAGTTCGTTCCCGGCGGAGCTACGGACTCTATTTTGGAGACAGCCACGGGCGACATCACCGTCTACATTGTGCCGAGTGTAAAGATGACGCTGAACGCCAGCATTGAGGCGGCGAACGGTCATACCATCAGCAGCGACTTCCCGCAGTTCAGGGTGAGCTCCGAAGGTGGAGGCGGACCCTGGGAGAAGCAAGTGTCGGCCGACGGCAGCTTGAACGGCGGTGGTCCCATGCTGAAGATTCGCACCACCATGGGCAATATCTACATCCGGCGGGCACAATAGGGGGTTCTTATGAAACTCAAGCTGATCTCACTCGCCATCGTGTTGAGCGCGCTGTTCGCAGCGCCTGCGACCATTTCAGCTCAGCCTGGCACCCGGCCCTGGGTGTTTTATGGCGAGGAGCCATGGGGTGGATCCTATCTGGGGGTCGATACCGAGGACGTCAGCTCGGATCGATTGGGCGCTCTGCATCTCAAGGAGGAGACCGGAGTCGAAGTCACGATGGTCGATCAGGACGCGCCGGCGGGAAAAGCGGGTCTCAAAGAACACGATGTAATCCTCACCATCAATGATCAGAAGGTGGAAAGCGTGGAGCAGTTGCGGCGGCTGATTCGGGAAATTCCGCCCGGACGCACCGTCTCGATCGGCATCAGCCGCGACGGTCAACCCATGACAGTGAAAGCGCAACTGGCGGAACGGAACAAGATGCCGGACATGAATTTCAACTTCAACATGCCGGCGGTGAACGTTCCCGCGATTCACATTCCAGCCTTCAACATGCCGGAGATCGATGTTCCCAGCATCGTGGTGGTGCACGCTCCCCGCAGCAGCGGAATGATGATCGAGAACCTGACTCCGCAGTTGGGCGAGTTTTTTGGCGTGAAGGGCGGCAGCGGAGTGCTGGTGCGGTCGGTGGAAAAGGGCAGCCGAGCCGAGCAGGCCGGCCTTCGCGCCGGCGACGTGATTGTGAAGATCGATGGAGCCGCAGTCAACGATTGCAGCGATTTCAGCCGGCTCCTGCGGAAACGCACCTCGAGCAAAGCCACCATCACCGTGTTGCGAGATAAACGGGAGCAGACCCTGACCCTGACCATGCCGGAGCCGAAACGCACCGGAGTGGTGGACCAGAGCGAAGCGTGCGACGATCTGGACGGGGAGGCCGCTTGCGCGGAGATCCGGGAGGAGATCGCTTCGGCGATGCCGGCCATGACTGCCGAACTCAGACGGATCCAGCCGGAAATGCACAGAATGCAGAAAGAGATTCGAGAAAACCTGCAGCCCCAAGTGCAAAAGATACAAAGGCAGGTCCAGGCCGAGGTCCGCAGCCATCAGTCGGAGTGGAAGGAACAGATGCGCAAGATGCAGAAGGATCTCGAGAAGCAGAAACAGGAACTGAAACAGCAGATGAAGCAATGGGAGAAAGAGGCGGAGATTTAGCCTGAAGTTCTTTGCGACCTCTGCGGCAGTTCTTGGCGTGCTTTGCGGGTAAAAGCTTTGCCACAAAAGCGGCAAGGTTCGGCAAAGATCGCGAAAGACGCTTAGCGCTGCTGTTCACGCGAGCTCTTGCCCCATTTTGTAAAAGTCTTGATCGCCCCCAGGAAAACCAGGCAGAACCAGAAGTCCACAACCACTCCGAGATCCAGGCGCATGGTGGGGTTGTGCTGGGCCGCTGCGGGAAGATAGGGCATCACCAGGAAATACACAATATTCCCCGCGATCACCGCGACCAGCGATTGGACGAAGTTCATGCTAGTACGTTTTGACACCGGAAACCCGCAGTTTGCACTTAGCATTTTGCGTTTTGCCCCTTGATGTCCGGTGAGCTACGACGACGCTCAGCGAAGCGCTAAGTGCCAAATGCTAAGTGCGGCTTTTGTTACCATCCCTTCAGATGCTGGAACTGTCCACCCCAGTACAGTATGTGAAGGGAATTGGCCCTCGGCTATCAGAAGTTCTGGCGGCCAAAGGCCTGCACACGGTTGACGACCTTCTTCATTATCTGCCCTTCCGTTATGAAGATCGCCTGAATCCACGCACCATTGCCGAATTGCGTCCCGGGGAGATGGCCACGGTGATTGCCGAGGTGCGGACCTCAGGGCTGTTTCGCACCCGCCGCATGCCCATTTTTCAGATCACCGCCGGGCAGGGGCGGGCCCGCCTCAAATGCATATGGTTCAACGCCACTTACCTCAAAGATAAGTTCCAGCCGGGACAGATGCTGGCGCTCTATGGAAAGGTCGAAGACAACCGTGGCGAGCTGCAGTTGACCCAGCCGCAATTCGAGATTCTCGGTGAGGCCGATGGGGACAGGGCGGAGCAGAAAGCGACCGAATCGCTGGAGATCGGGCGCATTGTTCCCATTTACGAGTCCGCCGGCCAGGGACGGCTGACCTCAAGGTGGTTCCGCCGGACTATTCGAAGAGCGCTCGAAAATCTGACTCCCGACTTACCGGAGACCATTCCGGCAGCGGTGCGCCACCGGCTGCAACTTCCTGGTCCGCGCCAGGCGCTGTGGCAGGTGCATTGGCCCGACGAGGGCGAAAGCCTGAAGGCGCTGCAGGAATTCCGCACCCCGGCGCATGTGCGCATGATTTTCGAAGAGCTGTTCTTCATCGAGTTGGGCCTCGAGTTAAAACGGCGCGAGCAGAAGGCGCAAACCGGGATCGCGTTTCAGTTGAATGACCGGGTGCGCGAGGCGGTCAAGAAGATCCTGCCGTTTCATCCCACGGGCGCACAGAAACGCGCGCTGAAGGAGATTGCGTCGGATATGGAGAAGGCGTTTCCCATGCGGCGGCTTTTGCAGGGAGACGTGGGATCGGGGAAAACGCTGGTGGCGTTTGAGGCGGCGATCATCGCCATCGAGAATGGATACCAGGTTGCGTTCATGGCGCCCACCGAGATCCTGGCGCAGCAGCATTATTTCTCGGCGCGGAGAATTCTGGAGCCCTCGGGATACCGCGTCGTGCTGCTCACGGGCTCCGTGGAAGATGACCGCAAGCGGGAGATTCGCCGCCACATTGCGCAGGGCAATGCGCAACTGGTGATCGGGACGCATGCCCTGATCGAGCAGAAGGTTGAGTTTGCGAAGCTTGGGCTGGTGATTGTGGATGAGCAGCACCGCTTCGGCGTGATGCAGCGCTTCAAGCTGATGAAGAAGAAAGATGCAGGTGTAGCCTCGGGTCTCCGGACCCGCCCTGCCGAGGGGAGCGCGGCATCAGCCGGAGAAGGCAACGTTTCTGAGGTTCAGATCCAGGCTGGTGCCAGCAGCGGAGCTTCGCTCCGCGGGACGGCTCTGGAGACCCGTCCCCACACCGAGCTGGACCTCGGCGAGCCCGATGTTCTGGTGATGACCGCCACTCCCATTCCGCGAACACTGGCGCTCACCCTCTACGGAGATCTCGACCTCAGCGTGCTGGACGAGATGCCGCCGGGACGGACGCCCATCACGACGAGACGGGTCAGCGACGAGCGGGCGGATGAGGTCTGGCAATTCCTTCACAAGCAGGTTGTGGCTGGCCAGCAGGCGTACGTGGTCTATCCCGTGATTGAGGAGAACGAAGAGACTGAGATTAAGGCCGCGATGAAAATGTATAACGAGCTGAGCAAGAAAGTTTTTCCTGACCTGAATGTCGCCGTCCTGCACGGGCGTATGGAGGCGGATTTGAAAGAACAGGTCATGCGGCTGTTCCAGCAGGGGAAAGTTCAGGTTCTGGTCTCGACGACGGTGATCGAAGTGGGTGTTGACGTGCCGAATGCCGCTGTGATGGTCGTTGAGCATGCTGAGCGGTTCGGGCTGGCGCAGCTGCATCAATTGCGCGGGCGAATCGGCCGTGGAGCGGCGAAGTCCTATTGCATTTTGATGACCGGAGGTAAAGTCAGCGAAGAGGCTGACCGGCGGCTGGACGCGCTGGTGCGGACCAATGATGGATTCGAAATCGCGGAACTGGACCTGGAAATGCGCGGCCCAGGCGAGTTTTTCGGCACGCGCCAGGCGGGATTGCCCAGCTTTCAAGTGGCCAGCCTGATTCGCGATCGCGATCTGCTGGAGCTCGCGAAGAGAGAAGCGGCGGCTGTCCTCTCCGGACGGAATTCAGAAATCTCGCAGGCCGAGGTTGACCGTGCGCTGTGGCAGATGCGGACGCGGTGGCAGAAGACCTACGGATTGGTGGAGGTCGGGTAAGAGTGTCTTAAGTGCTCGACCGAGGTTCTGTCGAGCTGCGCTCGACATGGAGGGGCGAGGCCGCCCGTCCTCACATGGGTCATTCGGGGCATCTGGCTCGCGCGATTGACGCCCAGGTCCGTCACTCTACTGACAGTGTCACGTACTTCCGGCCCGCATACAGCCGGTACTCTCCGCCTTCCTGCACAATCTGCAGCGGCACGGGGCGCTTAATGTTCTCGTCGCGTTTGCAGGAAACCGTGAGCAGCTCATTGGCGCCAACATCGGTGACGACGAATTTATCGCCCACGAAGCCCATGCCATATTCGCCGGGAGCGAGTTCGGAGCCTTCGACCTTTAACTTCACCTCACTGATAAACAGTCCCTGATATTTTTGCGCCACATCGGAGGCGTAGCCGGCAGTGTCGACGAGGCCGGCAAGAATGTATTTCTGGTCCTTGGTCCGGATGGCGGCGGAGTTGCGCAGTTGAACCGTGGCGCTTTGGCCCCGATAGAAGTAGGAGGACGGCACCAGGGTCTTGAGATCGGTTTTCTCGACCACGCCCGCGGGCTTGGACTGCTGGGCGAGCGCAATCGCGGACAACACGGCAAGAACGAGGAAGGAATGGCGAAGCTTCATGACGTTCCCCTTTTTGGCTGAAATGACGGAGTTGAATGTAACGCGTTGTGAAGATCGGTGCAACTAAGCGAGCGCACGGGCCGGGAGACCCGCCCGCGCACGCCGCAGCCGGACGGCTTTCGCTTGCCCTGAACGACACTTGAAGGAATAATCATCGCTCATGAGCACGGAGAAGCAGCTTTATCGCGAATTGCCCAGCGTGAATGAGCTTTTGCGCGATCCGCAGATTGCGGAGTTAATTGCCGCCGAGGGGCACGAGGCGGTCACGGCTGCGTGCCGCACAGTTCTGGCCCGCTTGCGGACTGAAATCTCCGGCGGGCGGCTCGACCCCACGAAACTCGGGCTGGCGTTGTCTGGGATCGCAACGGCAGTGGGGCAGGAGCTTCGACGGGCTTTGGGATATTCGCTGCGGCCCGTAATCAATGCTACCGGCGTCATCCTGCATACGAACTTAGGACGGGCGCCGCTCCCAGCTTCAGCACTGGAGCACATTCGGCAAACTGCTGGCACTTACTCGAATCTGGAGTTCGATCTCACTTCCGGCGAGCGGGGCAAGCGCGACCTACATGTCGAGCGGTTGCTCAGGAATTTGCTGGCGGAAGAGCTTGTCGAGTTCCGCCCGGCCGAACCGGCGGGGGCGCCCGTTGCCACACAGCCGGTGCTGGGCGCAACGGCAATTTCCACCATCGTGGTCAACAACAACGCCGCTGCAGTGCTGCTGGTGCTGAATACGCTCGCCGAAGGTGGAGAGGTTATCGTCTCGCGCGGGGAATTGGTCGAGATTGGCGGTTCATTCCGCATTCCTGAGGTGATGGGAAAATCAGGCGCGATCCTGCGCGAGATCGGCACCACCAATCGCACCCGCATTTCTGATTATGAGCAAGCGATCAACGAGCGTACGCGGGCTCTGCTGCGCGTGCATCGCTCGAATTTCGAGATCAGCGGATTTACGGAGCGGCCGTCAATGGATGAATTGGCGGCGCTCTCGCGGAAGCACCATCTGCCGCTGATGGAAGACCTGGGCAGCGGCGCGCTGTTCGATCTTCGGCAGGTTGGGATTCAGAATGAGCCTGGCGTCCTCGACAGTCTGCGTTCGGGAGTTGAGGTTGTGACTTACAGCGGTGACAAGTTGCTGGGGGGACCGCAGGCGGGGCTCATCAGCGGACGCGCGGACCTGGTAAAGAGAATGCGCGGCAACTCGCTGTTCCGGGCATTGCGTGTCGACAAGCTCACATATGCTGCACTCGAAGCTACTTTGATTGCCTATGTGAAAAAGGACTATGCAGGGATTCCGACACTGCGCATGATTCAGAGCCGGAAGGCGGAAATCACATTCCGAGCTGAAAATCTGCGGGCCGCGATCCTGGCGGACAAGAATGTCCACCCCACACAGCTGCGAGCCGAACTGATCGATGGCGAATCGCTGGTTGGCGGCGGAGCGGCGCCATCGGCAACCCTCCCGACAACCCTCATTGCCCTCACCTCTCACAGTCTCAGCGCCGACGCGTTGGCGGCGCGTTTGCGCGTCTCCGATCCCCCGGTGGTGGCGCGTGTGGAGGAAGGCCGGGTTTTGCTGGACCTGCGTACCGTCTTTCCTGAGCAAGACGACGTTTTGAAGCAGATATTGTGCGCGTCAGCCTTGTGACTGCGGCGCAAGACGTCCTTCGTCAGCAGGACATTGAACCTTCCATCGCATTCGCTGCCATAGCGCCAGGCAGTCCCGGTAAAACGAACTCACGTAGTTGTACCGGCAGCCTCGGTACAGCGAACTGAATCGTGCTTTAATCATGGCAGTAGGTTCGCGGTTGGTCGTCGCACATCCACATGGCCACACTCTTCACCATCGGCCATTCCACTCGCAGCCTGGAAGAGTTGATCGAGGCGCTGCGGGCGCATTCCATCCAGACCCTCGTCGACATCCGCTCTTTTCCTATGTCGCGGCGGCTTCCGCACTTCAATCGCGAATCTCTGGAGAAGGCCTTGCCGGAGGCCGGGATCCGGTACGTGTGGATGAAAGAGTTGGGCGGGCGGAGGAAGAAGACGTTGCGTGAGTCGCCGAATGTCGCGTTGCGGAATGAAAGCTTTCGAAATTATGCGGACTACATGCTCACGCCGGAATTTGAGCAGGCCGCGGCAGAATTGATCAACATGGCTCAACAGTCGCGCACCGCCTACATGTGCGCCGAGCGCGTGTACTTCCGCTGCCATCGCATGCTGGTTTCCGACTGGCTGGTGGCGCATGGGCATGAGGTCCTGCACATTGACGGGGTTGGGGAGCCCAGGCCGCATAAGTTGATGGAAGAAGCGCGATTAGTGGATGGAAAGGTGATCTATCGCGGCGATCGACTGCTGTAGTTGACGTTTAAGGCTGGGAAGGCGACTCTGAATTTCGCCAAGACGCGAAAGCCAGGCTGCGGAACCCAGGCGCAATGTGCTCTCCTCTCGGCCAAGAATGTCTTGGCCCACACCAGCGTGCTAAGGTATCGAGATGATTGTGGGCACCGGAATCGATATCGCCGAGGTGCCGCGCATTGCGGAATCGATTGAGCGCTTTGGCGACCGGTTCCTGCGGCGGGTTTTCACCGAGGGCGAAGTTCGATACTGCGATTCCAAAGCCAACCGCGTCGAAAGGTATGCGGCGCGTTTCGCAGCGAAAGAAGCGGCCATGAAGGCGCTGGGCACGGGTTGGAACCACGGCGTGCGCTGGCGCGACATTGAAGTGGTTCGCCGGCCCGGCGGCCGTCCAAGTATTCAATTTCACGGCAAAGCGGCGGAATTCGCCTCCCACCTAGGTGCGAGGAACGTTGCTCTTTCGCTTTCCCACACTCCCGTGCATGCGATCGCGAGCGTGATCCTGGAAACCTAGACGACCGCATCTCGGATGCGGCGGTAGAAGGCATTAAGCAACAGCCGCTTCTGTTAGACTTGCGTCTCTCATGTCCGTTTTGAACGAACCTCTGCCCGAGCTTGCCACCCCGCCAACGGAAGTGCGTACTCGCGTGCTGGTGGCGGGCATTGCTCTAAGCAGCTTTTCCGCGCTGCTTCTGGAACTCGCGCTGACACGCGTCTTTTCGGTAGTGCTTTTTTATCATTTTGCCTTTCTGGCCATCTCCATCGCGCTGCTTGGGCTCGGCGCAGGCGGTGTGTTTGCTCACCTCTGCAAGTCGTGGGTGGATCGCTTTGAGGTGAGGACCGTTGCCGCGATCTGCAGTCTCCTGGGTGCGGTCGCCACTCCCCTGGTTCTCGAAATTGTTTTGCACGTGCCGGTGTCGCTAAAGCTTACGCTGGGCAACTTCGTCCGGCTCACGGCGATCTACTCGAGCTCGGCAGTGCCGTTTTTTTTGGTTGGGATCGCATTTTCCGTCATCTTTGCGCGGGAGTCCTCGCGGATTCCGCGCTTGTACGGCGCCGATCTCGGGGGCGGCGCAGTCGCCTGCTTAAGCGTGGTGCCGCTGCTCAACTGGATTGGCGGACCGAACGCCATCCTGGTATCGGCTCTGGCTTCGGCGATGGCAGCAATGGTTTGGACTTCGGCCGCTCGCAACCTTCGGCGGTGTTCGGTTGTTTGCGCAGCCCTGCTGGTGCTGGTGATCGCCGCCAACCACTCCGGCCGGCTTGCCGATATCGTGTGGGCGAAGGGCGCGCGCCAAAAGAATGTGGAGTTCGCCGCATGGAACGCGATTTCGCGGGTCGAAGTCGACCACCAGTCCGATGGGGCTAAGTTGATCGTGATCGATGCGGACGCGAGCACCTACATCATGAACGCCGACCCGACGCAGTGGCGGGGCTCGGTATGGCAGCACAATCTCATGTCCGCGGTGCCCGCGGTAGTGAATGTGCTGCGCCCGCATGGCGAGTACGCCATCATCGGTCCCGGGGGAGGCGTTGACGTTCTGCGCGCCGTTGCCAACGGAAGCCACAGTGTTACCGGCATCGAAATCAATCCCATTATTGCCAATACCATCATGCGCGGGCGTTATGCGGATTTCGCCTACCACCTGTACCAAAGGCCCGAGGTCCACATGCGCGTGGGAGATGGCCGCTCGTTCGTTCGCAACGCCAGTTCTCAGTACGATGTTGTGCAAATGACGCTCGTGGATACGTGGGCATCCACGGCTGCAGGCGCATTCGCTCTCAGCGAGAACAACCTTTACACCACGGAAGCGTTCCGCGAGTATTTCGCGCACCTGAAGCCAGAGGGGATGCTCTCGATTACCCGATGGGAGTTCCGGCAGCCGCGCGAGGCTTTGCGCGTGGCCTCGGTCGCGAGTGCCGCTTTGCATGAACTTGGGGTCGCGGACGTGTCGCGCCATTTCGTCGTGCTCGCGCAAAACCAACTGAACGAGGATGGAATCCATGTGGCCGTCGTAGCCAAGAAGACGGAATTCACGGCGGAAGAAGAAGCTGAGGTGCAACGCTACGTTGCGCTCTATCCCCCCATCAAGCTTTTGTATGCGCCTTCGGTTCAGGAGGACAATGCGTTTTCCCGCCTGATTCGCAGCAATGATCCGTACGGGTTCAGCGCCAGCTATCCCTACAATGTCAGCCCGGTAACCGACAATGCGCCGTTTTTCTTTTTCACCTTCCGGCCCGAACGACTGCTCCGGAAGGGCCACTGGTCCATGGACTGGAAGGTGAATCTTGGGGTGGCCGTGCTGGCGATGATCCTGGTAATTTCCGTCGCAGCCGTGCTGGCGTTTCTCATTTTGCCCTTGCTGCTGCTCGGAGCCCGCAGGCGTCACCCCACTCAGGCAATTTTTTACTTTGTCGCGGTGGGACTCGGCTACATTCTGGTGGAAATTGCTTTCATTCAAAGGTTCGTTCTTTTCCTTGGCCATCCGACCTACGCCTTGACCGTAGTGGTCTTCCTGATGTTGCTCTCGAGCGGTGCAGGCAGCGTGGTCTCGCGCAAATGGCTGGACGACAGTTCCCGGATATGGATTGCGCTCGCCGCCATCATTCCTGCGCTGGCGATCTGCGTGTGGGCCCTGCCCGGACTGCTCGATCACTACATAGGCGCGGCATTCGCCGCCAAACTCGTCATTAGCGGCTGCCTGCTGGTTCCGCTTGGATTCGCCATGGGCATGCCGTTTCCCACCGGTTTGCGGGCGCTGGCCGAAAGCCAGGCTCAATCGAGTTCCATCGAGTGGGCCTGGGCCATGAATGCCGCTTCCAGCGTGCTCGGGTCCGTGCTGGCGATTGTGATTGCCATTGAGTTCGGGTTGAACGCCACCCTGGCGTGTGGAGCGGGCGCCTACGCGCTGGCACTGCTGTTGAGCAGAAAGCTTCGCCTGCGCCCATCGGCGGCTTGAATCGGCCTTTTACGCCCCATCCTTCTGCTATCATCAGAAAAATCCTGAGAGAGCGCCTGATCGGCTGCTCGGGTCAGTTGAATGGACGCTGGGGATTGGTCAACATCCCTGTATGTTCGATGATGTAGCTGGACTGCTTGGGAGGAAGGTTGCCTAGCCAGAAGCAGTTGAAGTGGTCTCAACTGAAGGTTGGTCTTACGGTAGTGGCCGCCAGCGTGGCACTCATGGTGCTCATCATCCTGATGAGCGGCGGCGGATTGTTCACCAGCAAAATTTTTCTGGAGTCTTATTTTCCCGATGCCAGTGGACTGGCCGAAGGAGCGCCGGTCAAGCTGAGCGGCGTTGATATCGGAAACGTAAAGAAAATTCGCATCGTCCCCGATCGTGCCGTGGATCCAGTCGAAGTAACGATGAAGGTCAACACCAAGTACCGGTTCTTTCTGCGCAAGGATTCATGGACGGTGTTGTCGACGGCTGGGGTACTGGGTGCCACGTACATCAACATTGACAGCTCCCAGTCCAAAGGCGCCCAGGTTGAGGATGGGGATGTCCTGCGCAGCAAGGAAGTGCCTGGTTACGATGATGTCGTACGCGCGGCCAACAGCAGCTTGCAGAATATGGATGTTCTGATCAAGCGTCTGGACCGGATCGTGGGTTTCGTCGAGAGTGGCCAGGGATCGATCGGCAAACTGATCTATGAAGCCCGTCTCTATAACCAGTTGAGCGCAACCGTGACGCAATTGCAGACGCTGGTCAACGACATTACTCAGGGGAACGGCAGCCTGGGCAAGTTCATTGAAGACGACGATTTCTACAATCGCGCGAACGCCACTCTGGACAAAGTCAACAAAATGATCGATGACGTGAATGCCGGCAATGGCACCATCGGCAAGTTCCTGAAAGATCCCTCTATCTATGACAACGCGAATAAGACCATGGCCAACATCAAGCAACTCACCGATGACATCAATGCCGGCAAGGGCGCAATCGGGAAACTGGCCAAGGACCAGCAGTTCGCGGAAAAGCTGCAGAACACGATGAACCGGCTGTCAAACATAGCTGACAAACTGGATCAAGGGAACGGCAGCGCTGCGCAACTGCTCCGAGATCCAACCTTGGCCGACAACACCAACAAGTTGCTTACGGACACGCAGGACTTGATCAAGGCCATCCGGCAGAATCCGAAAAAGTATTTGACGATACACCTGAAGGTGTTCTGAGGCGAGGTTTCAAAGTTTCACGGTTCAATCTTTCAAGGTTGAAGCCATGCGAAAGCTGTCCCAGCCGAGCAGAATTTAGAGATTCAACCTTGAAAGCCTGTCTCACCTTTGCAGTAAGTCCACCGGCTCCCGCACATCGTGTACGCGGAAGTATTCCGCCAGCGCCGGATATTGCTTCTGCACCTCCTCATACATTGCATAGGCCACGTTGCGATATGAGGTGTGCCCAGCGGGCCCGGTGCGCAACTCGGAAATGTAGACGGCTTCGGCGAAATCCATCTTGAAGAGTGTGCGCTTGCGGAAGCCGAGTGGAATTACGTACTGAGAATTTTCCGCTGCTTCGGAACCATGGCTTTCGCTTAACTGAAACGCAGTTTTACGAGCTGATTCCATTGCGCTTCTGTAGTCCTCTAAAGCACCTGCGGGCGCGAGTTCCGCGGGAGTGTCATAGCCATGCTCGGTCGTGAACTGCTGCTCGATCTGGACGCAGCGGCGGTGGCGGTGCATGTCGCGGAAGCCGCCGACGTCCATCAGGATGTCGAAGCGGAACTGCTGGCCGGCGCGGAAGGCGCGCAGAAGTTCGTCATGCCGTCCGCGATGGCGCGTGCCAAGGTCGATGACCTCCTTGCGGCGCAACTCGCCGATGGCCTCGACCTGGCGGCGAATCTGGCGGTAGGAGTGCCTGGCGTGCTCATAGACCAGGGTGGTCGCAAGTTCGATTTCGAGCGGTTCGGGATCCAGCAGGTCCACAGGCTGGGCGTTCTCATGGGGTATTCCATCCATCAACTCTGATGCAATTTGCCGCAACTCGCGGCGCGTTTCCATTTCGTAGGGATTGGGATCGGCGTACTTGACCAGCGTCGGCGCGACGCATACCTCCCGGAGGAGATCGGCTTCGGCGCGGGACGCCAGATCTGGGGAGAGCTGGCGAATCTCGTTGATCAATTTTCGCGCCGAGGTATGGTTGACATTGTAGGCAGCCGAACTCGCCGCCCGCTTTAACAACTCCCCGAGATTCCGCACTTCCTTATGCGTATGCGAGAGCAAGTGCGAAACCTGTGACTCCAGAGTTCGCGCGTTGACGATTTCCCCAAGCGACGTGTTGGTGGCCAGCGGCAGCAGATAGCGTGAGACGTCGAAAGCGCGGGCGCGCAGGGTCCGTTCGTACCCCTCCTGTTTCATGTCGGAAGGCTTGGGCGTGATCTCGCGCAGATGCTGAAAGACTTTTTCGGAAACCGATTCATAGGTAGAGAAGAGACTCTCAATTGCGGAGCGATAAAGCTCGCGTGACTGCGAATCGTCGCCGAAATCGGGCGTATAGAAACCGCTCTTGCGGAAATCCTGGTAACGGGTCGAGCGCTCCTGGCCATCCCAGCGCTGCTCGTCGGCGATGACAATGGCCGCGAGAATCGAAAGGCGCTCGATAGCCAGCGCAATGTGCGCAAGATCGGCGATGGAGCGATGGCCGTACTGGAAATAAAACGTATTGAGAAACTTTTCCGCTTTTTGCCGGCTGATCTCTTCCAGCGATTCCTTCATGGACAGCGCCGAGCGGGAATACTTGGCCATGGCATAGGCCTGGACTTCGGGCTCCGCACCGAAAACAGCGTAGACGTTTGAAGAAGAATCGCTTGCGGGAGCATTCCCGTTTGCTGGAGCGGGAGTGGACAGCATGTCTGCCATGTGGACCTCGGGAGTGAGTGAGATTGAATGGTAAATGGCGGTGATTGGAAGAAGCAATCGTTTGTATTCACGACCGAGACACAGGCTCACGGACACACATCATTCTCCTGCGTTGTCTGGTGACTCTGTGTCTCGGTGGTGAACTTATAAGGTATGCAAATAGGCCAGCAGATTATTAATCTGATCGTCGGTGAGGACGTTGCCGAAGCCTTCCATCTTGTTCCGTCCTATGCGGATGATTTCGCCGACGCGCTGATCGTTGGCCGGCATGCCGCTCATGCTCAGGTACGGTTTCTGGAAAATTCCCTTCAGGCTCGGGCCCTGGCGTCCGCGTGACGAGTACGGTGCGTGACAACGATCGCAGTACTGATCGTAGACGCGCCGGCCTGCGGCTTGCTGCGGCGTGAGGCCGAGTTCCGCGTCGCTCTTGCGGCGCTCAACCGTGCATCCCGAGCAGGCGGACAGCAGCACCAGCCAGCAACAGATCAGAAACACAACAGAGCGGCGCAGAACTTGCGAAATCACTGGAATATGCATCGCGAAGTGGACCTACAATAATAGAAGAAAACTATGCCTGGCGAGAAAGCTGTTACCGCGAAGCGAGTCTATGACGAACCGTCCCATTCCGATGGCGAGCGCGTGCTGGTGGACCGGCTGTGGCCGCGCGGGTTGAAGAAGGCGAAGGCGCAGGTTGATGTCTGGCTGCGGGAGATTGCTCCATCCAACGAGTTGCGGAAGTGGTTTCATGCGCATGCGGATGAGCGAGAGCAGTTCCGGAAGAGATACATCGAGGAGTTGCATGGCGGTGAAGCCAGTGAGGCGCTGGCCCGCCTGCGAGAGCTGGTTCACGAGAAAGGCAAAGTGACGCTCCTGTTTGCGTCCAAGAACGTTGATTACAACAATGCGACGGTTTTGCAGGAGATTCTATCAGCGAGTAAACGAGACCTTAGGGCATCCAGACCGAGGAAATCCGCCGCTGTTGGCCCACAGCGGTAAACGCAACCTCAGCGGATGAAGCCCAGCTCCGGCCGCGTTCCGGCACGACTGGTCGTGCCCTTCCCGGTCCAAATTTGAGTGCAGAGACTCAGTCCCAGCCTTTTCCGGCTTCCGCTGCGCCTTACCGGATTTGCTCCGTTGGTTTACTTGGGGTTGGCGACCGCGGCTTCAATGACGCTGTCGATTACCTCGTCAACGCGCTTTCCGGGGACGCTGAAATTGTTGCTCAGAACGGAGAACGCCAACGGCTCACCGGCCGCTGTGACCGCATAACCCGACAAAGTCTTTACCCCGCCCAGCGACCCGGTTTTGCCATAGACGTGCGCTGCGGGATCGAGGTCGCGGAAGCGCTCGGCGAGTGAGCCATCAACCCCGGCTACCGGAAGGGAATCGTGAAACCGCTTGCCCCAGGGCTGAGTGAGTGCATAGCGCAGCAGTTCCACTACTGCATGGGGAGTGACCAGATTCTGGCGGGACAGCCCGGAACCATCAAAGAATGCGTAGTCATCCGGCGAGATGCCGACATTGTTGAGAAAACCCCGCAGCACCTCGAGTCCCGCCTGCACCGTGCCGCCCGTGCCTTTTTCACGACCGAGCAGGCGCAACAAAATCTCGGCATGAAGATTCTGGCTGACCTTGTTAATCACCTGAACGTCTTCCGAAAGGGGATCGGACTGGTATTCCGCCAGAACCAGCGGGCCGGCGGGCGCGGTGAATGGGTGGTCATTGCCGCCGCGGCTGGAAGCCACCACCACCGTGGTGAACGTGGAAAGGCTCGCCAGTTCCGTGTGATGCGTCCGCTCCTTCCCGTAGACGGCAATGCCGCGCACCTCGAGAAGGTGGCGGAAGAGTTTGGCGGCAAACTCGGCGGGATCTTCAATCGCGAGGCCTTCATTCACGCCCGAGTCGTCGAGCGGCATCGTGCCCCACAACGTCAGGGTTGTCGAGCCGGGATCGCGGTTGATGTAAATTCTGCGGCCAGTTCCGGGAGGCGTAGTGATCACGCGGTTGTCGATGGTGTAGTAATCCGCAAAAGGCGTGATGCTGACGAAGGCGCGATCCCCGGCATGGCCGCCCGGAAGGATGTTTACGAAAATCACGTTGTCATTGACCGTGAGCGCGGAAACCGGAGCGCCATCCGGCCACACCAGGTCGTCCTGGCTCCAGCCCTCGCCGTAACGCTCAAAAGCGAAGTAGGAATCATCGGCAATGACGTCCCCATCGATGTACTTCACGCCTTTTTTTTCCAGTTCGTCGGCAAGTTGCTCTAGAACGCGCACCGGGTCGGGTTCGCGCTGCGTGCGCATATTGTAGGGAAGTTCGCGGCCGGAAAGGTTGGGATCCCCGCGGCCCACCAGAATCAGATCGCCGGTCAGGCGGCCGTATTTGTCGACGGTGCCGTTGGTCTCGATGGTGGTGCGGAATTTGTAGTCGGGGCCGATCAGGGCAAGCCCGGCGGCGGTGGTGAACAACTTCGTATTGGACGCCGGCGTAAAAAGCTTATCGGCATTTACGGAATAGAGAACTTTGCCGGTGGCCAGCGACGTGATCTCAATGCCCCAGAAGCCGCGCGCCAGATCCGGTTGGGCGAGGATGGCGTCGATCCGTTTCTTGAGATTGGCTTCGCGTTTATGCGACGAGGCCAGCGCCTGCGAGACGAAGACCGTGCAGCAAAGAAGAAGTGCGGGGAGAGCTCTGCGATTCAACATCTACAAAGCCGATTGTACCACCGGCTGGAAAACGTCCTCACGCACAAATATCGTTAGAATCAGGAGCATGCGCCCGGTCTTTACCTGGAAGCTCGGCAGCCGTTCGCTGGAACTGGGTAAGCGGACTCTGGTGATGGGTATTGTGAATGTGACGCCGGATTCGTTTTCCGACGGCGGTCAACACTTTTCCACCGAGGCGGCGGTTGCGCATGCGCTGCAATTGCTCGACGACGGTGCGCAAATCGTGGACGTCGGGGGAGAATCGACTCGGCCCGGCGTGCATGCCGGAAGCGGCGCGGCGGTGGTCAGCGCCGACGAGGAATTGCGCCGCGTGCTGCCGGTGATCGCAGGCATTAAAAGCGCCAAGCCAGCTGCTTTTGTTTCCGTCGATACCTACAAGGCGAAGGTCGCCCAAGCGGCGGTCGAGGCTGCAGCGGAGATCGTGAATGACGTCTCCGGATTGCAGTGGGACCCGGGGATGCGAACCATGCTTGCCGGGCTGAAGTGCGGAGTAGTGCTCATGCATACTCGCGGACGTCCGGAGGAATGGAAGTCACTGCCCTCGGTTCCGGATGCGGTCATGCTGGTGAAGAAAGAACTACGCGAGCGCGCCGACGAGGCCATTGGTGCCGGCATTCGCCGCGACCGCATCGTGCTGGATCCGGGCTTCGGCTTTGGCAAGGGCTACAAGGGCGATTACGCGCTGCTGCGCGACTTCGACAAACTGCACGAGCTCCGCTTTCCGCTGCTCGCCGGGGTTTCACGAAAATCGTTTATTGGAAAAGCTCTGGGCCGGGATGGAGCGGAACCTCCGCCGGGCGAGCGCCAGTTTGGAAGCCTGGGGGCGGAATTGGCCCTGGCTCTGCAAGGCGCTCACATCCTCCGCACTCACGACGTCAAATCCTGTGTGGAGGCCCTGAAAGTTGCCGATCTCGTGGTGTAGGTATTCTCTCGGTGCTTTGGAATAGAATTACGGCTCGCGTCCAGGCGAGTCCAAGCTTTTTTGAGGATCGAATGCGAGAGCTTTCTCACTTTGCAATTGTGCTGATTCTTATTGTCAGCTGTCTGGCTGCCCTATCGCTGGGCGCCGATCAATCCAATCTTGAGCAGCGCCGTTCCCAGTTCCAGCAACTGCTGGCCGAAGAATGGGAGTACAACCTTCGCGAGCGCCCCGAACTAGCCACTTCCATCGGCGACTATCGCTACAACGATCGTTGGTCCGACTTCTCCCTGGCGCATGTGCAGCGGCGCAAACGCGACCTGCAGAGCTGGCTGGCGAAATTCGAAGCCGTTGACAGCTCCGGGTTCTCCGAACAGGAGCAGTTGAGCGAACGCTTGATGGTGCGCAATCTCAAGGAGCACCTCGAGGGAATCGATCTCAAGACTTACGAAATGCCGATCGATCAGTTCAACGGTGTCCACCTGGATTTAGCCCAGTTTGTCGCCATTGCTCCGTTCGATTCCACCAGGCACTACGAAGATTACCTCTCACGGTTGCACAAGATTCCCGCCGTGTTCGATCAGGTCACGGAAGTGCTGAAGCAGGGCGAGAAAGATCACCTGATGCCGCCACGCTTTCTGTTGGAAAAGACTGTGACGCAATGCCGCAACCTGGCCAAGCCCGCAGGAGAAGCGAACGCCTTTGCTCAGCCGGTCACAAAGTTCCCCGACAGCGTTGCGGGGTCCGATCGCAAGCGGCTGCACGATGCGATTCTCGCCGCTGTCGACAACGAAGTCCGGCCCGCGTACACGAAGCTGGCTGATTTTCTCGCAACCGACTATGCCCCGAAAGGCCGGACGGAGCCGGGAGTATGGGCTTTGCCAGGAGGCGATGCGCTCTATCGCTACGATATCCGCCAGTTAACTACCACGACCATGGACCCCGAACAGATTCATGAGCTCGGATTGAAGGAGGTAGAGCGCATCGAAGGGGAGCAACTGGCCATCGCCAAAAAGCTCGGGTTCAGCGATCTGAAGACGTTTCGCGCGTCGCTGAAGAATGATCCGAAGGTATTCGCGAAATCGCCGGAGCAGATTGTCGACAAGTACCGCGGCTACATCGACCAGATGCGCCCGGAACTGCCGAAACTCTTTGGCCTTTTGCCCAAGGCGCCTCTGGAAGTCAGGGAGATGCAAGCCTTTCGCGCCAAAGAGGCCGCGGCAGCGGACTACCAGCCGGGGACTCCCGACGGCTCACGTCCGGGCATTGTATGGATCAATACCAGCGATTACCAGCACCGCAGCCTGCTGAGCGCGGAATCCACCGCTTATCACGAAGGCATTCCCGGTCACCACATGCAGATTTCCATTGCCCAGACCTTGCCCGGCCTGCCGCCGTTCCGCCAGCACGCATTCGTCTCCGCCTACGAGGAGGGATGGGCGCTGTACGCGGAACGACTGGGCAAAGACATTGGCTTCTACCGGGATCCTTATTCCGACTACGGACGCCTGTCGGATGAAATGCTGCGTGCAATCCGGCTGGTGGTTGATACCGGCGTTCACTACAAGCATTGGACCCGGCAGCAGATGGTAGATTTTTTTCATGAGCATTCGTCGGATGACGAGCCGGATATCCAGGCGGAGGTCGATCGCTACATCGCGTGGCCGGCGCAGGCTCTGGGCTACAAGCTGGGCCAGCTCGAAATCCTGAAGTTGCGCCAACGCGCGCAGGCGGAGCTTGGCGGCAAGTATGACATCCGCAAGTTTCATGATGAAGTGCTGGATGGCGGGGCGTTGCCGCTGGACGTATTGGATCAGCGGGTGAGCGCGTGGATTGAGGCGCAGAAAGCGCGGTAAACGTAATTTCGGTTTTCGCTCAGAAAGCGCGCGAGGAGTCGAGCAGGATTGTCACGGGACCGTCGTTGACCAATTCCACCTGCATCATGGCTTGAAAGCGGCCGGTTTCGCAGGGGATCCCGGCGGCGCGAATCCTCTCCACAAAATACTGGTAGAGTTCGTTGGCTAATTGGGGCGGCGCAGCTTGGTCGAACGAAGGGCGTCTTCCCTTGCGCGCATCCCCATAAAGGGTGAACTGCGAAACCGCGAGGACTGCGCCATCAACGTCGGCGAGCGAGCGGTTCATCTTGCCTTCGGGGTCGTCGAACACGCGCAGGCCGATGATTTTCGTGGCCAGGTAATCGGCGTCAGCGGAAGTGTCGGTCTTGGAGACTCCCAGCAGAACCAGAAATCCGCTGCCGATCTTGCCCGTAATCTCCTCGCCGACGCTCACTTGCGCGCGGCGCACACGTTGGACGACGGCTCGCATATGACTTTCAGACGGTAGTCACTTCAGCATCTAGGTTCCAGTAATAACGATAGTGCCCGATGATTTTCCAGGGTTGGCCGGTCTTTTTCGCTGCCCAGGGCTGACGCCCTGGGCTCTATGCTTGCGCCGCTGGCGGCGGTTCGCGGGCAACAGCTGTTTTCTTGTGGAGGGCCTCAATGTTTCTTAGGGAGCCCTCAATGCGTGTGCTCTTCCTGAACCGGAATCACGCATCCATGTGCCACCTCGCACACGGCGTGCTCGAACTGGATCGTGGTGTGGTCAATACCGAATTCCTGGTGCAGGCGGGCTTTCACCTCGCGGAGAATACGCTCGCTGGCAGACGGAGGAATGTCAGCGATGGAGATGTGGCAGGAGAGGGCGCTGGTTTCCGAGCCGATGCTCCAGACGTGCAGATCGTGAACATCGTTGACGCCGGCGATTTCGCGAATGGCCGTCTCTACCCTGGCCAGCTTCAAGCCGCGCGGGGTGCCCTCGAGGAGAATATTGAGCGTTTCGCGCAATATGCCAAAGCTGGACCACAGGATGAGCGCGCCAATCCCCAATGAGAGCGCGGCGTCAATCCAGGCTTGCCCGGTCACCATGATGGCCCAGCCACCAATGATGACGGCAGCGGTGGACAGCGTATCGCCAATTTCGTGGAGCAAGGCGCTGCGGATGTTCACGTCGCGATCAGCGCGAAGCAGCATGAGGGCAATGGCGCCGTTCATCACGACACCGGCGCCGGCTACCCAGACCATGGTCCACGCATGCACGGGCTGCGGTTGCTGAATGCGGCGTGCAGCCTCGTAAAAGATCAGAAACGCAATAATCACCAGGGTAGCCGCATTGACCAGAGCTGCCAACACCCCGGCACGGTGATAGCCGTAGGTGTGGGTGGCGCTTGGCGGCCGCGAGTGCAGGTAAACCGCGACCAGTGAAAGCAGCAGCGCGGCGAAGTCGGTCAGATTATGTCCTGCTTCGGAGAGCAGTGCCAGCGAGTGGGCGCGAAGGCCGGCAACTACGAGCAAGCCAATGTACGCCGCGGTTACAAACAGCGAGATGCGCAGGATTTTTGAGGTCCTCTCGCCTGCGCCATGGGCATGCATGTGCACTTTTGTAGTCTAAGGATGGGCAGGGGAGGATTCAAGACAGCTCTCCGCTCCTGGTTGTCGGCTCCCGCTGTCGGCGATTGAGACACAGATCTGCCGCAAAGCGCTGGAACGAATTCTGTTTGAATATAGCTACTAAACACTCGAGGCTGACGCTGGTCTGGAATTTCCGGCTTAGCCCCCGAGAGCCGGAAGCCGCTTCTTACTGCCTCAACCCCATCCACCTTTCGGACACGACTATCGAATTGCCGGGATTCTGCGGGTCGTAGCGCACAGAAGTCGGCAGACCCAATCGGCACGAGTGCAGGTTGATGAGCTGCCGCAGATGGGTTACGTCCTGCGAAGCTTCGTAGGAGACGCCGCCCACATCGTATTGGAAGATCAGCATGGTGGCGGGAGCATGGCCGTTTGGGGTGAGTTCTTGAACGTCAATCACGGTGCCGTCGGTGATGCGACCGATTCGGTTCAGCCATTCACGGCGCTCGCGCTCCACCTCTGCGGCACTCTTCTTTTTGCGCCCAAACATGAAATAAGCGGCGGTAACGGCGCCAATGCACCCAACCAGCAAAGTATAAAGGCGTATGGAAAACATAATGTGATCAGCCCAGGAGCAGGCTTTAGCTCGTATCAGCAAGAATAAGTCGAGATGAGAGAAGAGGGAAGTACTTGGCGGTTACTAAAGTAGGGTTGGGGGAAACAGAAACACGGCGCCGGCTCCCGGTCCTTCGTCGTCGGCAGAATCATCCGGCACAAGCAGGCTTATTGAAAGCCGATTGCGCATGCGGCCCCGATATAGGACGTGATGAAAACCTGATCCCCGACCGCTACGCGTGCCCGACGACCGACGACCGAGAGCCGACGCCCTCTTCTACTGCAGCGACTTCGGATCCGAGCGGTTTTTCGGCGATGCTTTCGTCAGTTCCGCATCGAGAACACTCGCGGCTGCCGGGCGCCCCACTCTTCCTTCCCGCAGAATCTCTTTGGCGGTGAGTTTGCGGCCGTAGAGCTTCTCGTTGGCGCCATTATCCGGCCGAAGGGTCGAGCCTTCCAGCGAAACGCCCGCAAAAAGTCCACGCGACCTTGAATACGACAGGATCTCTGCGCGCATGGCAACATCGGTGGCGGCTGTGGTGTCGCGACCCTTAGGACCGGCGGCCGCTGCCGCGTCCGCTCCCAGCTTCACCTTGCTTCCCATGAGCGATTCCGCCCCTCGCGGGTTCATGACCAGGAGCACGAAATCGGTTGCCTGGCCGCCGAGTTGGAATCCGATATTCCCTCCCTCCAGCGCATACATGGCTGGAGCGCCCCACGGTCCGGTAAAGTGCTGGCCGGAACGGCACACCATCACGCCGCGCCCGTAGCTGCCGCCGATTCCGATGGCCAGCTTTTTGACCGAAGGCAGCACGATCACGCATTCCGCGCGGTCCAGCAAATCTTTGGGAATATCGTCCGGGATATTGAGGATTTCTTTTAGTACCTCGCCTGCATCTTTCACTCGATCCACTTCTTTTTCGTCCCCGGCGGCCAAAGCCAGGGGAACACAGGCAAGGGCCAGGAAGAATGCAATGAGCTTTTTCATTGTGTCTCCTCGATTCGCACGTAGCGTTTGGCACGTCGCACTTGGCCAGCGGGGCCGGGTGCTCCATGCCAGGTTCTTAATTTTCGGCTGCTCACGACATTCTACTCGGCCCCGGGTTCCTTTTAGAGAGGCGTAGTCGTGGGTTGTCTGGGTTGCAAGAAAAACGAGATCACGCCGAGTGCCAAGTGCAACGAATTTAGGGCGTTGGCCAGTGACTCTCCGTGTGCTCCTTTTGTAACTTGGCGCAACCGCGCTACTCGCCTAAAGTCAAGCCAATAGCGCGGTTACGCGGATGCGGTTGCCAGGCGCGAAATGAAGGGCCTTCGGCAAGCCACGTGCATCTAATGAGTTGAGGTAGCCTCTGGCCGTGGCTATTTGTGCAATTTTTGGATGGTCTGGGAATGAAGTACATAGGTCTCATTTTGTGTCTCGCGTTGACCTTCGGGATTGTCTCGGAGGCGCAGACAACCTCGTACGTGGCCAATACCTCCACGGCTTCTTCCCCAGAGCTTGATTCCACGCAGCCCACAATCACCATTCGCAAGCGGGTGGATGAAGTTAACGTTCTGTTCATCGCCACCGACAAGCACGGCAAGTTTGTGCGCGATCTGAACGAAAAAGACTTCAACATTCTGGATGATCACAAGCCACCGCAGTCGATCATCAACTTCCGGCAGCAGACCGACCTGCCGCTGCGGCTTGGCCTTTTGATTGATACCAGCGGCTCAGTGAAAGGGCGGTTCCAGTTTGAGCAGGAGGCCGCCGGAGGCTTTTTGCAGCACACCATCCGTGCCCACTACGATCATGCCTTCGTTATGGGATTCAACTCCCGTAATCGCGTGGTGCAGGATTTCACGGACAATGTCGCTCTGCTGCAGACGGGCATCCAGCGGATGGAAGATGGCGGTGGGACTGCACTCTACGACGCCATTTACAGCGCCTGCAAAGATCGGCTTCTGAATGACGACTCCGATCGTCCGGTTCGCCGCGCCCTGATCGTGGTCAGCGATGGCGAGGACAATCAGAGCGAGCACAGCCGCGCGCAGGCAATCGAGATGGCTGAGCGCGCGCAGGTGATCATCTACACCATTTCCACCGACGACAGCGGATTGATTCTGCGCGGCGACAAGATTCTGCAGCAGTTGGCAGACGCGACCGGTGGCCGGGCTTTCTTTCCCTTCAAAATGAAGGACATCAAGAGCTCGTTCTCAGCCATAGAAGACGAACTCCGCAGTCAATACGTGGTTTCCTACCATCCCGCCGATTTCGAGGCTGACGGGCGTTTCCGGCCTATTCAGATCACGGCCTTGAAGAAGGATCTCCAGGTCCGGGCGCGCAAAGGCTACTTCGCGCCAGGACAGTAAGGCCTGAGATAGCAGCTGGCAGCCCGGTTAGCACAAGGACACTCCAGCTTCAGGAACAAGCAACATCGAGTGATAGAATCGGACTAGCAAGGACGTTTTCTGCGCTGCAAGGTTTCGCGTCCAGAGCGTTCTAGTAACAATGCTTCGCCCTATATTTCTAATTCCGCTTACAGCCTGCGCCCTCGTTCTAGCTCCGTTTTCCGGTGCTACTCAGCGCCGCTCCCGGGTGCATAAACCGCCCGCAGTCGTGGTTCAAGCGCAGCAAGAGCCGGCACCGCCGCCGCAACCGCCGCCTCCGCCCCCCACGCCGGAGCAAGGTCCATCGTCGCCGCCGGACGTCAACTACCAGCGCGGACAACTCACGATTACGGCGAGAAACTCCACCATGAGCGACGTCTTGAACGCCGTAAAGCAGAAGACCGGAGCCGCCGTGGACATGCCGACTGTTACCAGCGAGCGTGTCGTGGGCGTGTTTGGGCCGGGCGCGCCACGCGACGTGATGGCGCAACTGCTGAACGGGTCTCATTATGATTATGTATTACTGGGATCGCCGACCGATCCCGGAGCCCTCAAGAAGATCGTCCTGACTGCCCGGGCGAGCGGACCCGAACCCGCGCCGGCGCTTTCCCAGCCGCAAATGGCAAATCAGCCCCTCCAGGCCGTTCCCGAGGTGGAAACCGAGCAAAGCAGTGACGACGCTTCTTCACCCGACGTTGCTCAGCCGGACATGCAACAGCCACCGGAAGAGGAGGCGCAACCGGATCAGTCTCAGCCGGATCAGTCTCAGCCTGGCCAACCTGGACAACCAGTGGTGAAAACTCCGGAGCAATTGCTCAGAGAACTGCAGCAACAGCAGCAGCAGATGCAGCAGAACGGGCCGCCAGAGCAACAGAAGTAGTTTTCAGATGCCGGGTTGGATGGCGATCCGCAGCCACTCAAAGAAGATATTTACGGGCGGTCGTGAGCCGGTGCCGGTATGGACGGCGGTTATTCTAGTCGCCGCTGGCGTGGCTTTGGCTGTGCACCAAGACCAGTGCAGGTTTGGGCTGGCGAACGTTCCCGGCGAAGGCGTGCAACAGGGCGAGAACTGCGGTGTACGCGAGCGTGATTCCCAGGGCAACGGATCCCGCGACGGTAAAGCTGATCACGAAGACAACCAGTAGACTTCCCAAGCTCGGCCCGCTTCCCCGTCGATCCAGCAGCCGCAACCAACGGATACGTTTGCACCTTAGATGGTGCTGCGCTTCCTCACTCTACCCGCGTTGACGCTGGCCGCTGTTTACAAATAAGATACGTGAGTAGAGCCGCGCAAACCCACTTTCCATCATTTCTGTGGAACCGTCCAATTACCAAGGTGCATACAGCAGTCGACCAATGACCATCCGGGAGATTACGGTTCGCGGGGCTCGCCAGCATAACCTCAAGAACATCAACGTCGAAATTCCGCGTAATAGCCTGACGGTAATTACCGGGCTAAGCGGGTCGGGGAAATCGTCGCTGGCTTTTGACACCATTTATGCAGAAGGGCAGCGGCGCTATGTCGAAACCCTATCGGCGTATGCCCGGCAATTCCTGGATCAGATGGAGCGGCCGGATGTGGACTCAATCGACGGCTTGAGTCCGTCGATCTCCATCGAGCAGAAAACCACCAGCCGCAGCCCGCGATCCACGGTCGGGACGATTACCGAAATCTACGATTATTTGCGGCTGCTGTATGCCTCCATTGGCGAGCCCCATTGTCCCAAGTGCGGCAGGGCGATTTCGCGGCAGAGCGCAGCGCAGATCGTGCAGCGGGTCATGGCGCTGACGCCGGAAAACCGCGTGATGGTGTTGGCGCCCATCGTGCGAGGACGCAAGGGCGAGTTCAAGCAGGAGATGGAAAAGCTGGTTCAGCACGGATTCACGCGCGCGCGCATCGATGGCGAACTAGTCAGCCTGGAGGACGAGATTTCTCTCGATAAGAGGCGTAATCACACGATCGAGGTCGTGATCGATCGCCTGCTCATCAAGTCCGGCATCGAGCAGCGTCTGGAAATGGCGATTGGGCTGGCCATGAAGCTGGCCGGCGGCCTGGTTCAGGTTGCGGTCGTCGGCGGCGATGAGCAGCTCTACTCCGAGCGCCTGGCATGCCCGGATTGCGGTATTGACGTCCCCAAGCTGGAGCCGCGTTCGTTTTCCTTCAACAGCGTCTACGGCGCTTGTCCCGTGTGCCACGGGCTGGGCAGCACCTATGATTTTGATCCAGCGAAAGTGATTAATGACTGGTCGAAGCCGCTGCTCGAAGGCGCACTTGGCCCGGGTTCCGCGTCACAGAACCTCATTCATCAGATCAAGATCGTGGCTCACGCCTACGGAGTCGATCTGAGCACGCCGCTTGAGAAATTGCCCGAGAAAATTCAGAACCTGTTCTTCTACGGAGAGCCTGAAGCCCGCGGCAAGACTGGCTTCCTGGGCATATTCGCGTATCTGAGAAGCAACCTCGACGAATCCACCTCGGAAGGCTACCGGGATTGGCTGATGGAGCATATGTCGGCGACCGAGTGCCCGGCGTGTCAGGGCAGACGGCTTCGCCCGGAGAGTCTGGCGGTGGAGGTCGAAGGCATGTCCATTGCCGATTTCACCGCGATGCCGGTTACGCGCTCGTTGGGGAAGGCGAGCAGCATCAAGCTGACCGGGCGCGAAGAGCAGATAGCCGGGCGCATCATGCACGAGATTGTCGAGCGGCTGCAATTTCTGAATGCCGTCGGGCTCGGCTACATATCCCTCGACCGCTCGGCCGCGACGCTCTCCGGCGGGGAAGGGCAGCGCATTCGCCTGGCGACGCAGATTGGCTCGAAGCTGCGGGGCGTGCTCTACGTTCTCGATGAGCCGTCGATCGGACTGCATCACCGCGACAACGGGCGGCTGTTGAATGCGCTCGAGGAATTGCGCGATCTCGGCAATACCGTTCTGGTCGTCGAGCACGACGAGGAAACCATTCGCCGGGCCGATTACGTCATCGATCTGGGGCCGGGCGCCGGACGCCACGGCGGCGAAGTGGTCGCGCACGGCACGCCCGCGCAAATCACGCGAGTCCCCGAATCGCTCACCGGCGCTTACATTTCGGGAAAGACGCGGATCGACATGCGGCCGGAACGCCGGCGGGTGAATGGAAACGCGGTAAGCGTCCTGGGCGCTCGGGAAAACAACCTGAAGAATATCGACGTAACGTTCCCGCTAGGTTTGATCAATGTTGTGACCGGCGTATCGGGTTCGGGGAAATCTACACTGGTGAATGACATTCTCTACCGCTCCCTGGCCAAGGCTCTCTATCACTCGCGTGAGCAGGCGGGCGAGCACAAGGCGATTGCCGGAGCGGAGAACATCGACAAGGTGATTCGCATCGACCAGTCGCCGATCGGGCGCACCCCGCGC
Source organism: Terriglobales bacterium (assembly GCA_036376415.1). Lineage (GTDB taxonomy): Bacteria > Acidobacteriota > Terriglobia > Terriglobales > Acidobacteriaceae > Gp1-AA145. Next base: position 68,339 of record DASVAJ010000026.1, read on the forward strand.
TCGAATCCCGCAACCTACACCGGCGTCTTTACGCATATCCGTGATCTCTATGCCATGCTGCCGGAATCCCGCGAGCGCGGCTATAAGCCCGGACGGTTCTCCTTTAACGTGGCTGGAGGCCGCTGCGAAGCCTGCCAGGGAGAAGGCCAGCGCCGCATCGAGATGAATTTTCTCCCCGATGTCTATGTCCTGTGCGAAGTTTGCGGCGGCCGCCGCTACAACCAGGAAACACTGGCGGTAAAGTACAAGGGCTATTCAATCGCTGACCTGCTGGAGACGCCGGTTTCCGAAGCCCTGCCAATTCTGGAGAACATTCCGCAAGTGCGGCAGAAGCTACAAACGCTGGTGGATGTCGGCCTGGGATATCTGCACCTTGGGCAGTCGGCGGTCACGCTTTCGGGTGGCGAAGCCCAGCGCATTAAGCTGGCCCGGGAATTGAGCAAACGCCAGACCGGCCGCACGTTGTATCTTCTCGATGAGCCGACAACCGGGCTTCACTTCGACGACGTTCGCAAGTTGCTCGACGTGCTTCACCGGCTCACGGATCTCGGCAACACCATCATCATCATTGAGCACAATCTTGATGTGATTCGCAATGCCGATTGGATCATCGATCTTGGTCCCGAAGGCGGCGAGGACGGCGGCCGCATCGTGGCGCAAGGAACGCCGGAGCAGGTCGCGCGTAATAAGAAGTCGTACACCGGGCAAGCCTTGGCGGAATACTTCGCGAAGAATGGCGATGGCGTAAAGGCCCAGCCGGAATCACCAAAGGCAATGTAAGCTCCCAAACTGAGCTCACGAATTCGGCTCAGAACAATGCTTTCGTGTACATTCAACCTATGTCTGCAACCCCAGAGTGGCCGGTAGTGCAACCCCAGCCGGTGTCGACGGCACCGCCCGGCAGAACCGATGAAAATCCGCCCTGGAGCGGATGGGACGTCATCTCGATCGTGCTGGTGATGTTCGGAACCCTCATGATTTCCCTGCTGGTCGTCGCGGAGGTGACAAAGCGGGTCGCATTCCCGCACACCCCTCTCATGCAAGTCATGAGTTTTCCGCTGGTCGCATTTGCCGCCCAGATGCTGTGCTATGTGTTGACCCTGGGTTTCATGTTTACCACTGCGACGCGAAATACACCGGCCGGATTCGCCGCAGCCATGCGTTGGAATTGGCCTCGCGCCTGGTGGTCTTACTTATTGCTGGGAATTGCATTCTGCATCGTCCTTCAGCTCCTGGCGAATATCCTGCCCATGCCGCATAAGATTGAAATGGACATCTTCTTTCAAACGCCGCTTCGCGCCTGGATTTTGTCGATTTGCGGGATGTCGCTGGTGCCGCTCTTTGAAGAGATGTTTTTTCGCGGCTTCCTCTACCCGGTGCTCGCGCGCCGCCTGGGCTTAGTCCTGGCGGTGATCTTCACCGCCGTCCCGTTCCTGATGATTCACATTCCACAGCTCGAAGACCCCAAAATGTCATTCGCGAAGTCCTGGGGCGCGATTGTGGTCATCTCCATTATTGGATTCGCGCTGACCATTGTTCGCGCGGTGAAGAAATCCGTTGCCGCAGGCGTGCTGATGCACATGGCGTACAACGGTTTCACCTCGGTGCTGGCAATCATCTCCACCGGAGGGTTCCGCCATCTCGAGCGACTTACGCGTTGAGCCGATTCTGCTATCTTAGAATTTCATGTCTGCCGCGCGTCAGGAACTGCTGCATATACTGGCCACCAGATCGTTCCGCCTGGGCGAATTCAAACTGGCCTCGGGCCGCAGCAGCGACTACTACATCGATTGCCGTACCACGACACTCGATGCCCGCGGCGCGCAACTCACCGGCCAGGTTTTTCTGGATGAAATTGAGACTCGAGGATGGAAGGCTGACGCGATCGGTGGTTTGACCATGGGCGCCGACCCTATCGTGGTTGCAGTTGCTGTGACTAGCGGGACGATGCATGGTTTCCTGGTCCGAAAAGCGGAGAAGCAGCACGGCATGGGTCGCCGCATCGAAGGCTTTCAGGAGAAAGGCGCTCGGGTGGTGATCGTCGACGACGTGTGCACCACCGGCGGCTCGACCATCCAGGCCATCGAAGCCGCACGCGAATTCGGATTTGAAATCGTTGGGGTGATGTGCTTGGTGGAGCGCGAAGAGGCTGGGGGACGCGCGGCAGTGGAGAAGGCGGCGGCTCCGGCGCAATTTGTGGCGGTGTTTACGGCGAGTGAAGTGAAAAAGGAGCATTTGGGAGAAAATGCTTCGTCGGTCGTTGGCCGTCGGTCGTCGGCTTAGAATCTTGTGCCTCGGGTGCCCACGTTTTTTTCGGATTGCAGCATTTTCAGGCGAGACGGGTGTCCAATGTTTCCAGGAAATCAAAGTCCCCACCCTAAACGCCGAAAAAAACGCGACGTTTAGGATGGGGCACCCTCGGATTTTGGTTTGGTAGCGGTGTTGCCGACGAGCGACGACCGAACGCCAACGATGTAATTAATGACTCAATAACTCAATGACTCAATCCTTCCAAACTCTCGAATGGACCGACGACGGCGTGCGCTTTATCGATCAGACCAAGCTGCCGACCGAAGAGGTCTACGTCACCTGCAAGAGTTATCAGGAAGTTGCCGCGGTCATCCGCAACATGGTCGTGCGCGGAGCTCCCGCCATTGGAGTCGCGGCGGGAATGGGTATCGCGCTCGGTCTGAAGAACTCCAAGGCGGAAAGCGTTGGCGACCTGAAACGCGACTTCGATGAGATTTGCGAGGTGATCGGGAAGACGCGTCCCACGGCGGTCAATCTATTCTGGGCTATCCGCCGCATGCAGCAGAAGTTTGATTTGCTGCGCGTCCGGCCGGTGGCGCAAATCAGGCAGGCGATGATTGACGAGGCGCAGCGAATGCATGCCGAAGACATCGCCATCAATGAAGCGATGGGCCGGCACGGCGCGGCTCTGATGCCCGCAGCCGGCGGAGTGCTGACGCACTGTAATGCCGGCGCGCTGGCGACGGCCGGCTACGGCACGGCGCTCGGCGTGATTCGCGCCGCGGTCGGGCAAGGCAAGAAGATTCATGTTTACGCTGATGAAACTCGCCCGTTCCTGCAGGGTTCGCGCCTGACCGCCTGGGAACTGGTGAAAGACGGGATTCCCACGACTGTGATCAGCGACAACATGTCCGGCGCCATGATGCGGCAGGGGAAAATCGGCGCAGTCATCGTCGGTGCCGATCGCATTGCGGCGAATGGCGATGTTGCCAACAAAATTGGAACTTACACGGTGGCGGTGCTGGCCAAAGAGCACGGCATCCCATTTTATGTAGCCGCGCCCATCTCAACCGTCGATCTCGAAACCCCGGACGGCAGCAAAATTCCTATCGAGCAACGCAATCCCGCCGAAGTCACCACTATCGCCGGCAAGCTCATGACCCCAGACGGGGTGCAGATTGAAAATCCCGCTTTCGATGTGACTCCGGCAAAGTACGTCTCCGCGATTGTGACCGAGCGCGGCGTGGCAAAGGCGCCTTATGTACAGAGTCTAGCCGCGCTGGTCAGGGGAGAAGCGGAGACAGTAGCGGTCAAGAATTGAGGCGATTCTTTGCGCACTTGCGAATCACCCTGCGCCCTTTGCGGAAAAGCTTTGAATCTGGCGCTCGCCACTGCACAAAAGCGGGAGCCTGCGGACTCAAGATCCCGAGTAAATTTCCTCAATCTTGTGCCGGAAGTAGTCTTCGATGGCGCGCCGCCGCAGCTTCATGCTGGCAGTCATGGTCCCGGTGTTGGCCGAGGGTTCTTCGACCAGCAGCCGAAATTCCTTCAGCTTTTCGAACTGCGCCAGATCCGCGTTGACCGCGGAAACGATTTCCGCGTAACGCTCGCGCACAACTGTAAGTTCCACCAGTTCTTCGCGGGAAGTGAAAATCACGTTCTTCTGGCGTACTCGTTCTTCCAGCGCCACGAAATTGGGGAAGATCAGCACCGCGGGAAATTTTCGCTTGTCTCCGACCACGACCGCCTCGGCCACCAGCGGATGGTGCTTGAGCGCGCTTTCAATCGGCTGCGGCGCGATGAATTTCCCGCCTGAGGTTTTCAGCAGATCCTTCTTGCGATCGGTCACATACAGGAAGCCGTCTTCATCGATGCGGCCGATGTCACCGGTCTTAAACCAGCGGTCGAGAAATGCGCCCCGCGTCTCCTCCGGCTTATTCCAGTATCCCTGAAATACCGAAGGCCCGCGCACCAGGATTTCTCCGTCTTCGGCAATGCGCACTTCAACGTTGGCAAGCGGCTTGCCTACACTTCCCACACGATGTGCCGTGGGTGTGTTGACCGCAATGACGGGAGAGGTTTCGGTGAGGCCATAGCCTTCGTGAATGCGAATGCCGACATCCGCGTACCACTCCGCCAGCGGGCGCCCGAGCGGAGCGCCACCCGAAATAAAGATGCTGACCCGGCCGCCAATGGCTTGCCGGATCTTCGCAAACACCAGCCGATTGGCTACTCTCCAAGCCAGCGAGCCAGGAGTCTTGCCTCCGAGAATCTCGTTACGATGGGCGCGGCCCACTCCAAGCGCCCAGTGATAAATCTGTTTCTTGGGAAAATGCTCGGACTTGAGTTCCACCTGGGCGTGAACTTTTTCGTACACGCGGGGAACGCTTAACAACAGGTGCGGGCGGAGTTCGGGCAGAACACGAGGCAGTTGATCGATTACCGGCAAATGCGCGAGGGTGACGTGACTGTGCAGCAGGCCCAAGTCCACGGAACGGGCGGTTACGTGAGAGAGCGGAAGGAACGAGACGCACAGCATGCCCTCGCGAAATCCGAACGGGGCGAGGAAGAAGTTGATGTTCGCAGCCATGTTGCCATGGCTGAGCATCACCCCTTTCGGAATACCCGTCGTGCCGGATGTGTAGATGATGGTGGCCAGATCGTCCGGTTGAATTGTGCCTCCGCAGGCTTGCGCTTGCGGCTCGCCGGCAGATTGCATCATCTCCGACATGCGCACCGCTCGATCGCCTGCGACGTCGTCCATGACCACAACTTTTTCGAGGCAGGTCTCGTGCTTTACTAAGAGCACTTTTTCGAGGTGCTTCTCGGTAGAGAGAAAAATGGCGCGCGCCCCGGAATCGCGCAACAGGTAGGCGGTTTGCTCGCCCGTGAGCGTAGTGTAGATGGGCACCACGATGGCGCCCAGAAGCAGGCAAGCCATGTCAGCCACTACCCACTCGTGGCGGTTCTCGCCGAGAATGGCAACGCGGTTGCCCTTGGAAATGCCCCAGGAGCGCAGGACTTTGACGACGCCTGCAACTTTGGCGACAAATTGTTGCGAGGAGATCGGCACCCAGCCGGTTTCGGCTTTCCGAAGCAGGAACTGCGGCTGATTGCGCCCGGCGATCTCGAAGAAGATATCGTTAAGGGTGCGGAGACTCATTGCTGCGCGCAATCAAACTGTACTGCTTTCCAAAGCCCGAATCAATACGAACTCGTCCATTTTGGCCCAGGTCCGCAGCGTCCCCTTGTGAGATACTACGTTGCAAAATCGTGCAACTCTCACGCGATGCAGACCCCAATTTGCGTCAATGGTGCACTCGCTCAGGCGGGATGCTCGGTTGTTGCGCCCTGCTTTTCGCTCTCGGGGCGTTGGTGCATGCCGATACGCTTTACCTCAAGAGCGGCATCTCGATCTCGGTTAACAAGACCCAGGAAAAGGACGGCACGATCCAGTATTGGATCGGCGACGACGTGTACAGCGTCAGCAAAGACGACGTGCTCAAAATCGAAAAGGGCGCCCCCCCAGTCACGCCGGTGCATCCCGGCGCTGCGGTTCCGGGAACAAGCGGCATCCAGGATCTGACGCGACGCGATTCGTCGTCAGCTCCGCCGCACGACAAGCTGGCGCTTCCTCTGCTTCGCGCGCCCCGGCAGGACGACCCCTACTGGAGGGATTTGCGAAATCGCATCATGGTGCGCGATGTCCTTGACGATCAGCGCCTGGCGGAGATCGAAATCCAGAACAACAGCCGGGCCACCGCCGACGCGTTCTTTCTTGCCGCCATCATTTCCATGCAGCGCGGGGCGCCGGACAAGGCCAGCGCCTATTTCGATCATGCCATTCGCGCCATGCCCGATCGAGCTGATCTTCTGGAATGGCAGGGCATTGCTCTTTCGGCGCAAGGTCGCTATGCGGAAGCCGATGCGCAACTCGAGCGCGCCAACACTCTGAAGCCGGATTCGGCCGAACTCTTGCGCCTGCTCGGCCTGGCCCATTACGACGCCGACCGCACTGCCGATGCCATTGCAGCATGGAAGCAGGCCCAGCAGATTGCCCCCGATGCCGAAACCGACAGGCTTCTACACAAAGCTCAGCGAGAACTGCAAGTGGAAGAGCGGTCCAAGAGCAAGGAGAGCCGCCACTTCACCTTGCGGTACGAGGGCGACAAGACCTCTCCCGAATTGCAGCAGCAGATCCTGGCCACCCTCGAAAGCGCCTACCAGGAGATTTCCCGCCAGCTCAGCTACGAGCCCGTGGAAAATGTGATCGTGATTCTCTATACGCAAAAAGAATTCATGGACATCACTGAGGCGCCTGCATGAGCGGGGGCGCTGAATGATGGCAAGCTACGGGTTCCGATTGGCGGCATCAGCGCGGTTGATCCGGAACTGGAGCGCGTCTTGCGGCATGAGCTCACGCATTCTTTTCTGCACTGGTTGGCCGGCGGGCATTGCCCGACGTGGCTGAATGAAGGCTTGGCGCAACTGATGGAGCTCCGGAGCGCGGCGCTGTACGCCAGCCGACTGGGGCCTCTCATGGCGAATCGCAAGGCAATTCCGTTCGAGGCGTTGCAATATTCATTTACGCGGTTGTCATCGTTTCAGGCGGAGATCGCTTACGCGGAGTCTCTCGCCGCGGCTGAGTACCTGCGGGACCGCTACGGCATGAATGAGATCGTGACGATGTTGCAGAGCATCGGCTCAGGCGTGCCCGCCGAGAGCGCTCTCCGCAACAGCACGGGCATGGATTACGACGTGCTGCAGGAGAGGATCGGAGAGCAACTGGCAAAGATGCAGTGAAGGCAAATTTGACATCTCCTGAATTGACCACGCCTTGAGCGCGGCGATACACTCCTAGCCCTAGGAGTACATGATGAAAAAACTGCTCATCGCCCTGTTTTTGACGGGCGCATTTGCTGTACAACCGGCTTCGTGGGCCGCTGACAAGACAGGAACTTCCGCTATGCCCAAAGTTGGCGATCTGGCTCCAGATTTCAAGCTGCAGTACTTCGACGGGCACGATCTCAAAGACGTTTCCCTCGACCAGTACCGCGGCAAGCAGCAGGTGGTTTTAGCGTTCTACGTTTTCGCTTTCACTGGTGGTTGAACGCAGCAAATGAAAAACTTTCAGGCCAACCTGAAGCGCCTGGAAGCTACCGACACCCAGGTCCTGGGTGTGAGCATGGATAGCCCATTTGCCAATCACGCCTTTGCCGAACAGATCGGCGTCAGTTTCCCGCTGCTGAGCGACTGGGGCGGCGAGATCACCCGCAAGTACGGCATCTACATGGACAAATACAAAGCCGCGCGCCGGGTGAATTTTCTGATCGGCAAGGACGGCCGAATCAAGGAAGAGCAGGTCGACAGCTCGGCGATTGATCCTTCAAAAATCGTCGACGCTTGCGAGCGGCCGAAGATGAAACAGTAGTCTCGGGAGGACCTCCGGCGTGGCCGAGGTCCTGCCTTAATTCGTGCATTGAACTCGCGCTGAGGCGACCCTCAATTCTGGAGTATTTCTATGGATGCAGCATCCCCGCAGTTTGAACAACTGAAGTCTGCTTTGAAGGCCACATGGATGGCAGGCGATTTCGGCGAGATTGCGAAGTTTACCGCGAACGAAGCCGAAAGCTTCGTGGGACGAGTAGGAATTCGACCCGGCCTGAGGGTCCTCGACGTCGCCTGCGGAACGGGAAATTCAGCCATCCCGGCGGCTCGCGCCGGCGCCGATGTAACCGGGGTGGATATCGCTCCGAACTCGCTGGCGCAAGCGCGCAAGCGCGCGGTCGCGGAGAAACTCTCAGCGAAATTCGAAGAAGGTGATGCCGAAGCCCTGCCATTTCCCGATGCTGCCTTCGACGTTGTCATTACGATGTTCGGCGCGATGTTTGCTCCGCGTCCGCATCGTGTGGCTACCGAGCTTCTGCGGGTATGCAAACCGGGCGGCACCATTGCTATGGCCAATTGGACGCCGGAGGGATTCGTGGGCAAGAGCTTTCGCGCAACTGCGGAACTGGTTCCCCCCCCACCCGGAATTCCCGCCCCCGTGCTCTGGGGAGATGAAAAGGTGGTGCGCGAGCGCTTCGCAAGCGCGGTCTCGAAGCTGAGCGCGGAGCGCCGCGCCGCCCGCTTCCAATACCCATTCCCGCCGGAACAAGTGGTTGAATTATTCCGGGAGTATTTCGGTCCCACGAAAATGGCCTTTTCCCGCCTGGATGAGAGCGGAAAGAAACAGCTGTCAACACAGATGGAGTCACTGTGGAGGCAGCACAATCTCTCCCATGATGGCACGACCCATGTAGAGGCCGAGTACCTGGAAGTTAAGGCCGTGCGCGCCTGAAAAGTTTTGCTAACTTATCCTGATGCGATCTATTCGGACTGGCTTTCTATCTTTGTTCTGCGTCTGGATTCTCCTTGCCGCGCTTGCCATGCAAGCCCAGACTGCTGCAAAAGCGGCGCCGCCCAATCCTGAACCTGACAGCCGTTTCAAAGTCGACATTCTGGAGATCGTCGGTCACCCTGACGATGACATCGAAGTAGCGGCATACGTCGCCAAACTCATCGAGCAGCAGCACAAGCGCGTGGCGGTGGTCTATACGACACGCGGCAATTCCGGAGGCAATGCCGCCGGACCGGAACAGGCCAGGGCATTGGCCGATATTCGCGAAATGGAGGCGCGCCATTCCCTCGCGTCTTATGGCATCGTTGATGCCTGGTTCATGCACGGTTCCGATACCCCTGGCGCCGACGTGCTCCATTCGCTCGAGCAGTGGGGCAACGGCGAAGCACTGGAAGAGATCGTTCGGCTGATCCGCATCACTCGTCCCGAAGTGATCTTCACCTGGCTGCCCGATTATGACGTGGGCGAGAACCACGAAGACCACCAGGGTGCCGGAGTTCTCGCCACCGATGCGTTTGATCTGGCCGCTAATCCCCTGGCTTTCCCCGCACAGGTTGAGGCTGCGCGCGACCGCTTCAATATCAATAACTACGGCGAGGGGTTGCGCCCCTGGCAGCCGAAGAAAATCTACTATTTCTCGGATGCGAGTAATTTGGATTTTGCCAAGGGAAAAGGACCGGAATACGCAACGAACGAAACCTCGCGCAGTCGACACATGCCTTACTCACGAGTGGCGGCGGAGGCATGGGGTTCTTATAAAACTCAGAATGACTTCACCGACGCACAGCTGAAAGAATTCACGGAGAAGCCGGTGCGGCTCATCTTCGGGAAATCGCTGGTAGGCGGCAGTGTGACCGGCGATGTCTTCGAGGGCATCACCTCCGAGCCGATCCGCTACGTGCGAGCGCACGGCTATGAATCGCCAAGTCCAGGTCTGGGCCTCGAGTTGGGCGGCCCGTGGGGTTTCTACAAGGCATTCTGGCTCGCCCACAATATCGAGCATCTGGCCGATCTCTATCCACCCGAGGCACAGGTTGCGCCGGGTCAGTCCCTCTGGGTACCCCTGATCATCCGAAATGACACGAATTCAACCAAAGAGGTCCGCCTCCAGCCCACCTTGCCTGCCGGCTGGAGCCAGTGGCCAGATGCAACTGTTTTCACGGTTGCAGCGCACGACTCCTATGCTGTTCAGCTGACCATCACTTCTTCTGCCGCAGACAAAAACGCATGGAAGATGCTCAGCTGGGAGGCGACCAGTGACGGGCAGCGAATCGGTTCGGCAACCCTGCGGGTGGACGTGGAAGGAAACTACTTACCACAATAGCTGCAACTTACTCGCCCGTAACCACGACGTCCACCAACACCAGGCGGCTGATGGTATGAAATGTGGGATGGCTCTCTGCTTGCTGGGCGGTTGCTGCAGCGGCGTTGGTTCCAGGGGTTCCCTGAGCCCGCAGGGCCAGGCTGCTACCTACAACGACGATCCACACCCGCAAAACACGACTCAGCATCGGACCCTCCCCGATCAATGCCGATGGCCGCAACAACGGCGGTGAGTGCTACTTCGTAAACAAATGCCCCAGTTTATCCCGCTTCGTTTTCAAATACTCGGCCGCATGGGCGCTGGGCACAACCTCGCACGGCACCCGCTCGACCACCTGGATTCCGGCACGTTCGAGCGCGGTAACTTTATCCGGATTGTTTGACATTAGCCGTACCTGGTGGACAGCCAGGGCTTTGAGAATTTCGGCCGGAAGCGCGAATTCGCGATGGTCGGCTTTGAAGCCAAGTCTCTCATTGGCTTCGACGGTATCCAGGCCCGCATCCTGCAATTCATACGCCTGAAGCTTGGGCATCAGCCCAATCCCGCGCCCCTCCTGCTGTTCATAGATCAGGATTCCCGCGCCTTCGCCTGCAATGGTCGACAGCGCGAGTTCCAGTTGCTGCCGGCAGTCGCAACGCAGGGAGCCGAAGACGTCCCCCGTTAGACACTGCGAATGTACTCGCACCAGCGGCGGCGCCGAGTGGATGTCTCCCATCACTAAGGCAACCGCGTCGTCAGGCTTGCCATTCTGGGCCGGGTGGAGCCGGAATCCATAGATACGAAAATGTCCCCAACGGGTAGGGAAGTCCGCGGAGGCAAGCTGTTTCGCTGAAGGAGAACTCACGACTTCATTATAGTGGCTGGTTGCCAAAGGGTAGTCACTGGCGCGACCGCCAATTGTCAAATCTGTGCGAACTGACGGCTGACAACGAGCAACTACTTTCACCAGGTTCCATAGCGGTACGCTCGTGTCCGCCGGGGAAGCATTTTGACCAGAATCATGCCTGCCAGAAAACCGCCCACATGCGCCCAAACCGCGATTCCGCCGGTGGTTTGGCGAGTGTCGGCGATGCTGGCGGCGCCCGCGAAAAATTGCGCGAGGAACCAGATGATTAGGGGAATCCATGCCGGCAGCCACCAGAAAAAGATGAACACGACCCAGGTCCAGACTTTTGCCCGCGGGAACAGCACCAGGTACGCCCCCATTACCCCCGCAATCGCTCCGCTCGCGCCCACGGTTGGGATATTGGAATTGAGATTGAGGGCAATCTGTGTCAGAGCCGCCATGGATCCGCAAACCAGATAAAAAATTAAATACGTGAAATGGCCAACGTAATCCTCGACGTTATCGCCGAAGATCCATAGCCCCCACATGTTGAAAAAGATATGGGACCATCCGGCGTGCAGAAACATGGAAGTAAAGATCATGATTAAAGCCGCCCCAAGCGTGTAGTGCGCAGAGCCCGCCAGGGCCCGCTCAAAGTGAACCGGTACTACGCCGAACTGGAACATCAGCCCATTCAGCGCCCGCCGCCCCTGCGCGGCTACGGCGAGTTCAAAAAAGAAAACCGCGACGTTAAGCCCGATTAGAAAATAATTCACGAACGGCGTGCTGAATCGCGGTTGGTCGTCACGGATGGGGAAAAACATGAGTGCCGGCTCTGGATGGTCTAGCTTACCTTAATTCCCGAAGCGCCAATGCGCCCGCGGACGATAAAATTAAATCCATGTGCCGAAACATCAAAACCCTGTTCAATTTCGATCCGCCGGTCACGCAGGAAGAGATCCGGGCGGCGTCACTGCAGTTTGTGCGCAAGATCAGCGGGTTTACAAAGCCGTCGAAGCAAAACGAAGCGGCGTTTCTGAAGGCTATTGACGAAGTGGCGGAAGTTTCGGCGCGGTTCCTGCGATCGCTCGAGACCACCGCTCCGCCTAAGAACCGCGAAGAAGAAGCATCCAAAGCCAAAGCTCGTGCCGCTCTGAGGTTTGGGGCCTAGACCTGCTGTCGCGAATTCCGTGGCAAAGCGTCTCCCCACCTGCTAGCATCGCATGCCATGGTAAGACTAGGCGTGGTGTTCTTGGGCTTGCTTATGGTCGCATCTGCTGCTGATCTTCCCAGCAAAAAGTACTTGAATCTGAGTGCGGTGAAAAGCATGGTTGCCGCCGCCGAGGCCGAAGCACGGCGGCAGAATGTGAGCGTCACCCTCTGCATTGTTGACGAAAGCGGGAACCTGCTGTTTCTGGAAAAAGGCGACACAGCGCCGCTCAACACCATCATCTGGGCGCAAAAGAAAGCTCGCCATGCCGCTTTTTATAAGAGTCCATCCAAAGCTGCAGAAGACACCGTAAAGCAACACAACCTCGAGGCGCTGGCCTATCCGGATTTTTTTCCGAACCAGGGAGGCTTACCGATCATCGTTGATGGGCAAATCCTCGGCGGCATTTCCGCCAGCGGCGCCAAGTCTGAGATCGATGAGGCCATCGCTCAGGCTGGTCTGGACGCGCTGCTCAAAAAGTAATCGCAGCCTGACCCATGGGTTTCGTACGCATAGTTTTGACCGCGCTCTTCTCCGAATCACCGGCACGAAATGCGAGGTTTCGCTCATGAGCCGACAGCAAACCACCGTCAACCCGCTTTTGACACAGTTTTTAAGCAACTGTTACCATCGAGGCTCCGGCAAGCAAACGTTATTGAACGGGACAAGATGTGCTTGCGTTTTGCTTGTGTCAGGACTCGGTTTTCGCCTGCTGCCCCCCGGAACTCCAGAACTGCGCGCTCAAAGGAGCTCCGTTGAGTTCGGGAGACAGACTTAGAAAACCAGCCAACCTAAGGTCCCCGTCGTCTAGCCCGGCCTAGGACATCGCCCTTTCACGGCGGTAACACGGGTTCAAATCCCGTCGGGGACGCCAACAAAATAAAGAACTTCCGCGCACTCGCCGTTTTTCTTCATGATCCAATTTGATCCACTTAGCTTGATTTGGCTTCCGAATCGAAGCCTTTTCTGACTAGCCGGACCAAATTGCTTTGAGCCTCGCGCTTCTGCGGCCCGACGGCCTGCATGTAAACATCGGTCGTAACCTTCAGGCTCGCGTGCCGCAACAACTCCTGCACAACTTTCGGATTCTCTCCATTCGCGTTTAACAAAGTCCCAAACGTGTGCCGGAACGTGTGATACGAGACGTGCTTCGTGATTGCCGCTCTTTTCAGAGCCGGTTTTGCGTAGTAGCGCCACAGCGTTCCAGGCCAGTAGGGTTGCTTCCCCTTCATATGTGGAGAAGCAAACACCCAATCGCCCGGAGCTGGATACGGGGAGCGGCCCTTCCATGCACAGAGGCACTCGGCCGTTTGCGCGTCCAGTGGTACGTCCTTCAGCGATGCCTCTGTTTTCGGCATGCCCTCCACCATGGCTACGACAGATCGCCGCACTCGCAGAATCAGATTCTCGAAATCCACATCCTGCCATCGGAGGCCGATCAGTTCGCCGCGGCGGAGACCGGTGAAAGCATCCAATTCGATCATCATCCGAAGTGGATCTGACAATTCCTTTAGGAATGCCATGATTTCCTCCGGAGTCAAAACGTCGGGTGCATTCTGCCGTTTCGCGCTCTGTCGAACGCTGGTAATCGGGTTCTTGTCGGCCCACTCCCACCGAATTGCGTGGGAATAGAGAGCGCTCATGATGTTTCTGATCTTCGCTCTGCTGCCCCGTGCTAACGGAACACCAGATTTTGGAAAGCACAGACTCCTGAGCCACTTCTCCACTTCGACTGCCTTGACATCCGCCAAACGACAGGCGCGCCAACGCGGAAGAATCCACTTCTTCAAATAGCCCTCGTATGTCACTTGAGTCGAATACGACTTGCGATCCTCGTCTGCCGCGTCGGGCGCCGGCTTGGTTTTGTTGAACACATCCGGCAACTCGTGTTGGCGGTAATGCTTTACGAGCGTCTCGAAGCTCACATTCTTGACCAGTTGTTGAGGGGTTTGTCGGTTGATCTCTAAGCGGATCGCGTCCACCGCAGCTTGGGCTGATGATTCGGTGGGCAGTTCTTCCAGTGTGCCGATGACGATATGCTTCCGCCGGATTGCCCCGTCCAGTTGCACTTCTCGCCACAGGAACTCCCAAACTTTCCCTTTCTTACGATCCGCCAGTCTTAGGCTACCTTTCTGGTAACTCGTGCGCCTCACTAATTTCCTCCATTCGACGAGGCAACACGGATGGCTGCAACGAGAGTAGCCCGGCTCAGAATTCCTGTCGAGAGTTGCCTCAAGCAATATCTGTGGAATTCAGCTCGCCATCTTGTGGTCCAGCCAGTCATTCAAGACTGAAGCACGGAAGCGCCAGAGCTTGCCGATCTGCACGCCAGCGATTTCTCCAGTGCGAGCCATTTTCTGAAGAGTTTTAGGATGGATTCTCAGGAGAGCGGCGGCTTCGTCGCTGTCGAGCAGCTGCTCAAAGATTGATTCGTTGTATCGGACACTATGGGCTGGTTTCGAAACGAGTTCGGCCATTTCGGCCTCCGAAAGTATTTTTCGCAGCGTCTGAGCTGCCAGAGCAGTTTCAAGGTATGGTTAGGCGCTGTGAAGAGTCCAATTCATTTTAGGAAAGAGCCAATGCGCTGCAGGAATAATGCACTTCGCACGAGCGCACTTCCGCTACTTTGAAGCGAGTCGCAAATTCCTCCGGGCGCCCTTTCGTTTCGATCCATTCCCTCAATTCCCACCAAACCGCTGTGCATTTTGCGGTGCCGCACATTTGCAGCGAAGTAATCCTCCCCTCGACCGATAAATGAATCAGTGTGGATGCCAATGAGAACCACTGAAAAACAGGAATCTTGCGGGTATTTCTAACCTATTCCTGCCAGGAATAATGCCGCAACGAAAAGGAATTGGACGGCAAAATTCCTGCTCGTTAACTTCGAAACCACCGACACAACAGCCCGGTCTGGAGGTTCAAATGCAATCCGGTCCCATTATTTTTTCGAAGCACGAAGCTCAAGCGATTCGTTGGAAAAAAGTACGTGCTCGCCTGTCCATTCTTGTCCCTTTTCTCCTGCTTTCTCTCGGAGCGTATGCCCAAGGCACGCCACTCGACACCGGCTTTACTAATCTGCAAAACCTCTTCACCGGCACGGTTGCAAAGGTCGGGAGTTTGATCGCAATCGTTGTTGGCGGTTATCAGTTTGCCCACGGGGAGCCTGGAGCGAAACGGGCTTTGGCTGGCGTCGCTGCCGGCACCGGAATCGCCATTCTTGCTGCCAACATTCTGACCTGGCTTTGGGGATAAAGCCCCGCAACACGCTTCCAAGATTGAACCACTTTCAAACCCGAGGGGTACTCATGCAGGAACAGAACAATAGGCGCCGCAATAGAGTGTTCAAGAGCTTACACAAACCGCTCACGTACTTGGGTGTCGAGCGGACCCTATTCTATTTCGTGTGTGTCGGGGCAGTTGCCGTTTTCAACCTTTTTGAAAGTCTCCTGGCTGGCGTGATTGTCTTCATCGGTGGTTATGCGTTTGGCCGATGGGTAACGGAAGCCGATGCAGCAATGCTGCGGATTCTTGCCCGGAGTGAACAATTCCGTTCTCGTTATGACGCCGCGAAGCAAGAGATCGCTGCTGTGGAGGTGCGCTGATGTTGCGCCTCGATCGGATCGTGAAGCCATGGATCGACTCCGGAGCACTCAATGCTCATATCAGCCTGTATGGCTTCTGGAACGATGAAGTATTCATTACCAAAAGTGGTGACCTCGGAATTGTCTTGCACATGCGTGGGCTCGATTACGAGAGCCTCGACCAAGCCGCCCAAGAATACGCGGTCAAACGGCTCGAAGCAGCCTTAAAAATATTTGGACCTGGATTTCATGTTTACCAATATCTGTTTAAGACAAACCGGCCCCAGATCCCCTTCCAGAGCTATGACGACCCGATAATCCAAGCTGCCGTCAACCAGAGAAAGCATTTCTTCGACAGCAAACTAGAGAGTTTGTTCGAAGTCGAGATCTTCTACGCAATTGTCGTGGAGGGGACCCGGTCTAAGACTGGCGTAACAGCCGCCCTGAAGCAACTGGCGACCGATCCGATGGCCGGGTTACGCGAGCTGAAAGCGCAGTTCTCAAACGACAAAATGAAGGTCCTCCTTCGTGAGCACATACAAGCGGACCTGCTGAAGCTCGAACAGCGTGCAAACAGCTTTATCCGGCAGCTCGCCGATTTTCTGCCCATCGAGGCTTTGCAGCGGGACGACTGTTTTCGTCTCTTTCGCCGACTTGTGAACTACGACTCCTGGCGCATTGAAGGGGGCCCAGCCAGCAGCCAGTTTCTGGACTACCAAGTTGTGAATTCAGATATCGAAGCGGAACGAGATCACTTGCGCGTCGGGAATCACTTCGTCCGGGTCCTGACGATGAAGGAAGCGATCGGCGAAACCAAACCTCTCGTTCTAAAGCAATTGCTTGAGATTCAGGCCAACTTCTGCATCGTCACCGAATGGGTGCCGCTGGAGACCGCTATAGCACGGAAAGAGATCACGAAACGCAAGCGGCATTTCAACATCACGAAAACATCCTTCATTACCGCCATGCAGCGAGACCCCGCCGCATACGATCCGCGCAACACGCTCATGGATGAATCGAAGCAGGCGGACATCGAAAACCTCGGGGATTGCCTTCGGGTCTTGGGCGAAGGCCAGAACCTGGGCGAATTCTCTCTCACAGTGGTTTTGTATGGAAAGGACAAGAGATCACTCGACAGAGCCCTGCCCGAAGTAGTACGAGTCTTCACCAGTGCTGACGGGAATCTCTTCTCAGAAAGCTACAACCAGCTCAACGCGTATTTCGCGATCATGCCCGGCAACTACCGGCACAATCTTCGCCGGCTGTTTCTGCTCAATACCAACTACGCCGATCTTTCGTTCCTTTTCACAATTCTCCCCGGAGAAAAGCGGAACGATCACCTTGGTACCGAATACCTTGCAGTGCTTGAGACCGATCACGCCACGCCGTATTTCTTAAATCTTCATAATCGTGATGTCGCGCACACCCTGATTCTTGGCGCCACGGGAGCCGGTAAAGCCTTTCTCAGGCAGTTCGCTCCCAAAGTTCTCACTCCAAAGCAAATGGAATTGCCGTTGCCAGCGTGATGACCGCGTGAGGGTCAAGATGCGTTCATCCGATTACGATACTTGCGCAGCAGTTCGTAAAGAACAACTCCAGCGGCGGTCGCGACATTCAGTGACGTTTTCTTACCGACCATGGGAATACGCACATGCATGTCCGCGATTTCCAGCAGTTCAGGCCGCAAGCCTTCTACTTCGTGTCCAAATGCCACACAGACCGGAAACTTGGGCTGCCACTGAAACAAATCGACCGAATTCAGGCTGGTTTCAATAGCGGCGATTTCGTATCCCTCGTTTCGCAGGCTTTCCACTCTTCGAACAGCGTCCCAGTCATGGTCCCAGGGGACGACCTCCTCAGCGCCCAACGCCGTCTTCGATATAGCCTTCTTGGGCGGATGTGCTGTAATCCCGCAGAGACATAACTTTTCCAGACCGACCCCGTCGGCCGCCCGAAAGAATGCGCCGACGTTATACATGCTGCGTACGTTGTCAAGGAGAACCACAGTGGGAAGCTGGACTCCTTCGTAGCCAGTGCTGAGCGGATTGGGTGGGCTCAAGGCACTTTCGACCGCTGCAGCCAGCTGATCTCGCATATTGCCCCCCTTTTGACTGTTCCGTCGTAAAGGCATTGCGCGTGAGATAGGGAGGTGTTAGGCTAGGCGAACAAAAGGCGAATACGACCGGAGTCCCTCATGTCCGCTTCCCAGTCCTTAGCCCCGCGACCGCCAGCAAGTCTTGAAACCGTTCACAACATCATTGGATCACTAGTCGCGCGCTATCACCAGGAGGAGGTGCTCACTGCAATACGGCAGATTCCTGCCCGAGATGCCAAGTTTCTCCCCGTGCCAACTTGGGTGACAAGTGTCTTGGCTGAGGCATATCGGGCCAAAGGAATCCGCGAGTTGTACTCGCACCAGGCGGCCACCGCCGAACTGGTGCGCAATGGCAAGAACGTCGTTGTGGTGACGCCGACCGCATCTGGCAAGACCCTCTGCTACAACCTGCCGGTTTTGAATGCAGTGTTAGAAAATCCGGACACCCGTGCGCTCTATCTGTTCCCAACCAAAGCACTCGCCCAGGACCAACTGGCGGAATTGCAGGACCTTGCGAAGCGTCTCGATGACAGCTTCGGAGTGTTTACGTACGACGGTGATACGCCGAGCGATGCGCGAAAGGCGATTCGGGAGCGCGGGCACATAGTCCTGACGAATCCCGACATGCTGCACACCGGCATCCTTCCACACCATACAAAATGGATGCGGCTGTTCGAGAATCTGCGCTACATCGTACTCGATGAGTTGCACACCTACCGAGGTGTATTCGGAAGCCATCTCGCCAACGTACTTCGGCGACTCAGGCGTATTGCCAAGTTCTATGGATCCGATCCGCAATTCATTTGTTGTTCCGCAACCATAGCGAATCCCGGCGAACTTGCCTCACAGTTGATAGAGAAAAAAGTGGAAGTTGTCGAAGAGAACGGAGCACCAGCGGGCGAGAAGCTGTTCGTGTTTTACAACCCGCCGATGGTGAACCGAAATCTCGGAATCCGGCGCAGCTACATCAATGAAGCCACACGGGTTGCGAAAGAGATTCTCGGCCGGAAGCTGCAGACGATTGTTTTCGCAAATAGCCGCCTGCACACCGAAGTCATTCTGACCTACCTGCAACAGGCGAACCCTCCGAAGCCAGGCCAGCCAGAACCAATTCGTGGTTATCGCGGAGGCTATTTACCAGGAGAACGGCGCGAGATTGAACGTGGACTGCACGATGGCCGCATTCTCGGAGTGGTCGCTACGAACGCGCTTGAGCTTGGAATCGACGTAGGTTCGCTCGACGCATGCGTAATGGCGGGGTATGCGGGATCGATTGCATCCACTTGGCAGAGGGCAGGGCGTGCAGGACGCCGGACCGGGAGTTCGTGTGCCGTGTTTGTAGCTTCATCCGCTCCACTAGATCAGTTCATCGTGCAACATCCCGATTACTTCTTCGGCAGTTCGCCCGAACATGCCTACATCCGACCAGACAACCTTGAGATTCTGGTCAACCACTTGAAATGCGCGGCATTTGAATTGCCCATCTCGCCTGACGAGACGTTTGCCGATGTTGATCTTCCGGCGCTATGCGAACAGCTTGGTGAAGCAGGATTCCTGCATCAGAGCGGCGGAGATTGGCACTGGATCGACGAAGCCTATCCAGCAGACACAATCAGCTTGCGATCGGTTACGTCCGACAACTTCGTGATTATCGACACAACAGGCGAAGATAGAGGCAAGCCGAATGTGATCGGCGAGGTCGATTTTTCATCTGCTCTAACCACCGTCCATCCGAAAGCAATCTACATCCACCAGGGGCAGCAGTATCACGTCGAGCACCTGGATTTCGACAAGCGCAAAGCCTATGTGAGACCCGTGAACGTGGACTATTACACGGACGCGATTCGTTACACCCAGGTTCGTGTACTGGAGGTCGCTCGGGAAGAAACGATTGCCGGCCCAGCAGCACGCGCACATGGCGACGTTCTCGTTCGATCTCAAGTTGTGGGTTTCAAGAAGATCAAATTCTTTACCAACGAGAACGTCGGCTCCGGGAAACTCGAATTGCCGGAGAACGAGATGCATACGACTTCGTTCTGGTTAACGCTCGGGCACAGCATGCTTGCAGATTTGCCGTTTAGTCTCTCCGAACGTCAGAACGGGATCTTCGGTTTGCTGTACGCGCTTTGGTCAATGGCGACACTTCTGATGATGTGCGACCGCCGCGATCTTGGTACAGCCGTCGGCGAACGTCCCCCGAGCGCAGCAAGCGAGATCAACTGGGAAGATTTTGCAGGACCGGCAAACAATAGTGACATCAAAGAATTCTTTGAGCCCAACCTTTACATCTACGACGCTTATCCAGGCGGTATTGGAATAAGCGAGCCGCTATACCAGTCTTGCGACACCCTGCTAAACCGCACACTCGAACTGATTGGCGGGTGTTCCTGCGAAAACGGTTGCCCGTCCTGCGTTGGGCCGACGGCTGATCGAAGCGAGAGGACCAAAGAAGTTGCCCTTGAGATTCTTGGGAGACTGTGCGGAAACACTGAGTTTCTTGAGGCAAGGACGGCAGAAACCGCATGAGCACGCGCTACGTAAGCATCAGGGCTCTGCAGCGGCCCCCACGTTCAGCCTCAGATGGAAGTGCAGCATATCCGACTCTGCTGAGCGATGCCGATGCAAAATCGTCCCAACCCCTCCGCCCGAACGTTGAGCTTCTGGCCCAGATTCTCGGGGCAACAACAAAAACCAATGAGTACGGTGAACACCTTTCGGCCCGTTGTTGGTGTGCTCAGCCAGCCGCGTTTTCGCCAGATGCCCGCGCTCTGAAATTGTTATTGCCGGAAGCGCCGGACCAGATAGCCGATCCCGACGAATGGCTTTTTCTGGACACTGAAACTACTGGCCTTTCTGGTGGGAGCGGCACCTATCCTTTCCTCGTGGGCCTTGCATGGTGGGACGGTGGAGGACTTGAGATCGAGCAGCTGTTCATGCGGGAGTACAGCGAGGAGCGCTCTTTGCTGTTTGCGTTGCGGGAACGAATCGCAGAACGCCCGGTGCTCGTCACGTTCAACGGGAAGAGCTTCGACTGGCCGCTGCTCGAAACTCGCTATCGCATGAGCCGTAGGCTTTCTCTACCCACTCCACGAGCACACCTCGATTTCCTTCATCCCGCACGGAATCTATGGCGACTGCGACTTGGTTCGGTGCGGCTCTCCGAACTGGAACGTCACGTCCTAGGCTGGGACCGCGGAGCCGATCTGCTTTCGGGCCTGATTCCACAAATCTATTTTGACTACTTGCGCGGAGGTCCACCCGAACGGTTGGTTCCTGTACTCAACCACAATCAAATGGACCTCCGTGGGCTGGCAGCGCTGTCCAGCCGGATTCTTTCCTTGCTCAGCGATGCTGAGAACCTGGGACAAGATGGACTCGAACTGTTCGGTGTCTCCCGCATTTGCGAAAAGCAAGGGGAAGACACGCGAGCCCGCTACCTTTACCAGAAGTCGATTGCTTCGTTCTTGCCCACCGAAACGGATCGGGTTGCCCGACGTTCGCTTGCACGACTCGCAAAGCGGCAAGGTGATTTCGAGTTGGCTTGTAAACTCTGGAAAGATGCCCTCGGGAATTCGCGCCATGGCTACGAAGCGTACGAACAACTCGCAATTTATTACGAACGCACCGCACGCGATCCAGAGCAAGCTCGACAAATCGTGCAGCAGGCACTGAATGAACTTCGTCGCGCACTCCAAACGGGCGACATTGCCCCAGGGCCATATCGCGAGATCAATACCAGGTTTGAACATCGGATGCAGCGCCTACAAAGAAAGAGCAAAAGGCCGCTTTGGGATGGCCCTGCAACACCAGTTCAGGCGTGATGGGGAATCAAATGGAAGAAGGACGCAAACGGGTTTTGGGAATCATGGCGAGCATTCTCGTCTCCCGTCATCTAAAGACGACAGAAGACCTGCACGATAGTCGGCCGAGTCCGAGGACCGAGTCACTGGTCGGGTCCGCCGTGCAATGGGCCGAACGGATCATGAGAAGGATCGACGGCACGTTCGGCAATTCAACGGACGATAAACGATGGCCGCGAGCATAGAAGAGACGTTAATTTCGGTCTGGCAACAGGCATTGGTCGACGATGCCAAGAGCGTGGCACTGGAAAACCGCAGTTTTCCAGTTCGCCGGACGAGCCGCGCCAGATTGCGCGAAGTGGATTTTGAGTTTGAAGGTTACGAGCTTCGTGGTCTCGAACAGAATCCCGAGACAGCCTCCCGCTGGGCGCAATTGGCACGCCAAGGGAAGAAGGTCATGCAGTTTTTACAGCAGCGCCGCTATGTTGCTGTTGTGGTGGACGGCAAAGTACAGTTCTATGGCAAGCCGACTCTCTCGAATAACAAGTAGTAACTGGACATTAAATCTATCCTTCGCCAGATGACAATCGTGCTATACTCCGTTCTGAAGATGACTATAAAGACCAAATCCATGATGAGACGGCGCGTCAATCGCGCTCGGCCTTCGGGATTGGTCTGTCCATAGCACTCTAAGTTCAGATTCAAATTCTCGAAGGCTCCGACAAA